>NZ_OY775905.1:0-630000 GCF_963675065.1 uncultured Draconibacterium sp. | reverse complement strand
CGGGTAACTACGGTAACCCGGGAATGACCAATTACTTCTTCCAGCGTGGCAATCAAACCAATTATTTTTTCCTTCAGTCGAGGCAGGATTACCTGTTAACACCGGGGAAAATCAAGTACATGAATACTACTACCCCCTATACTCGTTTCGATTACAGCCAAAGCGAAAACAAATCGAGGAATAACGAGACGCGTTTTGATGTAGTTCACTCGCAAAATGTTACGCCTTTCTGGAACTGGACGTTCCGCACCAACCAGGAGAAATCAGACGGGCAGTATAGTGCACAGGATGCCAAAAACAATTTTGTGGCGCTAAATACAGGTTATAACCGCGACCAGTGGAATGTTCACGGCGGATTTATATCGAACTCTTTAAAAAACAGCGAGAACGGAGGAATAGTAAGTGATACACTTCTTTCTTCTGATCTTGATCCTGAATATTGGTCTACTAATCTGACCGAAGTACGGACCAATTTCAACAGTATTAATTATTATACCACTGCCGAATACCGAATTGGAAAATACGATTTTGATCCGGTAGACAGTGTTGATGTTTTCCGGCCGATACTGGGCATAATGTACAGTTTCGAACACGACAGGTATTCTCAGAAATTTGTGGATGAAGAAGACACTACAAATTCTTTCTTCCAAAATACTTACTATGGAGAAGACTACACTACTGATGAAATAAAGTACCGAAGAATAAGTAATGTATTTCAGCTGAAACAGTACGAAAATCCGAACAAAAAATACACTTTCGGTAAAAGAGCGTTTCTGGGCTACGAACTTTTCCGCGGAAATACTCCGGGAGTGCAGGTGAATGATTCAACGCACCGACGTTTTGATATTAAATACTCGAACCTGTATGTTGGTGGAGGAATTTTTAGAGAAATGGGGAGCTTTTGGCTGTGGAATTTTGATGGAAAAGTTAACCTGGCGGGTAGGAACGCAGGAGAACTGCAGTTAAACGGAATGATTACCAAACCATTTCAATTCTGGGGCGATTCAGCGGCCGCGATGATATTTACCGGCTCGTTAGAGAACCGGGTTCCTGACTATTTCCAGGAGACATTCCGGTCGAATCATTTTCAATGGGATAATGATTTTGATGCCGAACAACGTTTGACGCTGGGAGCCAGATTCAGGGTGCCGCAACGCAAACTTGAGTTGGCTGCCAACTACGCTGCCATAAATAATTTTCTGTATAATAACGAGGAAGCCATTCCTGATCAAACGTCAAACGAAATATTGGTAATGTCGGTTTATGCTGACAAAGATTTTAACTACCGGCGTTTTCATTTTCGTACGCGCTTGCTTTGGCAAAAAGTTTCGGAAGAACGCTATCTGCATTTACCCGAATGGTCGGCTTTTGTAAATACCTATTACCAGTTTACTATTTCGAAAGTGATGTTTACGCAAATTGGTGCTGATGTGCGATACAACACTAAATTTTACGCCGATGCTTATGCACCGTCAACAGGTTTGTTTTATTTACAGAACGAACAGGAATACGGGGATTACCCATATATCGATATTTATGCCAACCTGCGTTTAAAACGTACACGCGTCTTCTTTAAATGGATGAATATTGGTACGAACTTTCTTAATGGTACTTATATGACTACACCACATTACCCAATGCCGCGGGCTACTTTCCGTTTGGGCGTTTCCTGGGCGTGGTACGATTAAGTAAGCACGTCACGGTTAATACACCCCTTTGTCATCCTCACACATGCCATAGGCTGACATTTCCCCTGAAATTAGGGGAGACAATAAGATGTAAAAATTGAATGCTTTCAATTTTTATTAATTAAATCATAAAACTCCGAAAGAATCATAGCTGTAGCCCCCCAAATAATTTCACCGTCGTATTTCACGCAGGGAACTTTCATTAATCCGGTAAGGGTTTTTAATTCGATGCTTGAGTGCGGTGGTTTAAAAGCTTCAATGGGGAAAAGAATCGTTTTCTCCACTTCGTCAGGACAAAGAATGAATTCCGGATTGGTATCCATCCAACCCACAAATGGTGTGATCTGAAAACGGCTCACCTCGACATAAAACGACGATAGCGTTCCCAGCAGCCTGATCTTAGTCCGGGGAATTCCAATTTCTTCGTATGTTTCGCGCAGCGCAGTTTCGCTTGCACTTTCGTTGGCCTCATTTCGCCCGCCCGGCAAGGCAATCTGCCCGGCATGATGTTTCATATACGTGGGGCGCTTAATCAGGCAAACTTTTAATCCATCCACATCACGAAAAAGTAACAACAACACACTGCTTGGTTTTACCTTGCTCTGGTCTTCGGGAGCAGGATTTAACACCCGCCCCGGCGGCAGCATTTTGTAATGCGACAACGAACCCGGAAGGTCTCCTTTTAAAGCGGCAGCTATTTTATCAGGATGCGTGATCATAGGAAGCAAAAATAAAAATACCTGCTGATTTAAGGGAGAAACACAGAAACAATATTTGTTGTTGTGAAACAGATATTGTAACGTTTGCTATGCAAAAACTAACAATAAAAAAGGATTGGATACATAGATGAATGCTCTACTCAACTGCCCCTAGTTGCAAACGAGGAGCAGTGCAAGATTAATATTCAAAACCTTTCGCCACTTCTGAAAAAATCCTATACGAATCCACCCGCTTTTGTTGGTCGTAAATGTGCGATGACACGATGATTTCATCGGCATCGGTGTTAGCAATAAGTTGTTGGAGTTCACGCTCAATTTTTTCTCTTCCGCCAATAAGCGAGCAGGCGAGCATCTGGTCGATACGCTCTTTGATAATTCCCCATTTTTCGTAACCCAAATGGTGTGTCGGTGGCTGCATCAACTCACGTCTTCCGGTAATAATTCCCATAAAGCTGCGTCGCATGGTACTGGCCAGGTATTCAGCTTCGTCGTCGGTTTCGGCAGCAACCACCTGGCTGCCAATAATTACATACGGTTTGTCGAGTTGTACAGAAGGTTTAAAATTCTCGCGGTAAATTTTGAGCGCAGATATAAGCATTTGTGGCGCAAAATGACTGGCAAATGCATAAGGCAATCCCAGTTCGGCGGCCAGGTAAGCACTGTCGGTACTCGAACCTAAAATAAATATGGGGACGTTGGCTCCTTCCGATAAAACAGAGCGAACCTCGGCAGTCCTGTTTTCGGGCGAGAAATATTGTTGAATTTTACGCACTTCATTCGGGAAATCCTGAGCTGCACGCATACGGTCGTAGCGTAATTCGGAAGCAGTTACCGGATCGGTTCCGGGAGCGCGGCCCAAGCCTAAATCGATTCGATTGGGGTAGATGGCAGCCAGTGTTCCAAACTGTTCGGAAACAATTAGCGGCGAATGATTGGGCAGCATTATCCCGCCTGACCCTACGCGGATGTTTTTTGTTCCCGCGGCAATGTACCCAATTATAATCGATGTGGCAGCGCTGGCCACACTAATGATATTGTGATGTTCGGCCACCCAGTAGCGACTGTAACCCAGCTGCTCGGCGTGCTGAGCCAGTTCAAGGCTGTTGTGCAAAGCATCGGCGGGGGTAGAGCCTTCGGCAACCGGTGCTAAATCGAGCACCGAAAAGGCCAATTGTTTTCTGTCTGTCATACTTGTTTTCTCCTTTGGCCTATATAACAAAGGAAGGTGGATTTTGATTAATGCGCAGGGGAAAATTAATCAAACCGAATAACCTTATCAGGCGAGATTTTTGAAATAAACCAGCTTGGAATAATCAGTATCAGCGAAGTAATAACAATGGTTCCGAGGTTGAGCAACAGCAGGTGGGTAAGCGAAAAATTCATCGGTACATAATCAACATAATACGATTCGGGATTAAGCTGAATGATATGAAAGAACTTTTGCAGCAATACGATAGCTACACCAATAATGTTTCCCCACAGTAGTCCGCGTCCGGTTAAAAATACAGAGAGGTACACAAACACTTTTCGGATGCTCCAGTTGGGGCTTCCCATGGCTTTTAGTACGCCAATCATGGTGCTGCGTTCGAGTATTAGTACCAACAACCCCGATACCATATTAAAGGCTGCAACAACAACCATTAGCACCAGAATAATCCATACGTTCATATCCAGTATCGACAGCCAGTCGAAAATTTGCGGGTAAACGCGTGTTATACTTTGTGTGCGTAGTATCTCCGAGTTTTCTTCGCGGTAGCTGATAATAATATTGCGTATTTCCTGCTCAATGTTGTCGATATCGAAAAAGTCGGTCGTAATAACTTCAAAACCGGTAATCTGGTCGGGGCGCCAGTCGTTAAGCCGCTGAATTTGTTTCAGGTCGCCCACAATAAACCGCTGGTCGAACTCTTCGAAACCAGTGCGGTAAATACCGCTTATCAGCATTTGCTGCATGCGCGGAATAATCTCTTCGCCGGTAATAAAATATACCACAATGCGGTCGTTCAGTTTCAGACGCAACAGCTTGGCCACTTGCGCTGATAGTAATACTTCATTTACGCGGGCACTATCTGTAATGGACGGTAATTGGCCCTCAATAAGGTGTTTGCTGAAAAACTGCCAGTCATAGTTTTCGTCTACACCTTTAAATACAATCCCCTGGATGTACTCGTCGGTTTTTATCATTCCCGGTTTGGTGGCATAAGGTTTCATGCTTTTTACGCCGGGCAGCGCTTCTACATCGGCAAGAAAAGGCTGATCCTCAGAAATAGGACTGGTTTCGTACGAGTTGTTCGAGTCGTAATTAATAATCTGGATGTGCGAACCAAAGCCGATTACTTTGTTGCGGATTTCTTTTTTAAATCCGGTAACCACCGCCACGGCAACGATCATTACCGTTAATCCCAGCGCGATACCCGCCAACGCAATACGAATAATACGTTGCGACAATTGCTTTTTATTTGCCTTGTCGAAAAATAGCCTGCGCGATATAAAGAGTTCGGTGTTCAAAATTTCAGACGTTTAAAGGTGCCAAAATACAAATAATACCGATAGTGTTGGGTGCGGATCGTTTAAATTCGTTGGCTATTTAGCACCCATGGTTTTCGGAACCAATTCTTCATCAGTAATATCGCTTCGGCGGTTAATAAACGGAAGAATGAGTATAGATATTATACCAATAAGAATGATCATTGCAGTCATTGATGTGTGCGCTACAAAAGCGAAGATAATTCCGTTTTCGTTGGCTACTCCATACAACGACAGAGCTTCTTTGGCCATAAAATGCCATGCCCCTATTCCGCCTTGTACGGGTGCCACCATACCAAAACTTGCCAGTACAAATGTTGTTAGTCCGGCAATCGGATTCAGGTCGCTGGTAAAATCAAAGGCGAAAAATACTACATAAAGCATCAGGTAATACATGCCCCAGATAAACGCCGAGTGGAAAAAGAACCAGCCTTTTTTCTCGATGTTACGGATAGAAATGAAACCCTCTTTAAAGTTGCGGATCACTTCCATTATTTTTTTGAAAAAGGCAGTATGTTTAAATGCGTTTCTGAAAACGAAGATCAGAGCAGCAAATACAATAACTCCAATAATAAGGTACGGCGATGTAATAGCAGTATATAGTTTCTCCGAAATTTCAGGGTTGGATTTCATAAAGCGAAGCATCTCGCCAAACTGCGAGAGAATAACAATAGCCAGCAAAATCAACAGCGATATCAGGTCGATCAATCGCTCGGCAACAACGGTTCCCACCAGTTTCGTAAACGATATTTTTTCGTAACGCGCCAAAACACCGCAGCGCGAAACTTCGCCCATACGTGGGAAAGCCATGTTCATTAAATAGCCTACCATTACGGCCAAGAAAGTATTGATAAAGCGTGGTTTGTGCCCGATAGGTTCGATCATTAATCCCCAGCGAAGTGTGCGGCTGATATGGCTCAACAAGCCAATAAACAGCGAGAGTGCCACCCACCAGTAGTTTACATCATTTTTTAAAACGGTCTTTATCCGTTCAATATCCTGATCTTTATAAATAAGCCAAAAAATGAATGCCCCAAGGGCGAAGAAGCCAATAAACTGTAGGATCTTAACGATTGTTTTTTTCAAAATCTAGGTTTTTTTTAAGCTTTCTTTTTCGCGTCACCCGTTATTTTCCTTAAATTTTACTACTTTCACGACGCGAAAAAATACCGTTAGGTACCGAGCATTTCTTTGATGGCAAAAATATAAATTTGTTTTATTAATCGTAAGAAAAAGGGATATTAAGTAAAATTGACAATGGACGAGGTTGAGAGTAATGAGCTATGTAAGACCCAAAAAAAATCTTGGTCAGCATTTTTTAACCGACCAAAATATTGCGCGGAAAATTGTTGACAGCCTGGGTGCCGATGTGCCGGATATACTGGAAATCGGCCCTGGAATGGGAGTTCTCACTCAATACCTTTTGCAACGTCCGGAACTTAATGTGCATGCTGTTGAGATCGATGCCGAATCAGTAGCATACCTCAAACAAAATTTTCCGACCCTACAACACATTTGGGGAGAAGATTTTCTGAAAGCCGATGTTGCTGAGCGTTTTTCAGGCAATTTCAGTCTTATCGGTAATTTCCCTTACAATATTTCATCGCAAATCTTTTTTCGTGTTTTGGAATACCGCAACCGCATTCCCGAAACTGTTGGAATGATACAAAAAGAGGTTGCCGAGCGTATTGCTGCACCACACGGATCGAAAACCTACGGAATTCTGAGTGTTTTACTACAGGCTTATTTCGATATCGAGTACCTGTTTACCGTTTCAGAAGGCGTGTTTAATCCACCGCCAAAAGTAAAATCGGCAGTGGTGAGGCTAAAACGCAACCAGGTAAAAGAACTACCTTGCAGCGAGGCACTGTTTGTAAAAGTGGTGAAGGCAGCTTTTAACCTTCGCCGAAAAATGCTGCGTAACTCTTTAAAGGGAATTTGTACTGCATTACCCGAAGAGTATGCGATGAAACGTCCGGAACAACTTTCGGTGGATGCGTTTATTGATCTGACTTGTAAAATCGAAGAAATCGAAAAACAGTAAATCATGAGTTTTGAAGCAACCAGAGAATACATTGAGCAGTTAAGAGAGCTGATTGAGGAGAGGAACAAAAAGGAAGTTGCTGTCTTAATGCAAGATCTTCACCCGGCTGATATTGCCGAGATTATGGATGATCTGAACACCGAGGAAGCAAAATTCATTTATTTATTGCTGGATGGAGAAAAAGCTTCCGATGTTCTGATTGAGATAGATGAAGACGACCGCCGCCGCTTTTTGAAAGTTATTCCGCCTGAAATGATCGCCACACGCTTCATCGAATACATGGATTCGGATGATGCTGCTGATATTGTTGCCGATCTGGATGAAGATATTCAGAAAGAAGTACTGAACGAAATAGAAGATATTGAGCAGGCTGGTGATATTATCGATTTGCTGGATTACGAAGAAGATTCAGCCGGTGGTATAATGGCAAAAGAGCTGGTTGCGGTAAACGAAAACTGGAACGTGGCAACCTGCCTGAAAGAAATCAGCCGCCAGGCTGAAGAGGTGGACGAGATCTTCTACATTTATGTAACCGACGACGAAGAAAAATTGAAGGGCGTATTATCGTTAAAAAAGTTAATATTAAATCATACCAATACCAAAGTATCGAAAATTTACGATCCGGAGATACAAAAAGTATATACCAACACCCGACAGGAAGAGGTGGCCGAGATGATGGATAAATACGACCTTGTGGCTATGCCTGTGGTTGATGAAATTGGCCGTTTGCAAGGACGGATTACCTTCGATGATGTGATTGATTTTGTGCGTGACGAGGCCGAAAAAGATTACCAGATGGTTTCAGGTATTACCGGAGATGTGGAACCCGGCGATAACGTGTGGCAAATTTTACGCGCCCGTTTCCCGTGGTTACTGATTGGGTTGCTGGGAGGGATATTAAGTGCAGTGGTTTTAGGCTCGCATGAGGAGTCGTTAACAAAAGTTACGCAGCTGGCATTCTTTATCCCGCTTATTGCGGCGATGGCCGGTAATGTTGGAGTTCAGTCATCGTCGATTGTGGTACAAAGTATAGCAAGTGGTGTGAAAGATATTGAAACACCAGCGAGAAAAATAGTAAAAGAAGTATCGATAGCCGTGTTAACAGCAAGTATTTTTGCCGTTCTAATTTTTTGCTACAATTTCTTTGTTTCAGGAAATTTGAACCTCACTTATTCCGTTTCCATATCATTGTTTATTGTCATTCTTTTTGCCTCGTTGTTTGGGACAGTAATTCCGTTGTTACTGAATCGTTTTAAAATTGATCCGGCACTGGCGACGGGGCCATTTATTACTACCATGAACGATGTATTGGGAATGATGATTTACCTGGCGATATCGGGTTTGTTTTTTAATTTGGTTTAAACTGCATATGTTCTCCAAATTTGGGTATTATTTTTGATGGAAGAGGGGAAACCTTTAACTATGCAATCAATTTGTAAATCGTTTTCTCTCCTTTTTCTGTTTCTTATAATTGTAAAGATTAGCCTGGCTCAAGAAATATTTCCTTCAAAAAACATTGGGCTAACCCTGAAAGGAGCCTTTCTGGAAGAAGATCCATTATATTTTGGTGTTGAATTGGAACACGAATGGCGCCTTCTTGAATTTGTCGGATTTGGTGTTGGTGGCGGAATTGAATCGAGTAATAATTATACTTCATATACAATAATTTCAAAAAGTTTTCAGGGTGATAATATTGATTATTACGATTTGAAAGGAAGCTGCTCGTTTGCAAATGCTAAGATAACGGGGTACTTGCCCATTTTATATAATGATGACGACAGGACTGATATACAGTTTTACGCAACATTTTTTAGCGGTGTGGCATCTTTACGTCTATCGGGCCAAATTGATTTAGTTTCACCCGATAATCAGCTAATAAATAAAGCCGATGAGCGGACACAGTTGTTTTATGGTTTTGATTTCGGTGTTATTGGTACCTTTTCCGATAGATTTGCAATGCGCATTTTTATAGGAGGAAACAGTATTAACTTTCGAAAAACAAGCGATATTATTAATGAGCAAATCCCAAACCAACCATTTCATTATGGAAATATTGAGAATGAACCTTATGTGGGTATTGGGCTGATATATACTTATAAAAGGTTTGATAAATAGTGCTTGTTAAACCGAATTTATTGCAATTACCGGATCTAGTTTGGCAGCAGCGCGTGCCGGCATAAAACCGGCGAGGAAACCGATTATGGATGAAATCATCAGGCCGTTAATAATGTTCGCGGTGGTTAAAACTATGGTGAAATCGGTCGATTGGTTCACAATAATTGTTCCTGCATAGATTAAAATTAACCCGATAATCCCGCCGATTACCGAAAGTACAATTGCCTCGAAAATAAATTGCAGCAGGATAAAATAACGTTTGGCTCCAATCGATTTCTGGATACCGATTATTTTGGTACGTTCTTTCACCGAAACAAACATGATGTTGGCAATTCCAAAACCACCAACAAGTATCGAGAATCCGCCAATAATAGCTCCGGCCAAATTAAATATCACAAAAAACTGATCGAATTGGTTGGCAACAATACTTACTTCATTCAATGCAAAATCGTTCTCTTCCATTGGATTCAATCGGCGAATGGTACGCATAATACCTTCTAGTTCGGCCATGAATTTATCGGTGTCGATATTGTCTTTTGCTTTAATACAAATGGTTTGTCCGCGGTCGCGGTCACGCACATCAATCATGTAATACGATTTTACAACACTAATATGAATGTAGCGGTCCATGCTGGTGCCAAAAGCATCTTGCCCCATTGGTGTATAAACACCAATAATGTTGAATTTTTGCCCCTGAATTTTTATGGTTCGGCCAACCGGATCCAAACCATCGAAAAGCTGGTCGGCAATTTCGTGTCCGATTACTGCAGCCGGTGCTCCGTTTCGCATTTCCGAATCGGTAAAGTAGCGCCCTTTGGCAATTTCCAGGTTCCACACGTCCATGAGACCTCCTGAGGTTGCCATTATTACAGCATTGTCGAGGGTGGTGCTGCCGTATTGCACTTTACGGCCAAAACCGAACAAAAAAGCAGCATTATCAACGGTTTGTGCACGCCGTATCACCTCTTCGGTTTCCTCTAAAGTAGGAACCGGGCGATTTTGGTATTTCCAAAACGGATATTCAGTTTCGCCTTCGGGAGGAGTCCAGGGCATTTTTTGCACATAAACCATGTTGCTGCCCAAAGAATTTAGGCTGTCGCGAATAAAAACTTCCAGCGAATCGATAACCGTAAAAACTGAAATAATAGCAAAAATACCGATGGTAACACCCAGCAACGAAAGTATGGTGCGCAACTTATTGGCTGCAAGCGAATTTGCCGCAAAGGAAAAAGACTCGTATATCAATCGAAGCAGTAACATTATTTGGTTTTAATTTGAAGTAAAAGTAGTACTTGTTTTTTATTTTGCTTACTGGCCTTCTGCATATCTCTCAAAAAAATGCCTTTTAACGCTCTTCGTATTTTACAGAAGAACAGAAACCAAGATTCGGGAAAAGACAATCTGTTGTATTAGTGCCCGATCATGTAAAATATTACAATGAATTTAGAAATAGTTTGGTATGCAAATAATATTTTAATTAGCACTTTGTTTATAATAGTAAATTATCTGTTTTTTTTATCTTTGCAAGCGAATTTGAAAAATCCAATAAATGGCTGATAATAAAAAAATTAAGACTGCTCTGGTTTCAGTCTTTCACAAAGAAAACTTAGATAAGATTGTTACCAAACTAAACGACTTGGGTGTTAAGATTTTAAGTACCGGTGGTACAAAAAGTTTTATCGAGTCGTTGGGCGTTGAAGTTACTGCTGTTGAAAGTTTAACCGGTTACCCGTCGATTTTGGGTGGACGGGTAAAAACGTTGCATCCAAAAGTATTTGGTGGAATATTATCGCGTCGCGACAACCAGGGCGATGTGAGCCAGCTAACAGAATACGAAATCCCGGAGATCGATCTTGTAATTGTTGATCTGTATCCGTTTGAAGATACTGTGGCATCGGGTGCCGAAGAACAAGATATTATTGAGAAAATTGATATAGGCGGAATTTCATTGATTCGTGCCGCTGCCAAAAACTTTAAAGATGTTGTGATCGTTCCTTCGCAAAACGAATATCAACCACTTCTACAAAAGTTGGAAGAAAACGACGGCGAATTTAGTTTGCAAGACCGGAAGTGGTTTGCCGGAAAAGCATTTGGCGTTTCATCGCATTACGATGCAGCAATTTTTAGCTATTTTAACGAAGGTGGCGATGCTGGAACACAACGAATCAGCCTGAACGATGGTGATGTTTTGCGTTACGGAGAAAATCCACACCAGGCAGCAACATTCTTTAAATTCGATAACGTTGCCGAAGGTGCAGGCCTTGCTAATGCTCAGGTTCTGCAGGGAAAAGCCTTATCATACAACAATATGCTGGATGCCGATGCAGCGTGGAAATCAGCCAGCGATGCTTATCATTCAGTAACTCACATTGAAAACAAAGTTGCTGTTTCGGTTATTAAACACTTAAATCCTTGTGGTTTGGCGGTTACCGATAACATTATGGAATCGTTGGAACTGGCTTGGGCCGGTGACCCGATCAGTGCTTTTGGAGGCATTATTTGCTTTACCGAAACGGTTACCAAAGAAGCTGCTGAGTGGTTCAGTAAAAAATTCATTGAGATTATTATCGCTCCTGAATATACTGATGAAGCACTTGAAGTGCTCGCTAAGAAGAAAAACCTTCGTGTATTAGTAACACCGGTGCGCCCAATGGTGGCGAAAGAAAAATTATACCGTTCGATAAGTGGCGGAATGTTGGTGCAGGATGAAGATGAAGGTTTGGATACTGAATTTAAAACAGTAACCAAAAAGGAATTTGAGGCTTCAAAAATGAACCTTGCCAAATTCGGTTCAATCGCTTGTAAACATTTGAAGAGTAACGCTATTGCCGTAGTAACCGAAACTGAAAAAGGGGCATTCTGGTTAACAGGAGCAGGAATGGGACAGCCAAACCGTTTGGATAGTTTACGTTACCTTACAATGCCGCGTTTCGACCTTAAAGGTGGATTGGATATCGAAAAATCGGTATTGATTTCGGACGCTTTTTTCCCGTTCCGCGACAGCATTGAGGCAGCCAACGAATACGGTGTTAAATACATCATCGAGCCGGGTGGCAGTATCCGCGACGAGGAAGTGATTGACGCATGTAACGAATTCGGTATTGCAATGGCATTTACCGGCCGCAGACATTTCAGACATTAAGAAATAAAATTATCTTTATAGCACTAGATACATAGCAAATTAATTTATGGGTTTATTTTCATTTTTAACGCAGGAGATAGCAATTGACCTTGGAACGGCCAATACTATTATCATCCATAATGATAAAATTGTAGTGGACGAGCCTTCGATTGTAGCCATCGATTTGAAAACCGAAAAGATGGTTGCCATTGGAGAAAAAGCCAGGCAAATGCAAGGGAAGACGCATGCAAACTTAAAGACGATCAGGCCATTGCGCGATGGTGTAATTGCCGATTTTAACGCTGCGGAGCAAATGATCAGGGGGATGATTAAAATGATTAACCCGAAGTCGAGGATGTTTTCTCCGGCTTTAAAAATGGTAATTTGTATCCCTTCAGGAAGTACCGAAGTTGAAATCCGTGCGGTACGCGACTCGTCGGAACATGCCGGCGGACGTGAGGTTTACATGGTTTATGAACCACTGGCCGCTGCTATTGGTATCGGTTTAGATGTGGAAGCTCCAGAAGGAAACATGGTTGTAGATATAGGTGGTGGTACTACCGAGATTGCGGTAATATCTCTTGGTGGTATTGTTACCAACAAATCAATACGTATTGCCGGCGATGATCTTACTGCCGATATTATGGAATATATGCGTCATCAGCACAATATTAAAATTGGTGAGCGTACCGCAGAGGAAATCAAAATTCATGTTGGTTCAGCCTTGTCGCAGCTAAAAGAACCGCCACCGGATTACGTAGTGCAGGGACCAAACCAAATGACAGCACTGCCAATTGAAGTACCGGTTTCGTATCAGGAAATTGCACACTGCCTGGAAAAATCGATCTCGAAAATTGAAACGGCAGTATTGAGTGCTCTGGAGCAAACACCTCCGGAATTGTATGCCGATATTGTTGTGAAAGGAATTTGGCTGGCAGGTGGTGGCGCCTTGTTAAAAGGTCTTGACAAACGATTGACAGACAAAATTGGTATTCCGTTCCACATTGCAGAAGATCCGTTACGTGCGGTTGTAAGAGGTACAGGTATTGCCCTGAAAAATGTAGAAAACTTCTCATTCCTTATCCGATAATAGAAAGTTAAAAACATAAATGCGCAGTCTCCTTCGATTCCTGGTAAGAAATTTTGCGTTTCTACTGTTTCTTCTTTTAGAAGCGGTTTCGTTGGTGCTGGTGTTTAACTACAATAGTTTTCAGCGGTCGCGTTTTCTGAATTCGGCCAATTTTATTTCGGCAAGTTTTTACAATACTACAAGTTCGGTATTTCAGTATTTCGAACTGGCGCGTGTTAATGAAGAGCTGGCAAACGAAAATGCCTACCTCCGGTCGATGTTGGACGGTGGTAAATTGGAAGAAATATCAAATCACGATTCGATAGTAACTACGTACGAATTGCCCGATTCAAATTTTGTATTCAGGGCCGCGCGTATTATTAACAATTCGGCTAATAAACAGCAAAATTACATTACACTAGATAAAGGGCTCGAAGACGGAATAAAAGCCGATCAGGGGATTCTGTCGCCCGAAGGAGTGGTTGGAGTGGTTACCAGTGTTTCCAACTCGTATGCATCGGGTTTGTCGTTGCTTAATCCACGATGGAGCATTTCTGCCAAACTAAAAAAATCGGGCTATTATGGTTCGTTGCATTGGGATGGTCAGAATTACAGGCAGGCCAACTTGCAGGAAATTCCAATTCACGTAAATCTGGCAACTGGCGATACGGTGGTTACAAGTGGTTATTCATCAATTTTCCCTGAAGGATTACTGATTGGTACCATTTTATCGTTTGATAAACCGCAAGGAGAAAATTACTACAATATAAAAGTGAAACTGGCTGTCGATTTTAAATCGATCCGGTATGTGCATGTCATCGAGAATGTAAAGAAAGAGGAGTTAAAAGTACTGGAGGATAAAGTAATTAATGGGGCGGGAACTAATTAAATATACAATAATGTTTGTGGTGCTTGTGATTACGCAGGTACTGTTTTTAAACCAGGTGCAGGTCAGTGGGTTCGTAAATCCATATATCTACATCCTGTTTATTATGCTGCTTCCGGTAAATGCACCGCGTTATGTACTTCTTTTAGGCGGATTTTTTATCGGCCTAAGTATCGATATATTTTCCAATACATTAGGTGTTCATGCTTTTGCTTCGGTGTTTATTGCTTTTCTGCGTCCACTTATCATCAGGTCAATTACCAACCGCGAAGAGGACATGGCAGATTACCCCGGTTTGGCGCAAAACGGCTTGGGCTGGTTTCTGTATTACACGGCAATAATGGTGTTCCTGCATCATGTGGCTCTATTCTTTATCGAAGTGTTTACTTTTGCTGATATTTTAGGAACCTTATATCGTATTGTTTTAAGTTCGTTGTTTTCAATTTTTGTTATAGTTTTAAGCCAGTTTATTGTATTTCGCGATTAACAGAGGTCGAAAAGAAGGTACTTAAATTTGAACTTTTTAGAATAGCCGCTTTTTAGTTGCTGATTGTCAAAACAAATTACAGGCAAGGTATTAGATGAACAATTTGTCGAAACGAAGTTATATTGTTGCAGCCATTTTTGTTGTGGTTGGATTGATCTATATCATCGATCTGTTCCGGTTACAGGTAATGGATTCTGATTATAAGCAATCCGCTACAAACCAGGTTTTGCGCGAAGTTGTTCAGTATCCGGCACGTGGACTGGTTTACGACCGGAATGGAGAGCTGCTGGTGTACAATACAACGGCCTACGACCTGATGGTTACACCGCGCGAAGTGGGAGAATTTGATACGCTTTTGTTATGTAATTTGCTCGATATTACTCCTACTGTTCTGGAAGAGGGGATAGCTAAAGCCCAAAAATATTCGCCCTACAAACCTTCGGTGTTGATTAAACAGATATCGCCTGAGAATTTTGCCTTATTGCAGGAACAGCTGTATAAGTTTAAAGGATTTCACTCGCAAACCAGGACATTACGTAAATATTCATACCCGGTAGCAGCTCATGTTTTAGGTTATGTAGGCGAGGTCAATGCTTCCGACATCAAACGAGACAACTACTATAAATCGGGCGATTATATTGGGCAAAGCGGGGTAGAAAAAACCTACGAAAAGCAGCTGCGTGGCGTTAAAGGTGTAAAAAAGATAATGGTTGACGTACATGTCCGCAACCAGGGCTCGTACCTGAATGGAGCAGAAGATAAACCTGCAGAAATAGGTAAAAACCTGGTGTCGACAATCGATATCGATTTGCAACTATATGCCGAAGAACTGTTTCAGAATAAAAAGGGAGCAGTAGTTGCCATTGAACCAAAAACTGGCGAGATACTTGCCATGCTGAGTGCGCCGACATACGATCCCGGTATGTTGGTGGGCAGGGTTCGTGGAAAGAACTTTAGCCAGCTGCAAAACGATACCTTGATGCCTTTGTTTGATAGGTCGCTGCAAGCTCGTTATCCGCCGGGGTCGACATTTAAACCATTCAACATTTTAATAGGCTTGCAGGAAGGTGCGATCAATAATGCCACACGAATTGTGTGTAATGGTAAGGCATCAAGTCCGATCAAGTGTACACATAATCATATTTCGCCGGCAAGTGTTATCGATGCTGTGCGCGAGTCGTGTAACCCGTTTTTGTGGAATACTTTCCGAAATACGATCAATAAATATCCAACTACAGCTGAAGGATTTCATGTGTGGAGTGAGTATGTAAAACGTTTTGGGCTGGGAGAAAAAGTAAGCTCCGAGTTTTACAATGAAAATATGGGACTACGACCTACAGTCGCATATTACAATAGGGTGCATAAAGGAGATTGGTGGCAGGCACTCACTGTACGTTCGCTGGCAATTGGACAAGGAGAGTTGGGAACAACCCCTCTGCAAATGGCCAATCTGGCAGCTATTCTGGCCAACAGAGGGTATTATTATCAACCTCACATTATTAAAGAAGTTGAGAATGATACGGTGAGAAGTAGTTTTTCGGTTAAACACGAAACCGGAATTGAAGATCAATATTTCGAACCGGTTTTTGAAGGTATGCGACAGGTGACGATAGCACGTTTGAATCGTTCTGTTCCCGGAATCAGCTATTGCGGAAAAACCGGAACAATTGAAAATAATCAGGGGATCGATCATGGAGCGTACATGGCATTTGCACCCGCAGATGACCCGCAGATTGCGCTTTGTGTGTATGTAGAGCACAGTAAATGGGGAGCAAGTTATGCTGCGCCAATTGCCAGTTTACTGATTGAAAAATACCTGAACGATAGCATAGCCAATAACCGACTTATATACGAAAAACAAATGATGGAGGCTGTTTTAACAGATCCGCACAACCCGTTATTAGCAGATTAATGCCAAGAAGAAATAACATATTAGCAAATATTGACTGGTTAACCGTTGGCCTTTATGTGTTAATGCTGTTTTTAGGCTGGTTTAATATTTACGCAGCTTTGTACAGCGACGAGCATCAAAGTATTTTCGATATTACACAGCAATACGGAAAACAGCTGATGTGGATTGGAGCCGCCTTTGTTTTGGCATTGATAATTATGTTGCTGGAGGTTAATTTCTACGTTTTTTTCTCCTATATCATTTATGGTGTATTAATGCTGTTGCTATTGCTGGTACCTTTTATCGGGAAGGAGATTAATGGTGCCCGGTCCTGGTTTGAGATTGGTCCTGTTCTGTTTCAGCCCGCCGAGTTTACAAAGGCGGCAACTGCTTTGGCCCTGGCCCGTTACATGAGCACGCATGGTTTTAAACTACAAACAACAAAATCGTTACTAATCATTGCGGCAATAATATTGGGGCCGGTGGTTTTAATCTTGTTGCAAAACGATACCGGTTCTGCGTTGGTTTACTTTTCGTTTGTTCTGGTGTTATATCGCGAAGGCTTATCGGGAGTGGTACTATTCTTTGGAACCTTGATCGCTATTCTTTTTGTTTTGGCTCTGGTGTTGGCCAATCTCACCCTGGCATTAATTATGGTTGGAGTGGCTTTACTAATGTTTCTGATTTTTAATCCAAAGCTCAAACAGTTTTTAAATGTTGCCATTATTTATGCCTTGTCCATCGGTTTTTTTATTCTTTTAAGTTTTGTGATAAACACATCGTTCGGGCTGGCACAATTTATACTTTCCGGAGCCGTAGTAGGCTCATTTATTGTATTGTATCATAGTGTTCGGAATAAGTTTTCGAATTATACAAAGATTGCAATTGTATTTATTGGTTCCATCTTGTTCACTATTTCGGTTGATTATGGTTTCGAGAATTTTTTGGAGTCTCATCACAAGGCACGGATAAACGAGTTGCTGGGGATTGAGTCGAATCCGCAGGGTGCCGGCTACCACGTTAACCAAAGTAAGATTGCCATTGGATCGGGAGGAATGTGGGGAAAAGGCTATCTTCAAGGTACACAAACCAAATTTGATTTTGTACCTGAACAGAGTACCGATTTTATATTTTGTACTGTAGGTGAAGAGTGGGGATTTGCTGGAACCCTGTCCATAATTTTGCTTTTTCTGTTCTTCTTTATGCGCCTTGTCTGGCTTGCAGAGCGGCAACGATCAACATTCTCGCGTATTTACGGTTATTCGGTGGCAGTGATCCTCTTTTTTCATTTTATGGTAAACATTGGGATGACCATTGGCATGATGCCCGTTATCGGCATACCACTCCCGTTCTTTAGTTATGGTGGTTCTTCGTTGTGGTCGTTTACAATTTTGTTGTTTGTATTTATTCGACTGGATGCCAGTCGTTTAGAGAAGCTTTCTGACTAGCTCTTAACGCACTTTTCAAGATTCTTTAAAACATTTTTTTACTACCCCCATTTTTATACCTTTGTGGGGCTTTAAAAAAAATCGGAAGAATTTCTTTACAGAAATTTATCAAAAAAGGGAAAAACAGACAGTAAAAATTAACATAGTTCTTTAATATCCTATGGGAGGAAGAACCGCAGATTTATTCGAGTAGCGAGTACTTAGAGTTGTGCGTTCACTTTTGCAGATCGACTTGCATGCGATCCCATTAAAAATTTTAATGAGATGATTTATAGACCTTATTCTCTTCATAACTTTAGGCAAATTCCGCAGATGGAGTTTCTTTCGGAAGAACAGAAACTGGAAATAGAAGTTGTTGGAACGGTTTTGCCTTTTAAAACTGATAATTATGTTGTTGATGAGTTGATCGACTGGAATAATTTTGAACGCGATCCATTTTTTATACTCAATTTTCCGCAACGAGAAATGCTTGACAAAGCCAGTTTTAATAAAATGGCTTCGTTAATTACAAGTAATGCTCCACGAAAAACCATTCAGGAAGAAGTTAATAAAATCAGGTTAAAGCTTAATCCAAACCCTGCCGGACAAGAAAGTAACGTGCCGGTTTTTAATGGTAAAAAGCTAAGTGGCATTCAGCATAAATACCGCGAAACCATGTTGTTTTTTCCAACCCAGGGACAAACCTGCCACGCTTATTGTACATTTTGTTTTCGTTGGCCGCAGTTTGCACTAAACGATTTTAAATTTGCTATGAAAGAGGCGGATACATTGGTAGAATACATAAAAGCCAACCCGCACATTAGCGACGTATTGTTTACCGGTGGCGATCCGGCAGTGATGAAAACCAAATTTTTCGAGACCTATTTTAACGCGCTGCTTGAAGCAGATATTCCGAACCTTCGCAACATTCGTATCGGAACAAAATCGTTGGCTTACTGGCCCTATCGTTATACAACCGACGAGGATGCTGATGATTTATTACGTTTGTTTGAGAAAGTGAAAAAGCGCGGAATAAACATCGCGCTGATGGCGCATTTCAATCACCCGGGAGAATTAAAAACAGAGGCTGTTCAGAAGGCCGTAAAACGACTGATAAGTGCCGGAGTACAGATTCGTTCACAGTCACCTTTGTTACATCATATAAACGACCATAGCGATATTTGGGCCGAAAACTGGCGAGAGCAGGTGAAATTAGGTATCATTCCATATTATATGTTTATTGCCCGTGATACCGGGGCACAGGATTATTTTGCCGTAACGCTCGACCGTGCCTGGAAAGTTTTCAGAAGTGCGTATAGCCAGGTTAGTGGCGTTTGTCGTACGGTAAAAGGGCCAAGTATGTCGTGCAACCCGGGTAAAGTACAAATAGTCGGTGTTAGCGAAGTTGCCGGAGAAAAAGTATTTGTTTTGAACTTTTTACAGGGCCGCGATCCGAATTGGGTCGGTCGCCCGTTTTTTGCCAAATACGATCCGGATGCCATATGGCTCGACGATTTAAAACCCGCTTTGGGCGAGTCTAATTTCTTCTATGAACAAGCATTTCTTGAATTACTTGCATAATTAAGATATTCAGAGCCCGGTTGTATAATCGGGCTTTTTTATTTCAACTCCTTGCTTCTCAGATACAAAATCGAGAAGATCAGTGAAAAAGGCCGCGAAATTTATTTCCAGTTCCGTGTAATTTTCCAGTAGTATCCTTTCAACTTCTTCTGATTTTGATGGAAGGCTCGAATGCTTTCCCATAATTTTTATCGAATGTATAATCCCATTAACAGAAGCATACGAAACCAAACGTTTGTGTTGAATAAGGAAAGGCAGAAACCCCTGAACTCGCAACGGCAGCGAACTAAAGTGGCTGAGTAAAATGGCATGAACCCGTTTAGCAAAAACCGGCAGGCGAAGGGTGGCATACTGGCTCCAGTTTTTTGCCAGAAAATGATCGTAAATAAAATCAACCACTATTCCCGAATACAATCCAAATTCGGGGCGGAACAGCAACCGGGCTTCCCGTTGCAGCGTATGTGCATCGGTAAACGAATCGATCTGTCGATGAAGCAAAATACCTTTGGCAATTTCTTCATCGTACTGCAGATATTTATTGCCTTTTATATAATCGCCAATAAAATTGCCAACCAGCATTTTTTCCGATTCGCCCGATAGATGGAGATGTGCTAAATAGTTCATTGTAAAGAAACAAACGCTTTAGAGTGAAATTTGTTTTTTAACTTCATTTTTTTTGCTTTTAAAAACAGTTCATTATCAATTGATTAATCTGTTTTTGCTTTTATTTTGAAAAAGAGACACATACAGACTTTTGATAGCGTTTTATTAATTTTTACATTTGCACCCGAAAGTAAGATTATGGCTAAAAAAATAGTTGCATTTGGAGAGGTTGTTTGGGACATTTTACCTAATGGTAAAGTGTTGGGAGGAACGCCTTCTAATTTCGTTTTTCGGTGTAACTCACTGGGCGAAAAAGGCTATTTACTTTCGCGCGTTGGCGATGATGAACTGGGGATGGAAGCCATTGAAACGCTTATTAAACTAGGTATTTCGGATAAAAATGTTCAGCTCGATTCGGTATTTAAAACCGGAACAGTTGAGGTAAGTTTTGACGAAAACGATGAGGCGGTTTATAAAGTGGCTCATGATGTGGCTTTTGATCATATCGAGTTTTCGGCCGAAGCATTAAAATTGGTTCGCAAAGCCGATTGTTTGGTGTTTGGATTGTTGCCACAACGTTTTGGTCTCTCGAAAAATACTTTACGGGAGCTCATTAAAGAATCGCCCGATTCGCTACACTTTTTCGATCTCAAGTTATTCGAACACTTTTTTAGTAAAAAGGTAGTAAAACGTTTACTCAAAGCGGCCAACGTTGTGCGCATAAAAGAGAAAGAAATCGAATTTTTGGCCGATAAACTGGAAATTGAATATAACCAGGTTGAAGATTTCGCCCGGAAATTATCTGAAAAATTCAAGATCGACGTTGTAATTATCACGCGTGGAAGTACAGGTGTTTTAGCGCTACATGCTACTGACGGCGTATTTTTTGAGCCTGGTTATGATTTAAAAGCAATTGACAATGTTGGATCGGGAATGGCATTTGCCGCCGGATTTTTACATTATTACCTGAATGGTAAACCGGTTGACGAAGCCCTGAAATTCGGGAATGCAGTTGGAGCATTAAATACCACAAAAATGGGTGCAACCAGCTCGTTCACAAAAGACGACGTTCTCGAATTCATGAAAAATACCAGTCAGCACAAGCCTGTGTTATAGTTTTTTCATCAATTATCCTATATTCTTAAACATCTGTTTTTTAGTAACAAAAGCCCTGTTTTTCTTGTTTAAAATAGAAAAGCTACAGGATGAAAGTTACAGCAAAAGAAATTACCAAAGCATTACTCACTCGGCTGTGGGTTATGTATCTCGATCGCGTTTCGTATGCCCGGGAGTACCAGCGTTTGGTTACTGATAAGGGAGGTAGCGTTGTTAACGATCACATTGCCTTTCGAACATTTAACACACACACCGGTGAACAGCCGGAAGGAATAAGAGCAATAAAACACATTATTTCCTGCCTCGAATATGTTCCGGTTGAGAAATATAATTTCAAGAAGAAAAAACTGAACGCCGTTCATTTTGAACATCCCGATCCCATGTTTCCTAAATTGTTTGTAAGCCAGTTAGAGGTGGAAGAGTTACCTGAATGGGCGCAGCAAATAATAAAGAATACGGTAAAAGAAACACCTTATTTATTATCGGATGAGAGTATTGCATTATTAGCTACTTTGAAAGAAAAGGGTGAATTACCCCGGGTGGCAGGAGAAATGCTGGTAAACGATTTGGCTCAATATTTCAGAAGGCCATGGAATGTTCCGAATAAAGACGATGTTTTAAAAGTAAATGATGTGTCGCAATATGCTGCCTGGGTTCTTTTGCATGGTAACGCGGTGAATCATTTTACAGCTTTTGTAAACTATCAGAACGTAAGTGAGTGGCCCGATCTGGAATCAACCTGCAAAGGAATGGCTGATGCCGGAATACCAATGAAAGAGGCACTTGAAGGAGAAAAAGGAAGTAAATTGCAGCAATCGGCTACGTTGGCTGTAAAGGAAGAAGTAGAGGTAAAGGGCGATGATGGAATTGAAAAAATGCCCTGGACCTATGCCTACTACGAATTAGCAGAAAGAGGTTTAGTGATTGAAAATGGGGAGGAGAAATTATTCTCAGGATTTCTTGGAGAGCAGGCGAGGCACCTGTTCGACATGACCAGAACAAGGGATAATTAGCGTATTGGAGAAGAAAATGGAAAGGGAAGCTACTCGCTTCCCTTTTTTATTTTTGGCATTAATAAACTTCCGGCACGTATGTCATTTCATCCAGCGGCGGGCGGATATACCCTTTTCTTTCCTGTCGTTCAGGAAGTACAATCTCTGGTTGTTCCAGTTCCTTATAGGGGATTGACGATAATAAGTGATGGATACAATTCAGCCGCGCTCGTTTTTTGTCGTCGGCATCAACCATTAACCACGGGCTTATTTTTGTGTCGGTGTAAGCAAACATTTCATCTTTCGCTTTTGAATACTCCTCAAACTTTTCCATCGATTTAATGTCCATCGGGCTCAGTTTCCACCGTTTTGTTGGTTCATTCAACCGCGCCCTGAAACGTTTCTCCTGTTCATCCTGACTTACGGAAAACCAGTATTTTATAAGAATAATACCCGAACGGATTAGCATGCGTTCGAAATTAGGACACGAGCGAAGAAATTCCCAGTATTCTTCGTTGGTACAAAAGCCCATTACTTTTTCAACACCGGCCCGGTTATACCAGCTGCGGTCGAACAAAACCATTTCGCCGGAAGCGGGAAGATGAGGAGCATAACGCTGAAAATACCATTGTGTTTTTTCGCGTTCGGTTGGAGTTCCCAGCGCAACAACGCGGCAAATTCGTGGGTTTAGTGTTTGAATAATGCGTTTAATGGTTCCTCCTTTTC
This sequence comes from uncultured Draconibacterium sp., assembly GCF_963675065.1. Taxonomy (NCBI): domain Bacteria; kingdom Pseudomonadati; phylum Bacteroidota; class Bacteroidia; order Marinilabiliales; family Prolixibacteraceae; genus Draconibacterium; species uncultured Draconibacterium sp. The sequence continues at coordinate 607,009 of NZ_OY775905.1, read as the reverse complement.
CGGCTGCATCGCGCCCTTCAAAAATCACCACTACTTTTAGTCCTTTAAACTTTATCCATTCCTGCAGGCGAACCAGTTCAACCTGCAATCTGTTGAGTTCTTTTTCGTAAAATTTTTTCGAGAGCTTTCCTTTTCTGGTGTATTTTTCGTCCTTATTTTCCATAGCGACCCGTATTAATCATTCATTTAAAGGTAAACAAAATGAAGAGAAAATCAAGACATCTGGATTAGACGAGGAGATAGGCACCAAATTCAGTATTGCCGGAAAAGGCTGTTAGCGGGAAAAAGCCGGAAACAATTTTACGTTCATCCACAACAAGCGGGTGGTCATGGCTCATTTGTTGGCAGAAATCAGCAAAGCGAATTTTTGGATTGAAAAACATGCGGAAGCGTCCTTTTTGAGTTGGAACAACAAATTTCTCGAGATAGAGCGAAAGCAATCCCATGTTGTGGCGAACATTAATTTCCAAACAAGGATTAATTTTAAGTGCCCCGGTGTTATCTCTGAAGATAAGGGTGTCGACACCAAAATAGCCCTCATAGTCTTCTGCTAGTTTACTTTTCCCGATCTCTTCTTGCAACGCAGGAATGATAAGTGCTGACATTTCCAGAGCAAAGTCTTTCACATCCTGATTCAGTTCATCAGGTAATCCGTTTAGGCTGTTTCCCAGGTATTGCCCCTTTTTATCGGCCGAAAAATTACTGGTTCCCAAATAGTTTATTTCGCCGGCTTTTAGTTCAAACTGAAAAGCTAAATCAAGCTCTTTTTGCTGAAATGCTTCAACTATTGCATATCCCTGTTCTTTTACAATGCCAAGCAATTTCTCCCAAACTTTATCATGTATTGGCTGCTTGGTAATCGGCTGTAATCCGCGTCCCGAGCTGCTCCACGGAGCTTTTACCATAAGTTTATCCCACTTTGCCAAAAGCGTTTCTATCTGGTCTTGCGTTTCGCAAACTTCGGTAATCTCGTTTTCTCCGATAAAACTGGCCGACGGATGTTTGTCAGTCAATTGTTTTAAAATCTGCAAGGCAAACTTTTTTGTGTACAGCTCGCGATACTCCGGTTTCCACATAAATACCGGAGATGTTTTGAATTCATTGGCACACCGTGGTTTTAAACTTTCCAAACGTTTATGCACGGCCGGGCTCCAGCCCCACGGCTGAAGTTTACCTATTTGTTCCGGTGGATTATTTTGCAGCCCTTTTTCGGTGACAAAAAAAGGAGGTGTAACTCCAATTTTTTGCAGGTGCTTATAAAATTCAGTTGTGGGAGTTTCGGGAACAATTACCACATCGTTTTCAGTAGCAAAATAGAGGGGGAGGGTGGCCAGATCGGCTTCCATTTTTTGCAGAATTTTATTCGGGTGCCATGAGGCATTGCCATTCGCCACCGCATATTCGCAAGTGGGGTTGAACAAATAAATATTAGGATGTGCCGATTTCTGCATGGCGCGAATTTAAATAAAAAAACGGACTGAAAAATCAGCCCGTTTTTACTAATTATAACTTGGTGTATTCTAAATTTCTTCCAATATCGGGTTCAAAATTACTTTGTCGCCTTCCTGAAGTCCGCTTTCTATCAGCACAAATTCGTCATTCTCGAAACCAGTGATTACCGGAGTTTTTTCCTTTTCGTTATGTTTTGAAAGGTAAACAAAATCTTTGCCATTTTCGCTAATAACAGCTTTTATCGGAACAAACAAAGCTTCCTCTTTTTGGGCCAGAATTATTTCATTATTGCTCGACATGGAAGGCTTTAACCCGTCGTTCGACTCATCAAGATGAATAAGTACCTTAAAAACTTTCATGTCGAAATCTTTATGGTCCTCGCCAACACGTGCAATCGAATTTATTTTGCCGCTGATTACAACTCCTTCAAGGGCATCGAACTTAACTCTTACTTTATCGCCCACGTTTATCTTCGAAATATCGATCTCTTTTACGTAGATCTCCGATATCACTTCCGACATATCGGGTAAAGTGGCAATCGGCGGGCCGTTCGACCAGGTTGAAATATCGCCGTCTTTACTATATTTTGTGCCATCCCAGCTTTCGCCAAAAATAACAATTCCGTCTTCAGGAGCCGTAATACGTGCCGCTTGCATAGCTTGTTGGAATTTAGCTATTTTATCCTGACTGCGTTTTACTCGTTCTTCATAGCGGGCCACCCTCATTTTTAGCTTATTTTGTTCAAGCTGGTAATCGCGCCGCTTTTTGGCAATTGTATTTTCTGCTTTTTTATAAGTCATTTGGGCCTTTCGCTGGTAGGCTGCCGATTCGTAAATCGATTGCTCCAAATCGATCTTATTGTATTCCAAATCGAGCATGGCATTTTTTATATCCTCCCTAAGACCGGTTAATAGCACCGTGCTATCTATTTGTGCATTATTCAGGTCAGCATCCGCCGTTTCAAGGTTTTGCTGTTCCTGGCGCATCCCAGACATTATCTGGTTGGCATCGAGTTGCATAATAAAATCGCCTTTTTTTACGTACTTGCCATCTTGTGCCAAATCCAGAATTTTTAGTTCCCAAATCCTTAGTTCTCTGTCGCCGAGTATTTCGGGCACTGGAATGGGCGTAGAAATTAAACCGTTAATTTCTCCTTTGCAGGCTAATGTCGCTTCAAAAGGGCCTTTTTCAACCACATAGATTTTCTCCGACTGGCTTGCAGTAAACGATCCGGCAAAAGCTGCAATAGCAATAACGCAAATTACAGCTGCAGTAATTATAATATGTTTTCTTTTTACGGCCATAAATTAGTTTTCTAAAAGTTTGTCGTAATCGGTTTCGAGCAGTCTATTTTCTTCAAAATTAAAAAGTGTTAAACTGCGCAGTCGGTAATAAGCCGACCAGTAATCGCGTAATCGCGAAAGGTACGCCATACGAGCTGTTTCCTGAGCTTTACTGGCAATATTTAGTCGTGTTACATCAATCTTACCAATAAGAAAACGCTGAAAGGTAACATTGTATCCCATTTGTGCAACCGTATCGGCTTTTGCGGCAGTGTTTACCTGTCCGGCCTGAAGATTAAATTCCAGCACACTTTGGTAAATGTCTTGTTCAAAATCAATACGTTCCTGTCTGATTGTTGCCAGAGCTACTTCGCGGTTTGATTTGGCCATTGAATAACGTCCTTTACCGCGTCCCCAGTCAACAATAGGGATGTTTAAGCCTAAACTAAACACCTGACTTTTGTCGGGTTCGGTGTACACATTATCAAAATTGTCGGCACTTTTGTTTAATCCATACATGGCATACAGAGTGGTGTTCAGCCCTCGTTCGGATTTTGCCATCGCGACATTTTCGTCCTGTTCGAGTCGTTGTTGTTGATGATTAAGAATCTCAGGGTTGTTTTTAATCGCTTCGTTGATGGCTTCGTCAGGATTAATCTTTAGCTCCGGAATTTCGCTGGGAACAACACATTTTATAACGGTTTCTTTCGGAAGCCCGAGGAAAGAGTTCAGCCGTGCCTGTGCCCGTTTTTCACCAAGCTGGGCAACACTAAGTGCCTGCTCGCTGTTCAGCAAACTAAGTTCCAGTTCCAACAATTCATCCTGTGTTACGGTTCCCACCTGGAAACGTCCCCTCCCAATTTTGTATAGTGTATCGGCATTGGCATAATTCATCTCCGCAATATTTTTCTGAATCTGGGCATTAATCAATCCAAAAAAGCGTGAGGTGGATGTTCCCCGCAGATCTTCCATATCCTGTATGAATTCTTTTTTGGCTTTCTCAAATTTTAATGGTTCAATTTTAGCTTGCCATTTCAGGCGGTTGTAGCCATTCAATTCCTGCGAAAACCCAATACTGATAGGCGTTGCATTAAACGAGGTGTTTTTGTCGCCACCAAGGTTCTTAATCATACCCAGTTCCGAGCGTAAAAATACCTGTCCGCCGGTTAGCGAAACGTTTTGAACGGCTGAAACTGAAACTTCAGAGTTAAAATATTCGCGCAGGCGGAATTCGTCTTCGTTGGTTTCAAAGTTGTATTCCTTATTATTAAAACGATTAAAATCTGCTGGATTGGCACTTAATGAAATACTGGGCAAACGCTCGGCTTTATAAAACCGGTGTTCCCAATAACTGGCCAAATACATGTTTTTATTTCGGAAAGCATCAATTGATTGTTCAGAAGCAATATCAATTACTTCGGGCAGGGTTAATACCAATTCTTCCTGGGCTGCAACAAATTCCGTCAGTCCCAAAATAAATATTAATGACAGAAATATATTTTTCATTTTCTTGTTTGTTTTTCAGGTTATTTTTATGAACGAAGACTTACTACCGGATCATTTGCTGCGGCACGTTTAGCAGGTAGATAACCAAAAATAATTCCGACGCCAACCGATACGCCGAAAGCAATAAAAATGCTAAAGGCAGAAACAATTGTTTTGATATCGAACATGGCCGTAATGATTTGTGAGAGCACAACACCCAGAATAATTCCTATAATTCCTCCTGTTAAACTGATTAAAGTCGACTCGGAAAGAAACTGTGCGATTATGTCTTTTTGCTTGGCTCCCAATGCTTGGCGAACACCAATTTCACGAATGCGTTCCAAGACCGATGCCAACATAATATTCATAATACCAATTCCGCCAACAACCAGCGAGATACCAGCAATAACACCTAAAACGATGTTGAATATTTTTTTTGTTTTTTGTTGCTGTTTTAGCAGCAATTCGGGAATTGTAACTTCAAAATCGTACAAATCGGAGTGGCGTCTGAGCAACATCCGTTTTATTAATGTTGCCGAACCGTTGAGTTGTTCCGTTTCTTTTATCTGAACAACAATCTTATCGAGTTGGTTAAGATTGGGGTCGGTGTCAACCGGGTCTTCTTTTGGCGCCGGACCTCCATAAATAATAACCATACCATTGCCATTAGCATTTTTATTGGCACTTAAAACTTCGTCGGCTCTAATGAGTGAACGGTTTTTAAACCGCATCAACATGGTTTGTACAGGTATAAAAATTTTATTGTCAGAACTGCTGATTCCCAGTTCATCGGATGCCGATGCCGTAAAATCGCGTCGTTCAACAACACCTATAATCTTTAGCCATATCTGTCCGCATTTTATATATTTTCCAATGGGATTCTGCTGACGAAAAAATTGCTCTTTAATGTTGTTTCCAACCACACAAACGGGTAGTCCTTTTTCAGCTTGCGTGGCATTAAAACGTTTTCCTTCGGCCAGTTGCATATTGAATAAATCGAAGTAGTGATTTTCAATTCCTTCGAGAACAACAGGTTTACTAATTCCGTTTAGCAGGGCTGAATAGTTGAAAGAAATAACCGGGGAAATACGTTCAACAGTAGGAACAATCTTTTTAATGGCCTCCACATCGTGAAGTGTCAGTCCTTTTGAGAATTTCTTTGCGGTGGCTTGACCATTACCATCGCCACCGGTTCCGTCGGATAAGGAATAAGTACTTGGAGTAATAACAATGTTGTTTACGCCAACCAGTTTTATCTGCTCCAGAATTTCCTGCTCGGCGCCATTTCCAATTGCCATCATGCTAATTACCGCAGCTACACCAAAGATGATTCCGAGTGCGGTAAGTATCGATTTCAGGCGGTTGGCAATAATGGCTTCAACCGCTATCAGAATATCGTGTAAATATCTTTTTATAAACATCTAGTTTGGATTGAAAGGTTAATTGGCCGATGTAATTGTAACACCTGCAGGTAATGCCATTCCCTGAGGTAATTCGGGCGCTTTTTGTTCTTTCCGTTCCTTCTTTCTCGCAGCTTCTTCTGCCGCTTTTTCGGATGCCTTAAGTTTTATGTCGGCATAAATTTCAAAACCGGTTAATTGGTAATCGTCGGCATCTTCGGGTTTCAGCAATTGAATTTTCTGGCCTTCTTCGAGTCCTTGGTTTACAACCACATAATTTTCGTTGGCTTCGCCCGGTTCAATAATTTGACTTGTTTTTGAATCAGAAAGATAAACATACGACAAACTATCGTTTGAAAATACGGCTTCGATAGGAATATAAGTGGCATCTTCAATAAAACTGGCCTGAATGGTGTTGCTGGTAGTCATGGCCGGTTTCAGCTCTGGATCGGAGCCATCGACCTTAATTTTCACCTCAAAAACCTTCGCATCGCTTTTGGGCATTAACTGCCCCATGTTTGCCACGGTGGCTACTTCGCCTGTTAATGTTTTATCGGGGAAAGCATCAATTCCAATTCTTACTTTCTGACCGGGTTTTATCAACGCAATATCAATTTCGTTAATAAAGGTTTTGGTAACCAGATTATTCATGTTCGGGAAAGTAGCAACAATCGGACTATACTGCGATACGTTCGAACCGATTTCAACGGTGCCTCCCCACTCATATTGGTAATAGGAAATAATACCTGCTTTGGGCGAATAAATAATCAAATTATCCATTAATTTTTCCAGGGCATCAACACGTTGTTTTACTTGTTTGTAGGTAATGAATTTACGGTTCACCTTATTAATTTCCTGTTGGGTTTTAAGGGCGTAAGCCTGTTTCGATTGTTTCAGTTTTCGCAAGGCTTTATCGTAATCCATTTTTACCTTTTTTTGCTCCGATGGCGATTCATAAATCGATTCGTCAACCGCAATCTTTCTTTCTTCCACATCCAGGGTGGCGTTAATAATCTGGTCGCGTTCGTTACTGAGCGTGAGGTTAGAGTCGATCTTACTGTCGTTGTATTCCGACAAGATTTTTTCCAGCTCATCTTGGGCATCTTTTAATTGCTCCTGAACAGCTTGATGGTCCAGAGTGGCCACATAATCGCCCGAATCAACATAAGTTCCCTCTTCTACAATATCGGTAATTGTTAAGGAGGAAATACGGGTTTGGCGATCCTTCAGTTCTTCGGGAACATAAACATTATCGGAGTTTTCCGATTCGAGTTGCCCACTTGAGTACACCAGCACTTCAAAAGGGCCTTTCTTTACGATAGTGGTAATTTGAGTGGTTTCGTTTTTCGAACCTAATAAAATAATGAGTACCACAAACAGTATAACTACTGCCATGGCGGCAAACAGCCAGTTTTTTTTCTTCATCTTGGTATGCTTTTAGTTTTCAATGGTAATGGGTGAATAATGCATGAGGGCATGCTGTTCTAGGTATAATTTTGAGGACTTTGTTTCATGATATTAGTTTTTGTTTCTGATTGAAAATTGTTTGCTTTTGTTTTACAAAAATTGTGCCTTGGCATAAAATCAACGAAAGAAACAAAAAATAAATATGAAATTTTGTTAAATAAACTTCAAATAAACTAAATGTGTAGTTTTTTAACTGAAAGTTCAGTTTTGGCGTTTGGGTTTTAAAATACCGGCTTGTGCCAGTGTCATTATCAGTACGCCAATAACTGTTATCATTCCGCCAATAAACTGGTGCAGCAACGGAAAGGTATGAAAAACAAGGTAGGCACCTATTAAAACAAAAATACCTTTTAGCGTTTGTACCACTGCCGAGCGCGATGCATCGATAAATTGATAAGAATAATACACCGTTAAAATGGCAACGAACTCGAGGAAAGACCCGATTGAAATATTGGCAAAAGCCTTGGATGGTATCGAGGCTTCAGGACTGTAGATAAAAAACGCAATAAGCGAAAATGCAAACAGCCAGGTGTAGCGGTTTAGGTTAAACAGCTCAGGGCTAATATTTTTTACATGCACTTTTACAATAAGTGTAGCGGTGGTGGCAAAAAGCGCGTTAATTACAACCACTCCGGTACCCGCAATAAACAGCGTTTTTAAACTTGTGCCGCCCGAATAACTGATAACAAAAGTACCAATAAGTGCCAGTGAAGCACCAATAACTTCTACCCACCCAAACTTTTCTTTCAGCAGAACAATACCCCCCAATGTAACCATTACCGGGAAAAGATTACCGATAAACGATGTTACTGAAGGATCGGGGATAATATTTATAGATATAAAAAACGTAGTGGTTGTGAGTATTTCGAGAATGCCCAATAGCAAAAGTATACGGCGTTGTTTTTTATCGAGAACCTTTAGCTGACCCAGCTTTTTGTTTTTTAGTGCAAAAAGGAAACTAAACAGCATGCCAAAACCACACCAGTAAATTCCAAATTGTGTTAAATGAATTTCGTTTAACGCTGCCTTACTAAAAATATATACGTTTGAGAAAGCGATTGTGGCAACAATGGCCAGCAGATATCCTTTAAATATGGCTGTTTTCATTTGGTATAATTGCGTAAGTCTCCAGGTCCTCCGAGTTTCAAAACTCACCGTTTCCGGAATTCGAGGTAAAGATAGAAAATCAATGCAAAGAGTAATCCAATATTTTAAAACGTAAAATCTAAGTCATCAGAATGTAAAAAACATTACAAAATGATTGTATTATACATTCTTTAAAATGAAAAATTTGGATAAATGTCTGGTGTTTTTAGCTTTGTGGTGTTTAATGTTAAAACCAGAAAGATGTCGAAGACCCGAAAGACATTATTGATTTCCTTTTTAGCAGCTGCTTTTATTTTGGCAGGTACAGGTTCGTATGCAAAAATCGCACATTGGAGCAATATGATGTGCTGTGCTTTGGTTTTTATTGGATTAGTTTTCATTATTGCTGCATTGGTTGTTGTAATGCGACGGCCCAAAATGAATTAACATACACCAACTCAACTATTATCTTAACCCAACATTAACCTTCCCGTAAGTTTCAGCTGCAATTTTCAGAATCGATTATCTTTGCGAAGATATAATAGTGAGACTTTCACGTAAAGTGAAGTGATTGCTAAATTTGAATATTAACTAACGGACGGCTGCAGCATTAGGTTTGAAGAAAACTTCAGACTCCGGTCTTCCTTCTTAAAACAAAAATATGTTACCTAAAATTAATCCTATTGAAACCAAAGCCTGGCAAAAACTGGAAGAGATGTACTTCGAGTTTGAAGGCACTCATATGAAAGACCTGTTTGCAGCCGATGCTGACCGGTTTGAAAAGTACTCATTGAAATTTGAAGATATCCTTCTCGACTTCTCGAAAAACATTGTTAACGATGAGGTTAAAGCAGCTTTAATTGAGTTGGCTGAAGAGTGTGGTTTAAAAGATGCCATTTCGGCAATGTTTTCGGGCATGAAAATAAATGCTACCGAAGATCGTGCAGTACTTCATGTGGCTTTGCGCAACCGAAGCAATACACCAATTGTAGTTGACGGTGAAGATGTAATGCCTGAAGTAAATGCAGTACTCGATCAAATGAAAGGTTTTACCGAAAAAGTGATTTCGGGCGAGTGGAAAGGCTACACGGGGAAAGCGATTACTGACATTGTAAACATTGGTATCGGAGGATCGGATTTGGGTCCGTTAATGGTTACCGAGGCTTTAAAACCTTACAAAAACCATCTGAAACTGCACTTTGTATCTAATGTTGACGGAACGCATATTGCTGAAACCTTAAAAGAAGTTGATCCGGAAACAACTATGTTTATTGTGGCATCGAAAACATTCACCACGCAGGAAACCATGACCAATGCCAATACAGCAAAAGACTGGTTCCTGGAGTCGGCTAAAGATTTGAAGAACGTGGCCAAACACTTTGTAGCCGTTTCAACCAACGCAGAAGCAGTTTCCGCTTTTGGTATCGATACCAACAATATGTTCCGTTTTTGGAATTGGGTAGGTGGCCGTTATTCGTTGTGGTCGGCTATTGGTTTGAGTATTATGCTGGGCATTGGTTACGACAATTATATTGAGCTACTGGAAGGTGCGCACACCATGGACAAACATTTCAGCGAAACCGATTTTGATAAAAATATACCGGTAATTCTCGCACTGATCGGCCTGTGGTACAACAATTTCTACGGTGCCGAAAGTGAAGCGATTCTGCCTTACGACCAGTATATGCACCGTTTTTCTGCCTACTTCCAGCAAGGAAACATGGAAAGCAACGGTAAATATGTCGACCGTAATGGCGAGCAGGTGGATTATCAAACCGGACCGATTATTTGGGGAGAGCCCGGAACAAACGGTCAGCATGCATTTTATCAGCTGATTCACCAGGGAACAAAACTGATTCCCTGCGATTTTATCGCATCGGCAGTTAACCATAATAAAGTAGGCGATCATCATCCGAAATTACTGGCCAATTTCTTTGCACAAACCGAAGCAATGATGGTAGGAAAAACCGAAGAGCAGGTAGTTGCCGAATTAAAAGCTGCCGGCAAATCGGAAGCAGAAATTACAGAGCTAACGCCATTTAAAATATTCATGGGCAATATTCCAACCAACTCGATTTTGGTGAAACAATTAACACCACGCGTTTTGGGATCGTTGATTGCCATGTACGAACACAAAATATTTGTACAGGGAATTATCTGGAATATTTACAGTTTCGATCAGTGGGGAGTAGAGCTTGGTAAACAATTGGCCAACGCTATTCTGCCGGAACTGAACAACAACGAAAAAGTAACAGGCCACGATGCATCAACCAATGGTTTGATTAATGCCTGGAAAGAAATGAGATAAGAAGATTCTCACCATAATTTTCTGAAATGCCATCCGTTTTACGGGTGGCATTTTTTTATTCGCAAAAATTGGTAGATCTAATACGTTAACACAGTTTTGGTGTTAAATCAGCAAAAACTTTATGAGGTGGGATTTTGTCGTAAAGTATTTTGTACGCAGCCTCGCAAATGGGCATATCAACCTTGTATTGCTGGTTAATTTCATGAATAGATTTTGTAGCATAATACCCCTCTGCTATCATATTCAACTCCAATTGTGCAGCTTTTACCGAATATCCTTTTCCTATCATTGATCCAAAAGTTCGGTTTCGGCTGAATTGTGAGTAAGCCGTTACCATAAGATCACCCAGATAAGCTGGTGCTTTTATGTCGCGGTTAATCGGATGCACCTGGTCAACAAAACGTTTAATTTCCTGAATAGCCCGCGAAACGAGCACAGCATGAAAATTGTCGCCAAATCGCTGCCCGTGTGCAATACCGGCAGCAATGGCAATAATGTTCTTCAGTACAGCGGCATATTCGGTTCCCCAAATATCATCCGAGGCCGAAGTGTAAATATAATCGCACTCAATAAGCTGTGTAAATTTCATCGCCTTTTCTTCGGTGGTGCAGGCCACGGTAAGGTATGAAAGCTTTTCGCGCGCAACTTCTTCGGCATGGCACGGACCGGCCAAAACACCAATCATATCATGATCGACATTAAAATATTTTTGCAAATATTCAGCCACCAAAAGGTTTTCGTCGGTAACAATTCCTTTAACTCCCGATAAGATGTATTTACCCGAAAGATCTTCAACACCGGCCAATACGGAAGGAAGGAATGCTGAAGGAACGGCTAAAATAAGTATGTCGGAATGCTCAATGATGCAATTTATATCGTCGCAGAAATTAATTTTTGAGGTATCAAACTCAACTTCGTGCAAATAACGCGGGTTGTGTTTATTTCTTTTAAACGTGTCGATGGTAGATTGCTTACGAAAATACCAGTTAATCTCGTTTACGTTTTCTAAAAGAATTTTCGCCAAAGCCGTTGCCCAGCTACCACTCCCTATTATGCCAACTTTATCTGTTTTTAAATTCATTTCCGTGATAAATAACGTGCAAATGTACAATTTGTACGAGCTTATTGAAGAAAAAGTAAGAATTTAATGGTTTTTAAGAATTCGGTTTTTGAATGGGGAAAGATTTATTTTGTTGTAAACTAGCAGAGTAGTGATGTATGTCGGGTATTTGTATATTGTAAGATGAATTTCTATTTTTAGTAAATATGTTGAACAATAAATGAATTTGCACCTAGTTATCAAAACAGCAATCTGATGCAACGAGTCTTGAATGTTCGCGGCGAGTTCCATTAGAAATAAACAATTCTAAAGTATGAAAGAAGAAGTAAGTGAAAGTTCGATCCGTTTAAGAGAAATGATTGAAAAAGCAATTGCCGATCATAAGATCTCGCGCGACGATTACGACAAGATTATAAATATTGCTACCGAGGATGGCTATATTGACAGGCACGAACAGGCTTTGCTTAGTCAATTGCAACAAATGATTGAAGACCGGCTGGTAAAGTTTGTAATCTAATAAATTGAGATGAAAAAATTTCTAAAAGTTGCAGGAGTAACCATCGTTGCTTTGGTTTTACTGTTGTTGGGGTATTCTTATGTGAGCTTTAATTCCTATTCGCCCGCCGATCCCGTTGTAACGGTCGACAAAACAAAACTCGCCTATTACCAAAACTCGTGGGAGGATTGCAGGGAAGCGTTCAGAGCGCAAGCCAATTCCTTGAAAACGCGGTTTGATAGTGTGGCAATATTTTCGCGTTCTGTTGAAAGTAAAACCGACACGGGTTTAACCATTGATTTTTGCTACATCCCGGCAAGCGACACCACTGAAAAACTGGTGATGATTTGCTCCGGCACGCATGGTATTGAAGGTTTTGTTGGCAGTGCGGTGCAGCAACAACTAATGGCAGAGTTTTTTAAGCCTGAAATGTTTAATAATACCGGAGTTTTGCTGGTGCATGGCTTAAATGCATGGGGCTTTAAAAACCAGCGGCGTTTTACCGAAAATAACGTCGACCTGAACCGAAATTACAGTACCGACCCTTCGCTTTTTGAAACCAAAAACGATGGTTTTGTGGCGCTTTACGATATGCTTACGCCAAAAGGGAAGCTGAACATGAACAGCATGTGCAACAAATTTTTTTTGGTAACGGCTGTTAATCAAATTGCCCGAAAGGGAATGCCGGCTTTGTTACAGGCTTTTGCGCAGGGTCAGTACGAATTTCAGGAAGGAATTTATTTTGGTGGCCACGATTTTGAGCCGCAGGTGGCTATCATGTCGGAGGTACTAACCGCCATTGCAGCGCCTTATTCCACGCTCTTAAACCTCGATTTGCATACCGGTTTTGGCGAGCGGGGAGAGTTGCATCTGTTCCCGAATCCAATCGATGATCCGGAGTTAAAAGCAAAAACAGAGGAGGTATTTAAAGGCTACCAAATCGATTGGGGCGACTCGGATGACTTCTACACAGTTCATGGCCAGTTTGTTGAATTTATTAGCGATTTACTACCCGGTAAAACATCAATACCCATGTTGATGGAATTTGGTACTTTAAATACCGGATCGACTATTGGTGCGGTAAAATCGGCACACATTTCTATTGCTGAAAATCAGGGCGCACATTACGGTTATAAATCAGAAAAAGACAGTTTAAAAGCACTGGCCGGTTATTACGAAATGTTTTATCCACCATCCGAAAAATGGCGTAGCAATGCGCTTACTGTTTCGCAGGAAATGATGGGGAATATCTGGGAGAATTTTCAGAATCTGGAGTAAAAACGATTTTCTATTTCAGCAAATACGCTATGATAACCCCCAAATAATTTCCAACGGCATAACCGGCGATACCAACAGCCTGTCCTGTTAAAAATAAATACAAACGAGCAGATTACCCCGTGGGGATACCTTTGGTTCACAATTGCGAAGCAATCTTAAAGTTTTACCGGACACTAATGTGAAAAAATGAAGAACAAAAAACCGATGACCTTTTGGTTCACCGGTTTTAAAAGATCATTTAAGAATTCATTTACCCTTACATTATTTTCTATTTCATACAGTCAGTAAAAAATTGGCTACCTAAGATATTTGCAGGCACGATATCGCCGTGTTTGTATATGCTTAGGTCAATTCCGTAACCATCGGCCCGGGAACCAACTGAGGTAATTTTAAACTCTGTACGTCGGTTAGCCTGATGCTCTTCTTCTTTACAATCAACGCCATCTGCACATTTATTAACTAATTGGCTTTCGCCATAGCCTTTAGCAGTAATACGCGAAGGGGCAATGCCTTGCAAAATAATATAGCGCACGGCAGATTCGGCACGTTTTTGTGACAATTCGCGGTTATACTCATCCGAGGCACGGCAATCGGTATGTGATGAAAGTTCGGCAGTAATAGGATATTTCTTCATAAGGGCAACCAGATTATCCAGCGGAGCTTCAGCATCTTTCCGAATATACCATTTGTCTAAATCGTAATAAATATTTTCCACTTTAAACACCTGGTCTACCTCAAGTTTTGTTAACACGAGATCGTGTGGTACTTTATACGATTCCATTTCCCCCTCAGGTGTGCGAAAAGTGAGGCAATCGTCCATATAACTATCTTTCATGGCTTTTGGCACATAGTTTTGATTGTAATCTGCCTCATCAGAATAAACTCCATTTTTGTCGGTTATTAATACCTTCACCTGACTGGTTATTGGGTCGAGCAAGAAAACGGTTGCACCTTCTAAAGGCATATTACTTTGGTCAACAACACGGCCACTAATTTGCAAAACAGGTTCGGAAACAACATTTATACGTTCTAGGTTCTTAAAACCATAAATATCGTCGTTACCTTTGCCTTCGGGGCGATTTGAACTGAACATACCTTCTTTCAGATTATCCTTGAGAACAATGCCAAAATCATCATACGACGAATTTAAAGGTGATTTTAAGTTCTCTGGCTTTCTCCATGCATCTTTCTCAAAATTAGCTTGAAAAATATCTAACCCTCCATAGCCCAAATGTCCATCGGAAGAAAAGAAGAGAACACTATCATTTACCCAATACGGAAAAACTTCATCTTCCTCCGAGTTTATCGTTTCACCCAAATTAACAGGTTCACCCCACGTGCCATCTTTCATTGTGCACATATACAAATCGGAGCCTCCCATGCCACCAGGCATATCTGATGAAAAAATTATTTGTTGTCCATCTTCCGAAAGTGCTGGATGACCTACTGAATAGTCATCGCTATTGAATGCGAATGCCTTATAGTCAAGGTGTTTGTCGTCATCGATTTCGGCATAATATATTTTAAGTAAATGCGTTTTTATGTTTCCATCGAGCTTTTTCCCCTTTTTTGCAACTGTTCTTGTTATGTACACCATACGGTAATCACTAGAGAAACAAGCAGGACCATCGTGGTAGTTTTGGTTAAAAGACGTTGACATCTTTTTGGGCTCCGGTAAACCATTCCAAAATACTTTATAGTATTGAGGTATGGTGCAAAATAAATTGAGATAACTAAATTCAGTCCAACCATAGGTATTAATTTTGTCACTAAGGTTTTCTTTCCTGTCAGACGTAAAAACTATACCATCTCGATAAAATACCGGACAAAAATCAGCATACTTGGAATTTAGCTCTTCAATATTTTTAATTTCAGCCATTGGAGGTAAGCTTAACCAGGGCTCAATATCAACACAATATTGATAATATCTTTGTCCTAACTCATCGTCGGGTACCTGGCGGTTAAATGTGCTAAAAGCATTGGCAGCTTCATCGTATAATCCTAAACTTCGCAACGATTGCCCTAAATAAAACCAGTTTATTGAAATGGTTGTATCAAGCATAACTGCCTTTTTGTACCATTGCCTGGCTTTAGGTGCATTGTTGGTTAACCGATAACAGTCGGCTAACTTTTGGATTGCATGATTTTGCTCGGTGATATTCCCTTTATTGTATGCTTTCAAATAATACGGAATCGCTTCGGCGTAATTGTAGTACTTAAAAAGTTTGTCTCCTTTTTTATTCTGCGCAAACACCTGAAAACAAAGAACAGATGCCAGAAATACGAATAAATATCTTTTTTTCATGTCTTTAATCTTTCAAATGTTAAAAATAGCGAGGTGTTTTCATTCGATCTTGTTTTTGACGAATATCAAAGCCCAAACGAATTTCGTGAGAGCCATTATTATGCGACTGTAGTTCGTTTAAATAAAGGTCGAAGGAGTACCCTAACCTCATGCTTTTTGTAATATTAAACTCCGTAAGAAAGACAACTGCTTTTTCGGTTCTGAATGCAGCGCCTACCCAAAACACATCGTTAAATATTATGCTGGCATTAAAATCGAACTGAACCGGTGCATTATTTACATACTTTCCCATAATTGACGGACGGAAAGTCATCCGGTCGTTTATTGGGAAAAGCATACCTGTCATGGCATAAAAATGTCGTTTCAATCTGGAGAATGAAGAAGCTCCATTTGATGTAGTAAATTCTCCATACTCATTTTCCAGAAGTTGCTTAGAGGAGATACCTGCAAAAAATCTTAGCGTGTAATAATACAAACCCAAATTTACATCAGGTGAAAAACGTCTAACATCTTGCGGGTCAAACATTTGGTCGGGATATTCGGTGTTAATCGCATTCCAATCGAAATCAAAATATTTAAATCCACCCTGGATACCAAATGATAGCCAACCATGACGGGTCATAATACGATAGGAATATGTTGCCATAAATCCCTGGTTGATGGTAGGGCCAATTTCATCGCGAAAAAGGTAAGCTCCAACACCAACATGATCGCCCAATAAGGTTTGCGCGGCCAGAGTTGTTGTTTTAGGTGCACCCTCTATTCCTACCCACTGGTAGCGGCTTAATAAATCTACTGAGAAGGTTTCGGTACTCCCGGCATATCCGGGATTTACCAAAAGCTTATTAAACATATATTGTGAAAACAATGGGTCTTGCTGTGCCATCACCGACAAATTGCAAAACAAAATAATTGCTAAAAATATCTTTTTCATCGTTCTAATTTTTTTGTTTATTACTAATTATCGGTCTGAACGAATATGAACCCACCCGGTAAATTCTTCAACGTTTAGTAGGTTTACAATGTAATAGTATGTTCCGTCTACCAACTCTTTGCCTTCATCATTGGTCCCATCCCATACTACCGAGGTATTGTTATAATTATACAATTCACGTACTTTGTCACCCCAACGGTTAAAGATCACTACTTTATTCAATGGAAATTTTTCAATACCCTTAATGGTCCAGGTATCATTTGTGCCATCTCCATTTGGCGAGAAACCACGGTAAAACTCTACAATACTTTCAGCTTGATCTTCAACATAAACAGTCATATCGTCGTATGCTGTACATCCTGTATTTGCATCTATTACCAATACCTCGAAGGTAGTTGTACCAATTAGCTGAATAGTTTCCGTAGTATTCGAGCTCTGGTCAATAACACTTGAGCCAGGTTCCCATTGATAGAAGTACGAATCAGTTCCGTTAAACACTTCGGCTGACAATGAAATAGTAGTATTACTAAAGATTGTTTCATCGTCTCCAATATCAACTATTAATGGCGGCAGTATTTCAAGTTCCATACTATCGGTCATTGTTTCGGCAGAACATCCTGGACCAGACGTTATGGTAAGGGTGAGCTTAATCACTCCTGTTTCGTCATCAGCCGGCACATAAGTTGGATTTAATGTTTCTGCATCTTGCAAGGTACCCAGCCCTGTTGTTGTCCAATCTAAAGTTGCATAGTTTGATGCGCTGGCTCCTGTAATCTTAATTTCGGTGTTGTAGCAAGTGTGCGTATTTTCACCAGCATCAACAGTTGAAGCTGGTGAAATATTGAGCGTCATTTCATCGGAAACAACGCTGCATAATCCTGCCGGAGTACCCGTTACGGTTAAAACGGCACCACCATTCGCAATATCAGACTCGCTTGGAGTGTATACAGGATTTTCTGCCGTTTTATCGTCGAATGAACCAGAACCACTGGTAGTCCAAAGTATTGTTTCTGCATATTCCAATGAAGCACCCGAAAGTTGGAAACTTTCTTCCTGGCAACTCCATGCGTCATCTCCAGCAGAAACTACCGGAAGACGGTTAATGAAAACAGTTACCACATCTTCGTGGCTGGCACAAGTACTTCCTGAAACTCCACGGAAGGTTAAATTAACCTGACCTGCTTCAATATCTTCGGCACTTGGCGTATAAACCGGATTAAAAGCACTGCTTTCGCTAAATGTTCCCGTACCAGAAGTACTCCAAACAACCGAAGCTGATGAACTTATAATTGAACCGTTAAGCTGTACGAGCTCTGTTTCGCATATGCTTTGGTCGGCTCCGGCAGCAACTTGTGGTGGCTGCGAAAGAATCAACATCATTTGGTCAGAGCTGCTTGTACAGTCAGTTGAAGATGTGATTGTCAGAATCACAGAACCATCGTTAATGTCGTTTTGGCTAGGCGTATACATTGTAATTGCCTGTGAAGCATGGGCAAACGTTCCCGTTCCGGTTGATGTCCAGGTAACATTTGAATGAGCCGGAGCAGTGGCTTCTGTCGTAAATACATCGGTATTACATATTGCAGCATTTTCTCCTGCATCGGGAATTAACGCATCAATATCAGGACTAACCCAAATGTTTTGCCAACAGCTGCTTTGGTTGCCAGCTTTATCAACTACCTTCCATTCGATATGACTTATTCCATTCTCAAATTCATAAGAATTTACTTTTGTATAATTATAATCATCAGTTATTGAATTATCGGGACCGAATATTTTAAAGAACACATCAAGACCCGACGAACAATTGTCGGTTGAAGTTGGTGCTATCAAATCAACAACTGCAGAACATTCTCCGGCATTGGCTGTAACTTCCATGGTTGGCTGACATTCGATTACCGGTGCTTCAGAATCTTCGACAGTTACAGTGAAGTTACAATCCCAGTCTTGACCACTTGCAGACTCGGTTATTGTGTAGTAAACGGTACTTGTTCCCAAGTCAAATTCAAATCCACTTACATCATCTTCGCCTGTGGTATGCGTTCCATCAGGGCCAACAACCCTCCAACGCACTTCCGCCTCGCAATTACTACTTGCAAGCAGAGGACTTAAACTTCCATTTGGTGATTTCCAACTACATGCGCCAGCATCAGCATCCATTATAATATTTGACTGGCAAACAACTACTGGGTCTTCGGTATCTATTACATTAATATTAAAACTGCATGTTTCAATATTTCCGGCTTCATCTTCGGCCTGATAGGTAATAGTATAAAATCCCACTTCCAGGAGTTCTCCTTGTGCCGGGCCTGCAATTTGGCTTACCTCAACCGGCGAGCAATTGTCGTTTGCAACTGGTATACTCCAGATCGCACCGGTTTGACATGCATCGGCAAATAAAGCCACGTTATAAGTAACATCGGTAGGACAGTTTATAAATTCGGGTGCTTCATTGTCTTCAACCGTAATCATTTCCTGACAATGGAGAGTATTTCCCGAAGCAAATTCGGCAGTCCAGTTAATAGTAGTTGTGCCAACGGGCAATTTTGCTCCGGCAAGTGAAGACGAATTCCATAATTCATAATCGTGCGTTAAGCTAGCTAATTCACAATCTCCTGTGGTTGTAGCATCAAATTCCTGCCCCACAACAATGTATCCACATTCTCCGGCAGAAACTTGTCGCGTGTAAGAAACTAAATCAGGACAATTCAGACTGGCCGTGCATTCTTCCAATTCTATATTTGTGGTTTCATTATTATTTGTTGGATCTCCATCCGCATCTGGATCAGGATTTGTTCCGGCGTGGGATAAATCGGTGACCTCAGTTCCTCTTGGCGAAATTCCCAATACTTTAGCTTGGTTGGAATAACTGCCGGCAGACAACACCTTTATGGAAAGTTGAATTGCCCCGGTTTCTGAAGGTTCCAGGTAATTATTATCAGATAGAAGGTTTTCACCAGTTCCGCCGGTATAGTTCACATTTACAGCAAAGTATTCGCTGGTAATTGTTTCAACAACATAATTGCCGGTACCAAATACATCATCAAGATCATCTTCAACCGTAATATCACGAAGTGATACAGTACCATAATTTCTTACTCTGATATTAAAAGAGAGTGAATATGTTCCATCACCATTCGCAACGCTAGTTACCAATTGCTTTGCTAATCCAATTGCCGGGTCTTCCTCAATCGAAATATATGATAGATCGGTATGGGTAACTGTTACATTACCTGCTGAAGTTCCCTCAGCAATTGCTTCATTGGTAAAGCTGGTTTGCGATTGATCGCAACCACTAATACGCACAGTAAGCAGTACAGCTTTTTTTGACAATACATCCAATGTATTACCTGCATCCAATATTTGAGTATCTGTAATACCATCAAAATTCTCATTCACGTTGAAATTATCAGAGGTTTTACTCAATACATTAATATTGCACGTTCCTGGGAAAGTAGTCGAAAGATCATCAATTAAACCGATTTCATTTAAATCTACATTTCCAGTATTTTCAAGATTGAATTCAAAAGTGATATCCGTACTTCCATCATCATTCAATATAACCTGAACGGTACGTTTTTCAACGATTATTTCGGGCTCTTCGCCAATTGAAATCGTCATGGTGTCTTTCGCGCTTAAACAAACATCACCACCTTCAGGCAATGCTTCCAGAATAAGCGAAATAATGCCTGTTTCACCATTGCCGGGAGTATAAACAGGGCTCAAAGTTGATGCGCCTGATAAATCGCCTAAACCATTATGTGTCCAGTTTATACTACTATAATTGGCCGCTTCTGCATCCAAAACCTGGTAAGGCTCACCTGTAGCAGATACCGCATCGATACCTGCATAGGCAGTGGCTTGCTTCCAAATAGTTAAAACCATCTGGTCAGAAACATCGTCGCAACTGCCTCCAGAAGTGGTGGTTAATGTCAGTTGCACCTGGCCATCTGAAATATCTGCTTCACTTGGAGTATATTCAGCATGTAATAATGTTGCGTCATCAAAAGTACCCGTGCCGCTGGTAGTCCACACAACATCCACATTACTACTACCCTCAAGAGCAATAACTTCACTTGAGCATATCGTTGTATCTTTCCCTGCATCAACAGTATAAGTGCCAGGGCTGCTCAAACTGTATGGCCCCCCAACAATTGTACAACCCAACGAATCGGTTATTTTAACGGAGTAATCTCCCTCAACCAAATTTGTAGCATCCTGCGTTGCCTGACCATTACTCCATACATAGGAATATGGTGAAGTACCTCCTTCAACCGTTATGTCAATTACACCATCGTTGGCATCATAACACGATGGATTCTCTACATTCGCGGTGCTTATTGCCAAAGCATTTGCAGGCTCTGATATTGATACACTTGTTGAGGTTGTGCAACCGTTGGCATCGGTAACTGTTACCATATAAGTGTCTGCTGCCAATCCTGTGGCTGTGGCTGTAGTTTGAGAGCTTCCATCATCCCATACATAAGTATATGGCGTTGTTCCGCCGGTAGCATTTACCGTGGCAGAACCGTTCGTAGCACCATTGCAGATTACATCATTTGAACTGATGATTTCTGCTAATAATTTTGTTGGCTCATCAATGTCGAAACTAACGGTGTAGGTACAACCATTGGCATCGGTAATTTTTGCTCCGTATTCACCAGCAGATAGACCTGTAAAAACTCCGTCACCTACTAAAGAACCATTCAACTCAAAAGAGTAGGGTGAAGTTCCCCCGGTAGGTACTACCGTTACTGCGCCATCATTTCCTCCGTTGCAACTAACATTGGTGTGTGCAGTTACTGATCCTGCCAAATCACTGTTTGAGTTGATAATATTAAAGGAAGTCTCAGCCGTGCAACCAGTACCGGTTGCAACAAAGGTTGCTGTATAATACCCTGCGGGTAAGTCGGTGAAAGTAGCTGACGAACCAGTTACATTTACTCCGTTTACGGTAAATGTACCGGCAGTTCCAGAGGCTTCTTCAATGGTAACTTCGCCTACCGAGGCATTACATTCGGTATTAACAATATTACTGGCAGTAAGACTCAATGCTGCGGGCTGGGTAAGCGAAAAAGTTTCGCTGGTTACATTACAGCCATTGGCATCAGTAACTACTACGCTATAATCTCCGGCTGGCAGGTTCGAGATATCTTCAGAAGATAATCCGTTGCTCCACACATAAGAGTAAGGGGCAGTGCCACCGGTTACGGTTATGTCTATTTCTCCGCTGTTATCGCCATTACATGTTAAATCTGTAGTTGATCCTGTAACTGCCAGAACTGCGTTTGCCCCGCCTATTGTAACAGGAATGTCCTCGACTGTACAGCCCCCGGCATCCGTTACGGTAACGGTGTAGCTTCCATCGGCAAGCCCGACAGCAGTTGCAGTGGTTTGTCCGTTACTCCATAAATAAGAGTAAGGCGTAGTTCCGCCAGTTACATCTATAGTGGCAGTACCATCGGCGGCATTAAAACAACGTTCGTCAGTGCTGCTTACAATTTGTGCAACCATCTCTGTTGGCTCATCAATGTCGAAACTAACGGTGTAGGTACAACCATTGGCATCGGTAATTTTTGCTCCGTATTCACCAGCAGATAGACCTGTAAAAACTCCGTCACCTACTAAAGAACCATTCAACTCAAAAGAGTAGGGTGAAGTTCCCCCGGTAGGTACTACCGTTACTGCGCCATCATTTCCTCCGTTGCAACTAACATTGGTGTGTGCAGTTACTGATCCTGCCAAATCACTGTTTGAGTTGATAATATTAAAGGAAGTCTCAGCCGTGCAACCAGTACCGGTTGCAACAAAGGTTGCTGTATAATACCCTGCGGGTAAGTCGGTGAAAGTAGCTGACGAACCAGTTACATTTACTCCGTTTACGGTAAATGTACCGGCAGTTCCAGAGGCTTCTCCAATGGTAACTTCGCCTACCGAGGCATTACATTCGGTATTAACAATATTACTGGCAGTAAGACTCAATGCTGCGGGCTGGGTAAGCGAAAAAGTTTCGCTGGTTACATTACAGCCATTGGCATCAGTAACTACTACGCTATAATCTCCGGCTGGCAGGTTCGAGATATCTTCAGAAGATAATCCGTTGCTCCACACATAAGAGTAAGGGGCAA
The DNA here is from genome assembly GCF_963675065.1 of uncultured Draconibacterium sp. Lineage (NCBI taxonomy): Bacteria > Pseudomonadati > Bacteroidota > Bacteroidia > Marinilabiliales > Prolixibacteraceae > Draconibacterium > uncultured Draconibacterium sp. Next base: position 584,327 of record NZ_OY775905.1, on the reverse strand, counting down.
TGCCACCGGTTACGGTTATGTCTATTTCTCCGCTGTTGTCGCCATTACATGTTAAATCTGTAGTTGATCCTGTAACTGCCAGAACTGCGTTTGCCCCGCCTATTGTAACAGGAATGTCCTCGACTGTACAGCCCCCGGCATCCGTTACGGTAACGGTGTAGCTTCCATCGGCAAGCCCGACAGCAGTTGCAGTGGTTTGTCCGTTACTCCATAAATAAGAGTAAGGCGTAGTTCCGCCAGTTACATCTATAGTGGCAGTACCATCGGCGGCATTAAAACAACGTTCGTCAGTGCTGCTTACAATTTGTGCAACCAACTCTGTTGGCTCATCAATGTCGAAACTAACGGTATAGGTACAACCATTGGCATCGGTAATTTTTGCTCCGTATTCACCAGCAGATAGACCTGTAAAAACTCCGTCACCTACTAAAGAACCATTCAACTCAAAAGAGTAGGGTGAAGTTCCCCCGGTAGGTACTACCGTTACTGTGCCATCATTTCCTCCGTTGCAACTAACATTGGTGTGTGCAGTTACTGATCCTGCCAAATCACTGTTTGAGTTGATAATATTAAAGGAAGTCTCAGCCGTGCAACCAGTACCGGTTGCAACAAAGGTTGCTGTATAATACCCTGCGGGTAAGTCGGTGAAAGTAGCTGACGAACCAGTTACATTTACTCCGTTTACGGTAAATGTACCGGCAGTTCCTGAGGCTTCTTCAATGGTAACTTCGCCTACCGAGGCATTACATTCGGTATTAACAATATTACTGGCAGTAAGACTCAATGCTGCGGGCTGGGTAAGCGAAAAAGTTTCGCTGGTTACATTACAGCCATTGGCATCAGTAACTACTACGCTATAATCTCCGGCTGGCAGGTTCGAGATATCTTCAGAAGATAATCCGTTGCTCCACACATAAGAGTAAGGGGCAGTGCCACCGGTTACGATTATGTCTATTTCTCCGCTGTTATCGCCATTACATGTTAAATCTGTAGTTGATCCTGTAACTGCCAGAACTGCGTTTGCCCCGCCTATTGTAACAGGAATGTCCTCGACTGTACAGCCCCCGGCATCCGTTACGGTAACGGTGTAGCTTCCATCGGCAAGCCCGACAGCAGTTGCAGTGGTTTGTCCGTTACTCCATAAATAAGAGTAAGGCGAAGTTCCGCCAGTTACATCTATAGTGGCAGTACCATCGGCGGCATTAAAACAACGTTCGTCAGTGCTGCTTACAATTTGTGCAACCAACTCTGTTGGCTCATCAATGTCGAAACTAACGGTGTAGGTACAACCATTGGCATCGGTAATTTTTGCTCCGTATTCACCAGCAGATAGACCTGTAAAAACTCCGTCACCTACTAAAGAACCATTCAACTCAAAAGAGTAGGGTGAAGTTCCCCCGGTAGGTACTACCGTTACTGCGCCATCATTTCCTCCGTTGCAACTAACATTGGTGTGTGCAGTTACTGATCCTGCCAAATCACTGTTTGAGTTGATAATTTCGAAATTTGCAACAACAATGCATCCGTTGGCATCAGTAGTATAGTAAGCACTGTACCAACCTGCCTGTAAACCAGAATATATTGCAGGTGAAGCTTTTTCAACACCATTTAAAGTTACTGTGCCAGCTGAACTTCCGGTAAGTTCAACCACTCCTGCGGCATTAGCACATGTTGTATTTTGTGTTACGTTTGCCGTTAATGTGCACGAACCGATTTCAACAGGAGTTGGCTCATTATTATTGCCAGGTTCTTCATCACCGTTTTCCGATAGAGTAGACGAACCATCATCCGGATCGCTACCGTCTTGCGAATCATCTATTGTTCCGCCTGAACTAGGAGAGGAAGCAGTTACCTGGTTGGTATAACTTCCTGCTGTTAGAATTTTTACTTTTAAGGTTATATCGGTTGAGGTTCCTACCGTCAAAACATTTGAAGTTCCTGAATTACTTAACAGGTTTTGGTCAGCGTCTCCGTCAAACGACGTATTTACATCAAACGACGTGCTTGACAATTCAAGTACTTCAAAATTACCGGAAAATGCTGTTGCTAAATCCTCGACAACCTGAATACTGTCCAATACTACATTGCCATAATTCTGAACACGGATATTGAATAATACATCTGCAGTTCCGTCTTCGTTATAACTGGTGTTTACCAATTGTTTGGCAACACCTATTTTAGGATTACAATTCAAAACAGTTACCTCGAGCTTAAATTCAGGTCCCGGACAACTGTTTGCTGTAGGCACAATTGTATAGGTAACTTTACCATCGGCTGCTCCGGCATTGGTTAACTCATCGGAAATGGTGAAAGATGTACCACTTGGTGTAAGGCCTGTAACTGTTCCAATGTAATTAACTGCGGTCCAGCTAAAGGTTGTGCCTGGTGTTTCTGAAGTAATTTCATAATCCAAAGTTTCACCGCTGCACACAATAACTTCTGATTCGCTTGAAACAACCGGGGTGGGATAAACTGTATAAACGAATTGCTCTGTTGCTCCGGCACATCCTGTCCCTCCATTTGTAAACGTTGGAGTAACGATAATTGTACCCGATATAGGCTCGGCAGTATTGTTGGTAGCTGTGAATGATGGAATTGTAGAACCGCTGCCACTGGCAGCTAAACCAATATCTATATTATTATTTGTCCATGCATAAGTTGTTGTACCTCCTGTGTTGTTGGTTCCAAAAGTTACTGTTGTTGTGGAAGCGCTATTGCAAAATTCCTGATCGGAAATTGGATTAACCTGTCCTGTTGGATTTACAGTTATAGTAAAAGTTTCCGGATTACCAGTACAGGAATTTCCTCCATTCTCAAATGTTGGCGTTACTTCAATGGTAGCTGAAATTGGTGAAGTACCTGCATTGGCAGCAGTAAAAGTCAAGTTGCCACTTCCGGAAGCTCCAAGACCAATACTTGGATTGTTATTTGTCCAGGAATATGAGGTTGTACCTCCCGTATTTTGGGTGCTAAAGTTTAGTGTTTCAGAGTCATCATTACAAAAAACCTGAATACCCGGATTATCAACCTGAGGTTCAGGATTTACTGTAACCGTAATATTAAATTCCTGCCCCAAACAATTATTTGCTGCAATTGGAGTAACAGTATAAGTTATATCAACCGGACTGTTTGTATTGTTAGTATAACTATCTGTCAGGTTAGTATCAGAAGCGACTGTTCTGTCAGATGCCGCCGGAACATTTGTTTCATCTCCGGAAGAAATTGTATAAGTAAAAGTAGCTCCAGTTTGCAAACTTGTAACCTGGTTCAACAAACTAAAGTCAAGTGTTTGCCCGGAACAGACAACAATACTTCCATCAGAGGCAACTGGCTCAGGTTTTACAGGAACAGTAACTGTAAAAGAATTTCCTTCACATCCGTCAGAACTTAAAGGTACTACCGTATAAACAACATCAACGTCACTTCCGGTTGTATTTACCCAGCCATCATTTGAAATTACATTTGCCGACAAACCATTTCCTGTTGCAGGACTTCCTGCAGAGGCAGATAATCCACTGGAATTTATATTTGTTATATTGAATGTAGCAGGAGCTACCGATGTGCCTACGTGGTTAGACCCCAGGGTAACACCTGTGGCACTGCGGGAACAAATTTCCGCTTCAACCTGGTTATTAACAACAGGCTCCGGCTTAACTGTAACTTCTAATGTAAAATTATCACCGGTACATCCCTGACCAGAAGTAGGAGTTACTGTGTAAGTTATAGTTACGGAAGAATTCGTTGTATTTGTGTAGTTATCGGTAATATTACCTACTGAAGCTGTTGTTCGGTCAGAAGCTGCAGGCACATTTGTTTCGTCTGAGGAAGAAACACTGTATGAAAAAGTGGAACCACTTCTCATATCTCCTGCCGGAAGTAGGTTTTGCAGGTTATAATCCAGTGCAACACCAGAACATGTTGTAGTTGTTTGATTGGCAATATCCGGTTCCGGATTAATTGTGGCAGTGACTATAAAAGACTGCCCGGAACATCCGTTCGCTGCAATCGGTGTAATGGTATAGACTACGTCAACCGGTGCATCAGTTGTATTTGTGTAGGCATCATTTTCAATTACATCAGCAGATAAACTATTTCCTGTTGCTGGACTTCCTGCAGAAGCAGTCAATCCATTTAATTCGATATTGGTGATATCGTATGTATCCGCGGCAACCCCTGTTCCTAAAGGTAAAGTAAAAGACAATACCTCATCCGAACAAACAGTCAGGGTTTGATCTGCGACTAAGGGTTCTGGCTGGACGGTTACGATAACATCTAAAGAAGAACCGACACAACCATCATAAACCGGATAAATAGTGTACGTGGCAGTTTGATTGGTTGCTGTTGTATTTATCAAAACATCGTTAATCGGAGCGGTACTCCCGGGTGAAGTTCTTGCGTTGCCACCGGTTATATTTCCTGGATCACCTGAAATAGTGGGAGCATCGTAATAAAAAGTAGTGCCGGAAACATTTGATGACAACGTTACCTCAGCCTGGTTGTTACTGCAAATTATTTTATCAGAAGCACTTACGTCAGGAGTTGGATTAACCGTAACTGTTAATGTAAAGTCGTCTCCCACACATCCGGTTGGTCCGGTTGGAGTAATAATGTATTCAACATCGATTGGTGCATTTGTAGTATTGGTCAAAGTTTCAGATATTGGGTCTGTTGTTTGTCCTGTAACACCCGCATCAGTTATTCCTGTTACTGTGGCCCTGCTCCACTCAAAAGTAGTTTCTGAAACATTAGATTTGATATCATAATTTACGCTTACTCCATTACAAATTGTTTTTGAAGCAATACTTGTAACTGATGGTGTTGGATTAACAGTAATTGTAAAAGATTCCTCATCGCCATAACAAACAACACCTGAATTATCAAACTCTGGTGTTACGGTAATCGTTGCGACAACAGGAGTGGTACCATTGTTTACTGCTGCAAAAGATGCTATATTTCCTGTTCCACTGGCTGCAAGATCTATTGACGTTTCGTCATTTGTCCATCGATAAATTATACTATTAACATCACCGGACCCAGACAATGATCCGGCAAAGTTGATTGCAGTTGTACTTTCAGTATTACAAAGCGCCTGGTTCGAAACCGGATTTACAGTAGGTTCTTCGTTAAAGGTAACTGTCATTTCATCAAAAGATGTACAAGTTAAACCATCACCTCCTGTTAATGTCCAGCGTAATGTATAAGTTTCTCCTGAAGTTCCGCTAAATGCAGAGTTATAGGATGTCGCATCATTAAAACTCCCTCCAGTGCCACTCTCAATTGTCCACACGCCTGTGCCCGGATAAGGGGCGTTTCCATTGAGGGTAACAGAAGTTATCCCACAGGTTGCGGTGCCGGTTTGATCAGCTCCTGCGTTGGCATCCGGATTATTGGTTATTGTAACAAAATCTTCACTTGTAGTTGGGCAATTACCATTTAATATTTTCCATCGAAATTCATATACACCAATCGTTAGTCCGGTAACCGTGGTTCCATTATCTGAAGAATTCGTAATCGTTGGATTGTTCGGGCCACTTATTCTCACCCATTTACCGGTTTCCCCATCCGATGTATTAGGCACGTTTCCTTCAAGTGTAGTTGAACTCACATTGCACAATTCCTGATCTGTTCCGGCATCTGCAGTAGTTGTAGCTCCGTAAACAGTAATAAACATGTTATCAGTTGTTTCGCAACTTCCTACATAATGCCGCCATTGTAACTCATATGTACCAACTGAAAGATTTAAAATTGTAGCAGTTGGCGATGTGTTATCATCAAATGTATGTGTAGACCCAGAAGGTGAGGCAATTACACTCCACTCACCCGAGGAAGTTCCCTCAGGAGCATTCCCCGATAAGGTAGCGGATGTAGAAGGAGAACATACTTCCAGGTCTGAACCAGCTAATGCCTGGCTAGGTAAATCATTCACCGAAATTGTAACATTATCGGAACTGGGGCTACATGTACCGTTTGAAATTGTCCACTGAAATTCGTACGTCTCCCCGGTTTTTGCACCAATAGCTGTCGTTTGCGGATTCGTTGGATCAATTATTGATAATAAATTGCCAGATGCCTGAGTCCATTCGCCAGTACCTACTGCAGGATTATTCCCGATAAGTTCTAATGGTTCAATAGAACAATAGGATGTAGACGTACCAGAGGCATCGGCCGGAGTTGGATTTTGGTAATTTGTTATTGTCACCTGTTCCGACGAACTGCAGAAACTGGTCTCTGTTGTCCATTCAAATACATATGTTTCCCCGGTAATTAAACCGGTAACTGTTGTATTCGGATTTGAAGAAGTTGTTATTGATTCAGTAGTAACGGAAGGACTGATTTGTGTCCAGGTTCCGCTACCAGTTGTTGCCGGAACAGCATTGAGAGTAACCGAAGCTTGTTCACACAACTCCTGGTCTGGTCCGGCATCTGCTGGTGTCGGAGTTTCATAAACAGTAATATTAATTTCGTCAAAGGTTGGAGTGCATTCGCTACCGTTCGAAATTGTCCATCTGAAAGTATATGTTTCCGGGTTACCATCTGTTTGTGGCCCTAAATTGGTAATAGTTGTGTTGTATAAAATAGTAGACGTAATTACCGGATTTGGACCATCACCGGATTTTGTTACAAAAGTCCATTCGCCAACTCCAACTGCAGGATCATTTGCAGCCATAGTAGCTATGGTGTCGCATGTTACATCCAGGTCATCACCTGCAACTGCAGTTGATGGTGGTTGGTAATTAGTGTAGCGCACCTGGTCGGCATTACTGCAGTCACCATTGGCAACTGTCCATTGAAAAACATAAACACCATAACCGGGATTGCTGAATGTCGCATTTGGGGTGTTCACATCATCAAAACTTCCACCGGCCGGGCCTGAAAGTACGCTCCATGTTCCTGTTCCTGAAACAGGCGGTGTAGCATTCAGGCTAAAACTTGCAGCATTGCACACCTCAAAGTCAGTTCCTGCATCGGCAGTACTCGGAGGTTCAAATAGTGTAACGGTCATCGTATCGGCAGTGCTGCAGCCTGTTGCAGTAATTTCATATTCAAATTCGTAAATACCGGGGATTAAATCCGATGTAGTTGCTGTGTTCCCAGATGTTGAAGTAATTGTTGAAGTATTTGGCCCTGAAACCTGGCTCCACGTACCGCTGCTTGCAGTAGTTCCGGTTAGATTTACTGCTGTAATTTCTTCGCAGTAACTTTGATCGGCTCCTGCATCGGCTTCTCTTACTACAGTAATAATTACTGTATCGGCAGATGAAGGACAAAAGATTCCTCCATAAACTGTCCATTGTAATGTGTATGTGCCAGTAATTAGATTGCTTACAGAGGAAATTGGGGAATTCTGATTAACAATATTAGGAGTATTGGGACCGCTTATAACCGACCATAATCCTGTGCCGTCGGCTGGTGCTAAAGCATTCATAGTGGTTGAGCTTTCGCCACAGAGGTCTTTATCATCTCCGGCATCAGCTGTGGATGGTGGTTCCGATACATAAATGGTTACCAAATCGCTGGAAGTACAAACCCCATTCGAAATTGCATATTCAAATACATACACCCCCGATGCTAATCCGGTAACAAGAGTAGAATTACTATTAGGAGATTGAATAGTGTAGCCCGCATTCCCTGAAATTTGTGTCCATTGCGGAGTACCGGTAGTTGGAATATTTCCTGTTAGAGTTACTTCATTTCCGCATATTTCCTGATCTGCTCCGGCATCTGCAGTAGTTACCGCAGCATCTATTGTTACTTCCATGGTATCCCGTGTAGGACTGCAACCTACACCGCTGGATATTACCCATTCAAATTGATAGTTCCCGTCTGAAGTTACACTAACCTCAGTATCGTATTGAGTATCGTCAGTAAAAATTACAGTTCCGGGACCTGAAACTTTAAACCATTGCCCGGTGCCGGATGCCGGATCATTTCCGTCAAGTTGGATTGTAGTAGTGCCAGTATTCAAACACTGATCAGCACCAGCATGGGATTCGATGGGGCCTTCGTCTCCGGAAACATCTACAGTCGTACTGTTTGACGAGAAACCACATCCATTTGAAATAGTCCACGTAAAGGTATAAGATGTAAAAGCATCTAATCCGTTCACAATAGCCCTTGGATCATTTACATCAGAAAAAGTGACACCATCACTGGGGGTAACACTCCATGTTCCTAACTCAAATACATAAGTAGGATATTCGGCATCGAGATAAACCGGTGTGTTTGAACAAACAGCCTGGTCATTTCCGGCTCCAACTGCAGTAGGTTCGGTACTTGCAGTTATTACTGTAACATCCTGTTGACTGGTTTCACAATAGGGTCCGCCCGAAATTAACCATCGGAATACATAAACAGCATTAGGCTGAAGATTTTCTATTGTAAGAACAGGGCTGTGTATGTTAGTTAAAATAATTTCTGTTGGACCACTTACCTGCGACCAGGTACCTTCCAAATTCCCCGGATCGTTTCCAACTAAATCAGTAGTGGTAACATTACAATTCAATATTTGAGCAGTGCCGGGATTGGATGCTATTGTTGTTTCAGAAATTACAATAGAAATTTGATCAAATTGGGTTGAGCAATCTATTCCGGTAGTTGTAGCTCGTCGCATTTCAACTACATAAGTCCCCAATACAGTTAATCCTGTTATTGTTAGCGGGGAAGTACCTGCGTTTGTCCAGCCGGTAGGAAATGAAAAACCTGAGCTTGCCGGGCCACTTAAAATTCTGAATTGTGAAGTTCCGGATCCCCCTGCCGTAAAATCAATTGTAGCAGTATTTTCGCCACAATCATTAATTATCGGATCATCAGAATCTATTGTTAAAGAAGGCGGGTTAGGAAGATAAGACACAGTAATAACATCAGAACTGGAACAGCCGTCGGGTCCAAGTGTAGGATTGGAAATTGTATAACGAAATGAGTAACTGTTCGGACTTGATAAACCTGTTATTTGAGTGACAGGGCTGTTCGGACTAACTATGGTTGCCTGCGGACCTGAGGTTTGCACCCATTCTACATCTTCATTGATATACAATGGTGAATTTCCGTTAAGCACCGTCGAAGTTCTTGAAATATCGCAAAAAACCTGATCTGCCTCCGCGGAAGCATTGGTAATGTCAGCGGTTGGTGCAGGCACGTTAATTGTGACCTCATCGTATCCTGAAATACATGGCCCATTCACTGTCCAGCGAAAAACGTAACTGCCTTCGATAAGATTGGTGACCAATGTACTATTTGCATTTGGATTATTAATTGTTGGCACATTTGGTCCACTAATAATTGTCCACGTTCCTATTTGACCGTCAATTCCTGAACCAGCATAGGAGCCCTGTAGTTGGGTTGATTGAAAACCCGAGTAGCAATAACTTAAATCCTGATCTGCCCCTGCCGATACTGGAGAAACACCACCCCGGTTGGTAATAATTACTTCATCAAAAGTGTTACATCCGTTATCGTTGCTTATTGTCCATCTTAAAGTTGCACTTCCGGAATTTTCACCACTAATTGTTAAACTTGAATTCGGATTATTGATATCATCAATAGAAATTCCATTTCCGCCTCCGGTCCACTGTCCGGTTTCATTTGTTCCTGCCGAGTTTGCTGAAAGAGTTGCTGCATCACCCGGGCAATATATAGCATCATCGCCTGCATCGGCAATTGATGCTTCAAGAACAGTGTAAGTTACATCCTGAAATGTGAATGCTCCATCTCCACAGGTGGTTGAAATGCGAAAAGTATAAGTTTCGCCTGCAATCAAGTTTTTAACTTCGGTTTTAAGATTTAACGGATCAACTATAGTTGCTGCCGGTCCTTCAACCTGGGTCCATATAAGATCAGCATTCGTTTGCAGTGGCTCTGTATAACTACCTTCTAAAAATAGTTGTTCATTTATACAAATAGCATCGTCAATTCCGGCATTCACGGAACAGTTTTGCCCACTGGTATTTAAAACACTTATTAAAAGGGAAAAGAGTACCAGGCACAAATGGGACGAACGTACCTTACTCAATAATGTAAAATTTTTCATATTTTTGTTTTTATTATTATCACACAATACACTACGATAAGCATCTGAATTAAATGGACTTTTAGATTCTGTATCTAACCATCAGGTGCTTTACAACTACTTATTTAAAATGGAATCATTTGAGGATAGGAGATATACCTGTTCAAGCGATTCATCAAATATTGTATTTCATTGGTCAACACTTACAAAACTAACAAAATATACATATGATTTATAAACTATTAGTTTTCAATATAAATACTTTTTCTAAGATGAAACAAGAGGGTGTTTTGTGGCTGCGAGGATTTTAAATGCGTTGTTCGATTTTCTTTTAGGGTATTATTTTAATAGATAAGCAACAATTACCCCCAAATAATTTCCAACGGCATAACCGGCAATTCCAACTACCAGTCCGGTTAAAATAACCTGGCGGTTTTTTAATGCGCCTGCAACCACCGGAACAAACGGTGGCGAGCAAATTAGCGCGCTGGTAGAAATGATCACCGTATCGGCATCAATTTTAAAAATACGGGCCAGAGCTATGTGAATAATGTGTGATCCGTAAACCGCCAATGCCACATAATAGAATAGCGAAAATGAGATATTCGATAATTTGCTGATGTCGGCCAGGGAGGCAACGGTTAAACAAAAAATAAGAATGAGGTACATGCCCAGTTGAAAGGTCTTTTTTATGGCTTTTATTTTGGGTACAAACGAAAAGGCAATTCCGAAGGTGGTGATAAGCAGAATAACTACGGCAGTTTGATATTCTTTTGGCAAAAGCAGGCTGATGCTGTAACTCACGCCAAGAATGGCCACCGAAATTCCAAATGCACCAATTAACGGCAGTAAGGTTTTTTTCTTCAACATCCCGTCGTACGATTCAAACTCTTCTTCCGTATTCATTTCTGCAACGGCTGTTTCTTCGGTTTTAACCGGTTTAAAAGGCGGCAAAAACCAGAGAAAAACTTTTTGCCCAATGGAAAGAATAAAAACCAGGTAAATGGCACCCAGTGTCAGGTCGTAAGTGTGAGTCATAATGTACAACTCCTGCGAAACATTTAAAGCTGTTTTCATGGCGGCCATATTAGGTGTTCCGCCGGTGTACACACCTACCAGCATTCCGGCCACCTGCCAAATGTTTTCAATGTCGTTTCTGAAAATAAAATAACCGATAATTACGATTAACAATACCGAAATTAATCCGGTAGCAAGCGCTAAAAATGCCGATCGGGCCATTTTAAACCACGAACGTACATCAACCGAAAATAGAATTAAGGGCAAGGCCAGCGGAATGGTAATATCGGTAAGCATATTTTGGTATTTCTCGGCTCCCGGAGGCAGTACGCCCATATTGCCAATAATTAAACCAACACCGTAACAAATAAGCACGGCACCAATTTTCTTTAGGATAGAAAACTTACCTTCGAGATAAATAACAACAACAGGAGTGATAACAAACAGAATAATCAACGCCAGAAACGGTGTCTCCATAGTTTTAAATATTTCCCTTATCGGGCGGTAAAGATATCAGAATGAGGAGAAACTACAAACTGGTCATTATTCTCGATAATGTATTTTGCTTAAAATATTAACTTGCGCAAGAACACCAGATGAAAAATATTTATAAAAAATGAAAAACGACTTTTCCCTGTATTCCTTTCTATTGATAGCCATTTTTGCAGTTACCACCAGTTGCACTAAAACATCAGAGATTGCACAAGATCCAAATCTTGTGTATGAGAGCTACTCTCCAAAAAGCACAGACAGAACCATTAGCAGGGAAGATTATTACAAAAAACTTCAGGGCTTTTGGCTGGGGACCTGCATTGCTAACTGGACTGGTTTAGTTACTGAGATGGATAAAATAGGAAACATTGGCGAAATAAAAACCGGTGATTTTTATACCCGAAATGACTGGGGAAAAACTGATCAGCCAAGTATCTGGGGCGAAGGTATTCCGAGTGATTTGTCACCTGTAATTGATTTTGTGTTTGCTGATGTTGATAGTGTTTGGGGAGCTGACGACGATACGGATATCGAATACATTTATCAGGAACTTTTATTAAAATACCAAACATCGTTATTAACGGGCGAAAAAATTCGCGAGGGATGGCTGGAGCATATTAAACTGGATGAAGAAAACTATTTGTGGGTGTCGAACCAAAAGGCTTTCGATTTAATGCAGGAAGGATTGGTGCCGCCAGCAACCGGCGATCCGGGAAATAATCCTGAATATGAAATGATTGATGCGCAGTTAACTACCGAAGTTTTTGGTTTGTTTGCCCCTGCACGACCTGATATTGCGCTGAAAATGGCGCAGTTGCCAATTCAGAATACTGCACGCGAAAACAGCCAGTGGATTTCGGAATTTTATGTAACGATGTTTTCGCTGGCATCTGTAGTTGATAAATCCTTGACGCGGAAAGAGCAGCTACTTTGGATGGCCGAAAACGCCAAAGAACGCCTTCCTGAAAATTCTTATTCCGGCAAAATGTATGAGTTTGTAAAATCAAAATACACCGAAGGCATTCCGTGGGAACAGGCCCGGGATTCGGTTTATACACGTTATCAGCTTAATCAGGCCGATGGATATGATATGACATCGCGGAACTTGTATTGTAATGCTTGTTTTGCTGCCGGGATCAACTTTGCAGCAAGTTTGGTTAGTTTGTTTTATGGCGAAGGTGATTTGGTTGAGACAATTAAAATAGGAACCCTCTGCGGTTGGGATGCTGACAATCCCACTGCTACTTGGGGCGGATTAATTGGGTTTATGATTGGAAAAGAGGGCGTTGAAAATGCTTTTGGCAGAAAGTTTTCCAACCGTTTTGACATTCAGCGAACAAGAGTTGGTTTTGAGGAGATTGGAATAGATACTTTTGAAAATATGGCACTAAAAGGAATCTGGATCATCGATAGAGTGGTTCAGGAAGAAATGAATGGAGGAGTTGATTTAAAAAACAATGAGTGGTATGTCCCTGAACCCTAATGTTAGGCTAACCTGACAACTCAGTCGATCACTTTCCACTCTTTTGCCAACAGCGCATAAATTACATCATCAACCCATTGGCCATTTATCAAGAGGCTTTCTTTTAAATGTGCTTCTTTTCTAAACCCAAGTTTCTCGAGTAATGCAACCGATGCGATATTTTCGGGATCGATGGAGGCAGTAATCCGGTGTTTTTTCAATGCGCCAAACAGGTAGTCGATAACCGCTTTTGACGCTTCGGTGGCAAACCCCAAACCCTGGTGTTGTTTGGCAATGGTGTAGCCTATCTCAACTTGTTGCTCGTCGATAAAATGAATGCCGATGTCGCCAATTAGTTCGTTATTATTTTTTTCAACCACGGCCAGTTGAAACCAGGTGTCGGGTACATTACATTCTGCAGATAACTTTCCAAAAAAGATTTCTACATCGTCAAGTGTTTTCGGAATCCAGCCCTGGTATTTGTTTGCCTCTGCATCCGATCGATAGGCTAAAAGAGAGTGCTTATCGTTTATAGTTAGTGGACGTAAAACTAGTCGTTTGGTGTTAAGTTGCATTTTATTTTTTAGTTTGCTTCACGATCCAGTCTTTCATCGTTTTTAGAACTTCCGGATCGATGGTTTCTTTAATTTGCGAATACTCAGCTGTCGAACCCGTTTCGCAGTTTTGAAATAAATGATTGTGATTGGCAAACCGAACGGTATCAACATTCATGTTTGCTCCTGAATTTACGGCTTTTATAATCGCTGCAAGGTTCGATACAGGTACCTGCAGGTCTTTTGCTCCGTTAAGTGCGAGCGCCGGACATTTAACCTTTGCCAACGTCGGCTTTGGGTCGTAAGTGAGAAAAAAACGAAACCACGTAGAGTTTACATTCGATATCTCTGCATCGATGGCTTTTTTCATGCTGTCGTTCATTCCTGCATACATCCCTTGCGAAAGTGTTTCACGCAGTTTTTCCTTTGCTTTGGCAGTGTCTGGTTCACTTTTCAGTACATCAAAAATTTTCTGCTGCGTTAGTTTTTGCTGCTTAATCGATAAATCGGGTAGACCAGCAGCTTTTGCAATTAAAGCTGCCTGTTCGTATAAAATTTGTTCACCCACAGTTCCGGGGCCGGCCATCATTACTATAAATGCAACGTCTTGTGATTTGGTTGCTGCAATCGGAGCAATTAGTCCACCTTCGCTGTGTCCGATCAAACCAATCTTTTTCGGATTAATCTCTTTTCTGTCTTTCAAAAACTCTACCCCGGCCACTACGTCGCTAACAAAATCCAGGCTTGTTGATGAGGAAACACTTCCTTCCGAGCCGCCAATACCTCGGTCGTCAACACGTAAAACGGCAATCCCGTTTCTGGTCAGATAATCAGCGATTACAGCAAAAGGTTTGTGTCCGAATATCGTTTCATCACGATCTTGAGCTCCCGATCCTTTAATCATTACCACCGCCGGGCATGCTTTGGCATCTTTCGGGATGGTAATTGTTCCGGCCAGTTTTAAGCCCGACTCCGGATTGATGTATTCCACTTGTTCTGAAAGATATGGGAATGGCGGTTCCGGTGTTTGCGGACGCTGCAAAGGAGCCACTTCACCAATTCGTACAAGGTTTACATCGAATGACATTCCGTTCTGCTTCCATTTTCCGGTAACCGAGTCGGGCGTTGAAAAATTGCCTGAATAATTGCCCATGATGACGGGAACTGCAATCGACACACTATCGCCAATCACCAATACATCACCAACCGGCACATTGGTAGCACCTTGTTTAGGCACATCCATTTTGGCCTCGTATTTTCCATCGTTGTGAGTGATTTTAAAGATCATTTCCAGTTCTCCGGTTGGGAGTGTAATTTTCCCCGACCAGTTTCCTGTCAAATCCTGTTCCTGGGCATTTGCCATTCCTGAGAATAAAAAACCTAGCAAGAGCATGGTTGTCAGTCCGATTGTATAACGTTTCATGGCATTTGTTTTATTTGTCGAGTACTCTGATCTCTTTTAATAAGACTTCAAGAGCCGGCGAGGCCATTTCGCCGTGATTAAAACCATCGAGTTCCATTAGTTTGCAGTTTTTATGTCCGGCCACTTTCATCATGCGCCACATATAGGCATTCTCTTCGTAACGGCCCAGCATTTCCTGTTCGCGATCGCCGGTAATAAATATTGTGGGAGGAGCATCGGGGCGAACAAAATAAAGTGGCGCATATTCATCAACAATAGCTTGTGTTCCCGGAATTCCTCTTTCATCGCGAACAGTAAAATGAGTAATGGTATGGCCACTAAAAGGTATCAGCATGGCAATGTCGTCGGCATTTATATCGTGGGCAGCAAGGTAATGTTTGTCTAAACCAACCATGCTGGTGAGGTAGCCGCCGGCCGAATGTCCGCTAACAACGATCTTATCTTTACTTCCTCCATATTTCTCGATGTTTTTAAAGGTCCAGGCCACTGCCGCTGCCGCATCCTCAATATAAACCGGGCATTTAACTTTTGGCGACAAACGATAGTTTACTGCCACCACTGCAATTCCCTGTTCTTTTAATTTCTCGGGAATAAATTTATTTCCACCTGTTATTCCGCCGCCATGAAACCAAATAACTGTAATAAAATCAGTTTTATTTTCCGGGTAATATATATCGAGTTTGCAACGCTCCTGTGCATATTCCGAGGCGTCAGATGTGTACTGAATATTTTCGTCGGTGGCATACTTTGTTTCTTGTGCACCAAGGGGTTGTGTGCCAATTAGAAAGAAGATGAGGGAAAGAAAAATATAGTTTTTCATGATTACATTTTTTTGATTTCGGGCTAAAGTACAAAAGAATTTGGAACAGTAGAATTGAACTCTGGTAAATAGTTGGGAGTAACCGGAGTGGTTGAAAATAAATAATTAATCGTACATTTAAATGTTAAATACACCAAAAAGCTAACAATTGTGAATAAGAATCTATTAATTTTCGTAGTTGAAGACAACAAACTATACCACAAACTGGTGGTTGAATTTCTTCGGAAACAAGGTATGAAAAGGATAAAATCGTTTTATAATGCCGAGGATTGTTTGGAGGCTGTAAACAAAGGCGATCGTCCTGATATTGTTATTGAGGATTATCATTTGAATGATACTACGGGAATTGCCGTTTTACAGGCAGTAAAAAAAGTCAGCGAACGTAGCGAGTTTATTTTTCTCACTTCGCATGAAGACATGGAAGTGGCTGTGAATTCGATAAAATACGGTGCCTACGATTACATTATAAAAGACAATGATATTGCCCTTAAAAAGGTGTACAATAAAATAGGGAAAATATCGAAAGTTATAGAGCTCGAAAAGCGAAACCGTTTTGTGCGAAATGCCATGATTGTTTCGCTGGCCATTTTAGTTGCCATTGTCGTATTAGTTGCCCTGCGCGAAATTTTTGACCTGTTCGGATAAACGAATCAGAAAGTTCGGTTAAGGTGCCGCCACTTGCATTAGCAGTCCGCACATCCACGCTCCGTAGGTTCCCAGTGCATAACCTAAAACGGCCAGTAAAACACCAACCGGTGCCAGCGACGGGTGAAACGCAGCCGCCACAACCGGGGCACTTGCCGCACCTCCGATGTTTGCCTTACTACCAACCGCAAGGAAGAAATAAGGTGCACGGATTAATTTCCCCACAATCAAAAGCAGAATAACGTGAATGGCCATCCAGATTCCGCCAACCAAAAATAATCCGAGGTTGTCGAAGATTTTGCCAACATCCATTTTCATACCAATGGTTGCTACCAGAATGTAGATGAAGATAGTACCTATTTTTGATGCGCCCGCTCCTTCGTAGTTCCGGAGTTTTGTAAACGACAACGTAATACCAATGGTGGTTGAAAGGATAATTAACCAGAAGAATTTTGAAGTTAAACTAAACTTGTTTAAAGCCGGAGCATGAACCTCGATGTAAGGGGCGATCCAGTCGGATACGAAATGTGCAAATCCGGTAACGCCAAGTCCGATGGCTGCAATAACCATAATATCGGTGCTGCTTGGTATACGTGCTATCCGCTGACTGAATTCGTGCATGTGATCTTTGAGTTGGGTAACACTACTTGAGTCGGCTTTAAAATATTTGTCTATTTGTTTTGATTTTCCAACACCAATCAGCAAAATGGCCATCCATACTTCGGCTACCAGCACATCAACTGTAATCATTATTGAGTATAAATGATCCGATGGTTTAAAGATCTCGTACATGGCAGCCTGGTTGGCACCACCACCAATCCAGCTTCCGGCAATGGTGGTCATTCCGCGCCAAACAGCATCGGGGCCTGCTCCTCCAACAAGATCAGGATTAATAGCCGACGCTGCTAAAATAGCTAGTGGCCCGCCAATAATAACACCAACGGTACCGGTAAGGAACATAATTAGTGCTTTGCTCCCCAGTTTAAACACTTCTTTAAGGTTAATACTGAGTGTTAGTAAAACCAAACTTGCCGGCAACAAGTAGCGCGATGCCATAAAATACAGCTGCGAATGTTCGCCGTCAACAATGTTAAAAGTGGTGAGCAAACTGGGTAAAAAATAGCAGAGTAACAGCATCGGAATAACGCTGTAGAATTTCTTAAAAATGGGTTTCGACGAATTGCTGGTATAGAAAATTGCGGCCAGTAATGCCAATAACAATCCTAATACAACTGCGTCGTTTTTAATAAGTGCTTCTGTTTCCTGCATACTATTCTTTTACAATGGTTTTACCAAAGTGGGCAAATATAAAAATCTTTTAAGGTTTAACAAGCTGATATTCGTCTGGTTCATGTCTTTATAGTTTGTAATGAGCGTTTTAACAGAAGGAGCATAAGCTGGCAGGCTGATAATCAGAACCAGTTACTTACAGGCGTAATTTTCGTCTCCTGCTTTTTGTTAAAGAAAATTGTTTATAATTCTGAAATTCACTTGCCTTTTTTATAATTTAGAGAAAACAATAGTTGCAGGCTGAAAAAGCAAAAGCATTTTTTGGTTTGTAACCTTCAGATTTATCATCAGATGAAACGAGCATAAGAAAGTCTTCAAAAATAAGGGAATGACTGTAAACATGCGAGTTCCATCTGTTGCAAAAAATAAACAATTCTAAACAGATGAAATTATTTACCACAAAACAAATAGCTGCTATCGACAAATATACCATCGAAAACGAGCCCATTGCTGATATTGATTTGATGGAACGCGCCTCGCTGCAAATGACCAACTGGATTGTTCAACAGTTTTCAACCGAAGAACGGCTATTGTTTTTTGCCGGCCCTGGAAACAATGGTGGCGATGCCTTGGCAATGGCCCGGCAGTTGGCCGATCTGGATTACCAGTGCGAAGTTTTTCTGCTCGATTTTGAAAAAGCTTTAAAAGGATCGCCGGCAATTAACTGCAAACGCCTGGAAGAGCAAGGCAAAGTAAAAGTGACAAAACTACGTTCGGAAAACGATTTTCCGCAAGTTGAGGATACCGATGTGCTGATCGATGGTTTGTTTGGATCGGGTTTGTCGCGGCCATTGGAAGGATTACCGGCGCTACTGGTGCAATACCTCAACCAGTTGCTGAATGTGGTGGTGGCAGTTGATATCCCCAGCGGACTAATGGGTGAGAACAATGCCGAAAATAACCTTGAAAACATTATACGGGCCGATTATACGCTTACCCTACAGTTTCCGAAAATTAGTTTTCTGTTTCCGGAGAATGAACAGTTTGTGGGGCAGTGGGAAGTGTTACCAATTGGTTTACATCCCGATGGCATTAGCGAAACACCATCGCCGTATTCCTTTTGTGATGCGGAAGATGTGGCTGCGCGTTTGCCGCTGCGTACAAAATTCGATCATAAAGGAACGTTTGGGCATGCATTGCTTATTGCCGGAAGTTATGGCAAAATGGGAGCAGCCGTGCTGGCATCAAAAGCCTGCTTGCGTGCCGGGGCAGGCTTGTTAACCACCCATGTTCCGCACCTCGGATTTCCGGTAATTCAAACCGCGGTGCCCGAAGCAATGGCCAGTATCGATCAGCACGATTCGATGTTTACCTCCTTTCCCGACCTTGCGCCTTATGCCGCTATTGCTGTTGGCCCGGGATTGGGGTTAAAACGAAATTCGTGCCGTGCCTTGTGCGACTTGTTCGATCAGGCAAAAGTACCGATGGTTATCGATGCCGATGCGCTGAATATTCTTGCAGAGAATAAAAATTGGCTGGATAAATTACCTGAAGGTTCGGTGCTTACTCCACACCCTGGTGAGTTCCGGCGGTTGGTTGGCGAAACTACCGATTCGTACGACGCCGTTCAGCAACAAATTGCTTTTGCTAAAAAATACAATTGTGTGGTGGTGTTAAAAGGAGCACATACTTCGGTGGCGGCGCCCGATGGAACACTTTGCTGGAACTCAACAGGTAATCCGGGAATGGGAACCGCCGGAAGCGGCGATGCACTTACCGGAATAATTCTGGGGCTACTGGCCCAGGGAATGGCATCGGTTGATGCTGCACTGGTGGGGATTTATCTGCATGGACTGGCCGGAGACCTAGCCACCAAAAAACGCTCGGAATTTTCGTTAATGGCCGGCGATATTATAGAAAAACTGGGGAAAGCATTTCTGAAAGTTCAGAAAGGATTATAAACAAATAAAAACCTCTAACAATTATTATCATGAAATATAAAGGAGTTATTTTCGATTTTAACGGAACATTGTTTTGGGATACACATTTGCAGGAAAACTCGTGGGATCGTTTTCTTGAGAAGTATGGTTTTAGCTTCAGCGCAGAGGAGAAGAAAAAATACATCCACGGAATAAATGCCAAAGATACTTTTGAATACCTTTTTAAACGCGAACTGAACGATGCCGAAGTATACAGGCTGACCGAAGAAAAGGAAGAGATTTACCGTGCCATGTGTCTGGAGCATGGTATGCAGCTGGCTCCCGGTGCAGAACAGCTGATTAGTTTCTTTGCAAAATCGGGAGTAGCTCTGGCCATTGCAACCGCTGCTGCAAAAAATAATGTCGATTTTTTTATTCAGCACTTCCCCTTGTTGAAGTATTTCAGACCCGAACATATTATTTACGATGATGGAACGATGCGCGGAAAACCACACCCCGATTTGTTTAACAAAGCCATTTCGGCCATTGGAGCAAAAGCGGATGAAACTTTGATTTTTGAAGACTCGCATGCCGGGGTTGAAGCAGCAATTCGTTCCGGGGCAGGGAAGGTAATTATCGTAAATTCGGCCAATGCGGTGTACAATGGTTTCTCCTGTCAGCAAATCACGAATTTTGATGAGGTGGATAAAACATTATTTGTGTAAGCGTAATCTTTTCTGAAAAATTATTTTAGCCATTTTATTTTTGATGGACAGGTGGCTTGATGCTTAAAATAAATGATTTAGTTAACTGTTTTATTTTCTTAAAAAGAATATTGGCTAAAAATGGCCTGTTGATTCACATCCTTTTTTAAACGCTTTCAAAAATCTGTAGTCAATCACTAAAGAAAATGTTTAACCTGGGGTTTCTCAAGGTGAATAAAACATATTCATAGCTCGGCTTAAGGATTGTCGTAGTTATGTTCGCGAAATCAGAAGGGTAATTGTTTTATAAGTCACACCACTTTTAAATTTGTCGGAATACGACGATTTTAAGGTGGTGTTTTTTTTGTTTTGCGGTTCGGTGCTGCAAGCTTATGTTAATAGTTTTCACCTCTTAACTGTCTGAAACATAAAAAATATGTTTAGTTTTAAAGTACCAAAACCGATATTCGTGAATACACGCCCTGGAATAAAAGTAAAAAGCAAGAATAAAAGATTAAGTGTGTTTTACATGCCATATTGGGTGTATACCAACACTTTTTATAAAGAGCTTAGGAAAATAACATCACCTGGTGATATTATACACTAGTTAGCGCGCATATTGAAATCACCTAAAATGAGAATCAATACCATAGCAATATTAGCTGTACTTCTTTCAAGTCTGAACATCAACGGACAAACTCGAAGTATATACGGGAGAGTGATTTCTGAATATTTAGAACCACTACCAGGAGTACATATTGAAAACTCTTATAATGTGCTCTTTGGGAAAACAGATATGGATGGGCTATTTAAAATTAGCATTCCACAAGAAACTGACAGTTTGCTGTTTGGCTACGTAGGTATGGAGTGGACTGACATTAGATTGAAGAAAGATTGTGACACAGTTGAAGTTGTAATGATATACGATGGAACTTACGATTTTATGTCGTTTAAAAAAATAGATAGAATACGTAAGAAAAGATTTGATGAATTACCCAACATACATTCCGATGCTTTAGAAAAAGGACTATTTACAACTAAGACAATTTGTTATGAAAGAGAATTCAAACCTGATAAACCGAAACTGGATGTGATAAGAAAAGAACTAAAAGAATTAAATAAAACCAATAAAAATGATTTTGAGGATTTAAATATAGGAGATATTGTAAAAATCCCATTTGGAATAGATTCATCAGAAAAGAGAGTAAGAACTACTTATGCCCCATGTAGGAGTTGTACAGAAGAAGATTATGACTATTTAATTGAAGGGGAGATTGTTAATAAACAGACAGAAAAGTTAACTCTCGATATTAAGATTACAGAAATGCATCCTTATGACTCTTTGGAATATAGAGGAAAGATTTTAAATGTCGGCAGTGATTTTAAATATGAGATGAAATATTTTGAAGTGATAATTGATAAATAAAAAAATACGGTTGCAGTACATATTGCAGGGCGGGGTTTGGTGGTACGCCAACTGCGCCTGCCTGCCGAAGGCAGGGATTCTCGCATCGCCGTTCATGTCCTTGCGGACAAGAACGCTCTCCGAAATTGGCTCCAGAAAATGCACAAACCGTTGTAGCACATTCCCCATTTTACTGAAAAGTAAATAATTTCAATAGGAAACGTTTTTGACAAAATGGACAAGAAATTAGAGAAAATGATGTATGTTTAAAACATTGATTTATAAATCATTTAAAAAACGTTACTTAAGATTTGAGATCCAAGTATCAGCAGATTAATAATGAATTTTGGCACCAACACGTCTGATAAAACAATTGCTGTTCTCCCTTTTGTGAATATGAGTGTGAGTGAGGAGAACGAATATTTTAGCGATGGTATCACGGAGGAGATTATCAATGCTTTGGCGAAGATTGGTGGCTTGAAAGTTACTTCCCGAACTTCTGCATTTTATTTCAAAGGGAAAAATATTCCCATTCGCGAGATTGGAAAAGAATTAGGAGTTTCTACCCTGCTTGAAGGCAGCGTTCGTTTATCTGGCAATGCCATTCGCATTACTGCGCAGTTAATAGATGCAGCCGAAGATTTCCACTTTTGGTCGGAAACGTGGGATAGAGAACTAGATAATGTTTTTCAGGTGCAGGACGAAATAAGTTTGTTGATTGCCGAACGATTGCGAGAACATTTTGGTCACTTTGAAGTTCAAGATCATTTGGTTGAAGCAAGTACTGAGAGCGTTGACGCATACAAATTCTACCTCAAAGGCCGGCAAACCTACAATAAGTGGAACCCTGAAGATGTGAAAAAATCGATGGCGTTCTACCAACAGGCACTGGAAATCGACCCGAACCATGCGGAATCAATGGTTGGTTTGGCAGATGCCTACAGTTTTTTGGCAACAATTGCAGCTATTCCTTATGAAGAAGGTTGGGGTAAATGTGCCGAGCTAACGAACAAGGCTTTGAGCATTGACAATAAACTACCAGATGCCTATTATCAACTTGCCAACTTAGCATTCTTCACCAAGTGCAACTATCGTGAAGCATTTGAGCATGCCAGCAAAGCGGTGAACCTAAGCCCGAACCATGTCGAGTCACAACAATTCATGGCATTTCTCTATATCCTGGCAGGAAAGAAGGTCGAAGCCAGAGACCATTTGAAGAATGCTTTGAGCATTGACCCACTTTCGCAGGAAACACAATTCCATAATGGTTATATCGAATACATGTCTGAGAATTATGATGCATCACTTCAACAATTGGATGCATGTTTAGAGGTGAACCCGATGAACATTCCTGTACATGTCGTCAAAACACTTTGCCTACTCAAATTGGGACGATTTGATGAAACAATTAACTACTTCGATGCACTACCATCTGAAATAGTGTTAATTGATGAAAAAGCAGGTTGTCAGGCATTGGGTTATGCCTTGAAGGAAGACGAAACCAATATAGAGAAATCGGAAAAACTATTGATTGAACGGGCTAATGGTGCTGATGGTTTTACCGCAGATTCGTATCGGTTTTTACTGGCTGGTGCAATGGGCAGGAATGACGATGCTTTTGCGTGGGTAGAAGGAGCTATGAAAATGGGTTCGCCACTCTTGTTATTGCGGTATTCCGATCCTTTGGTCAATCCAATAAAGAGCGACCCTCGTTTTGCGAAGTTTCATCAACAACTATTTCCAGAGGACCTATTTGGTTCATTAAAAGAAACGAGTAAAAAGAATGTGTTGCTTGATGAAGCTGCAGTTGCATCATTCAAAACAAGGTTGCAACAGCTCATCGAAACCGAAAAACCATATCTCAATCCCGACCTTTCTTTACGTTCACTTGCCGGTCAATTGGGTATTCACTCCAATCAGCTCTCCTGGTTATTGAATAATGGCTTTGGTAAAAACTTCAATGAATTCATCAATCATTATCGTATTGAGGCTTTCAAAAAAATGGCTAAAGATCCCGAAAGTGCACAGCTAACGATCATGTCTATTGCCTACGACTGTGGTTTCAACTCGAAAACCGTTTTCAATACCTATTTTAAGAGGGAAACGGGCCTAACTCCAAAGCAGTTTCTAAAAGGATAAGTCTTTGTTTTCATGATTTTCGGTTCGGATATGTAATTCCGAACCAACATTTGAGATTACGAACTTTTATAGTGCATTAAACCTTCACCTTTGCTCCCGTAATCTTAAAAATACAATTATTATGAAAAATCTATTTGCAATACTATTATTTTCTTGCACGCTTAGTGCTTTTGCTCAAACTAACTCTTCGGAGAGTAATGAAACTGAAGTAGCCCATAAGTGGCGAGTAAGTATACCTTATTTTGTTCCTGAAGGACTTATCGTGGATTCCTGGAACGATCATACTAATACACAACACTTAGAGATTCATATAAAACGCAACCTGGATAATAAGAACATCGTAGGAGTTAAGCTTGCCTCCTGGCGATTGTTTCAACCAATGGGAATCACATGGTGGGATGGTCTTTTGGATAAGTTAGAAGCAAAAAGTGAATATTATCCGGGACATGTGCGGGCAACAGGAATAGGCATAACATACCAACGTATGCTATGGAAAGGATTGTTTGCAACTGTTGAAGTTCTACCACAATTTCAAACCTATACCGATCTGGACGATGAAAAAATTGGAAATGGTTTTAAAATTTATACTTCGTATCATTTGGGCTACAATATCGCATTTGGTAAGAAAAAACATTTTTTCATAGAACCACAGGTTAATTGTATGCTCTGGACGTCTGATAAAAATGCCCCTGATGGATTTAAGCAGTTGGACGATCATTGGAGAAACTACTTTCTTTTTGAGCCACAGATTTACTTAGGGTGGAATTTTTAAGCCTAGTCTGACAAGTCAGGATTCACAATTCTTAGCTTGTCCGGCTATTGAAGTTAAAGGAGCTGCCAGAGTTCACAATGAAGCATTCAAAGAATTAAAAAAACAGAATGATAAGAACAACTATGCTACTGTGGATAGGATTCCAAAGTTTGAAGGACTATCAGCCTTTGTGCCCAATGCCGAAGAAATAAATTAAGCCATTCTAAGCTGGCTGAAAAAAATAGAAATATGAAAGCGATAAGATGCCTAAAATATGGAGGTTCTGAAAACCTTGTGATGAGTGATTTTGAAAAGCCATCACCCAAAGCGAATGAGGTGCTGATAAAAATAAAAGCCACTTCAGTTACAGCAAGTGATATCCTTATTCGGAAATTAAACGAACCTCCAATTGCCAAATTTATACTTCAACTTATCTTTGGTTTTGGCAAACCAAGAAACCCAATTTTAGGTATGGTGTCATCGGGTGTGGTTGTGGAAAAAGGTGCACAGGTTACTTCATTTAATATTGGAGATGAAGTTTTTGCCTACGGTTCTATTTCACCCATGAAACATCGCTTTGGATCTTATGCGGAGTTTATTTGTTTACCTCAGGATTGGAACATCGCCATTAAGCCAAAGAACGTGAGCTTTGAAGAAGCCGCTGCTATTCCTTACGGAGGATTATTGGCCTCTCACCTGATAAACCAGATAAAAATAAAAAATGGAGATGAAGTGCTTATTTATGGAGCGTCAGGAAGCATTGGCACCATGGCGATTCAATTGGCGAAGCATGCAGGTGCTCATGTCACCAGTGTTTGCAGTAGCCGAAACTTCGAATTAGTAAAGTCATTAGGTAGTGACGAGATGATTGATTACACTGCCGAAAATGCTGAATTGCAACTGAAAACCTATAAATATGTTATCGACGCTGTTGGAAACTCAAAATCGTCAACATTAAAAGAACGAAGTAAGAAAGCACTTACATCCAATGGCAAATATATTTCCATCGATCATGGAACTCCCTTAACTCCTAAAGATGCTTTTCTGAATTTAAAAACTTTAGCAGAACAAGAGAAGGTTAAACCTGTTATTGATCGAATATATCCTTTAGAAGAAATGGCCGAAGCACATAAATATGTTGAGACGGGTCATAAAAAAGGAAATGTGATAATTAGTGTATAGAACGAAGATTGAATACTGTTATAAATCTGAAAACATGAATTTGTCTGATTATGTAATTAAAAGAAACGGAGTGCCTATTGGTTCCAGTGATTCACTTCGAAATATGTTGAATCGTTCGCTGGGAGCCGGTACGTTTTCAGAATTTTGGCAGTACTGGAATCCTATATGGGGATATTACATGGGGATGTATATTTTTAAGCCGCTCAAGTCGATCTTACCCTCTTCATTATCGCTTGTACTTACTTTTGTGGCTTGCGGATTTATTCACGATCTGGCAGTGATGTTAATCAAATGGAAATTTAGCCTGCTCCTGACTCAATGGTTTTTATTAATAGGGCTCAGCGTGATTCTGGGAAAATATACAAATATCAACTACTCAAAATTTCCCTTGATAGTGCGGGTAGTAATTAATACAACAGTTATAGCAGGCTGTTTCTTCATAGCTCATCAAACAAATAATTTATGGTAAATCGCATCAAAAAAATGAAAAATCCCATTAGCCGAAGTTCAATCACCCCTATAATTATTGTTTTAACATTATCCCTAATTATATCATGTTCAAGTAATGAGGAAACTTTAAATCCAACGGACAATATTTTAAATATTCCCGATATTCATTTTGAAACGAAATTAATTGAGCTCGGCATAGATTCAGACGGCATTGTTAACCAACAAATGTTACGTTCTGATGCTGAAAAATTAGATCGTTTGGATTTAAATCTATCTGCTAACTCTGGTAAAATTGTTGATTTTACAGGAATTGAGGGTTTTGTAAATTTAACGTACTTGTCTGCAGCAGGACAGGAAATTGAAGATGTTGATTTAAGTTTTAATACGAAGTTAGATACAATATTTTTGAATGGAAATTATCTGAACAATATTGACATTAGCAACAACTCAAATCTAATTTTATTAGATATTCAGTCAAATGAACTTAGCACAATTACGGGCTTATCAAAATCTCCAAATTTGAAAAAGGTGAACTTATCCTTTAATAATTTTGAAGAGATTACAATTAATAATACATCTATTGAAGTGTTATTAATTAGTCATAACCTATTGAAATCTATTGATACAAAAGATGCTTTAAACCTAAAAAACCTGTTCATTATACTGAATCAAATTACAACAGTCGACTTTAGCTCAAATATACTATTAGAGACCTTGGTAATTTCCGGGAACAAGCTTCAAAATATAAATCTTGAAAAAAATACCAACTTAACGCATCTATATTGTTCGAGTAATTTGCTTACTGGTCTCGATGTAAGCAACAATCAAGAATTAATTGATTTAAGGGTTGATAGAAATCCAGATTTAACCTGTATTAAAATTCTAAATAGCCAGGAAATCCCAAATGTATCATTGTCTGATTATCAGGAATTAAATACAAATTGTAATTAGTGTAAGCTCTGTTTTTTAAAACCATCTATATTGTTAACAAAATGGAAGCTTTCCCAAAAAACAGGACAATTTAAAAGTAAACGAATTAAAAATATGATACTTGAAAATCCAACGGAACGCAAAGAAACCTGGGAAACAATTTTTGTTTTTCTTGCCATTGTCGCAATTTTAAGTTCGTTTTTTCACTATGCAATTGTGAATCTATATCCCTCACGAATTTATATTGGGGGGCTGATGTGGTGTCCTGCCATAGCCGCAATAATTACGTTAAAACTAAAGAAAAGAGCTATTTCATCACTAATTTGGAATTGGGGGAATTGGAAACATATTCGACTATCTTATTTTGTTCCTGCCTTGTATGGTATAATCACTTATTTACTAATCTGGATTTTCGGTTTAGGGAAATTAGCCAATGAAGAAGCAATTAAAGAAAAATTGTAATAAGATCACTTTGTTAGCATTTATCTAAAAATAACAAGTATATATTTAAACTATGAATAAATTAACTCTTGCAAGTTTAGCACTTATTCTTTTTGCTTCTTGCAACTTATCTAAGGAACCAGATGATACAAAAGCTGCACTGGAAAACGGAATGCGTGGGAAAGTGAAGTTTCTTCAAGAATCGGAAAGTTTTAGCTCAATAAGCGATAAAATGGTAGAATATAAAATCCCGGCATTATCACTTGCTGTAATAAATTATGGTGAAATTGAATGGGCAGACATTTATCAAAATGCAAATTTTCACGATCAACAAAATCTTGACAGTACAACTATTTTTCAAGCAGCATCATTATCAAAACCAGTGACTTTTCTTGCGGCATTACGTATGCATTCTTCAGGTGAGATTGACCTGGATAAAAATATCCAGTACTATCTTAAAGATTTCGTTTTACCACAAGGAAAACAAACAGTTGAAAATCCAGTTACATTTCGCAATATATTTTCTCATACTTCAGGGATTACCCCTGGGGGATATCAAGGATATTCGAGAAATGTTTCCATGCCCACCGATTTTGATATTTTAATGGGAAATGAGGGGGTCAATACACCGGCTATAGAAGTCATCACACCACCAAATAAAATGCTGGCATACTCAGGTGGTGGTTACACATTAGCCGAACTGGCACTTCAAGATATTTTTAATGACAAGTTTTCGAACATTATGAAAAAATGGATTCTTGAACCAGCCGGGATGTCTCTTTCTGAGTTCACACAGCCTTTACCCGCTTCGGATTCGATTCGTGTGGCAAAAGGTTATACTTACTCAGGCGACGTTGTAGAAGGTGGCTGGCGAAATCAGCCTGAACAAGCTGCGGCAGGGCTTTGGAGCAACGCTACAGATATGGCCAAATTTATGATTGAAATTTATAATGCTTATCAAGGGAAAAATTCGATATTTTCTCAAACTGATATTGAGTCAATACTGAATGACGAGCGAGAAGGGCATGTATATGGATTTATCGTGGATAGGTCTGACGATGATATTTCCATTACCCACTATGGCGGTAATGCAGGTTACAGAACAGGCATGACAATAAGTCTATCAAGTGGACATGGATTGGTATATTTGACCAATTCGGATAATGGAGGGGCACTTGGGAATGAACTATTATTATCAGCCTCACAAATATTTAATTGGCACCATTTTAAGCAAACAGAAGTTCAACGCACACATGTTAAATCAGATGTATTAAAAGGTTTGTCGGGCAGCTATAAATGGAATAATCAAATAGATTTAACTATCAGCTATGACGAAAACAAGGATCAAATTTCACTCTTTTTTCCTAATGGCGATGAGTATAAACTAGTTCCTATTGTTAGTGAAAATCTTGATTTTATTCACCCAAATACTGGAGTGCAAATTTCTTTCACAATGAAGGATAACATAAAATCATTCAAATTATATGGACAAAATGCAATCAAATTATAAATCAAAACTATGAAAAATCAAATTCTAATATTACTTGCAGTATTAATACTTAGTGCCTGTAATGATAAAACGAAATCTGGTATAACCCAACAACCAACTCTGGCTGATTATACACTTGGAGAGAAATGGGTTTGGAAATATAAAGGTGTAACTACCGAAGGAGAAGTGCGCTCAGATGGAATTGACACTAGAGAAATAGTCACTTTTAACGAAGATTTAGGAATAACCATCGGTATGGATACCATTCCCGTTACCGAAATTGTTAAACCAGAGGAAAGCGAAACACCAAAGTACGACTGGCCACTCGAAGTGGGTAAAAAGTGGAAATATGAAAACAACTGGACAAGTCAGGATGGAACTACAGGAAACCAAAGTCAAAATGCCGAAGTACTGTCATACCAAGAAGAAACAGTGGAAGCTGGAACATTTATGGCTTATACAATCAAATACACCGGAAAAACGACCAATTCCAGAGGATATAGTGCAAATGAAACAGAAGTTTGGTTATATGCTCCTGCAGTAAAGAATTTCATAAAACTCACTCAGAATCAAGGTGATTTTCGATATGTGGAGGAATTAATCGAATATTCAAAACCAAAATAAAAAACCAAATGCTAACGTTTTGTATAAGTAATGGCAGGTAAGGTGCGAAATATCAAGGTTTGTAGCCCGCTCAAACAGCTTAACGGTTTGACAGGAAATTACCACGCAATCTGCCACTACTCGACCAATTTGCCGTAACCCAATTAAATCACACGAAATCAAAAATGGAATTATTTAAAACAGAACGATTAGTAGTTAAAAGTTTAAAGGCAGAAGATAGAGTGTATTTTGCAGAACTGTTTACCGACCCAAAAGTTTTAGAACTAATTCCTCAAAAAGCATTTACGGAAGATCAAATAACGGATAGATTTAACAAAGTTCTGAACTTTGAATTAGATGATTTGAAATATAAAAAATGTGCGTGCGGTATTTATGAAACGGGAAATACTGAATTGATTGGACTTGCTCTGTTTCTGATAAATGATAATAATGATAAGGAATTAGGATATCGTTTTCGAGTAAATTATTGGGGAAAAGGATACGGAACAGAAATAACAAAAGGAATGTTGGAATATTATTTTCAGCAATTGAAAGTTAGCAAAGTAACAGCAGATGTAAATATTGCAAACTCTGGTTCGGTAAAAATTTTAGACAAGTTTATGAACCCCGTGAGTGAATTTTTCAATGAAAGAGATAATTGCACCGACAGAAGATATGAAATTGAGAAAAACCGCTGGCTACAGCAATGGGAGTAAAACAAATAGGTGTAGAGATTGTCTAATCTAAAAAACACAGGAAAATGAAAAAATTAGAATTGATTTCAGAAAACAAGAATTATTCGGCAGTAAATGTGGGTAACTTAGAAGATGTAGAAAAATATTCACTTATTCATCCGAAACTAAAAACCGAGATTAAAGGGAAAGTATTTTTAAAAGAGCTTACCAAATCAACCGGAACAGAAATATCGTTCACCACCATACCGCCAAAATCAGAATTAGGATATTTCCATATACATTACAAAGACGAAGAAACCTATATCATACTTAAAGGCTCAGGTTATTATCAGGTTGATGAGGATTGTTTTCCTGTTCAGGAAGGAAGTGTAATACGAGTTGCACCTGATGGTGTGAGAAGCTTATGCAACACCTCTGACGAAAACATGGTGTACATGTGTATCCAGTCAAAAGAAAACTCGTTGGAAGAATATACAACGGATGATGGGAAAAGAATTGCTGTTACACCGAAATGGGAAATAGAGAAATAAGCAGTAGACTTTAAAAGCCTGTAAATTGTATTGCGAAGACCTGTGCAGCTTATTGTTCCGGTTTCTCATAATTGGTTTCGTTCAGCGTACGGGCAATCTCCTGAAATCCGCCACGATAATATTTGCCATTCTTCTTTGTGGGAATAACCACCGCCCAAAACAAGTAGAAGTGCCAACGCTGATTTCCGTTGGCACTTCTACTTTTATTTCCTTCTTTTCTTTCGTTTCTGACGTTCTTTTGTTCGTGTAAACTTATCTTCGAACGAACGTTTTGACGAGCCTTTTCTTTTTTTCTGATGAAAAGCCCCCTGGAAAGTTGGATCGTCGATTTTGCGCTGGCGGTCGATCTCGCGCAGCATATCCTGGTTTTCTTTTAACTCCGATTCAATCACTTCTACCTCTTCAGGCAAGTCCAGAAGCTGAATTTCCTGGCGCATTAAACTTTCAATCTTTTTCCAGTGCCACTCTGCCGCCGGATCGATTAAGGTAATGGCATCTCCTTTATTTCCAGCACGTGCAGTTCGCCCAATTCGGTGAATATAATCTTCGTAGTCATTGGGCAAATCAAAGTTAATTACGTGGCTCACCTGGCTTACATCCATTCCCCGCGCCGAAACATCGGTGGTAATCAATATCCGAACCTCACCCTTTTTAAAGGCCTGTATTGAATTAATACGCGAGTTTTGAGCTTTGTTCGAATGGAGAATTCGTTTTTCGCCTTCCGCTTTTCGCTGAACCACTTTGTAAACGCCCTCGGCATGTTCCTTCGTCTTCACAAAAATAACCACACGCGTAAAATTTTCTTCGTCTTGAAGAAGATGCTTGATAAGATTAAGTTTTGTTCTGTAATTCGGAACCTTATAACATTTTTGTGTTACCAGCCCAACCGGAGTGGCCGATGGTGATACTTCCAGTTTATCGTAGTGGTCGAGAAACTCTTCTGCCAGCGTTTCAATTTTCTCCGAGAAGGTAGCTGAAAACAACAGGTTTTGCCTGCGCGACGGAATAATTTCCTGAAGCTGTTGGATTTGAGGTATAAATCCCAAGTCGAGCATACGGTCGGCTTCATCGATTACCAGGTATTTTACCTTTTTTAACCGCAGCGCACCGGCCTGGTACAAATCCCACATCCGGCCCGGTGTGGCAACCAGGATATCAATACCCGGCTCCAGCAAAGCAGCATGTTTTGTCCAGCCAATACCACCAAATACCGCAGCATGGCGCAATTCCGAGTAACTTGTCAATTCTGCAATATCTTCTCCCACCTGAATTGATAATTCGCGTGTAGGAACAAGAATTACAACACGCGGATCAACTCCCTCAGGCTTTTTTAAACGACTAAGCAGAGGAAGGAGGTAAGCAGCGGTTTTTCCGGTTCCGGTTTGGGCCACACCAACAATATTTACTCCCGAATTAATTTTCGGAATAGCTCTTTCCTGTATGGGTGTTGGCGTAGTAAAACCAATGTCATCCAGCGATTTTAATATCGATTTTGCAACTTTTAAATCTTCAAAAGTCTTCTTCATTCTATTAAATTTAGAAAACAAAGTTTTCTGTTTGGGTGCAAAATTAGAAAATAAAGCCGACTTACCTCAATTTGTACATTTTACCGGGGAGCGCAAGTACAAGGTTTTTAAATTCAAGGTTGAGCAACATCGCTGAAATACGGCTTACCGGAAGTTTTATTTCGGCCGAAATCTGATCGATAAATAGTTCGCCTTTTTCTTTTAGCAGATCGACTACTTTTTGTTCGTCAGGATTTAAATCGATAAACAAACTCGACTGAATGGCGTCAACTTTATCGGTTTTTTTCCAGCCCATAAAGTATTCCAGATCGTTTATCCCTTCTATTAAAGTAGCTCCGTTGTTTCTGATCAGCAGGTTACAGCCTTTCGAGTAGGTATCGCCCGCCCGCCCCGGAAAAGCAAAAACATCGCGGTTATACGATGAGGCAATATCGGCAGTAATTAGCGAGCCTCCTTTTTGAGCCGATTCCACCACAATTGTTGCATCGGCAAGTCCGGCAATAATACGGTTGCGTTTAATAAAATTGGCCGGGTCTATTTTTGTATTGCTCGGAAAATCAGTGACAATTCCGCCGCATTCCTGCATCTTTGCTGCTGTTTGTTTGTGTATTGCCGGGTAAAGCGTATCGAGGCCATGTGCAATTACACCCACG
The DNA here is from genome assembly GCF_963675065.1 of uncultured Draconibacterium sp. Lineage (NCBI taxonomy): Bacteria > Pseudomonadati > Bacteroidota > Bacteroidia > Marinilabiliales > Prolixibacteraceae > Draconibacterium > uncultured Draconibacterium sp. The sequence continues at coordinate 551,261 of NZ_OY775905.1, read as the reverse complement.
GTTGGCAGTTTGTTGTTCAGGGCACATCGGTGGGCTTGTACATCAATGCCATAAGCCAAACCACTCACGATAAGAATATTGTATTTCCGTTCGGCAAATTCGCGGCAAAGATCATCAACGATTGACCTGCCGTATTCCGTGGCGTTACGCGTGCCCACAATGCTGATTACCCGTTCGGTATCTAGATTCATATTGCCTTTGGTGTAAATAATAAGTGGCGCGTCAACACAGCTTTTTAATCTGCGCGGATACGTTACATCGGTATAAAAATGGATGTCTATTCCGTTTTTATCAATGTATTCCAGCTCTTTTTCAGCCTTGGGCAATACATTGTTTTTCTTTATTTGGCGGGCATAAGCTTCTCCAATTCCCGGAACTTTTGTTAGTGCTTTGGCCGATTGCGAAAAAACACCTTCGGCACTGCCAATGTATGCAACAAGGTTACGGGCAAGAATACCTCCAATATTTGGAAGCATCGATAGTGCCACTTTGTATTTAAGGTCTTTGTTCATAAGTGCAGGGAGCTCAGGTTTAGGTTTTGATGATTGAATTTAGTGACTCCTGAATACGTTTGCGGTCTTCGAAATTTAAGCCGGAAAGGCTAACAGTTGGATATTCGGCTATTCCTCTATCGGTTTTTATTACGAGTGTTAAATCGGATAATTTACCAAAGAATGAATTATCGAAGTTCGCCTTTCTTAAACGGTACTTGGGAAATTCAATGGAATTATAGGCCTTTCCGGTAAAACTGATCACTTTGTAATAACGAAGAATAATGCGGTCTTCGTCGTCAGAAAATTCGATGTATTGAAAATCGGCCACAAGAAAATAAAGATACCATATGGAAAAAACGCCCACTCCGGCCAATGCATACATAACATGGTCGAGTAAAAACAACGCCAGAATACCCAACGCAATAATTATGGAAACCAGGAAGAATATTTTTTTGATCTTCGAAACCTTATCCGTGTTTTTTATTGTCATCGTTCGTTATTAAATATCTAAAACTATTATCGCGGGCACTCTTAAAAAAAGGCAATGCCATTTTTATTGTAACTTTATCGCAATTTAGCAGCTACTTATGGGAAATTCAAAAATTTACTCTAAAATAATTTACAGCCGAAAGTTGGAACAGGAACTACAGGCTTATATCGACAACTATCCAAAGGGCAAGGTTTTTCTGGCTACCGAAGAAACCGTTGATAAACTTTGGGTAGCCAAACTGGATAATTTTTTGGTAGAAAATGCCATAAAAAAAGTGGTGGTTCCGGCCGGAGAGAGCAATAAAAAGATTGGCTCGGTTGAAACTATCTGGCAGTTTTTGTCGGAAAACGAAGGCGACCGCAAATCGCTGTTGATCAATATTGGCGGCGGAATGCTTACCGATTTGGCAGGTTTTGCAGCCAGCACCTTTAAACGCGGTATCGATTTTCTGAACGTGCCAACAACCTTACTTTCGCAGGTTGATGCTTCGGTGGGTGGGAAAACCGGGTTTAACTTTAACGGCCTAAAAAATGAAATTGGCGTATTTAAAGAACCGGTTGCCGTTGTTATTAATACCGATTTTCTGAAAACAATTGATCGCAATAATTTTATTTCGGGGTTTGCCGAAATGATCAAACACGGATTGATTCATAGTACGGAACATCTTGCAGAGCTTAAAGATTTTGACTTTGATAATATAGATTACGATCTGTTGCAGGAAATTATCCGTAACTCGGTGAACGTGAAAGAATATTTTGTGGCCAACGACTTAACTGAAAACAACATCCGAAAAGCACTGAATTTTGGGCATACGGTTGGCCATGCTTTCGAAAGTCTGGCCATGAAACAAAACCGGCCCATTCTGCATGGTTATGCCGTTGCTTATGCCATGATTGCGGAATTGTTCTTGTCGGTAAAAATGTGTGGATTTACGCAACAAGATTGCGATGAGCTGACCAAATGGATGTTGGATATTTATGGTAAGTTCGAAATTGAAGAATCAGATTTTGAAGCGTTATATCAATTAATGACGCACGACAAAAAGAACGAATCGGGACGAATTAATTTTACACTACTTCCAAAAGTTGGCGAAATTGCCATTAATCAGAATTGCAGCAAAGATCTGATTCTGGAAGCGCTTAAATACTATAAAAGTCTGTAATCGACAGACCGAATTAACCTCATTATTACTTCTGACATGATCTACCAGGTAAAAACCGACATAAAAGAAATTAAGGGAACCATTAATCTTCCGGCATCAAAAAGTATAAGTAACCGGGCACTAATTATTAATGCTTTGAGTTACAGCCCTTATCCGATTCGAAACCTGTCGGACAGCGACGATACAAAAGTTTTGAAGGCAGCATTGTTCTCCAACAGCAATAAATTCGATATCGGACATGCCGGTACAGCCATGCGATTTCTTACCGCTTTTCTGGCAAAAATTGTTGGCGAGTGGGAGATAACCGGATCAGAGCGTATGCAGCAACGGCCCATTGCAATTTTGGTAGATGCGCTAACCCAACTGGGAGCACAAATTAAATACCTGGGCAATGAAGGCTGTCCGCCGCTGAAAATTTTGGGTTCGCATTTAAAAGGGCAAACCATTGAGTTGGATGGGAGTGTGTCAAGTCAGTATATTTCGGCACTTTTGCTGATTGCTCCAACCATCGAAAATGGACTAACTTTAAAGCTGAAAGGCGATATCACATCGCGCTCGTACATTAAACTTACACTGGAACTGATGGCAAAATTTGGCATTCAGTACCGCTGGGACGATAACGAGATTTTTGTGCCGGAGCAAAAATATTTTGCCCTCGATTTTACCTGCGAGGCCGACTGGTCGGGAGCTTCTTACTGGTACCAGATTATGGCACTGGTTGACAATGGCGAAATTTTGTTGGAAAATCTTTTACTCGATAGTTTGCAGGGCGATGTCAATATCGCATCCTGGTTTGAGCAGTTTGGAGTTACCTCAACACAAAAAGAAGAGGGAGTTCTGTTGGCAAAAAGCAAAAACCGACAGCCGGATAAACTGGTACTTGATTTTATTGAAAATCCCGATGTGGCACAAACAATGGCGTGTTTGTGTGTGGCTAAAAATATACCATTTCACTTTTCGGGTTTAAAAACTCTGAAGATTAAAGAAACCGACCGGATTACCGCTTTGCAAAACGAACTGGCGAAGTTTGGTATTCCTATCACCGAACCTGAACATGGAGAATTAGCCTGGGATGGAAGCGTTGATATGGAGCAACAGGAAGAAAATCCAATAATAAGAACATATCACGACCATCGGATGGCACTGGCATTTGCCCCAATGGCTTTGGCCGGGTACAACATGCAGATTGATGATCCGATGGTGGTTACCAAATCGTACCCGGGTTTCTGGGAAGACCTGAAACAGGTTGGTTTTTCGATTGAAGCGGATTAGAACGCTGGTGACGCTGATTGAGAAGATAACCGCTGATAAAACGCTGTGAAAATCATTCTTATCAGTGTCATCCGCGTTCTAATTTTATAATTTTATAAATATCTTCTTTTTATAAAGAATCCATGCCGGAATAAAATTAAACCCAATAAACAAGGCGGCATACAAAAAGCTACCCAGTTCCAAACTCCAGCCGGCATTTTCAAACAGGTTCATCCAGTGGTTATTTAAGCTGCTTCCACCAAATTTCCAGGAGTAAAAGGGTAGACGCCACACATCGGCGAGCACATAAACGGCAATGGCATTCGATCCAAATATAATTCCCGGTTTTGTAAAACGGGTGCGACCCAAAATGTCAACAAAAAAGATGCTTGTGGCTAAAACCATTCCGGCCAATCCGGAGGTAACCATCACAAACGAGCTGGTCCAGATATTCTTATTAATTGGGAAAATATAATTCCAGAAAAAGCCGATTATAAAAGCAAAAAACGAGAAGGAGAAAAGGTAAATGACTTTTCGCTCAGCAGGTAGTTTGCTCAGCACCAAATGACCTGCCAGCATCCCGGTAATCCCGGTTGCAATAGCCGGAAGTGTACTAAGCAGTCCTTCCGGATCCCAGGTTTCCTGCCATAAGTAACCGGGCAAAAATTTACTGTCGATCCAGGCAGCAATATTGGCACCGGGTTCCAACATTACTTTGGCGTAACCGGGTGTTGGAATGAACATCATTATCAGCCAGTAAATTACCAGCATAGCTCCGGCAACGATAGCCTGAGTTTTCCATTTCGAGTTCAGGAATAAAAAGGCACAGGCTAAAAATACAATGGCAATTCGCTGCAAAACTCCGGCAATTCGTACATCTTCAAAACTAAAGCTGGGGAACAACCAAAGTAAAATACCAACAGCAAATATTTTTATCGAGCGGAAAACGATCTTCCTGTACATCGGGCCTTTGGCAACACCGGCGTTCAGGCGCTTGGTATAGGCCAACGCAATTGACACACCAACTATAAATATGAAAAACGGAAATATCAGGTCGGTTGGTGTTAAGCCATTCCAGCTGGCATGCTCCAGCGGCGGATAAATGTGGCCCCAGGTAGCCGGATTGTTAACCATGATCATTGCGGCAATTGTAAATCCGCGGAAGGCGTCAAGCGAAATAAGTCTTTTTAATTCAGCCATGTTGTTTATTTGGTTTAGTAAAATATTCTAATACGCTTAAAATAGATTTTAAAAATATTAAAAAGTCAAACTTAGCAAAAATATTGTGATGAGAACGCGATGCGTTTCATTTTTATTAGTCGGATAAGAATTGGGATATTAGGGCTGATGCAGCTTGTTGCTTATTTCCTTTTCTTCTGAAAAAACTCCTGTAATAATTCTGCACATTCCGTTTCAAAAATACCGCTAACAATTTCTGTTTTGGGGTGAAGTGCTTTGGCTGCGAATTTTTTAAAACCACGTTTTTCGTCGGTGGCACCGTAAACGATTTTGCCAATTTGCGACCAGCCCAATGCTCCGGCACACATTACGCAGGGTTCCAGTGTTACATACAATGTGCAATCATTAAGGTATTTGCCGCCCAATAAGTTAGCTGCTGCAGTAATGGCCTGCATTTCGGCATGTGCGGTTACATCGTTCAATGTTTCGGTAAGGTTGTGGGCGCGTGCAATTATCTTTCCTTTTGATACCACCACGACTCCAACCGGAATTTCGCCTTCGTCAAAAGCCTGAACAGCTTCTGCAAAGGCCTTTTTCATAAAATATTCGTCGTTAAACGGTTCAATCATAATTTATTATTTAGCCCCGTCCTTTAGGGCGGGGTTTCCAAATTCGCGATGAAGATAGAATTTTTAGGATTTTTGTACTTTAATTCAGACTACAAAAATCCTAAAAATTCTTGAAAGTTACGTGTTTTTTGTCCCTGCCCTAATGGACGGGGCTAAATATATCTGGTTTTAGAGCAACTGCTGTACAATTCCCTGAAAAGCTGCCAAATGTTTCCGGTATAATTGCCAAAATATCACTATTTTCGCACCCTGAATAATATTGCAAGAAAACGTAAGTGTCTGATAAGAAAAGTGCGGATTCAAGGCTTGCGAAGACCGAAAAAACGGAGTTTACTGATGTAAACGAGTATTTTTCGGGCAAGCATAACGCCGAAGTTGGGCTTTTGTTGCAGACATTAAATAAAAGAAAGATATCATGTACAGAACACATACTTGTGGCGAACTTCGAATTGAGAATGCAGGAAATGAAGTAACTCTGGCCGGTTGGGTGCAGCGCGTCCGCGACCTGGGAGCCATGACTTTTGTAGACTTACGCGACCGTTATGGCATTACACAGCTGGTGGTTGACGAGAATACCGATAAAGCTGTTGCCGAGGCACTTGAGGAGCTGGGGCGCGAATTTGTGATCCAGGCAACGGGAACGGTTCGTGAGCGTCAGAGCAAAAACAAAAATATACCAACGGGTGAAGTGGAAATCGCTTTGTCGGAATTTAAAGTGTTAAGTCCGGCAGAACTTCCGCCGTTTACCATTCAGAACGATACCGATGGTGGCGACGATTTGCGGATGAAATACCGTTACCTCGATTTGCGCCGCGATGTAGTACGTGAAAACCTGGTGTTACGTTCGAAAATGGCTCATGCCGTTCGTAATTACCTGAACGCCCAAGATTTTATTGAAACAGAAACGCCGGTATTAATTAAATCGACTCCTGAGGGAGCTCGCGATTTTATTGTACCATCGCGAATGAATGAAGGCCAGTTTTATGCATTGCCTCAGTCGCCACAAACCTTTAAGCAATTGCTGATGATTGCCGGTTTCGACCGTTATTACCAGATTGTAAAATGTTTCCGCGACGAAGACCTGCGTGCCGACCGTCAGCCGGAGTTTACACAAATCGACTGCGAGATGTCGTTTGTTGAGCAAAAAGATGTGCTGGAAATGTTTGAAGGATTAACCCGCCACATGTTCAAAGAAACATTGAACGTTGAGGTGGATGAATTCCCGTGGATGCCTTATGCTGAAGCGATGGAGAAATACGGATCGGACAAACCCGATACCCGTTTCGAAATGCTGATCAACGATATTACCGAAACCGTAAAAGGAAAAGATTTTGTGGTGTTCGACTCGGCTGAATACATTGGTGCCATTTGTGCCAAAGGATGTGCTGAATATACACGTAAACAACTCGACGGTCTTACGAACTGGGTGAAACGCCCGCAAATTGGGGCCAAAGGTTTGGTTTATGTGAAATGTAACGAAGATGGTTCATTCAAATCGTCGGTAGATAAATTTTACTCGCAAGACGACCTGAAAGCCTGGGCAGAAAAAACAGGTGCCGAAGCCGGCGACCTGATCCTGGTAATGAGCGGCGACAAAAAACACATGCTGGATGCACTTGGCGAGTTGCGCCTTGAAATGGGTAAACAACTTGGCCTACGCGATAAAAATGTATTTAAACCTTTGTGGGTAGTAGATTTCCCGTTGTTGGAATGGGATGAAGAATCAAAACGTTTTTACGCTATGCACCACCCGTTCACTTCTCCAAAACCTGAGGATATTGAACTAATGGATACCGATCCAGGTAAAGTGCGTGCCAATGCCTACGACCTTGTTATTAACGGTGTTGAAATTGGCGGTGGTTCGGTCCGTATCTTCGATTCGGAATTGCAATCGAAAATGTTCAGCCTGCTTGGTTTTACAAAAGAAGAGGCTGAAGCACAATTTGGCTTCCTGATGAAAGCCTTTAAATATGGTGCGCCGCCACATGCCGGAATCGCTTTTGGTTTCGACCGTCTGGTTTCGTTATTTGCCGGACTGGATACGATTCGCGACGTTATCGCGTTCCCGAAAAACAATGCGGGCCGCGATGTAATGATCGATTCACCATCGGCAGTTGCCGAAGCTCAGTTGGAGGAATTAAATCTGAAACTGGATTTAAAAGAAAAGAAGTAATTTCTACCACATACAATTTTTTAAAAGGAGCCTTTTCGGGCTCCTTTTCTGTTGAAACCGTTAAATCTCACTAAGAATAACCAAAGATTGTATTGGTGATTGAACTTCCGGTTAATTTTGCACGAAAATCAAAAAACAGACAGCCAACCTTGACTGAGAAAATTATGCATAAAATATTACGAAAAAGGATCCTGAATCCTGCCGTTGAAGAAATCGTTGTAGAAGCGCCTTACGTGGCCAGGAAATGCCAACCCGGACAATTCATTATCATTATTGTTGAAGAGGGGGGCGAACGCATCCCACTTACCATTGCCGATTATAACCGGGAAGAACAATCGGTAACCATGATTTACCAGGTTGTAGGGCACTCAACCCAGTTGCTTCAGCAAAAAAACGTGGGAGATTATATTTCTGATGTTGCCGGCCCATTGGGTTTGCCTTGTGTAGATCATAAACCGAAAAAAGTTCTTGGAATCGGCGGAGGTGTTGGAGCAGCTCCTTTGTATCCTCAAATTAAAATGCATGCCGAAAATGACGCAGAAATTGATGTTGTTTTGGGTGGCCGAAGTGCCGAATTTGTAATTCTGCAGGAAGAATTCTCTAACCAGGCGAAGAACGTTTTTGTAGCTACCGATGATGGAAGTCTCGGAACAAAGGGCTTCGTTACGAACATCGTTCAGAAATTATTGGAAGAAGGAAATCATTACGATGAAATTATTGCGATTGGACCAATTCCGATGATGAAAGCGGTGGTTAACGTAGTAAAACCGTTTAATATACCGATATCGGTTTCACTGAATCCCTTGATGGTAGATGGTACCGGAATGTGCGGCGGTTGTCGTGTTTCGATTGCCGGAAAAACAAAATTTGCATGCGTTGACGGTCCCGATTTTAATGGATATGACGTGGATTTCGATGAAATTACCAGCCGCCAGGGAATGTACAAGGAGCAGGAAAAGGGGCATAACTGCAGAATTGGCTTATCGGGAGAGAATAACAAAGCAGCAAAGCATGCAACGCCAATCGCTCCCCAAATGAAAGGCAAGTTTAATATGCAGCCGCAAAGAACGCCAATGCAGGAACTTGACCCGATTGAACGAAGTAAATCGTTTGGCGAGGTGGCAATGGGTTATTCAATGGAAGAGGCGATAAACGAAGCCAAACGTTGCATTCAGTGTAAACGACCTTCGTGTGTAAGCGGTTGCCCGGTAAATGTACATATCCCTGAGTTTATCGGTCATATTGCACAAGGAGATTTTAAGGAAGCCTACAAAAGCATAAAATCATACAATAGCCTGCCAGCCGTTTGTGGCCGTGTGTGCCCGCAGGAAAACCAGTGCGAAGCCATTTGTGTGCGCGGCAAAAAAGACGAACCTGTGGCTATCGGTCGTTTGGAACGTTTTATTGCTGATTATGCACGCGAACATAATTTTGAAGAAGAAATACCACAGTACAATTCGGGTAGGAAAGTGGCTGTAATTGGTGCCGGTCCTGCCGGAATTGCCTGTGCAGGCGAACTGGCAAAAAAAGGGCATGAGGTGGTTGTTTTCGAAGCACTTCACACGCCCGGCGGAGTGTTGATGTATGGTATTCCGGAGTTCCGCTTACCCAAACAAATCGTGCGCGAAGAAATTGACTCCATCAAAAAAATGGGTGTTAAAATTGAAAAAAATGTAATCGTAGGGAAATCGTTAACGGTGGAAGATCTAAAAGAAGATGGTTTTGAAGCCATTTTCATTTCAACCGGAGCCGGATTACCACGATTCCTGAATATCGAGGGTGAAAACCTGAATGGTGTGTATTCGGCCAACGAATTTCTGACTCGTGTAAACTTAATGGAATCCTTTAAGCGCGAAACGCCAAGCCCGGTTCAGAAAGGAGATAAAGTAACCGTTGTTGGTGGTGGTAACGTTGCAATGGATGCCTGCCGAACTGCATTGCGTTTAGGAGCCGGTGAGGTTTATATTATTTATCGACGCGGTGAAGATGAATTGCCTGCGCGAGCTGAAGAAATTGAACATGCCAAAGAAGAGGGTATTCAGTTTAAATTACTGGCGAATCCGATAAAAATTCATGATAACGGTTCGGGTTGGGTAGGAGCCATCGAAAATCAGCAAATGGAATTAGGCGAACCTGATGCATCGGGACGAAGAAGGCCGGTTCCGGTTGAAGGGGAAACCTTTAAACTCGATGTGAATAAGGTTGTAATTGCTGTGGGACAGTCGCCAAATCCATTAATTACGCAAAGTACAAAGGGGCTGGATTTACATTCGTGGGGCGGAATTATAGTTGACGAGCAGACCATGAAAACAAGTATGAAAAATGTATATGCCGGAGGTGATGTGGTTACCGGTGCAGCAACCGTAATTCTGGCAATGGGTGCCGGAAAAACCGCTGCACAAGCTATTGATGAACAATTAAATTAGTGTATCCGGCAGTGATGGTTTCTCTCAAAAGTGAGGCTATCACTAATCGGGTTTACTTTGATGAGAATATAAAATATAAGGGAGCTTTCTGGCTCCTTTTTTTATGAGAATCTCACAGAATTTCCTTTGTTATATTGAGCCCCTAATCCCCCGAAGGGGGACTATTCCTCCCCTTTGGGGGATTAGGTGGCTCAGAATTATTATAATTGATTTCTAAATCAGGATTCATTACGTAAATAGTAGAACACAAAACTTTATTTCTCAGCCTTCAAAATTACAACTTTATCACCCGCCTGCACACTATCCTCTGAGCCAAACAGTCTGAACTTACCTTTATTATCCTCAATCAGAATTGGTAAGGTTTCCTGCAGATCAATTTTGTTGGTATCCATCCATTGTTTGCACGACATGTCGCTTTCAACGGGCACGCTGCTTTCTTCTGCTTCATCATGCTGCATTTTGTGCATCCACTCATCAAGGCTGACCGGCGAAGCAAAAAGCAGATTCATATTCTCAAGTTTTGTTGTTTCATTTAAGTCAACGGAAGGAGACTGTGTTACAGCAATTTCAGGCACAAGGAACTTTTCTTTTGCCATTTTTGCGGCAAGTGTATTTACCCGATTATTTGTTGTCATTCCAACAACTGTTAACACATTATCGGCATGAATATCTTCCCAGGTGGCTTCGTTTAAAGCATTTCCGTACAAGCTGTTAAACCCTGCTTTTTCTGCCTTGGCAGCCAGTTCCGGGTTATTGTCAATAAGTGTAACCGGCTCCTGATCTTTAAAATATTTAGCCATAATAAGACTCAGCGGATTTACTCCGAGGAAAACAATTCCACGGCGTTCATCCATATAAACCAGCTCGCCGCGTTTGCGTAACCATTTGGTGGTCCAGCTTAAAAGCACAGGTACGGTAAGGGTGGTAAAAATGGCCATAAACACCAGAATGGAGAAAATGGTTTTATCGATGATGCCCATGCCTAGGCCGATTTCTGCAATAATAATTTCAACAGCTCCGCGGCCATTCATGCCCGTTCCAATGGTAATTCCTTCGCGCCAGCCATTTCGCGAGGGGAGGTAAAACAAGGCAGTCCCCACTATTTTACCGACTATCGCCAGTGATGTAACTAATATCAGCAAACCCAGGTCGGTTTGAAAAACGGTAACATCAACAAAAAATCCGGCTGTTACAAAGAAAATCGGTGCCATAAATCCAATGGAGACATCGTAAAACGCTTTGTTCAGTTCTTTCGAAATCTTTTTGGGGAACAAGTTGTCTTTAATAAACAAACCGGCCATAAAAGCTCCTAAAATGCTGTGCATTCCCGCCAGTTCTGCCAACTCGCAATAACCAAAAGTTACGATTAGAATAAGTGTAAAATAGGCCGTACTGTTTTTCATGCCTGAGCGTGAAATGTACTTTCCGAGGCGAGGTAAAAGAAATACGCCTATTGAAATAGTAAGCCCAAAGAATACCAGAATTTTTCCGCCAATTAACAGCAGCTCGCTGATGTTTAATACGTTGGTTTCGGCAAAGTTGGTGATACCCGAAAAGATAACCAGTGCCAGGGTATCGGAGATTAGCGCGCCGGCCATTAACACATAAGCGATGCGGGTGTTAAGCAGTTTTAAATCGATGAGAATACGACTTTTGGTTGCCAGCGAAGTTACCCCAATGGCAATGGCAACAAACAATCCTGAAATGGGAGTTCCGCCCGTCCAGACAATGGCGAAGTACCCGAAAACAAAGGGAACAAAAAATCCACCAAGAGCAGCCAGCAGTCCCGCCCAAGAAGCCTTTTTCAGGTCGCGAAAATCGATTTCCATCCCGATGTAAACCATCAGCAGGATAATACCGATTTCGGCGAGCACTTTTACGGCCTCGGAATATTCGAGCCAACCCAACACGGCAGGTCCCAGTACAATTCCGATTAGCAATTCGCCGAGAATGGCCGGGTACCCAATTTTTCGTATCGCAACTCCTCCAAGATATGCTGCAAGTAGTACCGCTGAAATATTAAGAATATTAATGTGAAACTCCTCCATAGCGCTGTTTTTAAGTTATACCAATTGTTTTTCAGTGTGAGCCTTAAGCAAAATGGTGAAATGACAATGGTTAATGCCGATTGAAGAGGTGAATTATCATAGATAAGGCTCATTCTGATCTCACATCTGTATTATCTCCCTGCTACAATATATGAAATTTAGTCCAAATAGAATACCTGCTAGTATTAAATGAATTGTTAATGTGTTAGCAGCTGTATTACTGCATTAAGAAAGGGGAGGAGCGGGTTGGAAAATAATGATCCGGCTATTAATCCGGGTTTTCGTTTTTTCCAAATGGCGAAGGAATATAGGGTTCGCCATTCAGTACTTTTACGGTATTTGTAATTGAAAGCAAGGTGTTTATCAGAAGCACCCCCAGGAGCGGAGTAGTAACATTTGCTTTCCAGTAAACCCACAGGCAACCTATAAGAACGCCACAAATCATAAGTTGAAAGCTGATAACCGAACGGTAGTGGCGTGACATCGCTTTTGTTTTGTGCTTTTTTGCCCGCCACATCAGCACCGTTGGAAACACTACCGGAATAATGCCACTCAAATGTAAAAATCCTAACCAGGTGTTGTTGTTGTGTTCCCTTTCCTCACTTTCCCCGGCTTCATTGGCTGTGAACAAACAAAAATCGACTTCCAGTGCTTTTGCTATCATCTGAAGTGTATAAGAGCGCGGATCTACCTGTCCGTTTTCGATACGTTGAATAGTTCGGCAGCTCACTTCTGTTTTCCCGGCCAGCTCTTCCTGAGTCATGCCTTTTTTTATCCGCAATTCTTTTATGAGTTTTCCTGTTTCCATTTCGATATTTTTTACAACTTCAAATGTCTCACTGATTCCGATAACTAACAACTGCACACGCACGACATTTACACGACATATTAATTTTTCCAGGCCTTTCTTAGCCTATATCAACTGATTTTTCTATTCAATTTTCGATGCCTTCCTTCCCTGTACATTAAAGCCGCTTATTAAATCTCCGTCGTTGGTGAAATTGATATACTCGCCATCGTTTTTGTCAAAGAAGGTATATTCCGATTCGGGTAGTATAAAAACTGGTTCGTCGAGGAAGTCTGCTGAAAGTTCCAGCCCGTTATTTTTTACTGTAATCTGAACCATCCCCAAGCCCTCTAATGTGTAGTTTCCTGCAAATTGTTGAAGTTGTTCTTCCGACTGTTCTTTTATTTCCCGAATCATTGGATCAACTCCCGGTAAATCATATTCCCTGGCTATACTCAGTAATATCTCCTGTATAATACTTCCATTATCCGAGTTAACCATAACAACAACTGCATGTGGAGTTTCTTTCCAGGCCACCAATTGTGCACGGAAACCTTCATCAGCCCCTCCATGTCCGAAGGTATGTTCGCTAATCCCCGGGCCAAGTCCGTGATTATTTTTTCCCGGTGTAAGCATTTCATTAACCGTTTCTGTTTTCAGCAATCCGTCTTCCTGCTTTTGATAAATGTGCTGAATTTCTTTTGCCCACAATATTAGTTGCGATGGAGTTGTCCAAAGTCCTGCAGCCGCCATTTCGGGGTAAATAGGCCATTTCCCTTCAACTTCATCGCCGTTACCCCGGTAACCTGTTGCTGCTATGTAATGATACTTTTCCGGCAGCGGATTTTCAAAAGTACTTGATTTCAGGCCCAGCGGATCGAGAACATTTTCCTGCATTATTTCAGGGAAAGGCTTTTGCCCGATATCCGTAATCATTAGTTGCATAATGGTATATCCGCCTCCCGAGTACATCCAGCTATCTCCGGGTTCTTTGTATACCCGTACCGAATCGGTGTTACCTTTCCCGTCAAGCACATCGGCAACAGTTGGTATTGTGTCTCCTTTGTCGTATCCTGGAAATCCCCAAACGGTCAAGCCGGCGGTGTGATTCAGAATTCTTCGTGTAGTAACTTTTTCTTTTTCAGTAAATTCATTCTCGGGCAGTTTCCAGCTGGTGAGGTAATTATTAATATTCGAATCCAGACTGATTTCCCCGGTTTCGGCCAGTTGATGTGCCCTGAGTGCTGCAACCGGTTTGCTTATAGAACCCGCCAGAAACATGGTTTCGGCAGTTACTTCGCGGTTTTCGGAACGATCGGCCATTCCGTATCCTTTAGCCCATTCAATTTCGCCATTCACCAGCATTGCAATACTTGCCCCGGGAATATTAAGCTCTTTCAGGCGTTCTTCAATATTGTAATGGGGCACGCTGTCTCCTTCTATCTGCAAATTGGGTTGAAGTCCGTTTTCGATTCTAAGAATCTTTTCTTCCAATAATTGCTTTTCCTTTTGCAGAGAGCAACTAGTCAGAAGTAGTAAACCGAGGAAAAGATAAGGTATACGCATCGTTTTTGTTTTAATTATTTTGATTTAGAACGGTCACTTGCAAGTTGTCGTTGCGGATTTCGGAGCTCGTTCCTGTCCGGCACATGAACATCGATGCGAGAATCCGCCGTTGATTGCCGCACTGACCCCGCTGTGAAATATGCACTGCGTTAACACCAGTTTTTATTTTATTTTTTCATCTAAGAAATTCAATTTATTGTCGACAAGTGCTGCTAAACACTCACGAACATCTTTTTCTGATTGACCATGAACTTCCGTAGTGTAATCATTATTCATTGTCTCAAATAGTCCAAAGAATCTTTTTGCCAATTTGGGTCTTTTATAAAAAATATACCACTCTTTTCTATCAATGGCGGAAACAACAATCCCATTTTTATTTGTCCGATTTTCTACTTCAAGAGATGGGGAATAATAAATATCCTTTTCATTCGCAGTTTCCATTTTCTTTAAATAATCTGACCATAGAATTTTGTCAAAAGTTTCCATTATTTTACTTTTCTTGATAGTACCCAATTCTATGATGTCAGGTTTAAAAGGGTCACAAAATGAGGCTCTAAAATTCATTATATTTGTTCAAATTAGGTTTTAGCACCAGTTTATATTGCGTAATTCTATAATCTCAATTCTTAATAAATCATACCTTTTTCTTGATTGCTTTTTATTTCCTTTCGTTTCTCCTCCCAAAACTTTCTCTTAATGTCTTTTTTTATTGATTTTATAAACTCTGGAGTCATGACATTTAAATTGATGTTTGTAATATTTATGGAATCAGAAATCAAAGCTCTATTTTTATACTCATTAAGATTGAATGAATCCTTTTTTAAACTAGCAATGAAGTAGTTGTATAGTTTCTCGACATGCTCCTTTTGTATTAAGATTTCATCCTTACTGATTTGAATATTTAATATCATAGTGCTGTCAAAGAACCCATCGAGAGAAAAAAGGTCTCTGTCTTTATGGATAATTATATAATCTGTGCTATCACCGATGTAATCAGTAAAAAGATAATATTTATTGATTTCAACGTTGTCTATGGTATCGCCTAAGACTGGATGAAGTTCATATACTTGATTTTGAGCTGCAATTGACAGACTGGAGAGTGTCAAAATAATCATCGTTAGAATTCTATTCACTTCTATCTTTTTTTATTGGTGCTAACAATAGTGTGCAGCTTCATTGTTGTTATACTCCACATTCGGCATGTAAAACACACTTATTATATTATTCTTATTTTCAGCGGCTATTTTAGGGAGTGTATTCAACGGTTTGATTTTTTACAGCATTAAATATAATATATTTTCTATGAGATTGAAAATAAACAATATATAGCTGTTTTTACTTAGCGCCCAGGTCGCGAATAGTTTGCCGAAGTACTTTTACTTCCAGCTCCAGCTCTCTAATCCGGGTTTGCATGTCTTTATTTTCATTTACCAATTCTGTATCGGCACATTCGGGCTCCGGATAGGGGAATTTAGTGGCCAGTTCGCAAAAAAAAGTTATAAGAGTTAAACCTCCATGTAATAAATCGATTTGTAATCGAGTTTTTTCGCACCAATCCGGTCGTAAAAGTCCATAGCACTGTGGTTTCGGTTGTTAACGTACCAGTCAATCACTTTTGCACCTTCACTTTTGGCAAAGGTTTTTAGGTGTTTCATCAGCATGGCGCCAATACCCAGCTTACGGTATTCCGGGAAAACAAACAAGTCTTCGATGTGGTAATTGGTAGCGGCTTTAAATGTGGAGAACGATTTAAAAATAAGTGTGAAACCACAAACTTTTTGATCTTCGTTTTCGGCTACAAAAACAGTTACATGCGTGTTTGGTGCAAAAATGGTGTTCCGAATGTCCTGTTCGGTGGCCGTAACCATTTCAGCCTGATCAACGTGAACGGCAAGGCCTTTAATGCATTCCAGGATTATTCCGGCATCTTCCGGTTGGGCTTCTCTTATTTGTATCATAAACAGAATTTTTTACAATTTTCCGGCTCTCACGCGGCTAAGCGACTCCGGTGTCATTAGCAGGTAGGAGGCAATATGGTTTACCGAGGCACGTTTGGCAGCATCGGGGTATTCGCGCTGAAAACGCTTGTAACGTTCGTGAACAGTTTCGTAGCGCCACGAGTCGGCTTTTTGCTGCGACATAATCAACGATTCCTCCAGAATTTTACGAAGTAATTTAGCAATCTGCGGATACCTCTGCGCCAGCGAAATAAACTTTTTGTAGGGCATTAATAAAATGGTACTGTCTTCCAGTGCCTCAACCAATATCGATGAAGGTTTTTGCAAAAACAGGCTGTTAATACAAAGGGCTCCCTGGTTTTCGCAGGCAAAATGTTCGGTCACTTCGCGGCCGTCTTTGTAGTAAAATTGCCGTAGCATGCCTTTTCCAACCCAATAAATATCGCGCGCTACATCACCTTCTTTTAGCAGCAGTTCACCCTTTTTTAATGTTTCCTCTTTTAAAATAGAGCTAAGCAATTCTTGTTCTTTCTGATCGAGCGGATGGAAATTCTCCGAGATCATTTGCACTATCTTCCTGGCTTCATTCATACGGGAAACAAATTTAACAAAGAATGCCAATGAATAAAATTAAGTGTTCGCCGGGTCATTTTCTGATATAGATCAAATCCAAAAAGTAAGATTGAATTTATTTTTGGCGAAAGAAGGACAGAATCAAAATTATTTAATCAATAAGAACTAAAACAGATGAAGAAAAGATTTCTAACTATTAGCATTGCTTTGTTTCTGGCAATTGCTGTTAGTCCAAAAATTGGTGTAGCGCAGGATGCCCCGCAATTGGGGAAAGACCCTGTTGAGAAGGTGATCGGTGCGATGAGCATTGAGGAGAAAGCACATTTTCTGATCGGAACCGGAATGGCTGGTTTTTCAGGAAACGACGCTGTAATTGGTGAGACAAAAACCTTGGTTCCAGGTGCTGCCGGTACAACATATCCGATTCCGCGTTTAGGAATTCCTGCTGTTGTTTTGGCCGATGGCCCTGCCGGATTACGTATTTCACCCACCCGCGAAGGCGATGAGAATACTTATTACTGTACAGGTTTTCCTGTTGGAACAGTAATGGCATCTACCTGGAATACCGATTTGGTTGAACAGGTTGGTAAAGCCATGGGTAACGAGGTGCTGGAATACGGTGCCGATGTGTTGCTGGCTCCGGCTTTAAATATTCAGCGTAACCCGCTTAACGGAAGAAACTTCGAATACTACTCGGAAGATCCTGTTGTGTCGGGAAAAATTGCAGCCGCTATGGTTCGCGGTGTACAAAGCAATGGTGTTGGTACATCGGTAAAACACTTTGTGGCCAACAACCAGGAAACCAACCGTACGGGCAACGACTCGCGTGTTTCGCCACGTGCCATGCGCGAATTGTATCTGAAAGGTTTCGAGATTGCCGTAAAAGAGTCGCAGCCATGGACAGTAATGAGCTCGTACAATTTCGTAAACGGAATTTATACTTCGGAAAGAAAAGACTTGCTGACCGATATTTTGCGCGATGAGTGGGGATTTAAAGGATTGGTAATGACCGACTGGTTTGGCGGAACTGATGCAGTGGCACAAATTGAGGCCGGTAACGACCTGCTGGAACCCGGACGCCCGGAGCAGTACGAAGCCTTGGTAGCTGCTATGAAAAGCGGTAAGCTGGCAATAGAAGATGTTGACCTTTGCGTGAACCGTATTATGGAGCTGGTGCTTCGTTCGCCACGTTTTAAAGGTTACGAATTTTCGAATAAACCTGATTTGAAAGCTCATGCTGCAATTACGCGTCAGTCGGCTGCTGAAGGAATGATTTTGCTGGAAAACAAAAACAATACATTGCCTTTGGCATCGTCGGTTAAAAAAGTGGCAGCCTTTGGTATTTCGTCGTACGATTTAATTGCTGGTGGTACCGGATCGGGCGACGTAAATAAGGCGTACACCGTTTCGTTAATAGAAGGATTAACGGGCGCCGGTTACAAACCGAGCAAAAACATTACCAAAGCTTACGAAACATACATGGCCGCCGAGGCCGCAAAACAAAAGCAAGGGGAAGGTCAGTTGTCGGCGTTTATGCCTAAAGTTCGTCCTGATGAGTTTGTTCCGTCAGAAGAAATGCTGGCAAAAGCGGTAAAGGGAAACGATGTGGCGATTATTACTATCGGACGTATTTCGGGCGAATTTATAGATCGTAAACTGGATCGCGATTTTAACCTTTCGAAAAATGAATTTGCTTTAATTTCGACAGTTAGCAAGGCTTTCCAGGACGCAGGCAAAAAGGCTGTTGTTATTCTGAATATCGGAGGTGTAATTGAAACGGCCAGCTGGAAAAATATTCCTGATGCCGTGTTGTTAGCAGGTCAGGCCGGACAAGAAGGCGGAAATACAATCGCCGATGCATTAAGCGGGAAAGTAAATCCATCGGGAAAATTAACAGCTACTTACCCCATTAAATTTGAAGACCACTGGTCGTCGGAGAACTTCCCGTCAACTGCTGAAGAGCAAAAACTGGATATGGGTGGTTTTATGAGTGCTGAAAGAAAAGTAAGCGACAAAAGACGAAATGTTGATTATACGGTTTACGCCGAAGGTATTTATGTAGGCTACCGTTATTTCGATAAATATGAAGTACCGGTTTCTTATCCGTTTGGCTACGGAAAATCGTATACGACTTTTGAATACAGCGGCGCTAAACTAAACGAAAGTAACGGCGAATATACGGTAACAGTAAGCATTAAAAATACCGGCGATTACGCAGGTAAAGAAGTGGTTCAGTTGTATGTTTCGGCTCCTGAAAGCAAGTATGCCGACAAACCGCTGAAAGAGCTAAAGGCATTTGCCAAGACTGCTGAATTGCAGCCCGGCGAGAGCGAAACGGTAACGCTTACCTTCAAAAAAGCAGATGTGGCTTCATTCAATACTTTAGAGCAAGCCTGGATTACCGATGCCGGCGACTATAAAGCCCTGGTTGGTGCATCGTCAACCGATATTAAAGCAGAGTTGCCATTTGCTTTAAACAAAACCGAATGGATAGAAAAAGTGCATAAAGCATTTTAATTTCAGATAGTTAGTGTTAGTGGGGGTGCCGGTTTACCGGTGCCCTTTTTTTTGAAAAGCAAGTAGGGGTGAGATTGTGCTGTTTTTGAGTTATGCTACAAATCTTCAAAATCACAATTATACCACGTTTTGTCCACCGTAAATCCACTTTTTTCGTAGAGTTTGATTGCCGGCTCATTCCAATTCAGTACTTGCAGACGGAAGCGATTGCACTTTTCGGCTTTGGCTACTTCAAACATTTTATCCATTAAACGCGTGCCCAATCCGTTGCCACGCCAGGCCTCCTTTACATACAGGTCGTCGAGGTACAAGGTTTTTCCTACCCAGGTATAGTACGAGAAATAGTAAAGTGCCATTCCAATAATTTCCTTTTCTTCAGTTTCGGCCACATAACAATTAAAGTAGTCTTTCTGCTCGTACATTAGTTCCAACGAATTACTCACCTTGTCAAGGCTTTCTTCATATTCTGCCAGTTCCGTAATCAGCCCGAATATTGCCGGGAAATCTTTCTCTGTCGCTTTTCTTATATTAATATCCATGAATAAAATTTAATTGAGTTGAAGTTTGGCAGAAGCTTTAACATCGCCGTTTATTACAATCTCGAAAGTATGCTCGCCGGGGTAGTGCTTGCGGGTGCTCATATTTTTGAATGTATGTTTTTTGCTGATCGTGTGTTTGCCCGGGTTCATTTCCACTTCTTTTATCTGAAAAACTTTTGGCGTTGTTTTGCCGCTGGCTTTTACAAAGTGAACGATGTATTCGATGCGTACTTTTTGCTTTTGTTTGGTATTGAGGGCGAGTATGAATTGAAACGAAATATCGTCGCCAATTGCCGGCGATGTGTTCGAAAGCTGAAAATCCTCCACATTCATCATTCCCGGATTGGCAAAGCCATTCAGCAGCATCGCTCTTTTGTTTCCTTGTTTGAGCAGGGTGCGGCAGGCATGTTTTATAATCCAGTCGGTGTTTTTTGATTTTCCCTGCCAGCGCTCGCAAATCTCAAGTACCAGTTCGGGGTGGTCTTTCGAAATGTCATTGAGGTTATTGGCTACACTTTTTCGCACAAATTCCTCCGGGTCGTCTTTTAATTTCTCCAGAATTGGCAGAATCAACGACGGATCTTTTTTCAAAGCCGGTACTCCCGAAGCCCATGGCAGGCGGGGGCGACATCCTTCGCTGGCAAAACGCCTTACTTTAAAATCGTTGCTGTCGGCCCAGGCCAACATATATTTCATGGCCCCTTCTAAGTCCTTATTTAAAAATGGCCTGATACCAAATTCCGAACTTCCACATATAGTCAATTCACCCAATGCCGGCAGTGCAACGTCCCAATGTTCCTGGCCGTAAACCTCAACATAGTCGGGTAAAACAATGGCTTCGAAACCGGTAACTTTTGGTACAATGGCAACCAGAATTTCAACTGCTTTTTCAAAATCTTCGGGTAAAAACCGGTGCAGGCTTAATGTCGTATGCCTCATTTTTTCTTTTAACTCGCGCTCCGGCCAGTCTTTGTCGCACACCGCGGCAACAAACCCTTCCGACTGAAACGGCGGATACACTTCTTTTAAAACGGTTGCGAAAAGTTGTACTTTCTCCAAAGGGAACAGGATGTCTTTAAGTTTGTCGGCCATGGTAGTAGTTTTATTGTTTTGGTTGTGAATTACTTGGTCAGATTATTTTGTCCAGTTCATCAAAAAGTTTTTCCTGTTGATTTTTTAAACTTTGCCACTGTTGTTTTCTGAATGCTTTTAAAATGAAGAGTCGTCCTCTGCCAATTGTTTTTAGCAAAAGAATGTACCAGCGAAAGGCCAGTTTCCCGGCAAAGGGCAGTGCTGCAAAAAACAACAGTTTATGCCACCACAGTGGGAGCCAGTCCGATACTGCCCAAAGCTCGAGTAAATAAACAATAGGGAAGAGGGTAAAGCCCAAAACCAGAGAGAATGAACTCCAAAAGGCAAAGTCTTTTATTTTTTTTCGAACAATAGTATCGATGACAAAAAACGGAATGGCGTTAAACAGAAATCCATAAGCAAAAACCGGCAAGGTGATCAGCAAAAGCAGTTTGTTGAAGCCAAGTTTCCAGAAGTTATTATCCGGATTTTCAACCAGCCACGAGCGCAAACCGTATTTCCGCACTTGTGCATCGAATCGTTTTGCGTCGCTGCAAATCTTTTCCGTATTTTCTTTATTGATGGTTTCAAGCTCATCTAATTTTTTTACCAGTTGCTGATCACTTTTAAAGCGCTGAACAAATCCATTTTGCGGACCTGTTTTTCGGGCAAAAGCTTTTCCGTAAATCGCCCGGATAAGCTCGAAAATCTCGTAATTCTCTTTGCTTTTAATGTTTAACGTTAGCGGTTCAATAGCTTCTTCCAGTGCATCGCGCAAAATAAGTGTTGCAGCGCTGGGATTTTCATTATAGGCTTCCAGAAAATCATTGACCAGAATTGGCTCACCAAAATTAACCAACACACTACGGTTAAATTTCCAGTAACTGCTGTAATAAATTCCGGTTGGCACAATGTGGATATCCAGGTTATTTTCTGCTTTTTCTTCGGCCTGAAAAACAATACGCGGCACCGCTTTTTTGTGCGATAACATTTGTCGTTTTGCCGAGTGTGCTGCCTCAGGGAAAAGGGCCAGTGCACAATTATTCTCCAGTACTTTTATTGAGTCGGCAAAAGTCTTTTCATTTTTTGCAAGCTGATCTTTCCCGTCGCGCATGCGGTAAACAGGCATAATTTTCAGAAAACGTAATGCCAGTGTTATGAATCCGGGTTTAAAAATATCGGCACGTGCCAGCCATACCGGCTGAAAACGGGTGTGTAAAAGTATAGCCATCGGATCGCTTAAAGCATTCTGATGGTTGGGGGCAATAAGTATTGGTTTATTACGGGGGATGTTTTCTGTCCCGTTTAAAATAATTTTCTTATGAATGATCCAGTCGACAAAACGGACATACTGTTTTAAAAGCCAGTATCCCAATGACCACTTTTCGTATTTCATCTTACTAATTCAAATTACTTGGTTAATCTAAAACGTGCCATAAACGAAGATACGGCAAATCCGCTTAAAATATGCCAAACACCCCACCAGGCTGCGATAATTGTCATGCCACCAAGCTCCAGTTCGGGAGGAAATATTTTGGGATTAAACATGAGCACGAGCGCCAGTCCGGAATTTTGGATACCGGTTTCGATGGTAATAGTTCTTTTGTCAATTCGTGGCAAACGAAAAATACTGCTGATACTAAATCCTGTCACTAGCGCAAGAGCATTATGGATAAGTACGATAATAAATACCAGGTGAACGAAATTTTTGAAGTGTTCGAAATTGGCACTTAACAATGCAATCACAAATCCGATAAAAATTACGATTGATAATTTACGGATTGGTTTTTTGATTTTATGCGTTAATATGGGAAAGTATTGTGCTACCAGTAAGCCTGCAATAACCGGAATACCCAACAAAATTACTACAGTTTGCACCATTTGGAAGAAATCGATTTTTATAGGAACAAGATATTCGCCGGCACCCTGGTTATTGTAAAAGTTAATAAACAGATCGCCCCAAAGTGCAAAATTAATAGGTGTCATAAAAGTGGCGGCCAATGTAGCAATAGCGGTTAAACTTACCGATAGCGCAAGATTGCCTTTTGCCATGGCACTCATAAAATTAGATATATTACCACCCGGGCACGATGCAATTAACAACATGCCGAGGGCGACTGTTGGAGTAGGATTTATCAGTAGAACAAATAAAAATGTTACTGCAGGAAGAAGCACAAATTGTGAAATAATACCAACTATAACTGACTTCGGACGCATTATAAGTTGTTTGAAATGCTCGATTTTAATATCGAGGGCAACCCCAAACATTATAAATGCAATGGTAATATTAAGTGCTAATAAACCTGTTGGAGAAAAATTAAGCCTGACATTGTCGAGAACTTCCAATGCTTCTTTCATAAGTTAAAATTTGACCGACAAAATAATAAACAATGCCGATATATCATAAAAAAACCGGCGTTGAACTTGATTTGTCAATGCCGGCTTTATGAAATATAAGGTACTTTCTATTTGCCAAGTAGTAGCTTTTTCATTTTGTCGTTAATATCGGTATTCTCCATGATCCCCGTAAACTCTTCAGCTCCCGGGCCATATGCAAATACCGGCACCATAACTGCCGAATGCCCGGTTGTTGGGTAATCGGCTTTTACAATTCCTTTGCTCATGTCGCCACCTGTAATTGCCATTCCTCCTGTTTCGTGGTCGGCAGTAACCAATACCAGTGTTTCGCCGTCTTTTGCTGCAAACTCAAGGGCTTTGCCAATGGTCTGGTCAAAATCAAGCATGTCTTCCACAATGTAAACGGTACTGCTGGCGTGTCCGCCCCAGTCAATTTGCGAACCTTCAACCATCAGGAAAAATCCTTTGTCGTTATTATCCAAGATATTAAGTGCGGTTGATGTTGCAACCGGCAACATATCGCCACGTTCTGCTGTTCTGCCATTGTGAACACCGGCAGTTAATCCGGCCAGTTTTCCACTTTTTACTTTTGCTATTTTGTTTATGTCGGTTTCAACAGTGTAGCCTTCTTCCTTTAATTCATTTGCAAGGTTGCGACCATCCTTACGTTTTGTAAAGTGATCGTTTCCTCCACCAATAAATACATCGATATCGGTATTCAGGAAATCAGCAGCAATGGCTTCGTACATATTCCGGCTGGGCTGATGCGCAATAAACGATGCCGGAGTGGCATGTGTAATTGCCGATGTTGAAACCAGCCCTGTTGCCAAACCTTTAGCTTCAGCTTCCTCAAGTATTGATTTTACTTTAGCGGTATCTGTATTAACACCAATAGCACCGTTGTATGTTTTTACACCACATGCCAAGGCTGTTCCGCCGGCTGCCGAGTCGGTAATATAATTATCGGCCGACTGGGTTTTTGAAAAACCAATGTGACGAAAGTTGTCGAGAAACAGGTGTCCCTGGTTAGCTGTAATTCCGGCGAAAACCTGGCTTACTCCCATCCCGTCCCCGATAAGGAAAATGATGTTTTTTGGTTTCTCGGTCTTAAACTTTTGGGGATACATTTTTACCTTGTAAGGGGCTTTACCCTGGTAGGTTTTATCTGTATCTTCTGAATCTGCATTCAAATATGCATCTTGCGCAAATGTGCCGAAAGTGAGGGCACAAAAGGCAATTGAAAAAAATAATTTTTGTAACATGTCTTTCTTTATTTAGTAGCTGTAAAAATATAGCATTTTGATTATTGAACTTTAAATTAACAATAAAAATCTGTGAATAGTTTTGAAAAGTCAGCTGAACTTTTCAATTTCTTCTTTATCGAACTCGGTATTCAGTGAAAAATAAGTTCCGTCAAGCGTGGTATACATTTTTATAATGTCGATAATTACAAAGTTGCTCAATATTTCTTCCGCCTTTTTACGCGATAAACGTGCTTTTCGTATGAGTTTTGAAAAGGTGATGGAATCATTTTTTCGTAAGTAATCGATCAGAAAACGCTCGTCGTCGGAGTAGCTAAAGTATACGCCTTTCGAACTTTTTTCCTTTCTCCACACTTCGATTTGTATTTTATGGGCCAAAATATTTTCGTCTTTCTGCCGGATGTAGGCCAGCCATTTCCCGTTTTCGTCTTTGGCAAAATGTGGCTTCTTCTCGCTGGCTTCAATCCCGATCTCCAAAACGGTTTTTCCCTCAATTGTCCATTGTTTTGTGGTAAAATCAATTTGAGGTTTGCTATATATTTTTGCCGCAGATTCAATCATGTAGAATTCTTCATCGCTGCTAATGCCTGCAATTTTACCATTGTCTTTTACGCCAATAAGCAAACGTCCGCCATCGGTATTGGCAAAGGCCACTAGCGATTTGGCAATTTTTTTCGAGTCGCTAATACAAAACTTAAAATCCTGCTGCTGATGCTCTCCCTCTGCAATAAGTTTATAGATATAACTGCTCATGCGTTATTCGTTTTTGGGCCATTCAATAAAAACTAAACACTACTTCATCCATTCAAACGTAACATAGTGGTCCTGGTTCATTCCCAGATTTTCGTAGGTTTTTTGTGCTGCCACATTTGTTTTGTCGGCGTAAAGGCGAATTCCGTTAAGGTTGTCGGCTTTCATTACTATATCTTTTATGTGTGCATACATTTTGCGGTACACGCCTTTTCGTCTGAATTCGGGCATCACATAAACCGATTGTATCCACAAAATTGTTCCGTTGCGCCAGTCGCTCCATTCGAAAGTGGTTAGCAACGAACTTACTACCTGCCCGTTTTTTTCGGCAACGTAATAGTGTCCTTTGTTGCTGTCGTTTAAAACGGCTTTAACACCTTTCTCTACGGTTGGCGCGTGTAGTTCAATGCCTTCTGTTTCGTGCGCCATTGCCAACTGAAATTCTACTAAGGATTTGTGGTCTTTTAAAGTTGCTTGTCGTATTATCATGTTATAAGTTTGAAACCAACGAAAATAATAATTCCACAGAAATCATTAATTTCCGCCCAAAGTTAATTTATGCGAGTTCCTGAATGTATTTAAGTTTTTTGAATATTTAAAAATCAAAAAAAAATTAAAACAGATGAAGATAGTTGTGGCCTCAAAAAATCCGGTAAAAATAAATGCCACGCATGCAGGATTTAGTGCCTATTTTGAAGGGATTGATGTGCAGGGTGTTTCGGTTGAATCGGGTGTTTCGGATCAGCCCAAAAGTGATGAGGAAACATTAAAAGGGGCGTTAAACCGCGTGGAGAATGCCCGAAATGAATTTAGCGATGCCGACTATTGGGTGGGTATTGAAGGTGGACTTGCGGTAAATTGTAAGGAAATTGAAGCTTTTGCCTGGATCGTTATTACATCGGGTGAGAAAACAGGCAAGTCACGAACAACAAGTTTTCAGTTGCCGGGCAAGGTGGCAGCGTTAATTGCCGAAGGTTATGAGTTGGGCGAGGCCAACGATATTTTGTTTAAACAAGAAAACTCGAAACAAAAAGCGGGTGCAGTGGGGATTTTAACGGGGAATAAAATTAACCGGACCGCCCTTTACAAACAGGCGGTACAGCTGGCGTTGGTGCCATTTTTAAACCCCGGTTTATATTAGCTTTCTATTCTGTCCATAATTTCGTCAACACGAATGCGCTCTTCGTGTAAAAGCACTAATTGTAGTTTTTCTTTTTCTAAACGCTCACTAACCATTGGCCCAACTTCGCCGGTTACAATGGTGGTTACTCCCTGTTCTTTTAAAAAATCAACTAATTTAATTCCACTGTGCGATTCTTCAATAAATTTATTCTCCTCAATGGAATACTGGTTTTTATTAACATCAAACAGTACAATGTATTCACACTTCCCAAAACGCAGGTCGAGAAATGACTTTTCTGTTTTGCCCGAGGATGTAATCGCAAATATTTTACTCATAGTATAACTCTTTTAGATTTTAATAATAACAATTATATCCCAAAATGTTTAATCTTTTTTTAATTTGTTCAGTTCTTCCCAGTATTCAACGGCTCTTCGGGTGTGCGGAATGCAAATGGTTCCGCCTACTACATTGGCTACGCTAAAAACCTCAAAAACTTCGTCGGTGGTAACATTTAGTTCGTGGCATTTCTCGAGGTGGTATTTTACGCAGTCGTCGCAACGCAGCACCAGCGATGTTGCCAGCCCCAGCATTTCTTTTACGTTGGCACCCAGTGCACCTTCTTTATAAGTTAATGTGTCGAGACTAAAAATGCGCTTCATAACTTTGTTGTCCGAAGCCAGTATTTTTTCATTCATTTTTGCCCTATAGCTGCCAAATTCTTCCACTAAATTTTCCATATCTTCATTAGTATTAATGTGGCGGTAAAGTTAGGTTAAGTTTTAAAATCCTGAAAAAGCAATTAAAAAAATATCAACGGGCAAATGCGTCGTTTTCGGGCTCTCATATTACTTAAAGATTAAAGGCAATGTTATGTGGATAAAACCGTTCGTGTTTTATATGTTTTTAGATTATATTTGCGCACTCAATAAAAAAGGAATAATGAGGACTTTTTTGCTGGTTTTAGTTGGTCTGTTGGCCACAAACTTCTCGTTCGCCCAAGTTGATCTTTCTGAAGAAATGGCTGCTGATACAAGTAGCATTGCAATTTTGGAACGACTTGATGTGAATAGAGACGCACGGCTCGACAAAATGCTAAAATGGCATATTGAAAAGAACCAAAAAAGAGAGGGGATGGATGGATACAGGGTTGAGATCTTTTTTAGTTCAAGTTTGGACGCTAAAGAAAAAGCCCTGAACCTAAAAACTGAATTTCTGACAAACTACCCGGATTTTCCCGTTCATATAAAATTTATTGCACCAAACTTTCGGGTTCGTGTAGGCGATTTTAGAACGAAAAATGAGGCTTTGAAGTTGTATAAGCAAGTTCAAAAAAATTATCCCGCTGCTTTTATTGTTCCTGATGTAATAGATTTTCCATTGTTGAAACAAAATCAGTATGAGTGACCAAATTAAACACGAGTGTGGCATTGCTTTAATTCGTTTGTTAAAACCGCTTTCTTACTACCATAAAAAGTATGGTACCTGGAAGTACGGACTGAACAAGTTGTATCTTTTGATGGAAAAACAGCACAACCGGGGACAGGATGGCGCCGGAATTTGCTGTGTAAAATCAGAACTCGATCCGGGAAATCCGTACATTAGTCGGTTCCGCTCGATTGAGCCAAATCCAATAAAAGACGTTTTTGACAAGGTGAACAAGCCTTTGAAAAAAGCGAAACGAAACAACTTCGACATTAATGACCCGGAATGGGCAGAAAACAATTTCCCGTTTGCCGGAACGCTTTACCTGGGGCACTTGCGCTACGGAACCTTCGGGAAAAACAGCATTGATTTTACGCATCCGGTAATGCGACAAAATAACTGGAAGTCGCGTAATCTTGTGTTGGCAGGTAACTTTAACCTGACAAATACTGATGAGCTTTTTAATGTGTTACTTAACCTGGGGCAGCACCCAAAAGCTTATACCGATACTGTAACTGCACTTGAAAAAGTGGGGCATTTCCTTGATGAGGAGAACCAATATCTTTTTAGAAAATATAAAAACGAAGGATACGATAATAACGAGATTTCGCCGTTGATTGAGCAGAACATCGATGTTCAGAATATTCTGGAACGTGCCTCAAAAGACTGGGATGGTGGTTATACTATGGCCGGATTGATTGGGCATGGCGATGCATTCGTTGTTCGTGATCCGTGGGGAATTCGTCCGGCGCATTATTATGCCGACGATGAAATTGTGGTGGTAGCTTCAGAGCGTCCTGTAATCCAAACGGTAATGAACCTGCAGGAAGGAGAAGTTCAGGAGATTGGCCCCGGCGAAGGATTGATTATTAGAAAGAACGGTAAGATCTCGAGAGAAATGATCCGTGTCCCGCATAAAAGGAAGTCTTGTTCGTTCGAGCGAATTTATTTTTCGCGTGGTAGCGATAAGGCGATTTACCAGGAAAGAAAACAGCTGGGGCGATTGCTGACTCCTATTGTTTTGGAAGCTGTGGATTACGATTACGAAAATACCGTATTTTCGTACATCCCGAACACCGCAGAAACCGCTTTCTATGGTTTGGTTGATGGTGTTCGTAGTCATTTGGTAGATTGGAAAATCGATCAGATTCAGCAAAAAAATGGTTCGTTAACCGACAAGGATATCAAACGAATTTTATCGTTTGAGCCAAGGGTAGAGAAAATTGCCATTAAAGATGTGAAGTTGCGGACCTTTATCGCCGACGATGCCAGTCGTGATGATTTGGTAGCTCACGTTTACGACGTTACCTACGGAGTGATTCAGAAAGATAAAGATACGCTGGTTATCATCGACGATTCGATTGTGCGCGGTACAACATTGAAAAAGAGTATCTTAAAAATACTTGACCGATTGCAACCGAAAAAGATTATTGTTGTTTCGTCGGCACCGCAAATTCGTTACCCTGATTGTTATGGAATTGATATGGCGCGTTTGGATAAATTTATTGCCTTTAACGCGGCTATCGAATTACTGAAAGATCATGGTAAAGAGTCGCTGATTCAGCAGGTTTATAAAAAGTGTAAAGAACAGGAGAATTTGCCAAAAGAAGAAATGGTAAACTACGTACGCGAAATTTATAAGCCATTTACAGCCGAAGAGGTTTCTGCAAAAATTGCTGAATTGCTGAAGCCGGAAGATTGTAATGCGGAGGTGGAGATTGTTTATCAGTCAATCGAAAATCTGCATAAGGCTTGTCCGAATGATTTAGGTGACTGGTATTTTACCGGTAATTTCCCAACTCCCGGTGGAAACAGGGTGGTTAACGGATCATTCATCAATTACATTGAAGGAAAAGACGCCAGGGCATACTAGTTCTGGATTAAGAGATAAAAAAATGGCCCGGTACTTTAAAAGTATCGGGCCATTTTATTTGTAGGCTATATTTTATTCAACCGTAGGCCATTCATCGTCTTCCTTGCCTTTTATGTAAGTTTCAATGTGGCGATCAACCTTAACCTCGTATATATCTTTAATCGTTAAAATAATTCCGGTTTCAAGTACATTTCCAAACACCTCGTTTTTAATCGTTCCAAAGGTTTTCATCGATGGTGAAAGGTTCATGTAAGCATTAACCAGTGGAGGAATATTTTCGCCAAATGTCCGTACGTTTTGTACCAGAATTTTGTAGTCATCCTTGTATTCCGGGCCAATAAATAGTTTTTTCATAGCATCCATGTCGATGTTGAATTCAACAGGATTTAGCGGGTATACAAGATTTTCCTTGTCGCGGAAATATTTTTTAAAGAAATACTGAATCAAGTTGCGGGCTTCGCTGTGAAAATGCTGGTACATCGTTATTTTTCCAAAGAAATATTTTATTTCCGGATGATCAACGGTAAGAGCTCCCAGTCCATCCCAAAGGTTGTCGAGGGCAAAAAGTGCTTTGGCGCCGGCCTTGCTCGATTGGTACGCAGGTTGTACAAACGAGCGTCCCAGCTCAAGGGTGTAGGGCAGGTAGTTCGCTTCAAATTCTTTAGAAAAGTGAAAAACCCGGGATGTGGCCAATTTTATTTCGCCATTTTCATCGCGCGGAGCATCGGCACATATTACATAACGGTAGCCACCTAATATTTCTTTTGCATCCGGATCCCAAACAATCAGTTGTTTGTATGGATTTGCTGCCGTATCGTAACTATCAATATCTGTTTCTTTACCGGTGCCGCCACCTGCATCTCTGAAAGTGATTTCGCGTAAGCGGCCCAACTCGTGCATAATTGCAGGTGAGTCGTGTGCTGTTACAATATATATTTCGTTACCACCTTTGTTGGTTTTGCGAAGTAATTTTTCAGGCGTTAGCTCAGCATAAATTTCTTCTCTTGCTATAGGTGCTATTATGTCCTTCATTTGAATCTTTTTATCTGTCTGTGTCCCCAAACTCCCGAAACAGGGTGCGGAAATATGTGTCTCATTGACATTGCGCTAATTCTACTTACTTGTTTCGAGTTCCCTTTCTTTTGAAAATTGGAATACAAAATTAAAAAAATCATGTGAATGCAGTTCGATAATGCTGTTTAATTTACTGAATCAGAACTTTCTTTTAATTTGTACACCTCGTTTTTTACCCACTCGGCCCATTCCCGTTGCGTTTTTGACTTGTCAAAAGTGGTATACGGAATCGGTTTCCCAAAATAGAGATGTACATCAGTGTTTTTGTGTTTTATGGTTTCGTCCGGTAGAAAAAACATTTCCAGGTTCCATTTCAACTTAAGAAACTTACGGATTTTGGCAATGCGATAAAAACGATTCGAGTTTCTACCACTTATAAAAACCGGAATTACGTCTCGTTTGTGCTTAATTGCTTTGCTGATAAAATGCTTTTTCCACTCCAGGTCAACAATTTTTCCTTTTATTTTTCGTGATGCCAGCCCCGATGGGAAGATTAATATCTGATCCTCCGAGTTGTAGCATTCTGAAAGTAATTTTGCAGCTTCGCGGGCATGCCCACCGTGTTTGTTTATCGGCACAAAAACCGGTTTTAACTGTGGAATATTAAGTAAAATATCGTTGGATAAAAACTTGAAAGTCCCCAAACGTGCTTCAATATTTTTCATCAGTAACATTCCGTCGAAACCGCCTAACGGGTGGTTGCTGACAATAATGTGCCGCCCTGATTCAGGGATATTATCGATGTTGTGAACGAATTCGTGAACATTAAATTCCTCAACCACTTTATCTACAAATTCGACTCCTTTCAGGTGTCCGTACTTTTCAAGGAACGAATTCACCTCGTCGAGATGTAGAATGTTGTTTAACCAACGATATACAAATCCCGGGATGAATTTTGCCAATCCCGGACTTTTGGCGGCAAATACCTCTCTTATCCGAATTAGCTTGTAGCTTTTTGTGCTATTCTCTGTAGTCATTTCTGGTTTATTTGCAGCGGCAATTAACTAAAAATTGCTTAATCTGGAAAATGTCATCATGCAGATCCTTTATTCAGCCTTTCTCTTCATTTGCCTTTTGTATGGCAGATGCTCTCATAATGTAGTCTTCTTCAATAAAATAAATATTGACGGAAAACGAGTTATTAACGATGTGTTGGTTGTGTTTGCGGGTTTGTAAAACGCTGGATTTCAGCAGCCGGAGTTGGGTTTTCAACAGGATTTAACAGGTTTTGAACATTTTGCCATTGGGTTATTAACAAAATGCACAAAATGTAGGGTGGAATGAAATGGAATAATATGGCACAGAATGGAATAAAATTGTATTTTTACACTTGATAAAAAGACATTTAGGAATTTATGGCATTTTTCGCAGGAACATATCAGGCTACCATCGACGACAAAGGGCGGGTGGTTCTTCCGTCGGCTTTTAAGAAGTCGATGGGCGAGAATATTCCTGATCAGGTTGTTCTGGAGAAGAACCGACTGGGAAAATGCCTTGATATACATCCGATGGAGGTGTGGCAGGAAAAAGTGGAGAAGTTTCAGGCGAAAGTACGCGCCAGTACCAATCCTGCGCATTTTGCAGCTTTGCGTCAGTATTTCCGGAATTTTGCTCCGGTAAGCCTCGCCGCAAACGGTCGGATAAATATTCCTGATGAATATTTAAAGTACGCGAACCTGGAGGGCAAGGTGACATTCCTGGGAATGGGCGCCTCGATTAGCCTGAGCAACGAAATCGTGGCAGAAGCTGACGATATATCTGATGATGCTTATCTGGACATGTTGAGAGAATTTGATTTATAGGGAAGATGTCTGAAGTTTATCACATACCGGTTTTGGCAGCCGAAAGTATCGAGGGGATGAAACTGCATCCCGAAGCCAGTGTTGTCGATGCTACTTTTGGAGGTGGCGGTCATTCGGCAATGATATTAAATGCACTTGACAGTGGTGGTCGTTTGTTTGCTTTCGATCAGGATGAAGACGCTGCCGGGAATGCCATAGAGGATGACCGGCTTTTTTTTATTCGTCATAACTTTCGTTACGTCCGTAATTTTCTTCAATACTACGATGTTGAGCAGGTGGATGCGGTTTTTGCCGATCTTGGCGTTTCGTCGCACGAGTTTGATGAAGCCGACCGCGGTTTTTCATTTCGTTTTGATGCCGCACTGGATATGCGCATGAATCGCGAAGCAGATCTCGATGCCGCAAAAGTGGTAAATGGATATGACGAAAGCCGGCTCTTCCAGATTTTTCGAATGTATGGCGAAATTAAAAATGCCCGGAAACTGGTTGCACAAATCGTAAAGGCCAGAAGCGAAGCCCCGATTACAACCACTACTCGCTTGAAAGAAATCGCATCATCGTGCGCTCCAAAAGCAATCGAAAACAAATATTTAGCGCAGGTTTTTCAGGCCTTGCGTATTGAGGTGAATGAAGAAATGGAGGCTTTGCGCGAATTTCTGGCTACTTCGCTCGATATTCTAAAACCCGGCGGTCGTCTGGTAATTCTTACTTATCACAGTTTGGAAGATCGCCTGTGCAAGAATTTCATGAGGTCGGGAAATTTTGAAGGAAAGATCGAGAAAGACTTTTACGGAAATGTGCAGTCGCCTTTCAAAATAATTAACAGAAAAGTGATTGTTGCCGGAGAAGAGGAGCTGGAGGCAAATCCGCGATCGAGAAGTGCAAAACTGAGAATAGCAGAACGAATTTAACGATGGCAGAGCAAAATAAAAATACAAGAAAACGCGCTGGGATGAAATCCTTTATCGGAGGGACCATCCTTACTGATGAGCGCACTTTGAAGCAGATGCCGTTTGTAGGATTTCTGGCGGTTCTGGGCTTGCTGCTGATTGCCAATCGTAACTGGTCGGAAAGTACACTGCGCGAGATTGTAGTGTTGCAGGACGAATTGGAAGAGTTGCGATCAGAATCGGTGACGCTTTCTGCCAAATTGATGGACGCCAGCCGTCCGTCGGAAGTAGCAAAACGAGTTGAAGAGGCCGGAATTGGTTTACAGGAGCCAATGCGTCCTCCGCAAAAAATAACGGTTGAAAAAGAAGATTAGTGGGGATTCGAAAAACCATATTGTCGCGTATTGCAATTGTTTACTTCGTGTTGACGTTGTTCGGAGCTTATGTTGTGGTGAAGCTTGTTTCTGTTCAGCAAATTAAAAACGAACGTTGGCAGAAAATTGAGAAAAACCTGACGAATAATACCGTTATCATTCCTCCGGTTCGGGGAACGATATGTGCCGACGATGGAAGTGTTTTGGCTACGTCGGTTCCGGGGTATAAAATCCGCATCGATTTGGCGGCCGAAGGAGTTAAAAAGGTGTTCGATAATGAGGTGGATTCATTAGCCTGGTATTTGTCTGGCTTTCATAAAGATGCTTCAAAACGTGAATATGCGAGGCGATTGCGGTCTGCTTATAAAAACAGAAACCGCGGCTATCTGCTCACGCCGGAAAAAATAGATTATAATCAATTACAGGAATTTAAAAACTTCCCGATTCTGCGCCGCGGACGATTTGGTGGTGGATTGATTATCGAACAGGAGAATAAACGTCTTAATCCGCTGGGAATGTTAGCGCAACGAACCATCGGAAGTTTGAATAAAGAAAATGCCTTGACTCCGGTTCCGGTAGGTTACAACGGCCTGGAACGTTCGTACGAAATGTACCTGCGTGGTGAAAATGGCATCAGCTATAAACAAAATCTTTCCGGTCGTTGGGTTACCCGCACCGAAATTGAGCCGCAAAACGGAATGGACATCATTACAACTATCGATGTCAAAATGCAGGATATTACCGAAAGTGCTTTGTATAAACAGGCGCTTAAATCGAATCCGGAATGGGCAACTGCCGTTTTAATGGAAGTAAAAACAGGGGAGATCAAAGCGATTGCCAACCTCGGCAAAACTAAAGACGGTTTTTACGAAAAAGATAATTACGCACTGGGACATCGTGGATGTTACGAGCCGGGGTCCACTTTCAAACTGGTTTCGCTGATGGTGGCGCTGGAAGACGGAGTGGTGGACACCAGTGATGTATTCGATACCGGAAATGGTTATTGGGCACAGGAAAATATTACCGACGACCACGCTTGTGGTAAGGTGAATGTGAAACAAATTCTTGAGCAGTCATCGAATATCGGAACGGCAAAAGTGATATTGTCCAAGTATACAAACAATCCAAAAGACTATGTTGACCGGATTTACGGATTTGGAATTCAAAAACCTTTGGGATTGGAATTGGCCGGTGAAGGACAACCTTATATAAAGTACCCCGGAAATGCTGATTGGTGGGGTACTACCACTTTAGGTCGTATGTCGTATGGTTACGATTTACGTCTTACGCCATTGCAGATTTTGAACTTTTACAATGCTGTTGCCAACGACGGCGCCATGGTAAAACCACGTTTGGTAAAAGAAATTCGTAACAATGGAGCTCTGGTGAAAACATTTAAACCTGAATTGCTGAATCCGATGATCGTGTCGAAAGAGACCATTGGAAAAGCGCAGGCTATGCTCGAGGGTGTTTGTCAGAACGGAACCGGGCGCGGTGTTCAGGGTGAACATTTTAAAGTGGCTGGTAAAACTGGAACAGCGCGAGTTGCCCGCTCGGATGGTAAAGGTTACGAATACGGGGCTTATTACGCATCGTTTGTGGGGTACTTCCCTGCGGACAATCCGATGTATTCTTTGATTGTAACTTTTAAAAAGCCACGGAACTCGATTTATGGTGCTGCTGTAGCAGGTCCCGTTTTCAAAGAGATTTCGGAGAAAGTTTATGCCAGTCAGATTATGAATGCCACTCCTGAAGATGATAATCATGAAGGAGAAGACATCCCACAGATAAAAAGCGGGCAGCGCGACGATATTCTTCGTTTGGCCGAAGAGCTGGAGTTGAAAAATCTGCGTGGATTGCCCGATTCAAGAATGGTGTCGCTGAATACACAGGATAGTACCATTGTATTGGAAGAGAATGTGGTGCCGGTAAATGCTGTTCCCGATGTAGTTGGGATGGGCGCCAGTAACGCGATTTTTCTGCTGGAAAATGCAGGTTTAAAAGTGAAAATAAACGGAATAGGAAAAGTAAAAAAACAATCGTTGAAACCCGGTAGTTCATATCGCCCGGGACAAACGGTATATCTCTCATTAAGTTAGGATGAAACGAGCATGTACGAAATATCATTTACAAGATGGACGTGATAAGCGAGTTACATCGAATGCCTTTGAGAGTCGACAATTATGATGAGATGAAACTAAAAGAGTTATTGGAACATATAGGGATTATTGAATGTATTGGCGAAACCAATAAGGAGGTTGCCGGCATTCAGTTCGACTCAAGGAAAATCAATCCGGATAATTTATTTGTCGCGCAGAAAGGTGTTTCTGTTGACGGGCATCGATTTATCGATACTGCAATTGAAAAAGGTGCAACAACAGTTGTTTGCGAAGAGCTTCCTGAAGAAACAAAACCTGAAGTTACCTATGTCCAGGTTGAAGATTCCAATAAAGTTCTGGGAGAAATTGCTGCGGCTTTTTATGGCTCTCCATCATCAAAAATGAAAGTGGTTGGCGTTACCGGAACAAACGGAAAAACCAGTATTGCCAGCTTGCTGCACAAGCTTTTCAGATTGCAGGGCTACAACGTTGGTCTGCTTTCAACAATTTCATACAAAATAAACGAGAAAGAGGAGGTTGCCTCGCATACAACACCCGATTCGCTAAAGATTCAGCAGTTAATGGCTGAGATGGTGGAAGCCGGTTGTGAGTACTGTTTTATGGAAGTGAGTTCGCATGCTATTCATCAGCAACGTATTGCAGGTATTCAATTTGCGGGCGGTATTTTTACCAATATCACCCACGATCACCTCGATTACCACAAAACTTTTGCAGAATACATAAAAGCAAAAAAAGCCTTTTTCGATGGTTTGCCAAAAGATGCTTTTGCATTGGTTAATGCCGACGATAAAAATGGTTTGGTAATGCTTCAAAATACCAAAGCACGAAAACTGACCTACTCCAATCGTACGATGGCCGATTACCGCTGCAAAGTGATGGAAAGTCATTTTGACGGCATGTTGCTAAGTATGGACGGGCAGGAAATCTGGACACGATTTGTTGGGCTTTTTAATGCTTCAAATCTGCTGGCTGTTTATGGCACAGCAGTAGAGTTGGAGCAGGATAAAGGTGAGGTGCTAACCATTATCAGCAATTTACAATCGGTGCAGGGCCGTTTCGAAACCATTCGGAGTGAAGATGGCAAATACGCCATTGTGGATTATGCACATACGCCCGATGCATTAAAAAATGTGTTGGCAGCAATCTCCGAAATCAGAACAAGAAACGAGCAGGTGATAACTGTAGTTGGCGCCGGTGGCGACCGCGACAAAACAAAACGCCCGGAGATGGCACAGGAAGCTTTGGCTGCCAGCGATAAAGTAATTCTTACCTCGGATAATCCACGAAGCGAAGATCCGGAAGCCATCATAAAAGATATGGAAGCCGGTGTTGAACCGCAATATAAAAACAAAGTGGTGTCGATTGTTAGCCGTCGCGATGCCATTAAAACGGCGGTGATGCTGGCACAACCGGGCGATATTATTCTCATTGCCGGAAAAGGGCACGAAGACTACCAGGAAGTGAAAGGTGTGAAACATCACTTTGACGACCGGGAAGAAGTAAGGAACTGTTTTGGACTAAAAAATTAAAAACAAGATATGTTTTACTGGCTATACGAACTTTTAGCAGGATACGATATTCCGGGAATTGGAATGCTTCCGGGTATTACTTTTCGCTCGGCAGCAGCAATTATTCTTTCGTTGTTTATTACTACGATTTTCGGGAAAAAAATGATCCGAATTTTGCAGCGTAAGCAAATTGGCGACGAGGTACGCGACCTTGGCCTTGAAGGACAAATGCAAAAGCAGGGAACGCCAACAATGGGCGGAATTATTATTCTGATGGCCATTATTATTCCAACGCTGCTTTTTGCCCGCCTCGACAACGTTTATATCCTTTTAATGCTCATTACCACTGCATTTTTGGGATTGATCGGATTTATCGATGATTATATTAAGGTTTTCAAAAAGAATAAAGAAGGACTGGCCGGTAAATTTAAAATACTTGGGCAGGTGAGTTTGGGGCTTATTGTTGCCGCCACGCTTTTTATCAGCGAAGATGTAAAGGTTCGCGAGCATGTAAGCGACGAAAATGGAGAATTTCTGACGGAAGTAGTTATTGATCCCGTTACAGGCGAGAGCACAAAGCAGTTTGTAATGGAAGATGTAAAATCGACCAAAACCACTATCCCATTTATTAAAAAGAACGAGTTTGATTATGCCTGGTTGGTTGCTTTTGCCGGCGATGCCGCAGGTTGGTTAAAGTGGTTGGTTTATGCTATTGCCATAATTCTGATTATCACCGCAGTTTCAAATGCGGCAAATCTTACCGATGGAATTGACGGACTGGCAACCGGAACATCTGCCATTAGCGGGGCAACATTTGGCATTTTGGCTTATGTGAGTGGTAACATAATTTATGCCGATTACCTCAATATCATGTACATTCCGAATATTGGAGAATTGACTGTGTTTATTGCAGCTTTCATCGGGGCTACTGTTGGATTTTTGTGGTACAACTCATTCCCGGCACAAGTTTTTATGGGCGACACCGGAAGTTTGGCTCTGGGCGGAATACTGGCGGTTTTTGCAGTGATCATCCGCAAAGAAATTTTGATCCCACTGTTGTGTGGAATTTTCCTGATCGAAAACCTGTCGGTGGTTATTCAGGTGTTTTGGTTTAAATACACCAAACGCAAATATGGTGAAG
Source organism: uncultured Draconibacterium sp. (assembly GCF_963675065.1). Classification (NCBI taxonomy): domain Bacteria; kingdom Pseudomonadati; phylum Bacteroidota; class Bacteroidia; order Marinilabiliales; family Prolixibacteraceae; genus Draconibacterium; species uncultured Draconibacterium sp. Next base: position 512,701 of record NZ_OY775905.1, on the reverse strand, counting down.
GACGTAGGGTGTTTCTGATGAGCCCGATTCACCATCATTTTCAGAAAAAAGGTTTCCCGGAACCAAAAATTGTAACACGCTTTTGGATTGTCGGAATTATTCTGGCGGTAATAACAATTGCAACATTAAAAATGAGATAGATTGAAAGGATTGGTAGCCATATTAGGAGCAGGCGAAAGCGGAGTTGGAGCAGCCATTCTTGCACAAAAAAAGGGATACGATGTGTTTGTGTCCGACCTTGGAAAAATAAAGGAGAAATACAAAGACGTTCTTTCAAATTATAAGATCGATTTTGAAGAGGGCCATCACTCGGAAGAGAAAATTCTGAGCGCCGAACTGGTCGTGAAAAGTCCGGGGATTCCCGAAACAGCACCTCTGGTAAAGCAATTAAAAGAGCAGGGCACTCCGGTAATTTCGGAAATAGAGTTTGGCGGTCGTTTTTCATCGGCTAAAACCATTTGTATTACCGGGAGCAACGGCAAAACCACTACCACTTTGCTGATTTACCATATTCTGCAAGAAGCAGGATTAAATGTTGGGCTGGCAGGAAATGTTGGGAAAAGCTTTGCCTGGCAGGTGGCCGAAGAAAATTTTGATGTGTATGTAATCGAGCTAAGTAGTTTTCAACTCGACGGAATGTACGAATTCAAAGCAGATGTAGCAGTGTTAATGAATATCACGCCCGATCATCTTGATCGTTACGGCTACGATATGCAAAACTACACCGACTCAAAATTCAGGATTCTTCAAAATCAGACAGCAGATGACTACTTCGTTTATTGTGCCGACGACGAAGTAATTCAAAAAGAAATAAATAAAAGAGAGATAAAACCTGTTCAACTTCCTTTTGGGTTGGAAGAGGCTGCCGGGCCTGGAGCAGGTGTGAGAGACAATCGGATAATTATCAACTTTAATCAAAATCAATTCAGCATGTCGATACTGGATTTATCACTACAGGGGAAACACAATACCTACAACAGCATGGCCGCAGGCATTGCAAGTAAGGTATTAAAAATCAGGGATGAACAACTGAGAGAAAGCCTTTCGGATTTTACAGGTGTTGAACACCGTTTGGAGCGCTTTCTTAAGGTTCATGGCATCGAGTTTATTAACGACTCGAAAGCAACGAACGTAAATTCATCGTGGTATGCGTTGGAAAGTGTACACAAACCGGTGATCTGGATTGCCGGAGGAGTAGACAAAGGTAATGACTACACCATGTTGCAGGGGCTTGTAACCAACAAGGTAAAAGCTATTGTTTGTCTGGGTAAAAACAATGCCAAGTTACACGAAGCTTTTGGCGATTGTGTGGCTGATATTGTGGATGCATCAAGCATGGAAGAGGCAGTAAAAGCTGCCTACTACCTGGCCCGAAATGGCGACACAGTGCTGTTGTCACCGGCGTGTGCAAGTTTTGATCTATTTGAGAATTACGAAGACAGAGGAAATCAATTTAAAAAAGAAGTAAGGAATTTGTAATGCAACATTCCATTCTGAAATTATTTAAGGGCGACCGCGTGCTTTGGATGGTGCTGATGCTGTTATCGGTGTTGTCGCTGCTTATTGTGTACAGTTCTACGGGTGCATTGGCCTATCGTGTGGCTCAGGGAAACACCATGAAATACCTTTTCCGCCAGGTGGTGTTTTTAGGTGCAGGAATTGGGGTAATTTTGCTCATGGTGAATGTGCTGCCCATAAAGTTGTACTCAAAATTGGCATGGTGGGCTTTGCTGGCCAGTATCGGATTTTTACTTTTTTCCATTGTAATGCGCGGAACATCATTTGTTTCTTCCAGCGGGCGTACACTTAATTTCTGGGGAGCAACATTTCAACCGGCCGAAATGGCCAAGATTTCACTGGTCTTATTTTCTGCCAAAATTTTAGGGAAACGCCAAAAAACAAAAGGCGATTTGTGGGAAGCATTTAAGAAGATAATATTTTATACGGCTATTGTCTGTGGTTTGATTTTTATATCCGATTTCTCAACCTCGGCATTGCTTTTCGCAACGATTATGACCATGATGTTTTGCGGCCGAATTCCATTAAAATATTTGTTCTCGCTTGTAGGTGTGGGAATTGCGTTGGTGGTAACGATTTACTTTACTGCCGATCTTTTACCGGATAGTATTGGCCGTGTGCACACCATAAAGGGGCGAATTGAACGGTTTATAAATCCACCGCCACCGGAAGCATCGCAGGGAATTACACAGGCCGACTATGCAAAACTGGCCATTTATTCCGGCGGAATTATTGGGAAAGGCCCCGGCCACTCCGATGTAAGTAATTATATGGCCGCTGCATATAACGATTTTATTTTTGCCATAATCGTTGAAGAATATGGTTTGTTGGGAGGTATTGCGGTAATCATGCTTTTCCTGATTTTCTTTTTCAGGGGAGTGGTGATTGTCCGGCGGGCCACCCGAACGTTTCCGGCATTTATGGTTATTGGATTAACATTGGTGCTGGTTTTTCAGGCCATGATAAATATTGGTGTTTCAAGCGGTGCGTTGCCGGTTACCGGTCAGCCGCTACCATGGATTAGTTTGGGAGGAACATCGTTGTTGTTTACTTCGCTGGCTTTTGGTTTGATTCTTAGTGTGAGTCACCAAAATCAGCAGAATAAAGAAGTGGCGGAGCAACCGATTATGATTAAAGCTCCTGATGAAGATTACGAAATTGAAAATGAAACAAAAGATAAATAGAGCCATAATTAGTGGAGGTGGTACCGGGGGACATATTTTTCCGGCGCTTGCCATTGCCAACGAAATTAAAAAGCGCAATCCTGACGCTGACATTTTATTTGTTGGTGCCGAAGACCGGATGGAAATGGAGAAAGTGCCTGCCGCCGGCTATAAAATTATTGGCTTGCCCGTGATGGGGTTTCCGCGGAAACCCAGCATGAAAATAATTACGTTCTTCAAAAAACTGCGTCAAAGTTCGAAGTTGGCGAAAAAGATTGTAGCCGATTTTCACCCGGAAGTAGCTATTGGAGTGGGCGGTTATGCCAGCGGTCCACTGTTAAGGGCAGCTGCAAAAGATAAGGTGCCTTGTTTAATTCAGGAGCAAAACTCGTACGCCGGAATCACCAATAAACTGTTGAGCAAAAAGGTGAATTCCATTTGTGTAGCTTACGATAAAATGGAGCGCTTTTTCCCGGTAGAAAAACTGATCTTTACCGGAAATCCGGTTCGTCAGAATCTTATCGAAAAACAAAATAGAAAAGAGGCTTTTGAGTTTTTTAAAGTAAGTGAGGGCGATAAGGTGATATTAATTGTAGGCGGGAGTCTTGGTGCACGTTCGGTAAACCAGGCTGTGCTGAAAAATATGAAGGAAATTGAAGCTTCGGGAATTCAGGTAATCTGGCAAACCGGGGCGTATTATTTCGATAAAATTCAGGAAGAACTAAAAGAAACAAAACCGAAAAATCTGCAGATTCATAAGTTTATAACTCGTATGGATCTGGCCTACGAAGTGGCCGATCTGGTGATTTCGAGAGCAGGAGCAGGAACAATTTCGGAGTTGTGTTTGGTAGGAAAAGCTTCGGTATTGGTGCCGTCGCCAAATGTTTCGGAAGACCATCAAACTAAAAATGCGATGGCTTTGGTTGAGCAGGATGCGGCATTAATGGTACGCGATGATGAGATTAACGAGAAATTATTCCCATTGGCTTTTGAAGTTGTGAATGATGAAGATCGTTGCAGCGCGTTGGCAGCAAAAAGTAAAGGGTTGGCTAAACCTAATGCTACCAAACAAATAGTTGATGAAGTAGAAAAATTAGTGAAACAATAGAATGGACAACATTCAGAAAATAAAGAATGTATATTTCCTTGGGATCGGAGGAATAGGGATGAGTGCGCTGGCCCGTTATTTTAAATTTTTGGGGCGCAATGTGGCAGGATACGACCGTACACCAACTGTATTGACGGACGCACTTCAGAAAGAAGGGATCGATGTGCATTTTGATGATGATATCAGAAATATTCCGTCGAAATGGAATCCGGCGGAAACAATTGCTGTATATACACCGGCTTTGCCCGACGAGCATAAAGAACTGAACTGGTTTAAAAGCCAGCCAATTGGTTTGTTTAAGCGGGCGAAAGTTTTGGGGATGATTTGCAACGAGCGAAAAGGAATTGGCGTTTCCGGCACACACGGAAAGACGACGACAAGTACTATCGTTACCAATATCCTGAGTAAAACGGAACAAGGATGCGGCGCATTTTTAGGCGGCATTTCAAAGAATTTCAGGAGTAATTTGGTACTTCCGGAAAATAACTCGCCATGGATTGTTGCCGAAGCTGATGAATTCGATCGTTCGTTTTTGCACCTAAAACCGCAATTGGCATTGGTAACTTCTGTTGATGCTGATCATCTGGATATTTATGGCGAAAAGGAAAAGATCGTCGAGTCGTTCGAAAAATTTATTTCGCAGATCCGCCCCGACGGAAGTTTGGTGCTAAAAGAAGGAGTAGAACTGGACACTTCGAAAACCGAAGCAAAGGTTTATTCTTATTCATTAAAAGGTAAAACTGATTTTGCCGCACTAAATCTGCAATTGAATTCAGAAACGGGATTTTATTCCTTCGATTTAAAAACTCCGGAAGGAATAATTGCCAACTGCAGAATGAATTATCCGGGGCTGGTGAACGTAGAAAATACGATTGGAGCCAGTGCTTTGGCCTGGCTGGCGGGAGCGTCGGCAGATGCCATAAAAGCCGGAATTGAAGATTATGAAGGTGTGGCGCGTCGTTTTGATATTCGTTACCGTTCGGAGAACAGGATTTATATCGACGATTACGCGCATCACCCGGCAGAACTAGAGGCGTTTATAACCTCGGTTAAAGCTTTGTTTCCTGATAAAAAAGTGACCGGAGTTTTTCAGCCTCACTTGTATTCGCGCACCAGAGATTTTGCGCCTGAGTTTGCAAAAAGTCTGGATTTGCTGGATAAAGCTATTCTTATTCCGCTTTACCCGGCTCGTGAAGAACCAATTCCCGGTGTTTCATCAGCAATCATTTACAAAGAAATGAAGCTGGAGAACAGGATGCTGGCCGAGCGTGATGAGGTATTGAAAATACTAAAATCAGACCCGAACGAAATTGTGCTAACAATGGGGGCAGGCGATATCGACCGCATGGTGGAAAGTATAATTGAACTGTTGGAAAGTAAAGAAAAATGATAAAGAAGTTTGCAAAAATAGGCGGTTTGTTGGTATTGCTGGTATTTATGCTGGTTACACTGGCATTTACTTCTCTGAAGTACAATCATGCCACTTGCAACGATATTCAGTTTAATTACGATCCGGACGAGGTAATTAAAGTTGAACGCACAGAGCTGGTAAACCTGGTGAAGTCGATTGATAAAAATATAATAGGGAAGGATTTTGACAGTATAAATACGGTGGAGATTGAGCAGGCGGTCGAAAAACACGAAGCAATTTTAAAAGCCGAGGTTTATAAAGTTGTTACCCGCACCGATAGCGCTACTTTTAGAGGAGTGCTTGCCATCGATCTGAAGCACCGGAAACCGGTGGTGCGTGTTTTTTCTGACAAAGGAAATTACTACCTTGATGAGTTTGGTGGTAAAATTCCTGTATCGACAAATTATGCGGCCAACGTATTGGTGGCTACCGGAGATATCAGCGAAGAGTATGCGAAAGTAGCACTTTTGCCCTGTGTTTTAATGATAGAAAACGATGAATTCTGGAATGCACAAATCGAGCAGATTCATGTGCAAAAAGATGGTAATGTGCTGTTGATTCCCTTGGTTGGCGATCATACAATTGAGTTTGGTACGCTGGAAAATTATCAAGAAAAACTGCGTAATATGAAAGCTTTTTACAAGCAGATTATGGCAAAGAATAATTGGAATAAATACAAAACGATCAGTTTAAAATATAAAGATCAGGTAATAGCAAAAAGAAGATAATTATGGCTTCAAGAACAAATCTTTCAGTTGTTATCGACATGGGAACCTCAAAAATGGTTGCGCTTGCAGGACAGGCAACAGCCGAGGGGAAAATGGAAATTCTGGGTACTGCCCAGGTGCCGTCGAAAGGCATAAAACGAGGTATGATTTTTAATCTTGCTGATGCAACCGAGTCCATCACGGCAGTGCTGGAACAGTTGGATGCGCAGCTCGAAGACGAAATCACGGTTGTTGATGTGGCGTACGCCGGAAAACGTATGCGAACCATCGACTATAAGGCTCCGCGTTTTACGGGCGAAGGTGGCGTGGTAACCAGTCTCGATATTGATGAGCTGTACAATGAAGCGAAAAACCTGAAGATTAAAAATGATTACCGTATTCTGAAAGTTATTCCGACTTCTTTTGTCATTGATGATGAAACGGAGGAGCTGAAACCTGTTGGAGCCACAGGAAAAAAGATTGAAGCCCGTTACAAACTGGTCATTATGCCTGATCAGGAATACCAGATACTGAACCGCGTTTGGCAAAGTGTAGGTGTTGAACTGGGCGAAGTTTTCCATTCGTCGCTGGCACTGGCAGAGGCCGCGCTCTCAAAACCTGAAAAGGAAATGGGTGGAGTGGTACTTGATATTGGTGCCGGTACTACCAACCTGGCCATTTACTACGAAAATGCACTGGTGCACACGGCTGTTATTCCGTTTGCCGGAGAAGTTATCACCAACGACTTAAAAGTGGGCTGCTCTACATTTCTTGAAAAAGCGGAGTTGCTAAAAGTGCGTTACGGACAGGCTTTGGGCGACCAGATTAAAACAGAAGATACCGTTACCATTGCCAAAAATAATGGCTGGGAACCTAAAGAAATTACGATCCGAAGTCTGGCTTACATTATACAGGCGCGTTTGGAAGAGATTGTGGATTGTGTAGTTGCCGAGATCGAAAGATCGGGAGTTGCTGATCGTTTGGGAACCGGAATTGTTCTGGCAGGAGGAACCTCAAATTTGGGGCACATTATTACGCTGGTGAAATTTCATACCGGTTTGGATGCACGCAGGGCACATCCCGTAATTCTTCCTGCAAATCGCAGGGAAGAAGCCAAAAATCCGGCATTGCTAACTGCATTGGGAGCCTTAAAACTTTCGATAGCACAAAATGTTGGGGAAGAAAGAACATTGCCCGAACCAAAAGTGCACCGGAGCGGACGTGGTTTAATGACCAATGTAAAAGGAGCTTTGCAAAGTGCGATCAACTTTTTTGGCGACGACAATGAAGATCTTGAATTCAATTAAAACAAAAAGATATGACCGAAGAATTAGCAAATTTTCAATTTCCGAAGGCAGCATCATCAATTATTAAAGTAATTGGAGTTGGCGGTGGTGGTTGCAATGCGGTCAATCACATGTTCGAAGAGGGAATAACAGGTGTTGATTATATCATTTGTAATACCGATTCGCAAGCCATGGACAACAGTCCTGTGCCGATTAAAATTCAGCTTGGAACCACATTAACAGAAGGGCGAGGTGCTGGAAATAAACCTGAAAGAGGTGCCGAAGCCGCCCGCGAAAATTATGAAGACCTGAAAAAAGTACTGGGTGACAATACCAAAATGTTGTTTATCGCGGCAGGAATGGGTGGCGGAACCGGAACCGGAGCTGCTCCGGTAATTGCAAGTCTGGCCCGCGAACTCGACATCTTAACCATTGCAGTGGTAACCATTCCGTCGCCGGCCGAAGGAAATAAACGCCGTGCTCAAGCACAGGAAGGTATTGATAAGATGGCAGAATTTGTCGACAGCATGCTGGTGATCAGCAACGACAGGTTGCACCATATTTACGGCGATTTGCCGGCTAGTCAGGCTTTTAAAATGGCCGACAATATTGTGTCAACGGCTGTTAAAGGAGTTGCCGAAATTATAACCGTTCACGGAAATGTAAACATCGACTATACCGATGTGGAAACAGTGATGCAAAAAAGCGATGTATTTATTATGGGTACCGGTTTTGCCACTGGCGAAGGCCGGGCCATGGATGCCGTAAATGCCGCGCTGGAGTCGCCACTGTTGGATAGTAACGATATCTTCGGAACAAAAAATATACTACTGAATATTATCTCGGGAAGTGAGGAGATCAGGATTGGAGAAATTGGAGAAATTATTGAATCGCTACAGGAGAAAGCAGGGCAGGATGCCGATATCATCTGGGGTAATGGCTACGATGAGCGTCTTGGCGATAAAATTAGTGTCACCATTTTGGCCACCGGTTTCGACACCAATCCAAACAAAGAATTGCAACCCGAAAAGGAGGTGCAAAACTTTAATCTCGACGACGATTTTGAAGATGCTGTTGCCGAACAGGAACCGATAAACGAGGTGGCAGAGACAATCAATTATGATTTTTACGAAGAAAAACCATACGAGCCAGAGCCGGAAGAGGAAGAAACAATAATGTTTGTTCCTCCGCAACCAAAACCAAAAGCGAAGCCAAAATCCAAATCAACGGGTTTTGGCTGGAAGTCAAAAGAAAAGACCAAAACCAGGGAAAAGGCCGAAAAAAAGAAAGACGAGCCTGTTACTGAATCGAACATCGATAACTGGTTTTATAAAAATTTTGGCAGCAAGATTTTTAATGATGGTGATGAAGATCAACCTCTTGATTAATAACGACAAAACAGGGTGAAGAAAATGGAAGATATGGCTGATTTTGTAATGGAAAAAACACCTGGCGCCGCAATTAAGGTAATTGGCGTTGGTGGCGGTGGCGGAAATGCGGTAAACCATATGTTTAAGCACGGTATTCGCGATGTGGATTTTGTAATCTGCAACACCGATGCGCAAGCAATGGAGGCAAGTGCTATTCGAACCCGGGTTCAGCTGGGGGCGTCACTAACAGAAGGCCGTGGAGCAGGGAATAAACCGGAAGTGGGCAGGCAGGCGGCTATTGAAAACATCGAGGATGTAAAAAAGACCTTGTCGGAAAATACAAAAATGGTTTTTGTAACTGCCGGTATGGGCGGCGGAACCGGAACCGGAGCCGCTCCTGTAATTGCACAGTGCTGCAAAGAGCAGGGATACCTAACTGTGGCTATCGTTACCATTCCGTTCCGTAACGAAGGAAAAAGGCGCATAAAACAAGCCTACGAGGGAATTAAAGAACTGGCAACTTATGTCGATTCGTTGCTGGTGATCAATAATGAACGTATTCGCGAAATGTTTGGCGATTTTGGAATATCGGAGGCCTTTGCCAAAGCCGATAACGTTTTGTCTACCGCAGCCAAAGGAATTGCAGAAATTATTACCGTTCCCGGATATATAAATGTTGATTTTGCCGATGTTGAAACCGTCATGCGAAAAAGCGGAATGGCCGTTATGGGAACCGGTGTAAGCGACGAGGAAGACCGGGCAGAAGATGCCGTGAGAAAAGCGTTAAACTCGCCATTATTGAACGATAATGAAATTCGCGGAGCACGAAATATCCTGGTAAACATCAACTCAGGAAATAAGGAAGTTACCATGGATGAAGTTGGCCGGATTACTGATTATGTGCAAAACATGGCCGGCTTTGATGCCGATTTGATTTGGGGAAATGGTACCGATGAAAGTTTAGGTGATAAATTATCGGTAACGGTTATTGCAACCGGATTTCCAACCAGTATCATTTCCGAGTTATCGGAGCAAAGTCAGCGAAAAGTTGTTTCGAACACGCTCGAAAAAGAATCGGTATCGGTAACAAAAGATGAGCATTTTTCGGAGCAGAAAAACGAGGATAGCCGAGGCCAGTCGACTTTTGAGTTCAATGTTGAAAACAAAAGTAAAAACGAAGACGATGAATTTGAATCGTTGTACCCGATAACTTCGCGCGAACGCAGTACTACAGAGAAAGAAATTGATGTTAATGATTACGCTAATCTCAGCGACGACGATGTTGACGAGTTGGAGAATGTACCGGCATTTAAACGGCGCAATATTCGCATTAACGACCCAAAATACAAACGCGATCGCTCTGGATATTCAATAGATCGCGATAATCGTATTTCAGACAGAAACAGTTATCTTCACGATAATGTAGATTAATAAAAAAAGAAAGTTATGGCAATATTTGATCAAATTAATGATGACATAAAAGCGGCCATGAAAGCCCGCGAAAAGGAAAAACTGGAAGCCTTACGTGGTATTAAAAAAGTAATGCTTGAGGCGCAAACAGCAAAAGGTGCCGGCAACGTTTTGGCCGATGATGATGCGCTGAAAATTATCTCTAAGCTGGCAAAACAAGGTTCCGATTCGGCAAGTATTTACAAAGAGCAGGGGCGCGAGGATCTATACGAAGCGGAGATGAAGCAAGTGGTCATTTTTGAAAGTTATCTGCCCGCAAAAATGTCGGACGAAGATTTAACGGCAGCTGTTAAAGCCGTTATCGAGCAGGTTGGTGCAAGCAGCATGAAAGACATGGGAAAAGTAATGGGAATTACTTCGAAGAAACTGGCCGGCCAGGCCGACGGCAAAGATATTGCCGATAAAGTTAAAGCTTTATTAGCATAGCAAACGAAACGTTTAATACGAAAATGAGAAAGCAGGTTTGTAAAATACACTCCTGCTTTTTTTATCGTTTAATCTTCCAATTGATCCGCTACGTGATCGAGGTCCGAATATTTGTCTTCGTAATCTTGTTTAACCTCGTCTTTTAAGAATCCGTCATCATCGAAATCGTCGTCTTCATCAACAAGAGCAACGGCTTCGTTTTCGGTCATTCTTAGCATGTAATACTTGTCTTCCGTTTCAAATGGTAAAACCGTAATTTTCTGCCCGGTTTTATCAAAAAAGTGGATAAGATTTTCAGCAAAACCTTCTGCATATATTAGCTTAATCTGCTCTTGTAAGTCCTTATCAAGTTTGCTGTAATCCTTAATTACTTTCGGTTTATTATCTGCCATTTTTATACCAGTTAAGTTTGTGAAATGTTTTTTAATAAATGAAAAAGATTACTGGTTTTAATCTTCGTTTTAGTTAGAGTTTACTTCTATATTACACGAACAAATAAATAGGATGGAAACGACATTTGCAATAGCTAAATAATAAATTTTTCAATTTTCATAACTAAACTTTTCGAGTCAAAAAGTTGAATGTTGAAGAAGAGTTTAATTGACATTGGTTTTAATGTGTAAAGATGGAGTGTTGTTATATTTCGTGATTGGTTAAGGCTCAGATAATGAGAGGAATATGTATTGGTGTCTTTCTTTTCTAATTTTGCTTGAATAGCGCTGTTACACGAAAAAAAACAGAATCTTTTAATTTGAACGGGTTAAAAACGAGAAAAGTGCGGGTTTAATTGAAAGCTATATTAAGACAATTTGTAAAAGAGAAGCTCTAATTGGCGCAATTGAGCATAAAAAAAGGGAGCCTGTAAAAGACTCCCTTGATCTTATTTTTGGTAAATTATTCTTCCGAGATAATTATTTTTTCAATTTCATCCCCCTGACGGATATCGTCAATTACATCAAGTCCTTCAAAAACGCGTCCGAAGCATGTATGATGGCGATCGAGATGCTGAGTGTTTTCGCGGTTGTGACAGATAAAAAACTGCGATCCACCGGTGTTTCTTCCGGCATGTGCCATTGATAAAACACCTTTGTCGTGGTATTGGTTGTTTCCGTCGGTTTCGCAATCAATTGAATAGCCTGGTCCGCCAGCTCCGGTTCCATCCGGGCATCCTCCCTGGATAACGAAGTTAGGGATCACACGGTGAAAAGTCAGCCCGTCATAAAAGCCTGATTCGGCAAGCTTGATAAAATTGGCAACAGTTCCCGGAGCATCTTCTTCGTAAAACTTAACTTTCATTACTCCTTTTGAAGTATGTATTTCAGCTGTTTTCATTCTATATTATTTTAATTCGGCACAAATGTAGAAAAAAAGAACAATTTTCATAATGACCTCTTATCAAACCACTGAATGTAATTGGATTAGCAGGGCGATTGAGATATGCTCAAAGATTGAAGAGTAGTGATGTTTACAGAAGGTATAAAAAGAAAGAAGGAGACTCAACAGTCTCCTTCCTAAATGTTAACCCCCAAACACACAATATGGGATGAATCCCATATGCACTACAAATATATGTTTTCTCCATCATAAAAAAACAAATTCAAAATAATTTATCCCTTTATCTAAGAATTTAGATGATTTGATACGTTCGCAATCGAAAACATGAAGATTATGTTCTACTTTTTTATATAACGCCGGGAACGGAAGGATTTTACATCGACAGAACTATTTTAGAGTATGCCGAAATCCTAAAACGTTAATATTTTCTTGGAGATTTTATTATCTTGGTTGCTTTAAAGCCAATACTGATTTCAATTTACGATAATGAAGTACCGACTATTTATGCTATGCTTATTGGGAGTTCTTGCTGCATTTACAGCTTGTGGTCAATATCCTGAATCAGAAAATTCCCTCGATAAAAAAGTTAAAAGCTTTTTGGAAAAAAACGCCAGCGAATGGCGAGATATGAATGTTCCTTTAACAGATGGAAAAATTCTCTACGATATTATTGTGGAAAATGGCTACACTTCAGCCGTTGAAATCGGAACGTCAACCGGTCACTCTGCCATTTGGATTGCATGGGCATTAAGCAAAACCGGAGGCAAGCTAATAACTATTGAAATTGATAAAACCCGTTATTTACAGGCCAAGGCAAACTTTCGCAAAGCCGGTGTTTCAAAATATATCGATGTAAGACTGGCCGATGCGCACGAGTTGGTGCCTGCGTTAAAAGGAGAGTACGATTTTGTTTTTTGCGATGCGGATAAGTACTGGTATAAAAACTACTTTATTGCGATGGATCCAAAATTAAAAAAAGGAGGTTGTTTTACTGCTCACAACACTGCAACACGTGTGAATGGCATTGGTGAGTTTCTTCGTTATATTGAAGACCTGGAAACTTACGATACTACAATCGACCGATCCAGTCGTGCCGGCATATCAAAAAGTTTTAAAAAATAAACTAACTCATCTTGCATAATCTGCAAAAGAATCTTGAACGCCGACTTGGCTTATTTCCTGTAACAAATATCGTTATTGCCAATATTATTGGTGCCGGAATTTTTACTACAACCGGCTATTTAATGGGGTTTTTGCAGAATCCTGCCGTTATGTTGATTTTGTGGGGGATTGGCGGCTTGGTAGCCTTGTGCGGAGCTATATCGTTTGGCGAGTTAGGCGCTGCTTTTCCCGAAGCCGGTGGCGAATATGTATTTATTTCAAAACTGTATTCGCCAATGCTGGGCTTTTTAAGTGGCTGGCTATCGCTGATCGTTGGTTTTTCGGCGCCCATTGCAGCATCGGCAATCGGCTTTGCAAAATATTTTACCTGGGCGTTTCCACAGTTGCAAAACTGGCTGATGCTAAATGAAACACTCAGCGTAGATAATTTTAGCCGTTGTATAGCAATTCTGGTTATTGTTGGTTTTAGTTTTGTGCATTCGCGTGGGATTGTGCTGGGCGCCCGGGTGCAAAACTGGCTTACCTTGCTAAAATTACTATTGGTGGTTGGATTAATAATTGCCGGCTTGCTGCTGGGCGAGGGAAGTATACAAAATGTACGATCGGATTTACCATTTCAGTTTTCGTTTGATAACTGGAAAGCGCTTGGACTGTCGCTAATGTTTATAATGTTTGCCTACAGTGGCTGGAATTCGGCAACCTACATTGGTTCCGAAATTCGGGAGCCTCGCAAAGTTATTCCGCGCTCTTTACTCATTTCAACCTTAACGGTAACTGTTTTATATATTCTGCTTAACCTGTTTTTTGTATATGCTGTACCGGCATCTCAAATGCGGAATGAACCTGAAATTGGTGGTTTGGCAGCCGGGCTGGCTTTTGGTGCAACTGCCGAAACGATTATTTCGTTGCTTATTTCATTTGCTCTTTTTTCTTCATTAAGTGCATTTATTATTCTGGGGCCGCGGGTTTATTATAAAATGGCCAGTGATGGTTTGTTTTTTGAGGCGATTGCCCGTATTCACAGAAAGCATAAAGTGCCGTCTAATGCCATTTTGTTGCAAGCGGCAATTGCTATTGTGTTGGTTCTTTCGGGCACCTTCGAACAGATTTTAACGTATATGGGATTTTCTTTGGGAATATTTCCGATTATTGCGGTGGCGGGAAATATTAAACTACGGCGATCAAAACATCAGGGGTTGCGTTTGCCGGGTTATCCGTATGTGCAGGTATTTTTTATTTTGGTGAGTACGGCCATTTTGGTTCTAGCCTACTTGGAGCGACCAGTCGAGTCAAGTTTTGCTATTTTAACAGCCTTGTCGGGAATTCCGGTGTATTATTGGTTTCAACGAAAAAAAGTTAAGCCGACTGAATAGTTTTTAGCATCGATTCAATTTGCTCTTTTGTCTTTTCCTGCAACAGTTTGTGATCGACATCTAAAATCGGTTCGCCATAACGAATGGTAACGTGAGTAATTGGTTTCCCCAGCTGCCGGAAAAAATGCCCCACAAAAGTGTCTTTGTCAACCCAGGCATCGTTCACATCTTTAAAATCAATTGCCATCGGAATAACAGGAATGTTTCCATCGGCAGCAATTTTGAAGCTCCCGTTTTTAAACTTTTTGGTTAGCGGCCCCTTGTAAGTTGTTCCTTCAGGAAAAAGAATTACCGGAATTCCGTTGTTAACCGATTCTTTAATTTTTTTCATTGTCAACAGGAGGCTTTTCTGGTTTTTCCGGTCAACAAGAATGGAGTTGGTAACCCGTGCTCCCAAAGCTACAAAAGGCCATTTTGCTATTTCCGCTTTGCCAACCATGGCAGCGGGTGTCATTGCTGCAACAATAAAAATATCGATGTAACTCCGGTGATTGGGCATCAGAAGATAATTACCCGACTGGGGGATTTCGTTTCTATCCACTTTTATTCCGCAAACAAAAAGAATGGTACGCCCCCATGTGCCGGCCACCCACTGTTGCATACGGCGGCTAAAACCTTTTGTTTTTAGCCAAAACCAACCGATTATGGTAACATAGGCACTCATAAAAAGTACCAGCAGAAGCCTGATGAAAGCGAGCGGCGAGAACAGAATTATGCGAGCGATTTTCATTGAAACGACGTCTGTTTTAATTGCAGGTGTTTCGGATTTTTTAGCTGGACCGAATCACAACAACATTTTTTAATGATTACAAATATGCGAAAAGAAGCAATACGGATAAAAAAAGGATTCCAGGTTTTAAAGAACTGGAATCCATGTCTTGTGGTTTTTTTTATTTAAAAGTATCAAAGCGCTATCCGGGTGATAGTAATACGCGATGTTTATACATTTTTCAAAGCCTGTAGAACTTTTGCAGGAGTCATTGCCATTTCGAGTAACCGGGCTCCCGTCTGATCATAAATGGCATTTCCAATTACAGCTCCCATACAAACTATTGCAGGTTCTCCACCTCCTTGAGGAGGCGCGTTTCTTTGCAAAATTTTAGTTTCCATTTCCGGTATCCACGAAAACCGCGGAATTTCATAAGTATCGAAATTTTTGGTTTTTACTTTTCCACCTTCAAACTCAATAAACTCTTTCAGGGAATAACCCAGCCCCATGTTTATGCAGCCTTCCATCTGAATGGTTGCGCCCTGCGGATTTACACAAAATCCCATTTCCTGTGCCACCCAAACTTTTAGCACTTTTACCTCACCGGTTTCTTTGTTTACATCCACTTTGGCAATGTGCGCTACATAAGTTCCGGCATCGGAACCAATTGCAACGCCGAAACCTCTTCCTGACGGTGATTTTCCCGGTTTCCAGTCGGCCATTTCTGCCACCGCTTCCAGCACATCAATGGCACGTTGGTCTTTTAGGTTTTTTAGCCTGAATTCAACCGGATCGATTCCGGCTTTGGCTGCCATAATATCCACCTGTGTTTCGCGGGCAAAGGTATTGGTACTGTTTCCCGGTCCGCGCCATGCTCCGGTGTCGAAAGGATGTATTCCCGGGGCCGTCCATCCACGTCCGTAAACCGTTCTTTTCTGATGAGGCACGTCGTACAGGGTTTCCGAGCCGCGGTCGCCGGCATAATAAACGTGGTAATCCCAGAAGTTAATTTTACCGGCATCATCGATTCCGGAGTTTATTTTTACGATAGCAGCCGGACGAAATGTATCATAGAAAAACTCTTCCTCGCGGCTCCAGTCTACCATAATCGGTTTGCCGGTTAGTTTGGCCAGTTTTGCAGCTTCAACGGCTTGCCCGTGGGCTGATTTTCCACCAAAACCACCTCCCAGATAAGGAGGTTTTACCCTAACTTTATCCTCTTCCATTCCCAGTATTCGTGCAATATTTGATTGTGCCGGAAACGGTGTTTGTGTTCCGGCCCAAACGGTCATTTTATCGCCGTCGAAATAAGCCATTGCAGTGTGTGGTTCCATGGGCGAGTGGGCAACATAACCGTCATGGAATTCATTATTGAAAACTGAAGTCGCCAGTTCTTCTCCTTTTGACAAATCTCCCTCG
The DNA here is from genome assembly GCF_963675065.1 of uncultured Draconibacterium sp. Lineage (NCBI taxonomy): Bacteria > Pseudomonadati > Bacteroidota > Bacteroidia > Marinilabiliales > Prolixibacteraceae > Draconibacterium > uncultured Draconibacterium sp. The sequence goes on along the minus strand of NZ_OY775905.1, from coordinate 496,284 downwards.
TTAATATTTACATTTCCTTCCGGAGCACGTTCGTTCAGATAGTCGAAAAGGTTATCGTTGTTCACCGGTTTGTCTGGCTCCTCAAATTTGGCACGGAACAAGTCTCGTGCTTTTTCTGCCATTTCCGGATCTTTATGCAAAGCGGCCACCAGGTCGCCATCTCTTACAATTTGAACTCCTTCTACTTTTTCAGCCTCCGCCGTATCCACCGAGATCAATTTTGCACCGTGTGATGGCGGACGTAACAAACGGGCATAAAGCATTCCCGGCAAGCGCATGTCGCCGGAATATTTGGCCTTTCCGGTAACTTTTTCCAGGCTGTCGGCACGGAATTTCGGCTTGCCCATTATTTTGTATTTCGAATAATCTTTAACGGTCGATTCGTTTTTAGCAACACGTTCGATACGCTGGCCATTGGTAAGTTGAGCATATGTAATCTTTTCACTTTGATCCTGGCGATTAAAAACCACTCCTTTTTTAACATCCAGATTCTCGACGTCCGTACCCAGTTTTTCGGCAGCCAGTTCCAGCAATACTGCGCGGGCTTCTGCCGCTGCGGCCAACATCGATGGTCCAAACATTCTGGTGGTTAACGAGCCAAAAGTTCCCATGTCCCAGGGACAGAGGTCGGTGTCGCCCATTACCATTTCAACATTTTCATAAGCTACATCAAGTTCGTCGGCCAGCATCATGGCCAGGCCGGTGTTTGCTCCCTGGCCCATTTCAATTTTTCCGGTATAACACGATACTTTTCCATTTTCGTGTATGCGTAGAAATGCATTAAAATCATCGGGAAGGCGACGTTGTTCACCATCGGCCGCCATCAGTTTTAGCGCTGCGCCGGCATGAAAGAAAACATAAATGCCTCCGCCAAGTAAACGAATAAAGTTCCGGCGTTTTATGGTGTTGGTTGGAGTGTGTCCTTCTATATAATCCTGAATATCTTTTGACTTATCCATGTTGTTCTTTTTTTAGGTTTTGAAAACTTAAAAGCTGAATCACTTGCCGTTTTGCATTTCGTTTGCAGCGGCTTCAATCGCATCCAGGATTCTGTTGTGTGCACCACAACGGCACAGGTTGTCTTCCATTCCCAAAATAATATCTTCCCGGCTCGGCTTTGGCTGGTCGTTTAGTAATCCCACGGCATTCATAATCATGCCCGGAGTGCAGTAGCCACATTGAAGCGCATCATGGTCGGCAAATGCCTGCTGCACCGGATGCAGCTTTTCGCCCTGTGCCAGTCCTTCAATCGTAATCACATTTTTGCCGGCTACTTCGCCGATGGTGGTGGCACACGACCGGGTTGCCGAGTTGTTGATGAGTACGGTGCAGGCGCCGCAATACCCCTCACCGCAACCATATTTGGTACCTGTCAGGTTAAAATGTGTTCGCAAAACCCAAAGAAGTTTTTTCGATTCTTCCAGTTCTACTGAAACATCCTTTCCGTTTAAAGTAAATTCGATTTTCGCTTTCATTGCAGTTGGTTTAATAAGATTTAAATTTCTTGCCGAATTCTGTGTTGTTTCGAATTCCGTGTGAAATTCTTTTGGCAAAAACGCTCTCTCTTCAAATTTACTAAGAATAAATTACAATGAAAATGGGGAAGTGGTTCCGATAAAATAATCCGAGGAATAGGTGGAAGCTAATAAAGCTAAAAGAATCGATTACCTGAAAATAAAAAAGAGAGCCGTTATTGCTCTCTTTTGTTGAGGTTCCTGGCGGAGTCGAACCGCCGTACACGGTTTTGCAGACCGCTGCCTAGCCACTCGGCCAAGGAACCTTGTACGTTTTCGGACTGCAAAAATATAAAATTTTGCAGTTCTCGCAACACAAAAAATAAAATCGTGTTATTTTCTACGCTTTTGCCAGTTTGCATTTACGTGCAAGTCGCTGGCACCTACCTGCCAACCGGCATCTGTTGATTTTGGATTATTTCCTTCGTGAAGCTCTCGCTTCTTTTCGGTAGCACACGATTTTCGGCACTTTCCTTCGTTTAAATTAGTCGAACTATAAAACATCAGTATAAGGTTGAATTATTTTTTTCGAAAATACGAAAAAGAAGTTCGAATAATTTGATAAATGTCAGTATTGAGCTGGGGATTAAATATTTAATAACATAGATTTAGGATAGCTTCGAGCCGCGAGCTACTAGTTGCTAGTTTTTTCTATTAAAGCATTTCAGCATTAAAGCATTATCGCATTTAATAGCTCAGTTCTTCCATCCTTCGACTCTGCTCAGGATGACGTTCCATAAAAAGGATCATAAATTAGCGCTCCATGGTAACGCTCACCCGTTCCATTTCGCCTCCCATTGGCGGATTCATTTTCGAGATCTTTACGCGGGCTTTTTCAATTGCAGGGAATCGGTTGTAAAGCGTATCCAGAATACGTTTGCTTACATTTTCCAATAAGGCCGATTTTATCTGCATCACTTCTTTTACGGTTTCATAAACAGCCTGGTAGTTCAATGCATCATCCAAATTGTCAGATTGGGCTGCGGCATCGCAGTTTGTTTCCAGTCGCAAATACACTTCAAAGTGGTTCCCAACAATTTGTTCGGCCGCAAAATGTCCGTGATAGGCATAAAATTTCATTCCCTCTATTTCAATTACTCCCATTCCGAATTAATATTATTGCAACAAAAGTAATATTTTGAACAGGTGTTAAGTGTACTCACAAATCATTTTTTAATTTTGTGGTCTTATTCAATAGGGGATAATTCAAGAAAATGGCAGAAAAAAATAGCAATACAAATGCTGAAGCGCCCAAAAGGGCCAACTTTATTCATGCACAAATCGACGCCGATTTGGCCGCAGGTAAAAATGATAAACGTGTGCATACACGCTTTCCCCCCGAGCCCAATGGCTATTTGCACATTGGACACGCTAAATCGATCTGTTTGAATTTTGGCTTGGCACAAAAATACGGTGGTAAAACAAATCTTCGTTTTGATGATACCAACCCATCAAAAGAGGAAACAGAATATGTTGAATCGATTATGGAAGATGTGCGTTGGCTGGGATTCGATTGGGATGATCGTTTGTATTATGCATCCGATAATTTCCCGAAATTACATGCTTTTGCCGTTAAATTGATTGAAGAAGGTAAAGCTTATGTTGACGATCAGAATGCTGAAACCATAAGCGAGCAAAAAGGAACGCCGCAGAAACCCGGAATTGAAAGTCCGTTTAGAAATCGTTCGGTTCAAACAAACCTCGATTTATTTGAGCGAATGACAATGGGTGAATTTAATGAGGGCGAAAAAGTGCTGCGTGCAAAAATAGATATGGCATCGCCAAATATGCACATGCGCGATCCGATAATTTACCGGATTATGAAAGCCGAACATCACCGCACCGGAAATAAGTGGTGTGTGTATCCGATGTACGACTTTGCCCATGGTCAGTGCGACTACTGGGAAGGAATTACACATTCGATTTGTACTTTGGAATTTGAGGTGCACCGTCCGTTATACGACTGGTTTATTACGCAGTTGATGGATTCGGATTACCGTCCGCGCCAGATCGAGTTTTCGCGTTTGAACCTTACTTATACTGTAATGAGCAAGCGTAAATTGCTAGAGTTGGTGAAAGATAACCACGTAAGTGGTTGGGACGATCCGCGGATGCCAACTATTTCGGGTTTACGCCGAAGAGGTTACACGCCTGAATCGATCCGTAATTTCTCGGATAAGATTGGCGTAACCAAAGTGGATGGAATGACTGATGTGTCGTTGCTTGAGTTCAGTGTACGCGATCATCTGAATAAAATTGCACAACGTGTAATGGGTGTGCTCGATCCGCTAAAAGTGGTTATCACCAATTATCCTGAGGATAAAGAAGAAATATTAAGCGCCGTAAACAATCCTGAAGATGAGTCGATGGGACGCCGGGATGTACCATTCTCGCGCGAGGTTTATATCGAGCAAAGCGACTTTATGGAAGATCCTCCACGTAAGTTTTTCCGTTTAGGTCCTGATCGTGAGGTGCGTTTGCGTTACGGTTACCTCATAAAATGTAACGAGGTTATTAAAGACGAAAACGGCAAAATCGTTGAGTTGCACTGTACCTACGATCCTGAGTCAAAAGGAGGAAAATCTTCCGATGGCAGAAAAGTAAAAGGCGTGGTACACTGGGTATCGGCAAAACATGCTGTTAAATCGGAAGTGCGCCTGTATGACCGTTTGTTTACCGATGAAGAACCGGATGGACACAAGGATGTAGACTTTAAAGAGTTTATGAATCCGGAGTCGTTAAAAGTACTGAATAACTGTTACCTGGAGCCATTTGTGAAAACAGCTAAACCGCTTGATCATTTTCAGTTTGAGCGAACCGGCTATTTTAACCTGGATCCGGATTCAACACCGGAACTTCCGGTATTTAACCGAACGGTCCCATTGCGCGATTCGTGGGCAAAAGCACAAAAGAAATAAAATTCAAAAGGTTGTTTTCAAATTGAGAACAACCTTTTTTAATGCTTCTGTTGTGACACTTAGGTGACAGAAACCTTGAAAAGTCACTATTCTCGTTAATACCGGCATACACCCATTCACCGATTCATAACCTTTGTTAACCGAATGTAAACTGTTTGGCCGGATTGCGATTTTTACATTTGATGGGTAAATGCAAAAAACAGAATCATGGAAAAAGTGCCACAGGAAAGAACGCATAAAAAGGAAAACTCAAAAGAAGTATTGGCTTTAGTGTTAATCGGTATTGGTTTGGTATGGATATTAAAAGAATCCGGTTTCTTTTTTGATTTCCCGTTTTTAAACTTTCATGAGATATTTAGTCCCATAAGGAGTGTTTTTCATGGGTTTGGGCATTTTGTTTTTTCATGGCCTGTTATTTTAATCATTATCGGTGCAGTATTAATGGCCGGTAAACGTTCGGGGGGCCTGGTATTGCTAATTATCGGAGGCCTGTTTTTATTACCAAAGCTGATTTTCATTTCAGGAGCGGCAATTGTGTTTTTGTTTCCGGTAATTTTAATTGCATTGGGAATTGCGTTAATCGCGCGTTTGTTTTAGCCCGTAGTAGCGAAAGAAAATAAATCCGCTAAAAATTGGACAGTGATTAGAGGATTATAAATATTTTAGGACAGTTAAAATTTTTATCATGGATAATAAACCGGAGAATACAAACAGAAGAGCCATCCTTGGCTTGTTTCTAATTGTGGTAGGTGCATTGTGGATCTTTGAGCGCCTCGATCTGATTCCGTCGTTTTGGAATGATATTCTGATATCGTGGCAAATGTTGCTGATTGGGATTGGAGTTTTCTCCATTATTGGAGGCAACAAAACTACCGGAACGGTTCTTATCATTATCGGCGGATTTTTCTTAATTCCGGAGGTTGCACACATCCCGTATGAAATAAGGCGAATTGGGTGGCCTGTACTCATAATTGGTATTGGAGTGGCTATATTAGTTACTCATTCGGGGAGACGAAACACAATAGAACCGCCTAATTTTGCAGCAGGAGAGCAAAAGGGTATAGATTATTTTGATGATTTTGTGATTTTCGGTGGTCGCGAAGTGTATGTAAATTCTCAGAACTTTATGGGCGGAAAAACCACTTCGGTTTTTGGAGGAACGGAGTACGACTTGCGTCAGGCAAAACTTTCGGGCAATGGAGCAGTTATCGACACGCTGGCCTTGTTTGGCGGCTGTGGTTTTAAAGTGCCGCCCGACTGGACGGTAAAAAATGAAGTTACCGCTATTTTTGGCGGCTATACTGATAAACGCGGAAACTCGCTGAATCAAATCGTTCCCGATCCCTCGAAAACGCTGGTGATAAAAGGTTTTGCGGCTTTTGGCGGTGTAGAGATTAAATACCTGTAAAATGGATTTTAGACATCCCTTTATAAAAACTCCACGTCTGGCTATTTCATACATTGCGTTCTGGCTCATTTTGGCAGTGGTAATGGTTTTGGTGGTGGTATCGGTTGGCGAAAGCGATTTTATTACGGCAATGACCGACCGCTTTGCTTACATTATTCTTTTTGGATTTTTGGGAGTTGCAATTTGGTATGTTATAAAATTCAGCACCCTTGAAGATAATAGTATTGGCCGAGTAATTCTCGCTCATGTTATCGCAGCTACTATTATCGTTTTAATTTGGTTGTACATCGGTACTGTTATTACAAAACTGATTAATCCCGGGCAGCTGCAGGAAGACAACAACTACCTGTTTACCGGACTTTACAACGGATATTTACTGTATACCTTTAATGTGGTATTTTTTTATGCGGTAAATTATTACCTGGCATTTAAAGAAAAAACCAAAAACGAAACAAAGCTAAAAGCCTTGGTAAAAGAGGCTGAATTGCATGCCTTAAAATCGCAGATCAATCCACACTTTTTGTTTAACAGCTTGAACAGCATTTCGTCGCTTACAATGACCGACCCGGCAAAAGCACAGGAAATGGTGATCAATCTTTCGCAACTGATGCGTTATTCGCTTAAACACGAACAAAGCGAAAAAGTAACTGTTCAACAGGAAATCGAGAATAACAAACTTTACCTGAAGATTGAAAAAGTGCGTTTTGGCAAAAAGCTAAATCCTGTTTATGCCATTGACGAGAACTGTTTAAAGGCCGTAATCCCGAATATGATACTTCAGCCATTGTACGAAAATGCCATAAAATACGGGGTGTACGAAGCCACCGAAACCATCGATGTAATTACCCATTGCCGGTGCGACAATGATAAATTGGTGGTCACCATCAGTAACACATACGATAAAGAAGTACTTAGTAAAAAAGGCGAGGGGATTGGATTGCGTAATATCCGCGACCGCCTGCAGGTGATATACGGAAACCCGCATTTGCTAAAAATTGAAGATAAACAAAACGAATTTACCGTAACTTTAACCATTCCTCAAAAATTGTAAACCATGACTGAAAAATTGCGCACAATTATAGTTGAAGATGAAGAACTGGCTCGTAACCTGATGAAGTCGTTCCTGGCCGACAACGAAGCGATTGAATTGATTGCCGAATGCGAAAACGGTTTTGAAGGCGTAAAACAAATCAACGAATTAAAACCCGACCTGGTTTTTCTCGATATTCAAATGCCAAAGATCACCGGTTTTGAGCTGCTGGAGTTGCTCGAACACAAACCACAGATAATATTTGCCACGGCATACGACCAGTATGCATTAAAAGCTTTTGATTTTAATGCTGCCGATTACTTATTAAAACCCTACTCGAAAGATCGTTTGGATGAGGCCATTCAGAAAGTGCTGGAGCGCATTCAAACCGAGGGAAAAGAGTCGAATGTAGCTGAAAAAGTGAGCGATTTTCCAAAGGATGAATACCTTGATCGTGTGGTGGTGAAAGACCGTCACAAAATTCATATTGCCCCGGTTGATGCGGTGCGTTACATCGAGTCAATGGACGATTATGTAATGATTTACACTACCGAAGGGCGCTGGATGAAACAAAAAACCATGAAGTATTTCGAGAATGCTTTGAATCCGAAAAACTTTGTGCGTATCCACCGAAGTTACATTGTTAAAGTAGACGAAATAGCAGAAATTCAGCAATACGAAAAGGAATCGTACATTGTTATTCTTCACGACAAAACAAAATTGAAAGTCAGCAAAACCGGTTATAAGAATTTGAAAGGTGTACTGAATTTCTAAACACTCACAAAAGATATTTGATATTGAATTTTGTTATCCTTAAATAGAAATACCTGGTGATTCTAAATCAAAAAAAGAAAATACGAGAAGAGCTGCAAAATACTTTTGGAAAAGTTAAAGACGACTCGTTTCATTTTGATTTGATCGAAAGGTATTTCCGGGCAAAAGATAATTCGAACGCTTTTCAAACGCTTTCTGATAAAACATGTAACGACCTCGATTTTAACGAACTGTTCATGTTTGTCGACCGAACCCATTCAAAAGTAGGGCAGCAATATTTGTATCAAACACTTCGAACAATTCCTGAATCGTATAATCATTCCGATGAAACACTGATTGATCATTTCCTGAACGATTCCGATTTCAGAACAGCAGTTCAACTTCAATTGGAGAAATTAAAAAGTACTGATGCTTACTATATCAGCACACTTTTTCAGGAGGAGCACCAAAAAGCGCCCAGGTGGTTTTTTATATGCAAAATATTATCGGTACTGAGTTTGGTTTCTGTCCTTTTAATTCCGGTATCTCAACAAATCATATTTTTTCTGTTCGGGGTTTTCATCCTAAACCTGGTGATTCATTTTTGGAATAAAAGAAACCTGTACCAGTATTTAGGCTCGATACCTCAGTTGCTGCGTTTAACAAAAGTGGCATCCGGGCTTTATAAAGATGAGCGATTTGCCCCTCAAAAAAACGAGTTAGAGAAATCTCTCAAAGCCATTTCCGGCATAAAAAGAAGGCTGTCGTTTTTCAGGCTTGAAGCCAAAATGGAAAATGATATGGCTGCTTTGGTGGCATGTTTTATCGAACTCTTCAAAATACTGTTTCTTATTGAGCCCCTTTTCTTGTTTGGCGTACTAAAACGGCTCGATTCCATGCGCCGGGAAATGGATGATGTCTATAGCTTTGTTGGGAAAATTGATGTTTTATTGTCCGTTGCTTCACTTCGTAAAGGCGCATCAAAGTACTGTATTCCTAAAATTAGTGCGCATACCAAAAAGCTTGAGGCTAAAAACTTGTATCATCCCTTGGTGTCTGATTGTGTTGAAAATAACATAAATATCAAACAGAAATCAGTTTTGCTCACCGGATCAAATATGTCGGGCAAAACAACCTTTATTCGAACAGTTGGCATTAATGTAATAACCGGATTAACGCTGAATACTTGTTTTGCAGCCAATTTTGAAATGCCACGGATGAGGGTGTTTTCGGCCATCAGAATCAGCGATGATCTGCTAAATGATAAAAGCTACTATTTCGAAGAGGTTCTTACTATAAAAACAATGTTGGAAGCCGGTAAAGAGAAAACTCCAAATTTGTTTTTACTCGACGAGATATTCAAGGGAACAAACACTGTTGAACGGATATCTGCAGGAAAAGCAGTGCTTTCTTCGTTGGCAGGAGGTGAAAATATTGTCCTGGTTTCTACCCACGATATCGAGCTGGCAGACTTGCTTCATGATGAATATGCTTTGTTTCATTTTAGCGAGAATGTAAATCATAAAACAGTAGATTTTGACTACCGGATAAAAGACGGAAAACTAAAAACGAGAAATGCGATCCTGATCCTTGAATTAAATGATTATCCTGAAAGTATCATTGAAGAAGCGAATAATTTATCTAATGAACTGGATAAGAATAATAAAAAGAAAGTTGGTCGCTAAATCAGGCCGCTTCCTCTTATCGTAAGAAGGCCCTGGTTTTTGTTCGTGACATAAATCTTCTTTCAAAAGCTTATTATTTCTTATATTAATCGCCAAATTAGACTAACCTAAACTTATTGATAGTCGTTAAAAGCGGATATTTTTCCCAATTTAACATACAATGAATTCACTCAATTAAAATAATTCAATGAAAAAACTCGCATTAGTTTTAACTGCTGTATTTTTAGTTTCAACAGTAGCCTTCTCAAAAAAGAAAGAAGAGGAGAAAAAAGAAGAAGACAAGCCTTTTGTTAATTCGGGGCTGGTTAGTGGCCTGAAATGGCGAAGTATTGGTCCGGCATGGGCAAGCGGCCGGATTGCTGATTTTGCTGTAAACCCCAATAATCACAAAGAGTACTACGTAGCTGTTGCTTCGGGTAACGTTTGGAAAACCACCAACAACGGTACTACGTGGAACCCGATCTTTGATAATTATGGGGCGTATTCTACAGGTGTTGTTGTACTCGATCCGAATAACTCAAATGTGGTTTGGGTAGGAACCGGAGAAAACAACCACCAGCGTGCGCTGGGTTATGGCGATGGTGTTTATAAATCGCTTGACGGTGGTAAGTCCTTCAAAAATATGGGTTTAAAAGAAAGCCGTCAGATAGGTGGAATCGTTATTGATCCACGCAATTCTGATATTGTTTTTGTTGCTGCTGAAGGATCGGCATGGGGACCGGGCGAGGAGCGTGGCCTTTACAAAAGTACCGACGGTGGCGAAACCTGGAACAAAGTACTGGAGATTAGCGAAAACACCGGCGTAAATAACGTGGTGATGGATCCTTGTAATCCGGATATTATGTATGCAACATCGGAGCAGCGTCGACGTACTTCGTTCACAAAAATTGGTGGCGGCCCGGAATCGGCTGTATATAAAAGTACCGACGGCGGCGAAAACTGGCGCAAAATTATGAAGGGACTGCCTTCAGTTCATATTGGCGGAATGGGTATTGATGTTTCACCGGTTGATCCGAATTACGTTTACCTGATTGTGGAAGCTGCCGAAGATAAAGGTGGTTTTTTCCGCTCGACAGATAAAGGCGAAAGCTGGTCGAAAATGAGCGATTACCACTCAAGCGGTCAGTATTACAACGAAATTGTTTGCGACCCGAAAGATGTGGATAAAGTATATTCAACAGAAACGGTCTCTAAAATAACTGTCGACGGTGGAAAAACGTGGAAGAGTATCAGCACGAGAGGACGCCACGTTGATGATCACGCTATTTGGATCGACCCAACAGATACGAATCACTTTATTATTGGTGGCGATGGAGGTATCTATGAAACATGGGACGCCGGAGCGACTTTCGATTTTAAAGAGAATTTACCCATAACTCAATTTTACCGGGTGTACCTTGATGATGCCGAACCGTTTTACAATGTGTATGGCGGAACACAGGATAACAACTCAATGGGTGGTCCTTCGCAAACTACCAGCCGGAGTGGTGTAATTAATGATGAGTGGTATCCAACGCTTGGTGGCGATGGTTTCTGGGGAGCTATCGAACCCGGAAATCCTGACATCGTGTACTCGGAATACCAGTACGGAAATGTATCACGTTACGATAAAAAAAGCGGCGAGACCATAAGTATTAAACCTATTGAACGCAAAGGTGAACTGACTTACAAATGGAACTGGAACACGCCATTGATTATTAGCCCGCATAAAAGTACACGTTTGTACATGGCGGCCAATAAGGTTTTCCGTAGCGACGACCGTGGCAACACCTGGGAAGTAATCAGCGATGATCTGACAGCACAAATCGACCGCACATCAATTCCGGTAATGGGAAAATACTGGCCTGCCGAAGCGGTGGTTCGCGATGTTTCTACTTCGCAGTGGGGAACCATTGTGGCACTCGAAGAATCAAAACTTCAGGAAGGCCTGTTGTATGCCGGAACCGACGACGGTGTAATTTCGGTTACCGACGATGGTGAAAACTGGACACAGGTAAAAAGCTTCCCGGGAGTGCCGGAGTTAACGATTGTAAGTGATATTTGCGCCGACCGTTTTGATGCGAATGTGGTTTATGCCACTTTTGATAACCTGAAACGCGACGATTTTAAACCTTACGTTTATAAAAGTACCGACAAAGGAAAAACATGGACTTCCATTTCGGGCAATCTTCCTGAAAATGGTTCGGTTCATACTATTATGCAGGATTTTGTTCGCCCTGAATTATTGTTCGTGGGAACAGAATTTGGCATCTTCTTTACTGTCGACGGTGGAACAAACTGGGTGCAGCTAAAATCAGGAATGCCAACCATCGCGGTATTCGATATTGCTATCCAGGAACGTGAAAGCGACCTGGTTGCTGCAACATTTGGCCGTGGTTTTTACATCATGGACGATTACAGCCCGTTGCGCGAAATTTCAGCCGAGCTTGAAAATACAAAAGCGGAGATTTTCCCGATAAAAGATGCGCTGATGTTTGCACAAACCAGAGGGAAAAGCAACCAGGGAAGTACCTATTTTACAGCGAAGAATCCGGAATACGGAGCAACTTTTACGTACTATCTGAATGAAGTGCCAAAAACACAAAAGCAACTTCGTAAAGAGGAAGAGAAAGAGTTGTTTAAAGAAGGAAAACCGATTCCGCAACCAACATGGCGCGAGTTACAACTGGAAGGTAAGCAGGAAAAAACACACCTGATATTTACCATTTATGATAACGACGGGAATGTGATTGACCAGTTTTCAAAAGCTCCTTCAAAAGGGGTGAGCCGCGTGAACTGGAATATGACTTACGCAGCTGCAGCAAATGCCCGTATTCGTGACAAGTATGATCCGATAACAAGCAGCGGTAGTGGAATAATGGTGATGCCCGGAACTTACAAAGTAGGTATGAAATTGTGGCACGAAGGCGAGTTAACCGAATTGGTTGAACCGGTTTCGTTTACCTGCAAAAAATTAAACAACACCGTGTTGCCTGCCGAAGACTACAACGAGAATGTTGAGTTTGCCGAAAAAGTAAATAAACTGGCACTGGCTGTTGTGGCAACCAACCGAATGATTGGCGAAACCACTGCAAAAGTAGAGAAGATAAAACAAGCCATTTATGCTACTCCGGGAGCCAGCCAGGAATTAATGGATAAAGCCCGTGCAATTGGAGTGGAGCTGGAAGCGCTGAACTTTAAAATGGATGGTGTGCCGGCTAAAGCAAGCTGGGAAGAAATTCCTCCTGCACAAGTGCCGTTGAACAACCGGTTGAGTATTATTACATACACGCACATGGGATCGACAACGGGAATTACCACCACCGAAAAACAAGCGTATGAAATTTTGAAAGAAGAATTCCCGCCGGTGTTGGATGCATTAAAAAATATTGTTGAAAATAAAGTTCCGGCGCTGGAAGCCGAACTCAACAAAATGAATGCTCCATGGACTCCGGGACGTTTACCGGATTGGAAAGAGTAAAAGAGTTGCGAGCTTCGAGTTACTAGCTTCGAGCTTGTCCCCCTTTTTCAAAAGGGGGTGTCCCGATAACATCGGGACGGGGGATTTTATAAAAGATGCCATCCGAAACTGTCAAGGTGCTAGTTATTAGCTTCGAAGCTCATCCTCCTTTTTAAAGGAGGTGTCCCGATGTTTCAATCGGGACGGAGGATTAGAAAGTTATGGATTAAAATAAAAGATGCCATCCAACTGTGTTATACAGTTTAGGATGGCATCTTTTGTTTTTGTAAAGATTCAGCAGGTGACTTCAAGTCACCTGCTGAATTATACCTGCTTATTGCATATCAATATCTACACCCCAATAGTCCGTAATAGCTTTTAATTCCTTGCGGGTAAGATAGCTAACCGCACCGTGTTTGGGACGTTCAAAACCAATGGTTTTCATTACGCCCTCGTTAAAATGGCCAATGTCGGTATAGGAAACAAAATCTTTGGTTTCGCTAAAACCCATGTTGTTTGGGCGGCCACCATACACATCATACATCAGTACATAGGTATCGGTGCCTAAACGCCTGAAAACGTTAGGAGCTTCGGTAGGTTTACTTTCCGGGTCAATGCGCCGTGTTTCTGTAACATAGTCCTTGTTTATTTTATCCGAAACCGCGTGCAAAATCTTGGCTCCCGAAACATAATGCATGTGGTAGGTATCGCCAAGTTGAGTAATATCGCCGTCTATTCCGCCCAGCTCGGTAATCATTTTTGGAGTGGTTTCAAGCCTGGTAAATTCTTCGTTGGCATACGAATAGTACATGTTTGCATTGGTATTGTTATAGCGGATGGTAAAATACACCATCATTTTTTTCTCTTCCGGATCGTAAACGGTTTCCGGTGCCCACGAGCAATCGATGTCGCCCAGTTCGGGGAAAGCCTTATCAACCCGAAAATCGGAATGTGTCCAATGGATCAGGTCGTAGGATTTCATCAGCACAATGGCGCGGTTATTTCCCCAGCCGTATTTTTCTTCGGGGCGTTGCCAGGGTGTGTCGCGATGCCCTGCACGTTGCCCGAAAATATGCAGGTCGGTCATGGTAAGGTAAAAGGCGCCATCGGGGCCACGGGTGATGTGCGGATCGCGAACACCTTTTTGTTCGGCCAGTTTGGTGCCATCAAAAATGGGCTCACCATTGTTCAGGTCGGTAAACGTATAACCGTCGCTGCTAACAGCCATGTACGCGCTTTGTGTCTGGTCTTTAAAATAGACCAACAAATAGCCGGCAAGGTCTTTTGTATTAAAATTTTGGGCCGAAGCCGGTTTTTGCAGTTCGTCTACAATTTTAATTCCAGTGGTTTTGTTGCCTGGCATGTCGGGTGTTTGTGCCTGCACGACAGCACCTGCGATAAAAGCGAATTGCAATAGTGAGGTAATAAGTTTTTTCATCCGTTTATAATTTTCAAGTTTCCAATAAATTACTTTAAAATTTGAGAACGGATGTAACCGCTCCGCTCTCACATAAACTTTTTTAATCATGTTTGTTTGTGAATCTATGATTTAAAAAATTCATGTTCGTTTCATAAAAAGTGATTTTTTATTCCGGGTTTTTTTTCGGTACGTTTTTTTTCGGCCTACTAATATACTATTTATCTGTTTGGATTTAAACAGGAGTAATTCAGGCAGAAACAGCAGAGGCTTTATAATTTTCATCACTGTTATCCGTTTCTGACTACCTGAACGACTATAGGTTTAATTTATACTATTCAAAATAGTCTTAAACGTTGGAGAGCCTGATCAAGGTGTATTCATCAGGTGTTTCATACGAGTTTTTATTAACCCTGAAGCTTATTCGTGTTCGGGTTTTCTTGCGATAATCTTAGCATTTTGTAGTTCGGCTTCTTCTATATAACGTTCTTGTTTTAAATCTCAACTAAATAAAATAGTTACAAAACTATAAATAGTAGTTGCAAAACTAAAAAATATAGTTACATTTGTTTTGTAATGTATCGAGAGTGTTATACTCGTTTCAATTTAAAAGTCTGAATCATGAAAAAACTTACACCAAAAGAAGAAGTGATACTGAGTTTATTTTGGGAGAAAGGCCCCATGTTTGTGAAAGAATTAAAGGAATTGTATTCAGATCAGAAACTGCACTACAACACGCTTTCAACTATGGTTAGGGCCATGGAAGAAAAAGGGTTCATCGCGCACGAGAAGTTTGGAAATACTTACCGTTATTTTGCGGCCATAACAAAAGAAGAATACAGCAAGGGCACCCTCGGAAATGTGGTAAAAAAGTATTTTAACAATTCGTATAAAAGTGTGGTGTCGCTGCTGGTTGAAGAAGAAAACCTTTCGCTGGAGGATTTAAAAAAACTGATTGCAGAGATTGAAAACAATAAAAATCAGAAGTGATGAATCCGTTTTTGGCCTACCTCTTAAAATCGAGTATAAGTTTGGCACTACTTTATGTGGTGTTTAAACTTAGCCTTAGCCGCGACAAAATGCACACGGCCAACCGCTTTGTTTTGATCGGAATTTTGCTGACTTCGGTAATTCTTCCTTTTGCCGATATTCCGGTTTTTAGCGAAACGCAGGTGATTCCGCAATTCGAGGTTATTCACGAATTTGTAACGGCACCGCAGATTACAGCGGCTCCCATTGATACTGAAAGTATTGAGGCAACAAACGAAGTTTCGTCCTTTTCAGTTAACCCGTGGTTACTGTTTTACCTGACTGTGATCGGACTGCTCGTTATTCGTCTGGCCTTTTCGGTGGGGCGGGTGTGGCAGATCATTCGCCGGGCCGAGAAACAACACTTCCGGGATGTGATTTTGGCCATTGTCAAAGATCTTATTCAACCCTTTTCCTTTTTGCAACACATTATTTTGTCGGAAAAGGATTTTACCGAAAACAAGGATATTGTACTTGCCCACGAATACGCACACATTCAACACAAGCATTCAGTTGACCTGATGATCTGCGAGCTGTTTACTGCACTATACTGGTTTAACCCGTTTATGTGGTTGTTGCGCCGCGATCTGAAACTGATTCACGAATACCAGGCCGACCAGGCCGTTCTTAACAAAGGCATCGATGCAAAAACATACCAACTGTTGGTTCTTAAAAAGGCTGTAGGCGAAAGACGTTTTGCCGTAGCCAACCATTTTACACAAAAACCAATTTTAAAACGAATTAAAATGATGCATATGAAAAACAATCGCCGCTGGACAAGCCTGAAACTTGTTTTGTTTGTTCCGGTGGTAGCACTGCTTTTGCAGGCTTTTGCGAGGCCAGAAATAATTGTTGAGAAAGCAGGAGCCTATTTGCCCGTGATCGGGCAACAGGATAGTTCAGAAGTATGGATCGATTCCTGGGTAAGTTCCAAGATGAACTATTTAAAGAATGAAGATTATTTTAAAGACAATCAACCACTTACTATTGTCGATTCAAATCAGCCAATAAATGAAGTAAACACAATTCATAAAAAAAATGTGTTTATTATTCTTCAGAATTTGAAAGGCGAGCTATTAGTTGAAAACCAAAGACTTGAATTGAAAGATTTGAGGACTAATCTGGAATCGTTTCTTAAAGGTAGAAATAGAATTTCCGGAGAAAATCCAGATGTTAAGTCGGAAGAATTACCCTTTGTTGGGGAAGTACTTATTTCTCAGGGAACCATACTTTTCCGCAAGGATGTGGCTACTCCACAAGACGCAACCGAAGTGGTAATGAAGAAGATCGCGGAATCCATCTTAAGTGTTCGCCAGGAAACAGCGCATGGAAAATTTGAGAATGATTATTTTTCCTTAAGTACCGATAAAAAAGCGGTTGTAAACCAGATGGTCCCCGGAAAAATAAGTTTTCAAATTCCTAAAGGAGTGAAACGAACTTCGAAATTA
Organism: uncultured Draconibacterium sp.; assembly: GCF_963675065.1. NCBI lineage: Bacteria > Pseudomonadati > Bacteroidota > Bacteroidia > Marinilabiliales > Prolixibacteraceae > Draconibacterium > uncultured Draconibacterium sp. Next base: position 479,643 of record NZ_OY775905.1, on the reverse strand, counting down.
GCTCCGCCGCCACCTCCACCGCCTGCTGTAGAAATAATAATTGGCAAAGATGGTAACACCTATGTGGCAAAATATTATTTGGCACCTAAAATAGAAAAAGGGAAATGGCAATTGATCGAAAACAAGAAAGTTTCAACAGAAGAGCTAAAAGAATATTTGTTGGAGCGTATTGCTATGACGAAACGTTTGAGCAAAGAAATAAATCACGAATACCATCAGCGAGTAAAGGTTGCTATAGAAGTTGGCGCTGCTGAAAAGCAAGTAAACGAAATAAAAGAGTTGATTCGTTCATTGAAAATCAACCATGTAAAATATTCTTCTGATCAGCCGGAATCTGCAAGTGGTGCAGGTTTGCCTTCCATTCAGGATTTTGAAAAATACGATGTAAAGGTTTATCCAGACAGGTTAAAAGTTTTTAATGAAGAATGTACGATGGATAAATTAAAAGAAAAAGTTGAAAAAGCTTTGAAACCAGCTGATAACAAAGAGAGCATTTCGGTGCTTTCTTTCAGCAATGTTCCGAAAGAAAGACTGGAGTCTGTTCTCAATGAACTCAATCAAATTCCGTTTAGAAAGATAAGTACAACTGTTTTAAAACCGGAACCGGAGCCGGTTTCCACTGTACATCACAAAATTCTGCTAAAAGCAGATGGCAGCATTAGCATGGATGAGGAAAGATACAATCTAAAAGAGTTTGAATCCAGAATAAACGAGATCAGAAGTCAGTCAGGGGAAACAAATGTTGCTTTAGAAGTTGAAAATGATGTTACCTACCTTCAAACTGAAACTGTTTTAAATATTCTGAGAAGAGCAAAAATTAATCAAGTAGGTTCTAGCATACAAAGGCATTCGATCAGAGAAACAGAGCCGGGTACTAAAATAGGCGAACCATCGTATGTGTTCGGATATGGATGGAATGGAAGTGCCAATATGGCCAAACTTAAACGTGAGGCAGAAAGCTTTCTTTCAGGGCCAGGAAATCGCAGTTTATATGCGAGTATAACACCCGATAAAAACTCCACGCAAGATGAAATTGATGCAGTAAAAAATGTGCTGAGGGAAGCCGGTTTTCTGAAGGTGGATGTTCAGAATGGACGAAATTAATGATTTGGAAGGAGTGAATCATTGGGCAAATTGCTTATAGGTATTGTACCCAACTAAATTTTCTTAAACTGGTAAAAGCCCGTAGAGCCGGGCTTTACCTGTTTGCGAAAATCTTTGTTTGTGAGGGTAGTGGTCCAGTAGAAATACCTGGTATGGTACGTTCCCGAAAGCTGGTGATAATACAAGAATTCAATAAAAACGCTTTTTCTGGTTAACAAATTCTGATTACAAACAACCTTGCATAAGAGGATTCTAAAAAATGCCACGTGTTTTATAAGCAGGTGGCATTTTTATTGTTAATGCCACAAAGTTTGAATGCATAAATTGAGATTAATAGGGTGTTGCGATTGCGTCTGCTGTCTTAGCTTAAATAATCCGCTTTCTCTTGGCCAGTTCTATAGCTTGAACCTTAGAGTGGACCTGTAGTTTTTTGTAGATGTTTTCGATGTGCCGCCGCACAGTTGAGGGTGATATAATGAGGTTTTCGGCTATTGCAGTATAAGGCAGGCCAACCGCTAATTGCTCCAGTACTTCCAACTCCCGTCCGGTTAGTTTTACGCTTTCTTCTGATTCAGTGTTTTTTATGAGCATAGGACTACGCAACAAATTCAGGGTTTTTAATGCAATCGAAGGAGTCATTGCCGCACCACCTTCAAGCGTTTGAAAAATGGCATTGTAAAGTTCGGGCGACGAGGTTTCTTTTAACAGGTAACCATCAGCCCCCGACTGAATGGCTTTAAAAATATTTTCATCGTCATCAAAAACGGTAAGCATAATGATTTTTATTTGCGGGTATTTCTGTTTTATTTGTACAGTAGCTTCAATGCCATTTAAACGAGGCATTTCAATATCCATCAAAATAAGTTTTATCCGCGTATCAAGTTTTAACTTTTCAAGGCACTGATGTCCGTCGTTAGCCGTAAATGCAATTGAAATATCACTGTGAAACGAAAGTTTATCTTTTACGCTTTTTATTAGGAAGTTATTATCGTCTGCAATTGCTATTCGCGTGTTCATGAGAGTTATGTTTTAACCACATTAAATGAAACACTTGTTTTGATTCCGGGTTCAGAAATAAGCGTTAGTTCTCCGCCAAGTTCCTGAGCTCTTTTGCGCATATTTAGTAAGCCATTGCCCGGATCCACTTCATTTTCAACAAAACCTTTTCCGTCATCTTCAACCAAAAAGTTAACCCCGTTTTCTACTGTACTCATTTGAATTTTTATCTGATTGGCATCGGCATATTTTAGGGCATTGTTACTCGCTTCCTGGATGATACGAAAGATGTTTAGTCCCTGCAAAGAAGTGAATTGTATGGCTTCTGAAAGTTTATCGTCGTGTACAATCAATATCTCAATGTTGGGGTACAATTGTTTGGCTTTCCCAATAAAGTTGGCAATACGCGATTTCAGGTCGCTTATGCTTACTCCCGATTTATTCATTGCCCAAATGGTATCGCGAAGTTCCTGAATGGTTTCTTTGGCAAAGGATCCGATGTTATTCATGCGACTGGTGAGTTGGTCATTTTTATCGGGCAGAACATATTTGATTGTCTCAATTGCCGAAACAATAAATGTTAGTTGTGCTCCAATATTATCGTGCAAGTCGCGCGATATGGCCAGCCTTTGTTCCTGCAGCCGGTTTTGGCTCTCAATCTTTTCCAGTGCCAGCTTGAGCTCACTGTCTTTTTGTTGTTTTATATTTTGCAGTGCTTGTTGTTTATACAGCAGAAACCCAAAGAGAGCAACAATAATAACCAGCGACGATAAACCGATGATTCCCATGTTTCGGTTTTTCAAACTTAGTTGGTGTTCTGCAATTTGTGCCCGCTGCTCCATTATTTGTTTTTCTTTTTGTGCGGTTTCGTATCGTGTCGTTATTTCTTCAACATCTTTTATTTTTTGTGCGGTGTACAAACTATCATTCAGCGAATTAAAGACTTTTAAGTTTTTGTAGGCCAGTTTGTAGTTTCCAAGACTTTCATAAATATCCGTTATTTGTCGGTAATTGTAGGTCTGAATATCATGGAAATCAATTTTTTGCGCTAAAGTATTGCTATGCTCAAAAAAAGTAATTGATTTATTGGGCTGTTTTGCCTCTTTGTATAGCTCTCCCAAAGCAGTGTAGTTTAGCATGATGGCAAACTCTTCGCCTACCTTTTGCCTGATAGATAGTGCTTGGAGAAGGTAGTCCTCCGCTTTTTTATAATCACTAATAAGCAGTTGGTTGTAGCCCAGAAATTCAAGAGCATAGCCAATTCCTACTGAGTCTTTTCTGGCTTGCTGTATACGCAGCGATTTTTCGAAACGTTTGTTGGCAGTTTTAAAATCTCCCGCATCGCGAAAAATCACACCACTTTCGTTGTTAATTCGGGCTATGCCTTCCAAATTATTGGCTGCTTCATAAAGTTTTAATGCTTTGTTGTAATAACGCAGGGCTCTTTCTGGCTGCTCAAGTTTACGGAAAAGCCGAGCCATGTCGTCGTATAGTAAGCCGAGCTTTTCACTGTTTTGGGTGGGCTCAAGCACTTTCAAAGCCTTAAAATAGTATACTGAAGCGCTGTCGATATTTCCTTTTTTACCATAAGCACCGCCAATGCTTCGCAAAAAATCGCCAGTGTTTATGCTATCGTTTTGTTGCAAGGCCAGATTGTACCCAAAATGTGCTAACTGAAGCGCTTCATCAAATTGTGCGATATAAACCTCCTCTATCTTTTTTTGAAGCACTTCAATCTGTAAATTGTAATTGTCCAGCTTTTGCGTATATCGTATAATACTATCAGCAGCAACACTTTTTTGTGCAGAAGAGTTATATAAAGCCAGTAAAAGGCATATCGTAAAAAACGTTTTTATATTTTTCATCTATTTGCGGTTCGGCAACCCTTTGTTGTTTAAAAAATGAGGTTGAATGAGAGAAATATTTCTTCTCTCGTTAAAGGTGTTTAACGATTAGCATAATAACTATGTTCAACTTTTAGCAGTTTTAGTGTGCTACGTAACATCTTTTTATAGCTTTTCGTGAACCGCTCTGTTTTTTGGCTAGTTAAATCTGTATTGGTTGTGGGGCAGGGGAATTCTTTTTCAAGTTGCAGAAGGCGTTTGTCAATAATGGCATGAAGTTGCTTTTCCATTTCATACATTTCCTTCGCATTATTCAGCAATTCGGAGTGTTTAATGAGTTGTTTCTCAATTTCTTGATTTGATCTCCTTATGTTTTTATGTGTAAGGAAATATTTCTTCAATAGTTTTAAAGACAGACCAATTATGACTGTTATAAGTGCGAGCAAAACAGTTAAAGTATTCATGGTTCGTGTTTAATGTTAGTAGTGAGAATGGGAAATGAATAATTTTAAAAGCAGAAAAGGAAGAATAATTATAACCGAGCCCCAAAAATTTGTTGGAGTAAAAACGTCGGGGAAATTACGAACCACAAACAACATAATCACTGCACCAAGAATTATGGAAATGTGAAGAACAATCATATTGGGAGTAAAACTTCCGAAGCTTACTTTTAATAGAAGTCTGAATTTGTGCAGATAAATGCGCTCTGCCGCTACTAAAATAAGGTTAATATTAAAAAACAGGTTCTGGAAAAACAGGATGTTCATATTAATCATTAGTAACTCAGTATTGTTCCAATTGGCTAAAAAGCCGAAAAACACCACAATAAAAACAAAATAAATGCCCATTTGGATAATGGATGCAAATATTCCGACGTTGTTCGGATTTAGAAGAATTGCGTATGGATTACGCTTGTAGAATAGCTTATCAATAATTATCCGAAGGACTTCGTTCCACCAGAAAAAGTATATGAGGTAAAATACGGTAGTTTGTCCATTTAGCACCGAAAGTATCGTTAGTACGTTAAAAATGAAGATGTTCCATTTCTGGGTGTGAACCAACGCGTGGTTAAGAAAAGCATTTGTTTTATTCAAGGTACGGTGTTTTACTTTTTTCCTGCCATTTCTTTCCTGTTTGGATTGTTATTATTAAAAGGAAGCCACAAATGCTCAGCAATGGCGCTGAACATTTGGGCTGTACTTGTAATGAGGATCGGCATTAGTATTGCCTGGCTGCAGACTTGTAACGATATGCTGTCATTGCAGCGTTTCTTCAGGGGCACAGGGCTAGGCCTGAGTGCCATCAGTTTAACCTTGTTCGGCAAATGGTGTTTGTGTTTTTACCAATTGCATAGAGGTTGTTGGCTGCATCAAATTCAAAATCATCCATTCTTCTACCTTCTGTGTCATTACCACGCATGCCTTCGTACTTCAGCCCGATGCTTACTAATGGTTCGCTGCTGGCATCCCAGGTATAAGCAGTCCATTTGCCATTTTCTAGCTTTTGAATTTCATTTTGAGAGTCGGCAATCAGATTGTTTTCCCGGTCGATGCCCTGTGGTCGATATGCAAGGTCGGTCAATTGCCAATTCGTGCCATTATCGTTCGATGTGTAAAGCTCCGAAGGTCTAATTCTTCTTCGTTGCATGAACTCAACAACAGAACCATTCCTAAAAGGGATGCCATCCATTTCATCCTATTGTATTTTTATGACGTATTTATTTCTTAAAAAATTTGTTGTGAAACTCGTCAACGTGATATTTTAAGAAGGTCTGGAGCGCTTGTTCTACGCCATTTTCGTATTTGCCGGCATCGGCTTTTATTATAGCGGTGTTCTCTACGGCAATATCTTCTGTAGTGTACATTTTTCCAAAGGCAGTTTCTACTCCAATGTAGCTATTTTGGGTTTTGGCATACGATTGAACTTTCTCCTTACCCAGCACCCCGTTAATGGCTAAATTCTTTTTCAAAACACCTTTGTAAGTACCAAGTGCCGATCCGCCGATTTTGTTTCTTCCGGCCACAAAATCAATGACGGTTTGCGCTGTTGCCGTTACTTCTTTGTTTTTCGATGCTGTTATACCAAGTTTATCAGTGAGACTGTTTTTACCTTTGGTCATTCTACTTTTTAAAGCATCGTAGGCACTTAAGCGAAGGTTGGTATTGGCTGTAAGTTTGGCACCCTTGCCTTGATAGGGGGTTTTAATATCGAGAAACAACACGTACATGTCGGCATTTACTATAGTAGCATCATTTAGGTCGCGCGAAAGTTTTGAATAGCTCATAACTTCACCCATTCTGTCGTCAAGGCCAACAACACTTAACATTCCCTGGCGTTTTATTTTTCCTGAGTTCTTAAATCCTTTTACAAAGAAAGTCGTGTTTGATGGATAGACAGTAAGTACCCCCGGTGCTTCCGAGAGACTCATTTCCATATTGTCAATGCGTTCATAATCTTTGTAATAAGGCGTATTTGCTGCAGCATTAGGGTTTATAACGTTAAAACCGTTGGCTTGTAATTCGGCCACAAAACTTTTGTAAGCGTCATCAGTAATTTCTTGCAGGGTGGCAGCCGGAATATCAAGGCCAACAGCCAATGATGCTTTGGTATCGCCCGACATTACTTTATTTGCAAAACCACCTTTGGTTGACGTTGAACGGAGGTTGTAAAGTTCAAAATTTACCGAAAAGTTGGCAATATAAACATCTTTTGAAGGGAATTCTCGCGGCCCGTAAGCCCCCCGGTCTTCTTTAGGCGAAAAATCTCCTAGCGTTTGGGCGTTAATTACTATTGTTAAACCTAGAAGCAAGGCAAGTGTAGCAATAAATTGTGTTCTCATAACTTTTATATTTTTTGTTTTGTGCAATTTTACTCATTACGCAAACTCAAAAAAATAGGGCAGATGTACCATTTTTTCATACCGGCTAATCAGAATAGAATAAAAACAAAAGGCAGTGTCGGAAATTGTTCCTATCCGGTTTTCGTACCAAACACCATAAAAATCGCAGGTCGCGCATCTGGTTCCTTTTTCAGGATAAACCTTTACTCGAAGCCAAACCAATGCTTCTTTCATTCAACTTTCTCCTTATTATTTTTATTTTTATGTAAACCTTTGCTACTTTAGGGCTTCCTTACCCGGTCACAGAGAGAAGATTCGTTGCGTTGGAACGTGCCCCAGGAAAACTGCTGGTTATCCGTTTGTAAATGTTTATAAACGTTTACAAATACTTATAAACGGATATATTGCTGAAAACAAATGTTTTATACCGAAAAATAAAAACCGAAGCTATAAGCGAAATAAGTGTAGTACATATACACATACGTTAGCGGCAACCTTGAAAAAACGACACAATGACAACTAATCATACATCCGAGTTTATCTTTTCTCTAGCAGAGAAATATGATATTCCTTTTAAACATGATAAACCGTCAGAAATATTGGATGAAAATTATGACGGATTTTGTAAAGAATATATTGAGGTTGTAAAAAAAAGAGATAAAAATCTTAAGAACTACCTTTTAAAGAAACCAACAATATTTAAAACATTTCTCCCTTGGAGTCCTTATGTTTTTAATACCATATTTCAAATACAGTGGTATTACGACGAACTAATAATCTATGACCCAATTGTATTTGAAATTTTAAATTTTAAAACTGAAAACAAAGAAGAAGACAAACATAAACTACGGGAACTAATAACATTTCTAAATATTTTCAATGATAACATTTCCTCCGGATTCTTGCTATTTGGGAGTTACGACTCATTTGCAAAAGATTCACCAGATATAAAGACAAATAACCTCGAAAATTTAATTGAATTACCTGATATAAGGGAAGAACTTGACAAACTTGTACATATCTCAAAAATGGAGAAATACAATGGGCAGGACGTCGTTGATTTTACTATTCGAACCTATTATAGAGGAAAGCATTCATTTTGCCCAATCATAAAAGAACCGGACAATCAGACTCCAAATTCAAATGGTTTATACACATGGTCAATTGACTTAACAGGAGAAAGATATGTTCCGACAACAGTTGATGAGATAAAATCAATGAATGCTTATGATAAAGTATTTGACAAAATTCAAAATGAATATCCGAACGAAATTCGTGAAACATTGAACTACTTGACAGTTGGAAAATCGATTAACACTCCCGTTCTATTTAATCGCAAACTTGATGAACTAATAGTTAGGAATTTGCCAAGTTTTGACGAAAAGAATGCAAAAGTTGAGGCAAATAATTACTATCGTCTAACCTTACCATTTGTCAGTGGTATTCCAGCTCAGCGGCTATTTGACATTAGAAACAATATACCGAATGCTTTCATCGATTTTCGAAACACTATGTTTGAAATAATTTATGATTTACAAGAAAGAAATTACGAGCCTCAATTGCTTGAATTAAAAATACAACAAAAAGTAAATCCAATCGTCCAGAAATTGGAAGTTGAAATGAAGAATTCACTCAGTAAATCAAGAATATTGGGTCTTGGACTTCCAATTGCTACAGGGCTCGGAGCCTTGGGATTCAATCAAATGGGAGTTGATGTTACTGGAATAGCAGGATTTTTATTTGGAGGTTTAAATCTGTCCGCTGAGTTAAAAATATTGACAGACCATTTTACAAAAAAGAACGAGTTAAAAACTAACCCTTTTTATTATTTATGGAATGTACAGCAATGAAGAAAAAAGGCAGCCGCTAACAAAAGCTATATGTAATGCGGGGTACAGTGGGTAGTTCAACCGCAGTTCTCCGTTGCAACAACGCCAATTCGTCTTTGACGATTTGGCTATAAAAACAAAAATATGAATAAACGAATTGGCTCAGTGGCAGCCTGACAGTGAAGCGTTTCAAAGTCCCGCACTCCACATAGCCAAACCGTTAGCGGCAATGCGGTACGATATACAAACATCCTTTACAAAGTTATAGAAACATCGTTTACACTTTTTAAGTAGAAATCTGAAACAAAAATCTGATAGCGATTTATTAGAAATTGTAACAAAACTTAAAGATGACTATCAACCAGAAGCTGTAGTTGCCGCTCAAAATGAGATTGAAAAAGAAATTTGACCGGAACACAAATTGAGCAGGCAAACTTAGAAATTGAAGAAAAAGAAAAGAAAAACTTTAAGCGTGAAAATGAACCTCTTGGTGCCGGACAAAAGATGCTATTCTTAATCTTTTTTTGGGGTATAATTCCCTGGGCTATGGCCGGAACTTTTAAAGCTGATGGTTATACAAAAAAATATAAAGATGCGTGGAAATTTATGAAAATTGGAATTGGAATCTTTATTGGGATTCCACTATTATTAATTCTAATATTTCAATTTTTAAGTATCTAAGTGAGAATGAATAGAAAACAAATACTGGAAAATCACCCCGCTCCCGCGCGAATCCCTTCGCGTGGTTTTTTATAATTCATCCCCACTCATACCACCACCATTGGCGTAAATGTTGTATCGAACCCAAAATATAAGGTGGACACATATTTATTTTACCATAAACAAGCAATGAAAATATCAGATAACAGTAACAATACATGAAGAAAATTTTAGCTGATATTATTCGAACGTATTTACTCGCTCCCTGTATGTTAATGCTTATAATTTCGGTGAGCATATTTATATTTTACTTTTTGGGGTATAGAGAATTATCAAGTAAATCAGCAGAGTGGTTAATCGTTTCTGATGTAATAAGCTTAATTATCTTGCTAATTTATGTGTGGCTCAAAAAAAGATAATATTCTCTTTGCATGAAAATTATTATTATTTGACGTAACGCCACCCGCTATCACTCCCCGAAGCTTTCGAGTATCGCGTGGTTTTTAGTTATTTATCCACCCATCCCAACCATAGTTCAAAATCCGATTTGCAAAAGCCCACAATTTACCATAACTTGTATCCTTATTAACCAAATACCTCAACGTGTTAACTTAAAAACAATTAAAACACATTTATTATGGCTACCAAAACACCAACGGGTATTCCCGAGCCTGTTATTAACGAGGCTACCCAACTAATTACCAACGCACTAATCGTTTTAAAACCTTATTTAATTGCTTTAACGCCCCACGAGCGGCAGATCAGCGCCAAAATCAGCGATCGTTCGTATCCATTTGTCGAAAAAACATGCGACTATACGCTTTTGGCCCCTCAATTTGTTCCTCAATACATGGATGATGAAAAGCTGCGCACCGATCTGCTGGTACACGACCAGCTGATAGAACTGCTGCGTTTAAGCAAACAGCTTACCAACGGGCTGGATGATTCGGCATTGAAAACGGGCGGCGATAGTTTCACCAATGCCCTGAATTATTACAACTCAGTTAGGCAGGCATCGCGCATAAATGTGCCCGGCGCCAAAAGCATTCACGAAGATTTGAAAAAACGTTTTCTCCGAAGCAGCCCCGACAAGGAATCGGATGAAAATGTACAGCCGGAAGAAGATTAATTCAGTATAACTATAACAGGATTATTTGTTTTAGAGGGAACATCAGAAGTGTTGTTCCCTTTTCTTTTGCTCAAAAACAAAAGTTCCCGTGCTGCTAACTTCATTATTGTGCTCTTAAAAATCAATTACCACCTTCTGAAGCACAAATGCCGCCTTCTGAAGCCGAAACTTGAGCTTCGGAAGCTCAACAGGCAGGTTCGGAAGCTGAAGCTCCACCTTCTGAAGCTGAACATCCGGCTTCGGAAGCTCAACGTTCAGCTTAAAAAGCTCAATGGGCACCTTCTGAAGCTCAGGTTTTAACATATGAAGGTCGACGTTCGGCTTCGGAAGCCCGATAGATACCTTCGGAAGCTTAAAGGGTACCTTCGGAAGGTAGAGCGACACCTTCGGAAGTACCCCCTTGAAATCCCGAAATGGGTTCAGATGAATTTGTTTAGGTGTTGTGTATCAGCAATATGTCGCATAGCATAAAAACGGCAGGGCGTTTGCTTTGGAATATGGGAAGTGGTAGTCGTAAATTCGGGTTAGTATTAAACAATAATAATTTTTAATCAATTAAAACACACTTTTTATGGAAAACAAAATCAATTTTACTATCCCGGCCGAGACCATTACACAAGTAAATGAAGCACTGTCAACGATTGCCACAGCACTAAAACCTTATGTGCTGGCTTTGTCGCCCGAGGAGCGCCAGGAACTCCCCAAAATGAGCGATAAAACCCTTCCTTTTGTTGATAAAGCGCTCGATTACCTGAGCCGTGCACCGGAGTTTGCACCTCCGTATATGAATGTTGAAGGACTGCAAAACGACATGACCGTATACAGCCAGTTGATGCCGCTGTTGCGCCAGGTGCGTATTCTGAGCGATAACCTCGACGATACCACCATGGAAGCCGGTGCCGAAAGTTATGTGGCAGCACTGATGTATTATAACTCGGTGAAAATGGCGGCTAAAATGGATGTGCCGGGGGCCAAATCGATTTACGACGACCTGAGTAAACGTTTTGAGCGCAGTACACCCGAAAGTGTAGAAACAGAAGCATAATAATACTTTCCGGGGTCGAAAGGAAGAGGAATCTTCCATTGTTTAAAATCATCGAAGATGCATCGGAAACGGTGCATCTTTTTTTGGTGCGCTGTCCCCCTTGGTGAAGGGGGATTAAGGGGGATTGGGTTTCAGAGCCCCTAACTTTCCAATCCTCCGCAATCGAATCCTCCGACCGACTGCGTCGCCCACCTCCTTTTCAAAAAGGAGGACGAGGTTCGAGGCGCTGTCCCCCTTGGCGAAGAGCCTGTCCCGATTGCAACATCGGGAGGGATTAAGGGGGATTGTATTTGCAAAGAATTGCCAATCTCTAGGTGCCGATTGAACATCGGGAGGGAATCAAAAGGGGGATTGTTTATGCCATGAGCACCAAATCCTCCGTCCCGATTGAAACATCGGGACACCTCCTTTAAAAAAGGGAGGACGAACTTCGTGCCTCGTCCCCCTTGGTGAAGGGGGATTAAAGGGGGATTGGGTTTCAGAGCCCCTAACTTTCCAATCCTCCGCAATCGAATCCTCCGACCGACTGCGTCGCCCACCTCCTTTTAAAAAAGGAGGACAAGGTTCGTAATGACACTGCCCAGACGCTATAAACAGCGCTTGTCATTACGCCCCCCGATGAGTAAAACGAATCGGGAGAAGTAATCTCCGTCCGCCAACTCGCAACTCGCAACTCGCAACTCGCATCTTTTTCCCCAAAATCTTTTATTTTATGTAAACCTTTGCTACTTTAGGGCTTCCTTACCCGGTCACAGAGAAGATTCGTTGCGTTGGACAGACTCTTGGAAAATTGCTGGTTATCCGTTTGTAAATGCTTATAAACGTTTACAAATACTTATAAACGGATATATTGCTGAAAACAAATGTTTTATACCGAAAAATAAAAACCGAAGCTATAAGCGAAATAAGTGTAGTACATATACACATACGTTAGCGGTCAGTTTAAAAACGAGACAAAACATAGTAAAAATGATTTTAGAATTGATACCAGTAATTGAAATCGGATACCATCATCAGGGCATTTCTGCACCCGACAAACACCCTTACTGGGAATATCCTGATTTATGGGATAAGTTCAATTCTGAATGTTTCAAAAAAGCGGGATTTATCGATGATTTTAAACCTTATTTACCAGGCTCATCTTTTTATCGACTTACAGATTTAACGGACAATAATTTAACTAAAATCACAATTGACTACACCAAAGATTGGAGAGACGGGAACTGTAATAGAGAACAAGTATGTGCCTTTCCTGGAGGTTATGTGCTTAGAATTGACGGACAAGACAAATATTTTCCACAATGTTGTGGTGACCTCGCAGACATCAAATATTGGGAAAATATTGCAAATGGGAATGAACGTGTTTGTTATGCAGGACACCCAGAACCAAAAATAAAAATTCAAAAAAATAAAATAACATTTGATTTTTTGGTTGATGAAGATGACGAATACTTTGTTCCTGCACCAGCAGAAAATATTATTCATTTTGAGATTTCTTCATTAAGAAAAGAAATTGAGACAGTAAAAAAGGAACTTGAAGCCTTTGAGCAAAGACTTGAAAAAATTAATCAAAACGAACAACTAAATATTGACGACATTGGAGAACTTTTAATTAATAATGATTCCAACTAAGAATAAAAACCGAACCGCTAACAAAAGCTATATGTAATGCGGGGTACTGCGGGTAATTCAGCCGCGGCACTCCGCATCAACAACGCCAATTCGTCTTTGACGATTTGGCTATAAAAACTAAAATATGAATAAACGAATTGGCTCGGTGGCAGCCTGACTGTGAAGCATTTCAAAGTCCCGCACTCCACATAGCCAAACCGTTATGTGTAAGAGTAATTAAAGAGAGCGAAAGTCATAGATATATAAAAGTAGATAGCAAACATGGAACTAAATAACTTACTCATTATAAATATTGTAAACTCGGGAATTAGTTTGATAATGGGGGTTATTATGCTATTTCTAAATCGATTCTCGTATAAGCTTGGAACTGGCTATTGGGCATCGGGCGCCATAATAATTGGTGTTGGGCTCTTAATAAAAGCTGTTTTTCCATCCTTTGAATCTTTTGTAATTGCCGGTTTCCCAATTTTTGTAACCATAGGTTTCTATTTGTATTTAGCAGGGATTTGGAAATTTAAAGGGAAAAATATTAACTACTGGATCATGGTTGGTATTCCTGTATTGGATGTTTTGCAAACCATTCTGTTTTTTAAAATTTTCCCCTTTTACAGAATTCACTTAGGCTTGCATTACCTCTTCATAACGATATACTTTTCGCTTGCCATTTTTGAAATGATTCGAATAAACACAGAACAAAAGTACCTGAAGAACATATTCCTTCTTAATGCTTTATCCTTTTCTATTTCATTAGTTATTGTATTGCTAGGTTTCTACATTTTATTTACTACCCCTAATATTGACCCCTTGCAGGTAAACCCCACTGTAATTATTACATTTATGATTAATGGGTTTTTAATGATCTCCTTAACATTTGGATTTTTAACCGCTGTTAATCTTCGGTTGAACATGGAGCTTGAGGGACAAGTAAAATCAAATACTAAATTTCTTTCAATAATCGCACACGATTTAAGAGGGCCCGTTGGAAACATAACCAGTTTTTTGGATTTGTTACAAAATGAAAAAGAAATAAGTGAAGAGGATAGAAAAAAATATTTGAAATTATTAAATGTTCTTAGTCAATCCACGTTTCATCTTTTGCAAAATTTGTTGGAATGGGCAACTAAATCAAAGAACCTAAACAAATTTGAGAGTGAGCAAATTGAATTAGGTCAAATAATCTCGGGCAACATCGATTTTTTTAAATGTGCAACATCATTAAAATCTATCGATTTAAAATTTATTGAAGAAGAAAAAATTGCTGTTTCAGGTAACTCGAACATGCTTGAGACTATTGTTCGCAATTTAATCTCAAATGCGATTAAATTTACCCCTAACGGAGGAACAATAACAGTTACAACAGAAAAAACAAATGGCAACGTGCGTTTGACTGTATCGGACACTGGACAAGGTATGAAGCCGGAATTAATAAATTCATTCTATAAATTTGAAACAAACACATCAACGGTTGGTACAAATGGAGAAGCTGGTTCAGGCCTGGGACTTGTGCTTTGTAAAGAATTAGCATCAAGAATGAATGGTATAATTAATATTGAAAGTGATATTGGTGTTGGGACCAAAGTTATTATTGACTTTCCATTGGTAGTGTAACACCGCAACCGCGCCTCCGAAGCTTCGGGGTATCGCGTGTTTTTTTATTATTTATAAACTTCAATAATCCCCTTTGGTGAAGAGCCTGTCCCGATTGCAACAACGAGAGAAAATCAAAAGGGATTGGTTTTCGGAGTCCTAACTTTCTAATCCTCCGCAATCGAATCCTCCGACCGACTGCGTCGGCCACCTCCTTTTCAAAAAGGAGGACGAACTTCGAAGCGCCGTCCCCCTTGGCGAAAATCTCTGTCCCGTTTGCAACAACGGGAGAAAATCAAAAGAAATTGGTTTTCGGAGTCCTAACTTTCTAATCCTCCGCAATCGAATCCTCCGACCGACTGCGTCGGCCACCTCCTTTTAAAAAAGGAGGACGAACTTCGAGGCGCCGTCCCCCTTGGCGAAGAGCCTGTCCCGATTGTTATATCAGTTTGAATTTTCTAATCCTCCGACCGACTGCGTCGGCCACCTCCTTTTAAAAAAGGAGGACGAACTTCAAGGCACGTCCCCCTTGGCGAAGGGGGATTAAGGGGGATTGAAAAATATAGAATTGAAAAATAATTCATACTTTTAATACAAAACCCACTATGCAATCCTCCTACAATAAAGATCTAAAAAAATTTGCTCGAAAACTTCGCAAACAAGGTACTAAAGGAGAAGCCATCCTTTGGCGCGATGTTTTGAAAGCCCGAAAAATGAGAGGCCATCAGTTTAATCGGCAATTTATTATCAAAAACTACATCGTCGATTTTGTGTGCAGAGAACTAAAACTCATCATTGAAATTGATGGCTATTCACATTTTGTAAAGTCGGAAGAAGATTATACCCGACAGAAAGAATTAGAAGATTTTGGCTATCAGATTATTCGCTTTTCAGAAGCAATGGTGATCTACCGGATTGATGAGGTTGTTGCAGAAATTTATTATGCTGTTGAGTGTTTGGAATAACAATTGGGCAAAACGGGAAAGAATATCGAATCCTCCGACCGACTGCGTCGCCCACCTCCTTTTAAAAAAGGAGGACGAACTTCGAAGCTCGTCGCCCTTAGTGAAGAGCCTGTCCCGATTGTTATATCAGTTTGAATTTTCTAATCCTCCGACCGACTGCGTCGCCCACCTCCTTTTAAAAAAGGAGGATGAACTTCGAGGCGCGTCCCCCTTGGCGAAGGGGGATTAAGGGGGATTGGGAAATATTCTAATCCACCGTCCATTTCCCTTGCAAAGTGTCACACTGCAAAGCTTTCTCCAGCATTTCCAAAAAGTCTTTTCGCGGAATGGGTTTAGCACCCAAACTTGCCAGGTGGTCGGTGGGTTGCTGCGCATCGATAAAAGCAAAGTTGTTTTTGAACAAGAGTTTGGAAAAATACGGAAATAGATTTATGTTTAATATTATTTTTTACAATATTTATTGGGTGTCTGTATTATTGGTTGAATTTGGTAGTGTGTTGATAATTCGTCAATTATCGGAGTGTTGATGTGCGTGGAAACGGAAGTGAGTGTTTTCGGAATAGTCTTGTTAACATATTTTTACACTAAAACAGGGTTACCTTTGCCAATATTTCGGAATTATTTAGTGAAAACCAAATACAAATGTAACCGTTGTTTTATGAAAAATGTTTTTCCTCCGGAGATAATTAATGTCAGTGTTGAAAGTCATTTCTCCAGATTTAATAAGAAGTCAAAGCTTTTATATGTTGTAGTTCTTTTATTCTTTGCCGGCACGGTGATGTCTTTATTTTTAATAAAAACAGAAATTACTGTACAAAGCAGGGGAGTATTTCGATCATCATCCGAATCTATTGAATTAATATCGCCTGTGGTTGCCAAAGTTGTAAAATCGAATCTGAACGAGAATCAATCTGTTAAGAAAGGCGATACATTAGTCTGGCTGGATTGTAAAAAGCAATCGGAACGTGTTGCTTATATCCAAAAAAGGATTTTAGAAAACGAAGGCTATTTGAATGATATTTCAGCGATGTTGAACTATAAGCATTTGAATTTGATCTCCAGCTTATATAGAACTACTCATGCACAATACCGACAAAAACTCTCGGAGTTTGATATGCAGATTTAATTATTTCAAAAATCCTTTAGTCGGGCAAAAACTTTATTCGAAAAAGAGGTAATTCCAGCAACCGAGTTGGAAGACAAGCAATTTCAATTGGATAAAATACTTGAGGAGAAAAAGATTTATGTACAAATGAGTAGGAGCGAATGGCAGCAACTGGCTGTTAATTACCAACAAGAAAACAAAAACTTTGAGAGTGAAATAAAAAGCCTTCAAAACGAAATAAGAAACTACACCATAACAGCCCCTACATCCGGGCATATAACTAATTACAATGGTATTAAAACAGGAGGTTTTGTTTCTCCCGGACAAACCATTGCCATAATAAGCCCCGACGATCATATTATGGCAGAGCACCTTGTTTCGCCGCAAGATATTGGTTATTTACATGAAAATATGCCGGTTATTTTTCAGGTTGATGCATACAACTACAACCAGTGGGGAATGGCATCAGGAACTATTACTGAAATTTCAAATGAAATATATATCGTAAATAATCAGCCCTTTTTTAAAGTACGGAGTAGCCTTAATCAGTCATACTTGTTGCTTAAAAATGGTTATCAGGGCAAGTTAAAAAAGGGACTTACAAATACAGCCAGATATAAAATCACTAAACGTACTCTTGCACAATTACTTTTTGATAAAACTGATAATTGGCTTAACCCTAAAATCGTTTCAGAATAATTTTTTAAATAAACCCCGTTTTTATGAATATAAAAGTAAAACAACGCGATATTACCGATTGCGGAGCTGCTTGTCTGGCATCGGTAGCAGCGCATTATAAACTTAAACTTCCTGTTTCAAAAATCCGACAATGGGCAGGTACCGATAAAAAGGGAACCAATGCCTGGGGACTGATAAAAGCTGCTGAAAAAATGGGCATGACTGCTAAAGGAGTAAAAGCAACTCCCGAAGCATTAGCAGAAATACCCCTGCCTGCAATTGCTCATGTTATTGTAAAAGAAAAGCTGCAACACTATGTGGTTATTTACAAAGTAACTCCCGCTTATGTTGAGAAAATGGATCCCGGAACCGGGAAATTGGAAAAACAGCCTATTGAAGAATTTAAAAAAGAATGGACTGGAGTTTTGATCCTGTTGTCTCCCTCGGGAGATTTTGTTGCACGAAACGAAAAAATATCAAATTTTAAACGCTTCGGTTTTTTACTCCGTCCCCACCGGGGAACGCTTATACAAGCTTTATTTGGTGCTGTCGTTTTTACTATACTTGGCCTGGCAACTTCCATTTACATTCAAAAAATTACTGACCATGTTTTGACAAACGGAAATCGTAACCTTTTAAACCTGCTGAGTATAATAATGATTGTAATATTGTTACTGCAGGTTTTTGTCGGCTCGTTTCAAACCATGTTGGTATTAAAGACCGGACAATTGATAGATGCCCGATTAATTTTAGGGTACTACAAACACTTGTTAAAACTGCCCCAGCGTTTTTTCGATACCATGCGCACCGGCGAAATTGTTTCGCGTATTAACGATGCCGTTAAAATAAGAGCATTTATAAACGACACGATGATTAACTTTATTGTCAATATTTTTATTGTGGTTTTTGCATTTTCATTAATGTTTATCTACAACTGGAAACTGGCATTAATCATGTTATTGGTAATCCCTCTCTACACAGGGCTTTATATTGCAGTAAACTACCTGAATAAAAAACGCGAGCGAAAAATAATGGAACAGTCCGCAGAGCTGGAATCGCAGCTGGTGGAATCCATTAATTCGGAACGAACAATAAAGCAGTTAGGAATTGAGGAGTTCTCAAATATAAAAACTGAAGTGCGTTTCGTTTCCCTGCTTCATTCGGCTTATAAATCGGGTTTAAATTCGGTTTTTTCTGGGAACACGTCACTGTTTATCAGCCGTATCTTTACCATAATCCTTTTGTGGGTAGGAAGTTTGTTTGTGTTAAACCAGGAAATTACTCAGGGAGAGCTCATGTCGTTTTACGCGCTTATTGGGTATTTTACCGGGCCTGTTTCCGGATTGATAGGTATGAACAAAACTTATCAAAATGCCAGTATTGCGGCCGACCGTCTTTTCGAAATAATGGATCTGGAACAGGAAACGGATGATGATTTGGTTGATGCTTCTGAACATGTTCTTGGAGATATCGTTTTTCAAAATGTATCATTCAGTTACGGAACACGCGTTGATGTTTTTGAAAACTTTAACGTGTGCTTTAAGCAGGGCGAGGTAACAGCCATAATTGGCGAAAGTGGCTCGGGGAAAACAACCATTGCAGCATTGCTTCAAAAGTTATATCCAATAAACGAAGGAGCTGTTTACATTGGTAGCACCAATATCCGGTATTTTAGCAATCAGAGTTTACGACAAGTGGTGGGGATTGTACCGCAAAATCTTGATCTTTTTACCGGGCGGGTAATTGATAATATTGCCGTTGGCGAATTTACCCCCGATATGCAACGGGTACTTGATATTTGCACTCAGCTGGGTATAATAGAGTTTATTGAAAAATTACCCAACGGATTTAACACCCTTGTTGGCGAGCATGGCGCAACACTTTCGGGCGGGCAAAAACAACGGCTGGCCATTGCCCGCGCTTTGTACCGCAACCCCAAAATATTAATTATGGACGAAGCTACTTCTTCCTTAGACTCCGAAGCCGAAAATTATGTGCAGGAAACCATACACCAGTTACGAAATGAAGGAAAAACAGTAATTATAATAGCGCACCGTTTAAGTACCGTTTTAATGGCCGATAACATTGTGGTACTTGAAGATGGTAAGTTAATTGAACAAGGTTCGCACGATGAACTTTATGCCCAACAGGGTAAATACTTTAGTTTATGGCAAAAACAAATGCCTGTTTTTGAACGAAATTTCACTACTAATATCTAATATCTAAAATCTCAAATCTCACAAAAATGAAAGCATTAGAACAATTAGAACGACTTCAACGCATTAACGATTTAATTAAAGCAGAGAAAACCGGTACTCCTGATGAATTTGCAAATAGTTTGCACATTAGTCGCAGGCAGTTATACGAGTATATAAATTTTATTAAAGATTATGGGGTAGAAGTTAGTTATTCGAAACAACGAAAAACTTTTTATTTAAGTAACGGACACGAGATAAACGTTAATTGTGGTATTAAAGTCGTTTCAAAACAAGTTGCACAAACAATTAACGGTGGATTTTTTCATAATAAGTTCCAGCGTGCTTTTTTTCTGCACAGAACACAGGTAGCTTAGAGGTGAGTTTAGCGCGTAACTCGTTAGAATAAATTTTTTATTAACTCACAAAAATTTAGAAATTATGAAAAATGAATTGGTTTTAAATCAGCCCGGGGTGACGGAATTGGGCCGTGAAAAATTGAAAACTGTTGAGGGAGGAATAATTGGAGTATTAGAAGCATTTGCCGCAGGTATGATGTTATACTTTGCTTCTTCAGTAATAGAGAATCCCGAGTCAGCATGGGAAGGATTTAAAGATGCATTTAATTAAAAGAAAAGGATATGAAAGAGATACAATTGTCAAAAGAAGATTTGCAAGATGTAAATGGCGGAGGATCTCCTGAAGGAGCAGAATTATACGGAAATATAGTAGCAGTAGGAATTACCTGGGTCGCATTTGGTTGGGTAGCAGGAGCAGCTACGATATACAATATCCTTAAGGATTAATAAAATAAAGCACACTTTATAAAGTGTGCTTTATTCTATTTAAATAAAAAACAGAATGGATAAGGATTCTTTTAGTAATATTGAATTGTTCGCAATTGGGTCATTCTTAGCATTATGTTCTCCATTATTAGGGGCAATCAGTTTCATGGTTTTAATGTTGTTTCAGATCCCAAATAAAATAAAAAGATATATTAAATATTTTCTGCTAATAAATCTTTTAGTTACCTCTATAATTGTATATTATTTATTTTTTTCTTTGTAAACATAAATTCAATAATATACCAAAATGAATAAAAAGAGAAAACGAATCATTCAAATAGTTGTAGGATTGCTAGTGGCAATTTGGATAATCTTTTTCCCAAATCCTATTGATTGGTTTGTTAAATGGATATATAATATTATGCATTAATTATATTATACTATCTGAATAATAGGGGCAGAAGGATTCTAAAACATCCAATGCAGATATACTTTCTGCTAAAAGTGGGTTGTTAGAATAGTTCGATAAATTATTAATTCGTGATAAATTAAATCCAACGAATGTTTTACCTTATAGAATAATTTCAATTTTTTGAAAATTTGAATTACATTTTTTGGAGATGCGCAGATATAGATGTATAATTGTTATAGGTCTATAAGTCTGCTGTACTGCTGCTAATTTGCCATAGAACAAAATTGGGAGTTAATCTATGGTTTGTTCATAAAGACCATTAATTATCCACATTATTTTAGACATTAGACTCCCATCATCTTTATCCACGGCCCCTGTAAAGTATTTTCCTGCAAAACTTTTTCCAGCATTTCCAAAAAGTCTTTTCGCGGAATGGGTTTAGCGCCCAGACTTGCCAGGTGGTCGGTAGGTTGCTGAGCATCGATAAAAGCAAAGTTGTTTTTCAGGGCAAATTGCACCATGTGGTAAAAGGCAAATTTGCTGGCGTCGGTAAGGGTAAAAAACATCGATTCGCCAAAAAAACAATTTCCCAGCGAAAGACCGTACAATCCACCAACCAGCTTGCCTTCAAAATAAGTCTCAAAGGAGTGGGCATAACCCAGTTTATGTAATTGGATATAGCCGTCGATCATGCCGTTGGTAATCCAGGTTTCATCTTCGTGACTGCGTTTGGTTTTACTGCACGCCGTAATTACTTCGTGGAAAGCCGTGTCGATACGCAAATCAAAAATCCCTTTGTTAATGACCTGTCGTAGACTTTTCTTCAATTTAAAACCCTTGGGCAGCAATACCATTCGCGGGTTGGGCGACCACCATAAAATAGGTTCGCCCTCGCAAAACCAAGGGAAAACACCCTGGCAGTAGGCCGACAGCAAAAACTCAGGCGAAAGCTTGCCACCTTGTGCCAGCAATCCATCATCGTCGGCCTGGTTCGGATCGGGAAATTGTATCATGTCTGCAAATATAAACATTGAAACCGGCCTTCTTTTTCATATCTGATGTAAATCCAGTTTAAGCAGTTAAATACTGAGGATGACCGGCTCACCTGCCTCCTCAGTATCTTGTTTCTAACAAACGCTAACCATCATTTTCTTCAATTCAGAGGCTATAATTTTTATTCCTTTTTCAATTTCTGGTAAGTGGGCATTCGAAAAATTTAGTCGGATGTGTTCCTGTCCGCTTCCATCGGTGTAAAACGAGTTGCCGGGAACAAAAACCACTCCTTTTTTCATGGTTTCCTGTACAAGATCGACCGACGAAATTCCGGCCGGTAAGGTTAACCAGGTAAACATTCCCCCGGATGGCGTTGTGCAGGAAACATCCCCTGGGAAAAAGCGATTGATTGCCTCCTGCATAGCCTGGTATTGTTCATTATACTTTTTTTGCACCGCCTGCAAATGTTTTTCCAGATCGTTATTGGTTAAATAGTGTTGAATGACAAACTGGGTTAAATTGTTCGGGTTTAAATCGGTCGACTGTTTGGCCTTGTCGAAATGTGGAACCAGCTCATCGGGCAAAATTACCCATCCGTTTCGTAACCCCGGCGCAATCATTTTCGAGAACGATCCGGTCCATGCAACGTTGTTAGTGGCATATTTTTTTACGGGAGCAGGAAAGCAGTGTTCGAAATATATTTCATTGTATGGATCATCCTCGATCAGAAACTTATCGTAAGTCTTTAAAAGTTCTGCCAGGTGTTTTCTTTTTGATGCGGAGTAACTTATACCTGAAGGATTTTGAGCATTAGGTACGGCATACATCAGCTTTAAATCATCTTTCAGGAACCAGTCTTCTACTTGCCAAAGATTGGCACCGTCTTCTTCCAAATCAACCTGACAAAATTCCGGTCGGTATGCCGATAAAGCCTGAATGGCACCTAAATAGCTGGGTTTTTCAATTACTACACCATCTCCGTGGTCGATAAACAAGCGAGCGAGAATATCAATGGCTTGTTGCGACCCATTGGTGATCACCACCTGATCGGCGGAAATATTCATGCTGTATTTATTGGCATAGCGTTTGGCAATCCAATCGCGAAGCGGGTAGTAGCCCATCGAACCCGCATATTGCAAAATCTTTCCGGCAGACTCTTTTAACACCGCATTGGCTGATTCCCGAATTTCGTTAGCCGGGAATAATTCGGGATTTGGCAGTCCGCCGGCGAATGAAATAAACTGTTTGTTTTCAGCAACATTTAAAATATTTCGAACAAAGGAGGGGGGAATGTTGCGGTAATTCTTCGATAACTTTTTTTCAAATGATGGTTTTTCCATGTTTTTATAATTTTTGTAGGTTCAATCAAAAAAAAAGCCCTTTCCCGGTTTTACGCAGGAAAGGGCTTTATTCAGGCAATAGCATCCTTGTCCTACGTGGGTGAATTCACGAGGATAATGACTGCCGCTGCTGCAATATTTTTATGTTCTGTTCTCAAATTATTCATCGAATTGATTTTTTCTACCATAAAAAAAGGCCATTCCCGCAAGAGAATGGCCTTAAATAAATATTCTGGTAATCCACACTCTTATCAGCTTGTCGCCTTTGCGACAAGTGTTGCAAGAATAATATGGATTACATTTTTCATTCGTTTATAATTGTTTTCCTTTAATGGAAACTCATGGAACTCGCTTTTAATTCTACTCCCAGTCGGAACTATAATTTACAGGCTCGTTTCAACATCTGTAAACAAAGAACGTAATTATTTTTAATGGTCGGTGTCTTGTCTCTGGTTTGTTAATTTAATATAAAACGCAGTGCTTTGTTATCAGATGCTTGTTAACGAAACCGGCAGCTTGTTTCACGACTTTCGTTTAGCCCTTAATATAATTAGAATTGGTTAAAGGGAATTTATTTTCTTACGCCGATAAATTTAAGGCACAAAATAATTTTAATACTTTTGGGTTTTACAACAAACAATTTGAACAATGAGGTATTTAGCTTTGATAATTGCTGTAATGATAGTCGTCCCAACTTTTGGACAGCGCAAAAAGAAAGACGACGAAGGAATCGCTCCCGCCTATGTTGAAGGGATTGCATATGCTTTACCACGCACGGGAATTAAAGTATACGTTGAAGCGATTCGTGAGAAATTCGAACCAGGACCATACGCTGCATATGCCCGGCAGTTACTTGGGATAAAGGATGCCCGAAGCAGAGCATCGGTAAAATGGTCGGTGTCGGCTGTTAAAATCGAAACTTTTTCGGAGCCCGATCCGCAACAGGTATACAAAGCAATGGGCGATATCGCCGCAACGATCAGCCTGGCGCCCAACGGTTGTCTTGCCGGAATAAATACAAACAGAACAGTTGCAGTGCCGCTGCAGACTCAATCAAACAAAACATTTCAGAAACCGGATCTCGACGATGGTTTTTCCTTTGATTATTTCTCGGATACACCCTTCTTGATTCCCGGAGATTCTACCAATAATTTCCGGCCGACGGCTGTGAGTGTGGAGCAAAAAGCTGCCGAAGCGGCACAGCGTGTACTCAATTGCCGAATGAATCAGTACGATCTGGCTGCACTCCGTATCGACGGCGAATACCCCGATGGAAAAGCCTATGAGGTGAGTCTGGAAGAGCTAAAACGTACCGAGCAGAATTACATCAAACTGTTTGTTGGCCGTACCACAACTAAAACCGAAACCTACAGTTTTGATTATGTGCCGGCTGCCAACGAAAAGAATGCAGTGATCTTCCGTATTTCGGATGAAAACGGTGTTGTTCCTGCCAGCGATCTTTCAGGAAAACCAGTTATGGTGGAGTTTGAACAGGCTGCCGGTTTATTGGATAAATACAACGCAGAGGCCGTATCGGATAACCCCGATGCCGGTTACGATGGTGTTTACTACCGCATGCCGGGAGTAGCCAGCATTAAAATTATTTACGAGTTGAACAGCCTCGCCTCGGCGCGTGCAACCATTGCACAGTTTGGAACTATCGCCCCGGTACCTGAAGATTTATTGGGTGGTAATTATTCCATCGAATTTCATCCCGAAACAGGAGCTATTAAATCCGTTCAAATGAAATAGAATTCTTAAACATATACCATTTAGAAGACCGGTTGTTTAGCCGGGCTTTTTTTGGATGTCTCCTATTGATAATAAAAAAAGTTCACGCAGAGCACGCTAAGTTATAGCAAAACCCGCAAAGCAGATTTTCACGGGTTATAGTCTTTGCGAACTTTGTACTTCTTGATTTCTTTGCGTGAAACAGCAGTCATATCCTTTCTTTTCTGTTGGCAATAAAGCGCTGATCCTTTTTTACTTGTGCTCATGGTCTTTTTCAGACAAAAAAATACCCGACTTATAAAGCCGGGTACTTCCACTATTTTTTCAAATACGGTATTTCTTATTTTATTCCGTGCATCATCTTTTTCAGCCATGGCGAAAGAGCAATTGCAACCAACGCAATAATTGCCGACTGAATAGCGATCAGCCAGAAAACCTGAATTTCAGTGCCAAGTGCTTTTTCCAGTTGTATTGAAATCGCTTTCATTTGCGATGCCAC
The DNA here is from genome assembly GCF_963675065.1 of uncultured Draconibacterium sp. Classification (NCBI taxonomy): domain Bacteria; kingdom Pseudomonadati; phylum Bacteroidota; class Bacteroidia; order Marinilabiliales; family Prolixibacteraceae; genus Draconibacterium; species uncultured Draconibacterium sp. The sequence continues at coordinate 454,275 of NZ_OY775905.1, read as the reverse complement.
AAAATTACCTGCAGCAATAGAACCAAACCAAACTCCCATCATCGTAGAAACCAGTTTCGGTGGCGATAACTTAGTTACCATTGAAAGTCCGATAGGCGACAGACACAATTCACCAAAGGTATGAAACAGGTAAACCACGATCAGCCATAGTGGGCTAACCAAACGAATAGAGTCGCCTCCGGTAGATCTGCTAAAAGCAATGGCCATTATCACAAAACCAAGAGAAAGCATAATTAAACCCCAGGCAAATTTCATTGGTGTATTAGGATTCAATTTTACTCTATCAAGCTTTAACCACAATACACTGAATAGTGGAGCACATGCTACAATCCATATGGCATTGATACTTTGAAACCACGTTGCCGGAATTTCCCAGTCACCGATCATTCGTTGCGTATTGTCGCGGGCAAAAATATTAAAGGTTGTTCCGGCTTGCTCAAAACCACTCCAGAACAAGATGTTGAAGACGGCCAGAACGAGTATTACTCCAACGCGCGACCATTCAGCTTTACCGTTGGTTCCCTTGAATATTGTGGTGGTTAGTATAATTACTCCACCAACGCCAAGTACCCATATAAGAGCTGTACTTACTGCTGATGGTATAGCTCCCCATCCTACGATTATCGCGAAAATTAATCCAACAATGCCAATAACATACAATAAGATGCTAAACCAGTCTTTTAATATTAAACGAACCCGTTCTGCTTTTACTTTCGGAGGCATTCCGATATGACCGAGTGTATGGCTGCGTACAAAAAACCATATTGTTCCTAATAACATTCCCACACCGGCTGCGAGGAATCCATATTGCCAGGCTACTTGTTCACCTAATTTTCCGGCTACCAGTGGAGAAAAGAAAGCTCCCAGGTTAATACCCATGTAGAAAATGGTAAAACCACCATCTTTTCGTGGGTCGTTATTGTCGTACAATTCGCCCACCATGGTTGAAATATTGGGTTTAAAGAAACCATTACCCAGTATCAATATTCCTAAACCGGCATAAAAAATGGTTTGACGGAATTCAATGCTTGCATCAGATCCGTGTAAACCCGCACTGGCAGCCAATAGTAATTGACCGATGGCCATAGTTAAACCACCTATGTAAATCGATTTTCGCTGTCCAAGTACTTTGTCGGCCAGCATTCCGCCTATAATTGGGGTTACATACACTAACCCGGTGAAAATACCATAAATGGTAAAGGCATCGAGTTCTGCCATTTCAAATCCGCCTGAAGCAAAAGTTGCTGTAAGAAAAAGAACCAGTAAGGCTCGCATTCCGTAGTAACTAAAGCGTTCCCACATCTCACTGGCAAACAGTGTTGAAAGCCCGATCGGGTGACCAAAGAAGGCTTTATCTGCATTTCTACTCATAATATCTTTATCTTTTATTTTCTAAAGCTCGCTAAAATATCAATTATCTTCAAAGATTTCCGTGAAACATATCAGCTTTTCTGTTCTTGTCCCTAATTTTATACTCTTTTAAAAACTTTTTAGCCGAAAATGCACAAAATGTTTTTTCATTTGTTGCTTACTTTGTTACATAAAATTGCAGGTATTTAACCTGAAGTAAAAAACGCATTATTATGAGTGTAGATATTAAAAATCTCGAGCCACAAAAAGTGTGGGAGATCTTTTCTGAAATGACCCAAATTCCACGTCCTTCAAACCATGAAGAGCAGATTCAGAACTGGGCCGTAAAATTTGGTGAAAAACTGGGGTTGGAAACCATTAAAGACGATGCTGGAAACGTTATTATAAAAAAGCCGGCAACTCCAGGAATGGAAAACCGAAAAACGGTGGTTATGCAAGGACACCTCGATATGGTTCCGCAAAAAAACAGCGATAAAGTTCACGATTTTCAAAACGATCCGATTGAAGCTTTTGTGGATGGCGATTGGGTAACAGCCAACGGAACAACGCTGGGTGCCGATAATGGTATTGGCTCGTCGGCAGCAATGGCCGTTTTGGCATCGAAGACCCTAAAACACGGCCCCATTGAAGTGTTGCTTACTGCCACCGAAGAAACCGGAATGGACGGGGCAAACGGATTAAAAGCCGGTATGCTCGACGCCGAAATACTGATCAATACCGACTCGGAAGACGAAGGCGAATTGTACGTAGGCTGCGCCGGTGGAGAAGATGTAAACATTACTTTCAACTATACCGAAGAAGAAGTCCCGGTTGGTTTTGTGGCTTTACAATTAAGCGTAACCGGATTAAAAGGTGGCCACTCGGGAATGGATATTATTCTGGGCCGCGGAAATTCGATAAAAACATTTTTCCGGATTATTAATGCTGCCGAAGAACTGGGTGTTCGTTTGGCCAGTATCGATGGCGGAAGTTTAAGAAATGCCATCCCGCGCGAAGCATTTGGAGTGCTTGTTGTTGAAGAGGCAAAAGTGGCTGATTTTATTGCCTTGGTAGATGAAGTTGCCGATGCTGTAAAAGCTGAACTTGCCGCTACCGAACCAGATATTGATATTGCTGTTGAACAAACCGAAATGCCGGAAATGTTGATTGATGCAGCAACCCAGAAAAACGTAACGAGGGCTGTAGTTGGTTGCCCGAATGGAGTTATCCGAATGAGTGACAGCATGGAAGGGCTGGTTGAAACTTCTACCAACCTGGCCATATTAAAATCGGATGCTGAAAGCAAAACCATTAATGGTGGTTGTTTGATGCGAAGCTCGGTTGATTCGGCAAAAGATGAATTGGGCACACGTTTAAAAGCTGTTTTTGAACTGGCCAGTGCCGAAGTAACTCTCTCGGGTGCTTATCCGGGATGGAAGCCAAACATGGAATCGCCGATTTTAAAAACCATGCAGGATGTGTATAATGCCAAGTGGGGTAAGGTGCCAAAAATTATGGCCATTCACGCAGGTTTGGAGTGCGGTATTCTGGCGCAAAACTACCCGCATTGGGACATGATCTCGTTTGGACCAACCATTCGTTTCCCGCACTCGCCGGATGAAAAAGTAAATATTGAAACAGTTAAAAAATTCTGGGAGTTTTTGGTGGCTACACTGGAAGCTATTCCTGAAAAATAGAAATTATAATTGCAGCGTGGGAACGCTGATGACGCTGATGTGAATTGATTTTCACAGAATAAAAATAAAAAATCCGATTCGTATGATTTTGATCAAAAACGAATCGGGTTTTTATTTTGACCCGCTTTGAGTTTATGCTCGACTAGTATTTACTGCGCGAATCTGCAAAATCAGTGTCTTCTGCGTTCAAATTTTTTTGTTAATATTTAGGCATCATTTCGATAAACTCACCTTCAGTGGTAATCATGTGCCCCATCATATTTGCTGTAAGGCACGAGTGCACAGGAATAATTTCCACCAGATCGCCCACTTTTATCTTTTTGAAATTGGTGGGTGTAACTTTAATTATGCCGTGTTCCTGCGAAAGCCGCGACAGGTAATTTTTGGTGTCGAGCAGAACTTTTTGTTCATCCTGACTGATAATCACCCGACCATATAATTCTTTACCATCGGTATTTTGTAGCGTGTCTTTCGAGAAATGAACGGCACCGCCATAAATCACAATTTCGTTTCTCGAAACATGCTTTGCTACTACCGGGCATACAACTTTGACGGCAATATCCTCAATATCGCAAACACCAAGATTGTGTTGCATCAGGTCGTAAAAAACAAAATTACCCGGACGAATTTCGTCTATCCCGTCAAAATTTCCACAAATGCTGGCCGATGGTGTGTCGCCCATACTCAGCTCCATTCCCGGATAATCTTTATGATACCTGTTTTTTAGCTTTTTCAGTTTTAGCAAAGCATCAAAATGACTGCTGAATATTTCGTTTGTTGATAGTGCTGTGTAGGTATGTCCGGTGTGTGTAAGAAATCCTTTAAAACTAAGTTTGCTGTTTTTGCGCAAAATATCAAGAATTGAATCAATGCGGCCGGTTCTGCCTGCTGGAATCCCGGTGCGGTTGTAGCCGGTGTCGATTTTTAAATACACACCAATTTTATTGGTCGCTTTACTGGCCAGAACTTCTGCCGATTCCCTGTTTTCAATCAGTACATTCAGTTTAATGGAGTCTGCCAAACGGTCAATTCTGCTCATTTCCAGAATATTCAACGGAAAAGCAAGAGTTATATCACTCCATCCGTTCGATGAAAAATATTCAGCCATTAACACCGATGAAACAGTAATTTGGCTGATTCCGAAACGTTTATACCACTCACCGACCTTTGCTGCCTGATGTGTTTTGAAGTGCGGACGCAACCGAAGATTATAGTTTTCGGCTTTTTTTACCATCCGTTCAATGTTTTGCAGGCAAACTTCTTTGTCAATAATAAGTGTAGGTCGTGTAATTTCTGTCATAAAATAACTTAGTGTAACGTTCGTAATTTTTGTGTTAGAGCGTTGCGGGTAGCCATTAATTTATTCGAAATACCAACTTTATACAAGTGTGGACTGATGAAACGTTTATGTTCGTCGGGCAATAAAGCGGCCCGGCTTTTCAGGTATTCGTATATCTCTACCGGATTTTTGTGTTGAAGCAAAATGTTTCCCTGGTCAACTACTTTTTCGCGAAGAAGTTCAAATTTTAGTTTTGAGACTTCGGTATTTTTTTCGGGATAAATCCGGTGATAGATCGTTTCCACTTCTTCCGGTTTTTCATCTTGCAACAGAATCCCGTCGCGGTAGAACATGCCTTCTTCATCAAAGTATCTTACCAGTTGTTTTTTTCCGGGCAGGGTAATTTTTTCGATGTTTTCGGAGAATTTCATTTTTGGCTCTCCGTCAATCTCGGTAAGTTTGTAAACACCATCCAGAGCAGCGTCGCTTTTGCCGGTAATCATTTCTGTGCCGATTCCAAAACCGTCGATGGCAGCATTCTGATCCAGCAGCAAGGTTTTAATAACATATTCGTTCAGCTGGTTCGATGCAAGAATCTGAACATCATGTAAGCCTGCGTTGTCCAATTGTTTTCGGGCTTTTTTACTAAGGTAAGCCAGGTCTCCGCTATCTAGCCGAATGGCCTTTAGTTTTTCACCTTTGGCAGCCATTTCACGACCAATGGTAATTGCATTGGGCACGCCCGATTTTAGGGTGTTATAAGTGTCAACCAGCAAAATGGTATTATCGGGATTTGTTTCGGCAAAAGCTCTGAAAGCTTCCAGCTCCGAATCGAAACTTTGTACCCAGCTGTGCGCCATTGTTCCGCTAACAGGAATATCATATATTTTCCCGGCCAGGGTATTCGAAGTAGATGAAGCGCCACCGATACAGGCAGCCCGGCTGGCATGAATGGCACCAAAATCCTGAGCACGGCGCAGGCCAAAATCGGCAAATAATTTTTGTCCCGAAATATGTTTGATACGGAAAGCCTTTGTGGCAATCAGCGATTCGAAATTCAGAATATTCAGCAAAATACTTTCTACCAACTGGCATTCAATAATGTTTCCTTCTACCGACAAAAGCGGCTCATTCGGAAAAACAATTTCGCCTTCTTTTACACTGTAAATATCTCCTGAGAATTTGAAGTCGCGTAGGTACTCCAAAAACTCATCCTTGAATCCGTTCGCTTTTAGAAATTCCAGGTCTGATTTTGAATAGGTGAATTCCTGCAGGGCATCAATAAAATCCTGCAAACCTGCAAAAACGGTGTAACCACCTTTGTATGGATTGGTTCTGAAATAATAGTCGAACGAGGTTTGCTGGTCTTTTTTATGGCACAAAAAGTACCCCTGAGCCATAGTCAGCTCATACAAATCGGTATATAGTCCTAATGTTTCCTTAAATATTGATCCCATTTTGCCCCCTGTGAGATGCTTAAAGATAATTAAGAATTATAACTATTTAAATTATCTCTTAATTATTTAACCGAATGTTTATGTTTTGAAATGGAAAGCGGAAGTGTAAGTTAGTCTGCTTTTGATATTTAATGGAACAAATAGTTGAAGAGATGTTTGATAATTTTTAAAAACCGGGACAGCGTAAAAAAACAAAAAACGCTGCTCAAATAAATGAACAGCGTTTTTAATCCAAAATATCTTTGTTTATTCTTTTTCGAGCATAATTGTTTGTTCCCTGTTTGGACCAACCGATGCAAGCGAAATAGGAATGCCCATTTCGTCTTCAATGAAGTTAATGTAGTTATTCAGTTCTTCAGGGAATTCGTTCTGATCTTTAACTTTAGTCAAATCGGTTTTCCAGCCCGGGAGTTCAACGTAAACAGGTTTTACGTGGTCGTCTAATTCAAATGGAAAGTGTTCAACAACTTCACCATCAATTTCGTAACCTACACAAACTTTAATAGTATCAAAATCATCCAGCACATCGGCCTTCATCATAATTAGTTCCGATACACCATTCAGCATACAAGTGTATTTTAATGCAACCAAATCAAGCCAGCCACAACGTCGCGGACGACCAGTTGTAGATCCGAACTCATTACCTGCAGTGCGCAGTTTTTCGCCTGTCTCATCGAAAAGCTCGGTAGGGAAAGGTCCCATTCCAACGCGAGTGCAGTAGGCTTTAAAAATCCCGAAAACTTTACCAATGGCATTTGGAGCAAGTCCTAAACCGGTACAGGCTCCGGCACAAATCGTGTTCGAGCTGGTTACAAACGGATACGATCCAAAATCAATATCAAGCAACGTTCCCTGAGCACCCTCGGCTAACACTGATTTGCCTTCTTTTAAGGCATCGTTAATCATATGCTCGGTGTCAACCAGGTTAAACGATTTCAACACTTCAACCCCTTCAAACCACTCTTTTTCACATTCGTTAAGCAACTTTTCGTAGTCATACTTAAAGAACTCGCTTAACATTACTTTGTGGTTATTGATTCGCGCGGTGTATTTTTCTTCAAAACCGTGAACCAGATCGCCAACACGCAAACCATCACGGCCAATTTTATCTTTATAGGTTGGTCCGATGCCTTTTAAGGTTGAACCAATTTTAGTGTCACCTTTTTTCTGTTCCGAAGCAGCATCCAAAATCTTATGAGTTGGCAAAATCATGTGTGCCTTTTTCGAGATATATAGGTTTTTCGAGATATCGACACCAATTTTACTCAACGACTCAATTTCTTTTTTGAAAATGATTGGGTCGATAACAACACCATTACCAATTACATTGATTTTGTTTTCGCGGAAAATGCCCGAAGGAATTGTGTGTAAAACATGTTTGATATTGTTGAATTCAAGGGTGTGGCCGGCGTTTGGCCCTCCCTGAAAACGAGCTATAACGTCGTATCCCGGAGTAAATACGTCAACAATCTTACCTTTTCCCTCGTCGCCCCATTGCAGGCCCAACAATACATCTACCTTCATTTTGAGTTTTGATTTTTATTTTACATGCAAAACCGCGAAAACTTAATCGTTCAAGATTAACCTTTCACGGCTTTCAAATTAAGCAGTTAAAAGTACTAAATATTTTATGCTCTGCAATAAAAATACCAGTACCCGGCACTTAATTTATAATCTATTAAGAATTAACAGCTTTATTCCTTTTTCGTGCTTTCGCCGTAGATATAAAGCGTGTGATGCGACAATTTAAAATCGTTTTTGATGCAGGCATCTTCAATAATCTCGCGAATACGAGGATCGTAAAATTCAACAACGGTACCATTTGTTGTGTCAATAAGGTGATCGTGCTGAAGTGTTGCAAATGCCTTTTCGAACTGTGCAATGTTTTTGCCAAACTGGTGTTTTACAACCAACTTGCAATCAAGCAATAAATCGATGGTATTGTATAGCGTAGCGCGGCTTACCCGGTAGTTATTGTTCTTCATCGAAATGTATAACGACTCAATATCGAAATGCCCCTCGCGACAATAAATCTCGTCAAGAATTGCAAATCTTTCGGGTGTTTTCCGGTGACCGTTCTTTTCAAGGTACTCGGTAAACATGTTGCGCACAGTTTCTCTGGTCTTCTGGTTATTCATAATTAAACCAATTTTAAATAGGCCAAAAATAGAAAAAAAATTTATTCTTTTAGAATGAATATAAATTAATCCTCAAGGTTTTCTACTCGATTTACACTATCGATGCCTTTAATCGTTCTTAGCTTGTTGATTAAGTTGTCTAAATCGTTTGTGTTGTGGATGTATAAAAACAGGTCGCCCATAAAAATTCCATCGTGAGTGTCGAATTTTACTGAACGCATGTTAATATTATGGCCCTTAGATATAAGCGTTGTTACTTCGTTTACAATTCCTAAACGATCAAACCCTTGCAAATGCAGCCGGGTAAGGTACGACTGGCGTTTGAATTTTGTCCACTCGGCCTGAATTATTTTTTCGCCCTGGTTGGCAATAAATTTTTCCAGCTCGCGGCATTTTACTTTATGAATTATAACGTGATCGTCGCTTGTAAGGTAGCCAACAACAGGTTCGCCCGGAATTGGGTTACAGCATTTAGCCAGCGAGAATTTAATATTATCCTGATTTTCTTTTAACAGAAATGGTTTTTTCTTATCGATCTTTTGGTTTTCAGGCGTTTCTTCTTCCTTGTTTTTGTTGCCCGACCCAAAGGTAATGTTCCAGTACTTTACCAGCTTGCTTTCCGATTTTTTGCCGATAATGTCTTTTACATCATCCAGCTCCAGAAATCCCATACCAGCTTCAGAATACAGCTGCTCTTTGTTATTCATGTTAAAGTGCGCCGTTAATTTTTTCAGGTTATTTGAAGTTAACGGAGCATTTATTTCTTTAAAAAGCTGCTCAATAATTTCCTTGCCTTTATCGGTATGTTTGCTTTTTTCGAGCCGGAATACATTTTTGATTTTTCCTCTTGCTTTTGGCGATGCAGAAAACTTCAGCCACTCTAGTTTTGGCGTCTGGTTTTCTGAGGTTAAAATTTCAATTTGATCGCCATTTTCAAGTATGTGGCTGATAGGAACCAGCTTGGTGTTTATTTTAGCGCCGATACATTTATTGCCCAGTTCGGTGTGTATTTCGTAGGCAAAATCGATTACTGTTGATCCCAGTGGCAACGAAAACATATCGCCTTTTGGTGTAAAAACATTTATCTCTGAAGAGAATAGGTTGAGTTTAAAATCGTCGAGAAATTCAAAAGCATCAGAATCAGGGCTTTGCAACAATTCGCGAATCCGTTCAATCCATGGATCCAGTTCATTTTCAAAGTTTCGAATGTCTTTGTAACGATAGTGTGCAGCAAAACCATGTTCAGCAACGTCGTCCATTCTGTCGGTTCGTATCTGAATTTCCACCCAATGCCCCTGTGGTCCCATTACGGTAACATGTAACGATTCGTAACCATTTGCTTTTGGCATGGTAATCCAGTCGCGAATCCGGTCGGGTTTTGGCTTGTAAATATCAGTAACTATTGAGAGGACATCAAAACACTGTCTTTTTTCCGATATTCCTTTTTTCGAGTTGATAATGATGCGAATGGCCAGTATGTCGTAAACTTCGTTAAAGGCCACCGCCTTTTTCTGCATTTTTTGCCAGATGGAGTAACTTGTTTTTAGCCGGTGTTCTACCTTACAATTAATTCCTTCTTTCTTCAGCTTTTCAATGATCGGACTGGTGAACTCGGTTACCAGGTAGTTACGCTTTTCTTCCTGGTTGTGAAGCAGGTATTGAATTTGTTCATATTCCTCCGGATGTTTATGCTTAAAGCTCAGGTCCTCCAGATCGCTTTTTATAGCATGTAAACCCAGCCGGTGCGCCAAAGGCACATAAAGGAAAAGTGTTTCGCCGGCAATTTTTATTTTTTTGTGCGCCGGCATCGAATCAAGCGTTCGCATATTGTGCAAACGATCGGCAATTTTTATTAGAATAACCCTTACATCGTCCGAAAGGGTCATCAGCATCTTTTTCAGCGTAAGCGCATGTTTGGCATCAAAGTCGCCCGAAAGTTTTGTCAGTCCGTCAACAATCCTGGCAGCCCGCGTTCCAAACATGTTTTCAATGTCCGACAAGCGATAATCGGTATCTTCTACAACATCGTGTAATAAAGCTGCAACAATCGATGTGGCCCCTAATCCCAGATCTACCGCAACAATACGTGCAACTGCAATGGGATGAATAATAAACGGTTCGCCAGATTTGCGTTTTATGCCATGATGAGCCGCATTCGAGAATCGAAATGCTTTCTCGATACGTGCCAACCGTCCTTCATCAAACTTATCTTTAATGACCTTCAAAAAATCCTGATAGCGGTCCTCAATATGTCTTATTTCTGCTTTTGTAAAATGTTGCACTTTGCCTTTGTCTGATCCTTAACTTAAATCTGTCTGTAATAAGTTTTGAATATATAAATTCTTTCCTATCCCTGCTTTCTCTCCTGCTAAAATATCTCTTTTTTTGTCTCCTATCAACACTGAGTTAACAGGATCGATATTAAATTTCTGAATGGCTTGCAAAATTATTCCCGGTTCGGGCTTTCTGCAGTTGCATTTTCCGGTTATTTCAGGATGATGTGGGCAATGATAAACTTTTGTTATTTCTATCCCTTGTTTCTGAAACTGCCGAATCATCCAATTGTTTAAACGAAAGAAATCGTTTTCGGTATAATATTGTCGCGCAATGCCTGATTGGTTGGTGATTACGATTAAAAGAAACCCCTTATCCTGGTAACTTTTCAGCAATTCGAAAATGCCCGGAATAAATTCAAAATCTTCAACTCGGAACACGTAGTTTTTTTCAACGTTAATCGTTCCGTCGCGGTCGAGAAAAAGGGCCTTGTTTTTATTGCCGGATGTCATATTCGAATTAAGCTAGTTCAACTTTTTCGCAGCAGATGTGCTTCTGCCGAGCTACATCTGTATTTGCTTCCCATTTTTGTTTGGCTTTTATAATCGTGTCGGCTATGTTGTCGATCAGCTGCACCAGCTGGGTATTTTCCCAAAGCCGATTACAACGTGCCGAAAGTTGCTTAATTTGCAGTAGCGTGTTACGAATTAAAAGTTGCTTTTAATTTATTCAAAACAAATTTATCAATTGGGAAAGTAATATCGTCGTCTTTTAGGTCTTTTATTTTTTCCCAGCGAAAGCTCTGCGTTCTGTTGCCATCTATTTCAAAGTCAAATGCTTTTTCTGATATTTTAAATTTTAACGGTTGTTTCAGGTCCGCGAGGTAGTAAATGCTTATTAATTGAGCACTGTCGTAAAACAGTGCTTTTTGATAAAAGTCGGTGGTGTAAAAATGCCTGATATTCTCTATTTCCTGTCCGTTGCATTCTTCTTTAAACTCTCTCCTTAAACCATCTACCAATCCTTCTCCAAATTCCAGCCCTCCACCCGGGAACTTGGTCATTTTTGTATTCATTACAAATTCATCCGAAAGCAAAACTTCTTTCTTTTCGTTGATAACCAGTCCGTAAACCCGAATTATAAATTGCCCCATGTCAGTTGGTTTGTTCGTTTATCCATGCGATTATTTCTTCAGAGTCGTTAGGTTCAAACCATTTCACGGCTTCGTCGCGGCGGAACCAGGTAATTTGTTTGCGCGCATAACGCCGCGAGTTTCGTTTTATCAGCTCAATGGCTTTTTCGCGCGGGATCTCTTCGTTAAAATAAGCGAATAGTTCCTGGTAACCCACTGTATTTAGCGAGTTCAAATGTTTTTTGTGATATACACTTCGGGCTTCTTCTTCCAACCCTGCTTCCATCATTTTATCTACCCTTAAATTAATACGGTTGTGAAGTACTTGTCGATCGCAGTTAAGGGCGATTTTCAGTATTTTAAAAGGGCGTTCCTTTGGTGTATTGGAACGGAATGATGAGTAAGGTTTTCCGGTTTGAATACTAATTTCCAGTGCGTGGATAATTCGGTTCGGATTTTTTAGATCAACTTTTTTATAGTATTCCGGATCAAGAGTTTTTAACTGTAGCCGCAAACTATCCAATCCTTCTTCTTCTAATTGTTTTTTTAGCGACGCCCGAATTTCTGGATCAGCATCAGGCATAATATCAATGCCCTTGCAAATGGCATCGATGTACAACATTGAGCCGCCTACCAGCAAAAGAACATCTTTCTGTTTGAAAAGCTCGTCTATCAGTTCCAGTGCCTCCGTTTCGTAGCGGCTGGCATTGTAGTTTTCTTCCACCGAGTGGCTTTGTATAAAATGATGGGGTACCATAGCCAGCTCTTCTGCCGATGGAACAGCAGTGCCGATGCAGAGTTCTTTAAAAATTTGCCGGGAGTCGGCCGAAACGATTTCGGCATTAAAATGTTGGGCAACTTTTATGCTCACTTCAGTTTTTCCAATTCCGGTTGGGCCGGTAATTATAACAAGCGTTTTTGGCATGAATGCATGATTTTTGGCAAATTAATGACAAAAAAAAGACTGTTCAAAATAATGAACAGTCTTGGAATTTTTTTAAACATGGATTAAACAGTCGTCTTTCGTGATCAGAAATCGTCCATTTCGCCAAAGATTTCAGTGTAATCATCAAGCTCGCCAAAATCCATATAAACTTCTTCTTCCTGGTTTACACCAGATTCAAGTTCAATTTTTTCTTCTCCTAAAACCTGAACGGGGGAATCGCCTTGTTTTAAAGCGACTAATGGTTCATTAAGATTTTTTCCCATAATTATTCCAGTTAGTTCTATAAAAAAAGACCTGTCGTTCAAAAAATCGAATGTATAAATGAGGTGTTGACCCTTATCTTGCAGCAAGTCTCCTAATTTTGTTTTTTGCATGATGTAAAATGCTGCACCATTTATACCTAAGTCTAACATTGAAATCTCAACCAGCTTTCTCCAATTTTTATTGGACACGAAGAAAGATGCCAGTTGGTGTGACTCAAAACCAACACTTTTCTGTATAATACTATGAAAATCGAAAAATGAATGTTTCTCATCCAGAGCAACTTCCAATCGGAAGTTTTGGGCCTCTTGTGAAACAATTTGAAATTGATAAATCATAAATTTCACGTTGAATGAAGTTCAAATTTTACAGGAATTTTTGCAAAATCCAAGAATTTAAATGCAGAAAAAATTGAAAATATCTATCAAAAAGGTCTTTTTCTGACGATTGGTTATTTTTTTACAAAATGTCAAAAGGTTGGTTTTTAACCTTTTTAGGGGCATTCTTGGGCAAAATATAGTGACAGATACAGAAACGGATTTGGTGAAATTAAAAAATGTTAAAAAAGTTTAAGTCAGGAAAAATCGAACATTAGTGTTTGTTGTTCGGCTTGTCGAATAATTTTCTGTAAAGGTGTTTAAGTGTCAGTAAATCAGCATTGTGGGGCGTAGTTGGTGGTGTTTTTTAGTGTCTTTTATATTATTGCCGTGTTGCCCGAAGCATCTGTCTTTTTCCCGGAGGACCGGGAAGTCGCTCTGAAATATAGCCCGATCGTTCCATTCGGCGACGAATTTCGCCTTTGGCGCTATAGGTAACAAGGTTTGCGTTTGAATTACTAATGCTGAATAGTTTTCTAAAAATATCCTCGTTCCACATCTCGGGTTGTTTGTCGGGGCCAAATGCATCAAAGTAGATCACGTCAACGGTTGGAAGATTATCAAAAGAAAATTGGGTGAGGTCGGTCTGTAGTTTTAATAAATCGAAATACGACGAAATGTTCGTTTTTTGGTTCCACTCACTACTATGCAGCGTTGAAAAAAGTTCTTCGGCTTGTTTCGAAATTAAACTTCCATAGTTGAGTTGCTCTATTTCGGACGGTTCAATTGGGTATTTTTCTAATGAAATATAAGTGGTTTTTCGCTTTCTATTTTCTGCTTCAAGGGCCGTTAATAGGGCATTTAATCCTGTTCCAAAGCCAATTTCAAGAATTACCGGCTCCGTCGATTTATTGTGCCGGTAGCCTTTGTCGAGATACACATATTCCGATTCGGTTAGCGCTCCGTTTAGCGAATGGTACTGTTCGTCCATCTCCGGAATAAATAGTGTTTTCGATCCGTCTTCCGTATTTATAATTTGTCTCTGCATGGTCTTCAGATTTTCTAAAAATCCTATGTTGTACAATCAGCACTAAGCTAAAAAACAGCAAAAAAGCACCTTGTATAACTTAAAAAACTAATTTTATCGGCCAAAAATAGGAAAAACTATGTTGGTACGCTTGTATAATGAAAATCCAAATCCCCGCGATGTAAGAAAAGTTGTAGACGTTTTGCGCGGAGGGGGAGTAATTGTGTATCCAACCGACACAGTGTACGGAATTGGTTGCGATATTACCAACCAAAAAGCAGTTGAAAAGGTAGCTCGATTTAAAGGCATTCAGGTAGAGAAGAATAATTTTTCGTTTATCTGCAGCGACTTCAGCCATTTGTCGGATTACACCAAACCAATTCCCAGTCATATTTTTAAACTCATTCGTAAAAATTTGCCGGGTCCGTTTACCTTTATTTTAAATGCCAATAACAATGTGCCAAGGTATTTTAAAGGGAAAAAGAAAACGGTAGGAATCCGAATTCCTGATAATAATATTATTCGTGAGATCGTAAGTGAACTGGGAAATCCAATCCTTTCATCGTCGGTGCACGATGATGACGAAATTCTGGAATATACAACTGACCCGGAATTGATCCATGAGAAATTTGCAGAACTGGCTGATATTGTTGTCGACGGTGGTTTTGGGGAATTGGTACCTTCAACAATTGTTGATTGCACATCGGACGAACCATCTTTGGTACGCCAGGGAAAAGGTGAATTGGAATATTAAATCTACTATTCTTTCCAGAACGATGGTGAGAAGAGCACCAAAACAGTAAATAGCTCCAGTCGGCCAAGCAGCATTAGAAATGATAGAAACCATTTCCCGATTGGGCTAATGTGGTAGAAATTTTCTGCCGGCCCAACAGTGCCTAAGCCCGGCCCGATATTGCCCAAACAGGTAGCAACAGCTCCCATCGACGATTCCATATCCGGTTCAATCAGTGTAAAAATAACCGTGCTGATGGCAAAAATTACAAAGTATAGCATAAAAAATGCCAGCACGTTGGTAACGATTTTTGCATCAACCGAGTGCTTATTAAAACGTACAGGAATAATAGCATTGGGATGAACCAAACGTTTTAGCTCGTAATACCCGTTTTTAAGCAACACAACAATTCGCATAATCTTTATTCCACCACCAGTTGATCCGGCAGAGCCACCAAAAAAGAAAAGCAAAAAGATGAGCATCGTCAACACCGGCGGCCAGGTAAGGTAATCGGCCGTGGCATATCCTGTGGTTGTTATTATTGTAATTACCTGGAACAGTGAATCGCGAAATGCTTTTTCAACGCCAAATTCGGTAGAAATTAAAAGTCCGATAAAAATAAGAGCAGTAAATCCGAGTGTAAAAAAGCTGTAATATTTGAACTCTTCGTCTTTAAATGCCACCGAAAACTTTCCTTTGATAGCAAAATAGGAGAGTGTAAAGTTTGTGCCGGCCAAAAACATAAAAACAATAATTACATACTGTATAAATGGCGATGGCCAGTGTGCGATACTTGCCTGTTTGGTTGAAAAACCTCCGGTAGCCATGGTGGTAAACGAATGACAAATTGAGTCGAAAAAGGTCATTCCTCCGACCCATAATAACAGCGTTTCGGCCACCGTAAATGCCAGATAAATTACCCAAAGTGTTTTTGCAGTTTGTTTAATTCTGGGGCTGATTTTGTCGGGTGTTGGCCCCGGAACTTCAGCCATAAATAACTGCATACCACCGATTCCAAATACCGGCAAAATAGCCAGCGATAAAACAATAATTCCCATGCCACCAAGCCATTGGGTGATACTTCTCCAGAACAATATGCCATGGGGAAGCGCCTCAATATCGTTTAAAACTGATGAGCCCGTTGTGGTAAAACCGGAAATGGTTTCGAAAAATGCATCAGTAAAACTTGGAATGGAGCCACTTATAACATAAGGTAAGCTCCCAAAAAACGAGAACACAATCCACACCATCGATACGATGATGAATCCTTCGCGTTTGCCAATATCTTTTTTTGCTTTTGAAGTGGCTGCAACGATCAGTCCGCCAATTGCAAGGTTAATTCCACCCGAAATTAAGAATGCGTTCGTGTCGGATTCACCATAAATCAGAGCAACCAAAAGAGCGATGCCCATGGCAATTCCCTCTACAAATAATAAAAAACCAAGTACTCTGAATATGATTTTAAGATTCATGTTCCGGTAGTTTGCGCTTACTTAAAGAATTTCTCCAGCTTTTTAATTCCTGAAGGAAGGGTGAATACAACTACTTTGTCGCCTTCCTGAATTTGAGTGTACCCGTGGGCAATGTATCCCATGTTGCCACGAATCACTCCTCCAATTTTAGCTTCTTCGGGGAAATCAAGATCTTTAACAGACTTTTGTGTGATTTTAGCTCCAGGCTTGGCAATAAACTCAAAAACTTCGGCGTCGGAGGCTGTTAAACATTTTACTTTCGAGATTTCGGCATTAAGCGTAAAACGATAAATGTAACCCGCGGCAATTAGCTTTTTATTAAAAATGCTACCTATATCCATATTGTCTGCCAGGTTCATGTAAGCCAGGTTTTCAACCTCGGCAACTGTTCGCCGAACTCCAAATGTTTTTGCAAGGTGACAGCCTAATATATTGGTTTCCGAATTTCCGGTGGTTGCCACAAAAGCATCCATTTTTTCAATTCCTTCTTCGCGTAACAGATTCAGGTTTCGTCCATCGCCGTTAATCACCAGCACATTTTCGTACTTGTCGGCAATCTTCTCGCATTTTTTACGGTCGCCTTCAATTACTTTAATTCGGTAATTTTCACCCAGTTTTTCAATTGCTTTTTGGGCAATCCGACTACCTCCCAAAAACATGATGTTTTTAACCTCGAAAAGTGTTTTTCCGGTTAATTCGTAAACATTATTTTGCTCGGCCGGAGTGGTAACAAAAAATACAATGTCACCGTTTTTTATAAAATCATTACCATTCGGGATGATGGTTTCATTGTCGCGGTTAATTGCCACTACCAACAAATGCTGATTTTCCTGCGATAACTCTTCAAATGTTTTATTCAGAGCCGGTGCATTTTCGCGCACTTTAATTCCCATCATAATCAGTTTCCCGCCTGAAAATTCAATTAACTGACGCGTTGCCGTTTGTTTTACCGATGCAATAATCTCTTTTGCTGCCAGACTTTCAGGGTAAATCAATTCGTTTATCCCCAAATTGTTGAGCTTTGAGCGGTATCTTTCCTGAAGGTATTCGGAGTTGTTTATTCGTGCAATTGTACGGTTAACCCCAAGGTACGACGCCATTGAACAGGCTAAAACGTTCCGTTCCTCAAAGGGAGTAACTGCAATAAACAAATCGGATTTTGCCAGGTCGGTACTTTTTAAATCCTGAAATGAATGAGCTGAACCCGCTATTGTCATCAGATCTACTTCACTACTGATTTTCGCCAGTTTTTCAGGGGAATCATCCAGTAAGGTAATGTCATGGTTTTCATTGGTTAACATTCTCGCCAAATGTGTTCCTACTTCGCCGGCACCCGCTATAACAACTTTCATTTCGATATAAGTGTTAATTCTAAAAAGTATTCGATGGAACTCGCTTGTTAGCTTCTATTCTGTAAGCAAAGTATTTACATGCTTGTTTCACCTGTCTGAATTAATTAATGAAGCAAAATAATGCATTCTGTTTTTAAACTCAACGGAAAACGCTTTATAATTTTCTGCTTCCAACATTAAATTAACATTCTAAATTACAAAATGCACCGTGTAATTTATAGGAATTTACCAAAATATTTCTCAACCAAATAAGAGATAACGAGTGGGTTTATGTGAAATGTACGGTTACCATGTAGTTGTAAATGCTCCTTTTGTAGAAAGAATGTGATGTTTTGTTTCGAAAGAGGAGTTTTTTCGATCAGGGTAGTACTTTATAAAGCAACAATCTTCTGAAATGGTTTCTGTGTAGTAAGTCGTTTTGGTATTGATAATTATGTCCGGCGAAATAGTATTTGTTGCAGGCGTACTTTTTTGTTCGAGTAAAACTTTTTTTCCTTCGAATACAGCCAGTCCTTTGTTGAGAAATAGCAAATCATCGTTGAATGTTGAATCGGAAGTCAGGAAAATAACATTCGTTATTCGTTTCTGTCGTTTTATATCTTGAACAGAGCTATAATTGTAATCGTCAACCGAAAGTGTGTCGGCTGAAATGACATACATTTTGTTCGCACAAATAAAGCAAGTTACCTGTTCTTGTGAGTTTAACACAATTATTTCTCGCCGGTTGATTTGTTTGTAAGCTGAAAACAGAATAAATGCAGCAAGGATCGCTGCAAACGAAAGTGCCGACTTTAGAAAGACAGCTCGGTGCGAATTCAGAAAAAGGAAGATGGAAAACAGTATGACCAAAACGAAAAGCAGTTCGGGTAAGTGAAGCACAACATCGGGTGTTGAGTGGGGAAATGATTCAAAAGAGGAAAGTAAAAAATATACGCTTTTTATAATCCATTTTACTATAAATGCGATTGAAGTAGCCAGCAGTGGTATTTTTGAAAAGGCCAATAAACCCAGTCCGAGGGGAATAAGAAGCATGGCGGCAGGAATTACTACTATGTTGCTCAGTAGAAAGTAGGTTGGGAATTGATTAAAATAATAGGCTGAAAGCGGGAATGTGGCTATTTGCGCTGCAATTGAAACACATATTAAATTCCAGAAAAATAGCCCCACCTTGTTTTTTACCGTCCATAATCCGGCGATTCGGGGTTGCAGAAAAACAATACCAAAAACTGCCATATACGAGAGTTGAAATCCTACTTCGAAAAGATTATTGGGATTAACCCATAGCAGAAGAAAGGCTGAAGCTGCTAGCGTGTTATAAATATTTGCCCGGCGGTTGATATTTCCGGCAATGATAACCAGACTGAACATT
This sequence comes from uncultured Draconibacterium sp., assembly GCF_963675065.1. Taxonomy (NCBI): domain Bacteria; kingdom Pseudomonadati; phylum Bacteroidota; class Bacteroidia; order Marinilabiliales; family Prolixibacteraceae; genus Draconibacterium; species uncultured Draconibacterium sp. The sequence continues at coordinate 435,471 of NZ_OY775905.1, read as the reverse complement.
GTGCAGGCTCGTAATACTGATGGTGAAAGACCGGTAATAAATGCATAACACCACAACAAGCTTATGGAAAGCATCACGTAAATAAACTTGCCAATCTTTCGTTTCTGTAGAAAACCAAAACAGAACGTAAATGCAAAGAAAAGTATACCGACGTGTAATCCTGAAACTGCAAGAATTTTAATAAGATGGCATATATATATATTGCTTATATTTGTTGTGGAACAAAAATGATATGTTATGCCATTAGAATCCAGCCAACCGCTTACGGGGGTAATATTTGCCAGAGTTTCAACGCCACTTCAGTCGACAGCAACTCAAATATCTATCCTTGAGGAAAGCGCAAAAAAAATGAACATTAATGTCATAGAGACATATGATGAACAGATTAGTGGAAATGCTAAAAAAAACGATAGGGAAGTATTTACAGAGTTCAATGATTTTCTGGATAATAATAAAATTGATTTCGTGCTTGCATATTCAATTGACCGAATAAGTAGACGTATTGCAGATTGCCATGTCTTCATTGAGAGTATGCAAGAAAAGGGTATAAATATATACCTACATAAAGAGAATATTCTTACTCTCAAACCAGATGGTACAGAAGATGGAATGGCAACAATGGTACTTAGCAGTATGATTGTAGCAGGAAAAATTGAGCGTGATGCAATTGCACAAAGAACCAAGGATGGTAGGTATCGGGCAGTAAAGAATCGTCATATATGGACGGGGGGAGCACCACCGTTTGGTTTCGTAATGGATAAGGTTACAAAAGAATTAAAACCACATCCCATCAATAGTAAAATAGTTGTGATGATGTATGAAATGTACAATGGTAATTATTCAACTAAGCAAATTGCAAATCATTTAAACCTTAATAATATTGCATCAAGATATGGAAAAAGATGGTCGGAGAGTGTTGTAAATCACATATTGTCAAACCCTTTAATGATTGGAGAGAGAACATACAAAGACCTTAAAATTAGTTGCCCTAAACTGGTAGATAATGAGTTGTTTGAACAGGTTAATAAACGCTTAAAAACAAACCCCAATCAAAAGAATAAAAGGAAGTATGATTATGTCATTTCATCGAAGGTAATGAAGTGTGGAAAATGTGGACAGAGCATGAATTACGTTAACTCACAAAGAACGCACTCAATTAGGTGTGTTACGGCTGGATACAAAGATTCTTGTGGAAATAAAGGCGTTGGTATAAAACGGTTTTACGATGCATTATATCACGTAATCAATAAGTATGGTAACAAACTAACATCAGAACAGAGAAAAACGGAAAAACAGAATATTAAGAATAAACTTTCAATTGTCAAAGCGGAACTATCAGGTTATAATATTGAAAAGAAAAAGATTGATGGTAAAATAGATAAAATTATTGAAATGTATTCTGACGGTGATATCACCAAAGAGAAAAAAAATATTAAACTAAATGAAATAAGAGAACGGGAGTCTTTCTTAGACTCGGAAGTAACTAAGCTGTCATTGCGAGTTAAAGAATTAATGTCAATCAATCACGGGTTAAAATATAGTTTTAAAGAAGGAAATAAAGAAAGAATTAACACAATGATTCAGCAGATTATTTCCAAAATTGAGATAAAAACGGTTAAGGTAAATGTAAATTTTTCTGGTCGTAAAAGTGATGTTTACCAATCTATTCACATCTTCTTAAAAGATAGAGTCAGTCCTTTACATATCTTAATTAGTCGATATACCAATTACATGCTAATTCTATCAGACCCAATGATGGATTTCTTTTCTGAGTGGTCTGCGAAGAAAGATAATAATTTTCATTTTGAGGATAAACGATTACAGTCTCATGAAACAGCATTCTATGTTGAGAATCGCAAAAATTTTATAGATTTTGCCAATACTAAAGGGGCAGAATTAGATGAAGATGGAATGTTGATGATTGCTGATGATTACAAATCAAAATTAATTGAGTATAATAATTACTATAAGTTCTGGGATTATGGATTTGATTTACAAAAGATGGGTAGCTATGTAACAAGATTAAATAAGAAATAATTACCACAAAATGTTTGAATTTCACTCCCTTCGCTAAAATTTTAGTCATCTTTAAAAAGAGACTCTGTTAGGTCATCATTATTGGTAGCCACATTCTTATTGTGGCGAATAGATTTTGATAAATCTTCATTGATATCTGCAACAGCAGCAGTTCCTACAGCAGTAACCATTAACATCGATTTCCCTTGCGCAGAAACTTCACTATTATCAATCTTCAAACCAAGTATGCAATTAGCTCCTATAGCTAACGCTTTTTTCTCCAGTTTGTATATTACCTCTTCATTTATTGATTCTAATGTTTTCTCGTATGTTGATGATTTTCCGCCAAACGTATCAGTAAGTCCTGCCAAAAAATCTTTAAAAAGATTCATGCCAACTACTACATGAGCAGATATTGGTTGCAGGTATTCTTTAATTCTTATTTCATCCAGATTCGAGGTTGTCGTTACTATCATGTTTTTATTTTAGGTAAATGTTTTGCTTGCTATTTCCAATTCAACAATGACTTTATTCTTCCTTTAATTCTTTCATAATCAATCTTAATGAAGAATAATATTCTATTTCGTCATAGATATTTTCTTCCATGTGTTTTAATTCACTGATTACCAACTTATTTTCTTTGCACTTAGATGTTAAAATACCTCCGAAGAAATTAAAATCTTCCCAGTTTCTTTTAGTTGCTAATTTTCCAATTTCATAGTGATAAGATTTTTCTTGTTGTTTTCTGATTTCCTTAACGTCTTCAATGCTAAAATCTTTAAATACAAATTCTATTTTTGGTAAGCTATTTTGAACTTCTATTTTTTGGTGTTGTCTCTCAAATATTGATTTTATATATTTTCTTGTTTCAATAATTGAGCCTTCAAGGTCATTACAAAACCTATCGATAAAACTCTGATAACGAATATGTTCTTTTCTTTTATTATAAATCTTAATCAATGAGGATTTGTCATAAGCATAGTCCGACTTGAAAATTGCTTCTGAATACAATTCTACAAGTTTTAATAATGTTTCAAAGTCATTGCCTTTGATTACATTCTCAAGTTTGTCAATTCCCAATAAGTAATCATCTAAGATTTCTTTTAGCTTTTCTATGATAACGTCAAAATACTCTTTAAGAAAATCATGATGCCTTTTTTGAATTTCCGAGATTTTAAAAGTCTTAACCTCATATTCGAACTTTTTATCTTTATGGTATCTCAAATATTGAATCTCACCTTCTTTCGCATGGTAACTAAAAAGTGTTGATGATATCAGTTTTCCACTTTGTTTTCGAATAGGATGCCCTATCAGTTCATTACGTATTTCTCTGTTTATAGAATAATTTTGATTTTGTTTTAAATTTCCTTTTTCAATTCCAGTCTTAAATATCTCCAGCATTTCTTGAACAAAGTCCTGTTGGACATAAATAGCTTGCAGAATACTTATTGTGACAGAAAATTTATCTATGAAATCTGAACCTTTGCTTTGTGAAAAAATGATATCCAAAGTATCCTGAAAATATCCAAGAATATCACCAAAATAGTTTGTTTTCACATCATCCGTAAACTTTATCTTTCTTGAACAAAATTTATATTCCCAGATAAAATGATTCCATATATTGGCTATTTGGTTAAGTTTAATTTCAATTTCAGATTTCATTATCTGTTATCTTTTTTGAAGCAGAACGCTAATCGTAGATTCTATTAATTGTTGCAGATTTCACGGTCATTTACTTTCAATACATCACACTATATACTGACATTTACCACCTTTCACATCACCGCAACAAGATATTTGCGTTGGTTTTCTACATTTCATTTATCAAATCTCTTCGAATTGGATTTCCTTCAACAAAAAACTTCATCTCATAGTTTCCAACATTACCTTTTGTACCCAAAATTAGGGCAATCCCCATATCATAGTTGTAGTGATTCCCGAGATAATTAATTGTCAAATGTTCCAATTTAATCAAATCAAAATCTTTGAGGTGTGTAGGGTGAGAATCCTTTTTAACTTCAATTACAACTAAATTATTATCATTAGATTCTCTTTTATGAATTATTATGTCAGGACTTAACCTATAATTATTCTGAGCATTAGGTTTTTGTCTAACTTCCTTAATTCTATTTCTGGCAATATCTAAAGCCTTTCGGTCATTTGGTTTGTCAACGTCTCCATTATATTCGGGGTCTACATCATAATTTGTAAAATATGGTTTAAGGTAAAATGCAAGATAAGTTGAAACATTTAACTCATTCAAATCTCTGCGAAGGTTTCCTCCCTCATTTTCGATTAATTCCCGAATTGCTAATTCAACTCTTTCTACAATCTCTTTAAGCGTCATAAAATTTCTATTTTAAAAGGGTAAATCATCATCAGGTACTTTTGCCTCTCTTTCAATAGAATCAAGTCTCTGCCATAAATTATTCATAACAACCTTTCTTTTCTCTATTGATATTGACTTTAGCAGATTAACAAAGTCTTTAATTACACTAACTTCAACATCTCTTTTCGTATAATAGCGATAATCACCTTTTACAAAACATTTAGCTATAGAATTATGGTTCTGCACAAAAGTTTCAAGCATTGAATTTCTGTAAACTTCATCAAGACCTGAAATTATCTTATCTATGTCGGTATTATATTTAGATTCAACATCAATTTTCGAATAAATTTCTGACAGACTTGATGCAAATCGTATATAAATTCCTTTTTCTTCTTCTGTAAAAGTCAAGCCTTGGTATTCATCAGCAACAATTGCCCTTTCAACTTCAAAAAATGAATTAATTCGTTCATCATAATCTGGAATGAGCATTTGTTTTAGTATGTCATTATATGCGAAATTCTCAAAATTATTTTCGAATATAATTTCTTCAAATAATTTTGCAACAAAATAAACTTCCGTTTTAAAGTTGTATATCTTCTTTGTGAAGTCCATAGGTGGATTATATCTCCAGTTTAAGGATATACTTTTTTTGTAATCATTTTCAAAATCTACTTTTTTACTAAATCCGAAGTCAATTATTTTAACAACACCTTCATTCGAAACTAAAATGTTATGTGGTCTAATATCTCTATGGAGGATTTTATTCTTTTCCAAATGACAAAAACCTGATATCGTTTGACCGAAGATATTATTTAGCCTATCGGGATTATCAATAACAAATTTTGAGATGTTCTTTCCTTTAACATATTCCATGAGAATATAGCCAGTATATTGTTCAGGATATAAGTAATAGTTAAAGACACGAACAATATTCTGATGATATATTTGGTGTAACAGTTTAATTTCCTCTTTAAAATTATTGAAAAACAATTGTCTATGTTCCTCATAGTAAGGAGAATACTTTTTGCAAACAAAGCGTTCATTTATTATTTCATCTTCCAATAAAACTGTTCTGCCAGTTCCTCCTTGTCCAATTTCCTTAATGAACTTGTAGTCTTTAGTTCTTACAAATTCTATTATTTTTCCATTCATATTTTAAGTTATATTGATTGAACAGCGTTTCTGAAACATGTTCTATAATTTACTCATATGCTGTATTGCGGATTTCGAAGTAAATCAACACATAATAATACCTTACGGTGGGAAAAGGAGCTCAGACAATGCATTGCATATTCCAAATTGTTCGTGGTTCTTGTTCTTTTTTATGTCAACCATATTATTTTATTAAAGTCACTTAGCATTCTTTGTGCATCATGAGGTTCTATTGCTTTTATAAAATAAATTTTCCCAAGAAGCCACTCTTTATAGAACTTTTTATCGTCAATATTTAAAAATTTCAAGTGGTTTTCAACACCGAAATTTATACAACCATAGATATGCTTCTTAACTTCCTTTTTGAAATTACGATGAATATGCGTACCATTAGAAACAGTAAGACCAGTCACCATTTGAGTTCTTCCTTTTTTATAAATCCCAACTTTCCCCCAATTAATACAAAAGCCTTCATCTCTAATAATATGTCTTAGTAATTTGATTTGTGGTAATTCTGAAATCTCTCCAGAAAAAGTTATGTCATCTGCATATCTCGTATATTCCACATTTTGCTTTTTTGCTAATTTATTCAATCTATTATCTAATCGTCTTAATACAAGATTTGAAATCATTGGACTTGTTGGTGCACCTTGCGGGAGAACACTTGAATTTTTTGGAACTAAATCTTTATATGATTTAAGTTCTTTTTGAGTAAAGGTTTCAAAATACTTATCTGGAAGCCTAACTGTGGTTAATTTTGCTAAATCGACACATAGATTTGTTGAATATCCCATCGATTTGAAAATCCCATATACTCTTCTTTCTGAAATACTATCGAAGAACTTCAATAAATCAATATTTAGAATTGCATGTTTATTTTCATGAGGTTTAGCATTATCTAATATTGATTTACCTTTTATAAAACCTTTTGCCTGATTATGTATCTCAATTTTATTTAGTATTTCAACATTTATAAATTGCTGTATTTCCCTGAGATTATTATGTGGAGCTATTATTTGACGAAATCCTTTCCCATTTCTTTTCTTTATCTGATAAAATTTATAATGTTCTTCTCTCTTTTCAATTATGTATTTTAATTCTTCAATCTCCAAATTCAATAATAAAGCTAAATGTTCTGTGGAGAATATCACTGGCAGATTTTTTGCCAAAAGGTTTTCCGCATAATCAACAGTTAAACTAATGAACTCTTCCGTATGTCCATAACTTCTTGCTTTCTCACTATATAAATCTTGGGAAAAAGTCATAGCTGATTACTCTGTTTTGAATACAAATAACGGTTAGTGTTTTGTGTGTGACAGCAGGGTGGCATGTGCGCAGGCGGTGTTACACACAAAATAATGTAAAGTAGCTTTAGAATTCCCTTGCTCAAGAAGCAAGTCATCTCCAAAGGAGAGAAGCTAATCAAACTATGACTTTCCCAAGAATATTTTTGGAACATATATTTTTTGTCCATTATTTTCTTTTCTATATTTTCTTCTTTCTTGTGTATTAGCAATCTTTATTTTTCTTTTAATTTGGTCATATATTTCATCTGCATTTATAGTTAGGTTAAGTAAATTATCAAAAAATGTTAGGCTTTGACCTTGTGTATAAACTTCGTTTAATTCATTTATGCTGAGTCCCAAAATCTGACAAATTATTGAATCTATACTTTTTCTCTTTTTTAGTCTTATTACTGCAAGCAGTCGATAGTTCATGTCATGAAAATAAACATAATTCAAAGATTGCTTGTTTTGAAGAAGGTTTAATTGATATGCGATGTTTAGCCAATGAATTGTTTCACTTCTAAAATCTTTAGATTGTGAAATTTTCACATATGAACTTCTTGGATATAACGGTTGCCAATTATTTTTATTAGACCAAATTATTGGTAGAGTGTTGTTAGGTGAGGAATGTGCAAAAACAATTAATGACTGAGAATTATTAAAGCCTAATGGATGTTTTACTTGCTTTTTTAACTCACGGTCATAACACTCAAATAGTTCAATGCCGTATTTAAAACAGAATTCTCTAACTGGCAACATTTTAGGGCGGTATCCAAATACAGAACTCCCTGAAGAAAATGCTTTAACATAGCCTGTTCCAAAAATTTTTAGGTTGTCAATGGTTTCATTTAGCAGCTTAATACTTTCATTCATATATGCTAAACAAAGTACAAGTGTTTTAATTTTAATTTGCTCCTTACTTAATTGCTGACTAATATTGTGATTATAATAGGTCTGTAATGATTTACCCGACCCAATTATGTCATCAATAAGTACCAGACAATCTCCTGATTTTAATCCTTGTTGCTTTAGCTTTTTTAAATGCGACAACACCTTAAATTTTGATTCATTTTGCTGGTAAGTCGGAGTTTTCTTTATATAATAAATTAAAGTAGTTCCGCTTTCCCCAAAGTCTCCAATTCCATGTAGATAATATTTATCGTGTTTGGGATATTCATTTAGTATTCTTTTTATGCTTTCATCAAATTCATAGATTATATCTGGAATAGAAAAATACCTTAAACTATTCAAGACTCTCAATGCAATATTCGATTCTTCCTTTTCAAAATTTCTCAACCAATTAATAATCTGAATCTGGGTCACGGAATGCTGAAGCCTTTTGCATATACTTTCTATTTGCTCAGCTTGTTCATTACTTACTATATTTTTTCGACCTGTCACTCCTTTTGATTATTGAGTTTTTTGTTTTTATAATACCATATGCGATAATCAATCATGCCACACGCAGAACTAATATTAATTCACCAGTTCTATTAAAAAGCAATGCAACTAAAATTCTATAAGTATCACCTTGGCAACATCGATTTCACATCCTGTTGTCAATTTCTAATAAAGAAGGCTATTGTTGAATTTGTGATTATTGCTGATTAGGTGAATAGACATTAGTTTTATATTTCCTTAAAAGTAGAAAAAATATTTAAATAAACATAAGCTAATAGCATAAGGTCTGGCTTGGTGTTTTTCAATTTTTTTTACCAAAAATTTTTTAAGACCTACTTTCACGAAAACGCATTTTTATATTTGGATTTTTTTTAGCCATCCGATAAAAATCACTTTTCTATATTATTTCAGATTTTTTATAAAAAATTATAAAAACCAGAAATTATAGAAGACATTACTATTTCTATTTTTTTCAAGCCTAAAAAATCAAAACAAAATTTTTAAGCACAGAGACACAGCTGTTTCACCCCTAAAGCAGGGACTGGGGGGCTATTTTCATCCCCCCCTCGGGGGATACTGATTTTTGCCTGTACATTTAGTATTTATAGGTAAAGCATATAAGTTATGAAACTACAAGACAAATACAATTACGATTCAGCAATATTAGGTTTGAACAATCAATACATAGCCAGTAAAGATGGTTCATTCCTTGTTAACCATCCTTGCATTCTAATTCATGACCACACTTTAGTACCAGATAAAACCTATCTGCTTATCACTGGATTCACCCCAGAAGGAATGTACTATTCAGTGGTCAAGTTTATTGATTGCTATCACGATAATGTTCTTCTACATATTTTTATCATAGACCTAAATTCAAAAGAAATTTTGAATGTCCAGATTGACTTTAATGACACAAAAAACCAATGTCCGTGGATTTTATTGGATGAATCAAGTCTTAAAATGGTAACAGATAAAGTGGCTGACCAATTAGAAGTATATGACTATTGCTCTGGGGATAGTGGATAAAGCTAAGTTTCAAATATTATTCAAGCAACCAGCAGTTGTTTAACCTTACGAACAGTGTTGATGCTTCTTCCTGTGATGCTGGATATACGCCTGATACTTAAATCACTTTTTTCCAATAAATCAACCACATCTGCATATTTCGTTAACTGGTTCTCTTTGTTTGCTTTGCTTCCAATTGCTCGTCCAGTATATTTCTGTTGAAGTTTGGCGAGTGCTATCCCTTCGGATTGGCGGATTTTTCTTAGATTGTTCTCCATCTCCGCACCAATGCTCATCATCTGGAGTAAGAGCATTACCATTGAATTCTCTTTACCATTCTCCATCGAGACCATATTAAACTGCTGAACGTATATAGCAATACCTTTTCGATGAAAATTATCTACAACATTCAATACATCCACAACTTTTCTGCCGATACGACTGATTTCACTTATAAGTACCAGTTTAATTTTTTTCTGTTCAGTGTATTCTAATATTTTATTGAATTCTTTTCTATCAGTTGATTTAACTGTACCAGAAATCTTTTCTTCAAATACCCTTTTAACTGTCCAACCTTTTTCAGAGGCGACCTGTTTTAGGTTTGATACTTGTCTTTGGTTGTCTTGTGATTTGCTGCTTACTCTTGACCAGATTATTGCTTCCATATTGTATCATTTTTAACGTGTCCCTATTTTTAATAGATTATTGCTTTTATCAGATGATTTCTATTTAAATTTTGTATCACTTTGAAGTATACACTAAAATTGATACAGTTTTATCCAACGAACACCAAGCTGGTATTTTAAAACCAATTTTTAATTCATCAAATATGGATTCCTTGGAAAACTCAAATCAAGTTTTGGCTTCTTGACGATAATTATATCCTTGATGGTTTTCTCGGCATCATCTGTAATATCGACAATGATTAAATAATCCTCTACAGGTTCAAAATCGATTTGGAAATACTCGTGTTTTAATTTCCTACGGTTTTTCATTGCACATATTTATGTGCAAATATAATTAATTTAAAAACAGTTGCACACATTTATGAGCAATACTTTATATTTGAAGCGAGATAATATATAAATAATGGCTTCTGAAAAAGAACACTCACCCAATAAGGTAATATTACATGAGCATAAAGAATTCATTTCTGCTATTGGAAAGAAACTAAAGCAACTAAGAACTGAAAGGAAACTAAGCATTTTTAAATTATGCTCTGACAAGAATATTTCAAGGAACAAATACGCTTTGATGGAGAAAGGAAAGCTGTACTTCAACCTTTATTCTTTGTTACAGTTGCTTGATTATTATAAAATATCACCTGAAGAATTCTTTAAGGATATGAAGTAAATATCTATTCCATCCTATCTAATTCTTCTGTAAATTTTATAAATTTAGAGTGATGATATGCGTGTAGGGACTATTTTTTGACCTTACACTCCCAAAAAACGCATAAATTAGCGTTGAACTACCTAATTCTACTATCTTTTTCATTTCATAATTACCCCAACAAATTGCATTCGAGGATAGTTAATACTGAGTTTTTGGAAGTTTTAGTACATGTTTATAGACAATTTATTGTGCGAAAGTATTTATTGGTAAACCATTACAGTGAAATCAAAACCAATTAGTAAAGACCATATAAAACAACTTGAGATATTTGGCATGTTTTTTCGTGAACTTCGTTTAGGTCAGGGATTAACTCAAGAAGAACTATGTTGTAACACCAATGTACATAGAAGAACAATTCAACGTTTGGAACGTGGAGAAAATGTAACAATATTATCTGTTATCGAAATTGCAGAAACATTGGATATCGATTTTTTAAAGGAATTTATTGGTAACTAATATTCTATAATCTTTCTCAAGCATAATTACCATTACTGTATGTTTTGGCGGGGTGGGTATATGCCATCAACGTGTCCCAAGAGACAATCCAATTGGTGAGTATATTGAGTAGCTTTCTTAAAATATGATTCTGATAATGTCAGGCGAATGCCTGATATTATCCAATCACTCTTAATTAACTTTCAAGGGATTCTCAATAATGTCTGGCGTTTGCCAGACATTATTGCAATCAAACAATTGGTATTGTGTATGATATAACATAGTTTGCTTTGCGAGCGAAGCGCAAGCGAGCGGAAGCGAAGCAAAGCAAACAACCAATTCAAACTTTGACAATCGCCTCAGCGGTACGCTGGGGTGATTGGTTTAGTATTATAAAAAAAGCCGTTTTCCGCATTTGGCGGAACGGCTTTTTTTCAAGAATTATTATTATATAGTATTACGCCTACTGTAATCCAATGACATCAAGGCTTTCAGACGTTTTTTGATGACTTCAGTGTCTTCAATTAGTGACATCAATGACATCTTTTTAGTGACATAAAAGTCATCTGTCCTAATCAGATTCAATTTTCTGTATATACTTAGAATAAAGCTCCTTGCTTGGTATTATTGGGATAGGGTTACAATTTTTATTAACCCTTCTTATTATCAGCTTTTTATCCTTTGTAATGTATAAATATTCCTTTGTGATTAAACTTTCAAGTGTGCGATTAATAGTTCTGACATTCTTCTTAAACTTTTTTGCTAATGTCTTACAAGAAATAATACTTCCATCTTTCGTGCTAAAAAGTTTTTGTAACAAACGATATTCAAAATCTAATAAATCATCATTTTCAATGTTATTATTCTCCCACTGGAAAAACTTAACAGTAGGTTTTCGTATTTCATTTACCAATTTATTGCCTGTGTACTGGAATTCCTTTGTCTTTCTGTTATTAATTGTTTTCTGTAATCCTACTTGTTTTAATTCTTTCACTATATGAAGGCTTTTATGATTAAAAATAAAGCGTAGATTTTAGTTATTGAAGTCAGGCAGAAAACCTACTAACTACCTGACTACTGAAATTCTTTATTATACCTAATCCGAACATTATTAAATAAATTATGACTCTCTGTTTTTTTCACGTTGCATCATGAATTGATAATACAAATCCATTTCTCCAGCGTTTAAATCAAAACTTCTCCAGTTTTCTAATTTCCAAGATATATACTCATTGTATAATTCATCTTGCGTCCTATGCTCTTGCCTTATTTCTTCATTTATTTCTTCTTGGGTTTTAAAGAAGTTTTCTGGATTTGATAAATCAAGTACATCTAATTCTAAATCTCGTTCGGAATATTTGCTTGGAATAGTTAGATATTCATTCCAAAGAGCATTATCATCCTTATGGGTTTCATAATCGTAACCTCTCTCAGTTAACCACTTTTTAAAATCTTCTTCTGATATAATCATGATTTAATTATTTAAGGATTCGCTTCAAATTAACTTTGTTATGAATCGTTGTGAATTTTTGTAATTCGTCAATCAGTTGTAATACTTTCTCTTTTGGTGGTTCGGGTAGTCCGTTCCTACCACTATCTGCACCGATATTTACTTGCAACGGTTCACATGATTTGAGCATTTCAACCAACACTGGCAAGTCAAAATCCATCATGGGTTCAATGGTTACATAAAGAGGATGTTTTATCAACTTCATTTGCTCAATCCTTTGTTCGGGTGTTGGGCAATTCCGCATAATTTCAGGGTAATGCCTGTTGGTTTCAAGCGTTACACAAACACTTGAGTTTGGAATTAATTCACGCCTGATGTTCTGTGGATTTTTGGTTTGAAACATGTAACTGTTATCATACTTAGAACAGTGGTCTAATGTTTTCTTTATCCATTCTTCTGGTATATTCTGTGCCCACATATCGTTGCTTGAACCTACGAATATGAAGTTACCATTTCCAAGGTCTGTTTTCAGTTCTTTTTCATCGAAACGAATTGCTTTTAATTGTCCCCAGCGTTGCATGTAGCAGTAACTACAACCGTGGAAACATTCACCTTTCACAGTATTCCATGTATGCGTTACGAATTCATACATATTGCCTTTTGATTTATTTAGTGCCATTGCTATTAGTTTTTGCAGTTATTCATCATTTTCACCGTGATAATTCTGGATTTCGTTAATTTGATACTCAAACGTTATTTTCAAAGATTGTAAGTTGTAATTAGCTTCTTATAATTCAATTTCATCATCTGCTTCTTCTATAATTTCCAACCAAACTCCGTCTTCGAGATAGTAAAGTTTATCCTTAAAAAAATCAGCCACCATTTGTAGTTTATCATTCAGACTTGATTTTTTAAACTCTTGCATTTTTTCTGGTTCGTGAATTGGGAAATACTTCTCTACAAATTCTTCATAGGTGTTCCTCTCCATCGCAGATTCAAAATAAAAATTGAAATTTTCATTTACTTTTTCTTTAACAATTCTAAAAATGTCTTCAGTTTTCATACTTTATATTTTTAAATTTTAAAATAATTGTGCCCTCATTATTTCTGTTGGTTCAGGCTTTACCAGTTGTTTATAATTCTTCTTTTGTAGTTATCTTTCAACAAGACATACTTTGGGCATTACACCTAATTGGATGTTTGAATAATTGCCTGAATATTTCTGTGTTGTGAGCTTTACAGATAATTATCTGTATTTAGATTTTAGTGGGTATTTTCTTTAGTATAATGAATACAACTTAAACTGGATTCCATGAATTTTTCAATCAGCATCTTTTATCTCACCCTTTTAACTGGAATTACGATGCCATAAGGCTATAATAGCTTTACTTTTTTTATACCCAATTAACCTTGTATTAGTTATCAGATTTACAGTTTTTAATTAAAAACTTAATATCCTGCCAAAAACTACAAAAGGTGAGTAATACTTTCGTACTGCTCACCTTTTGGATAATTATATTATTTCAATAAATAAATGAACTCTTTTCGGGATAATATACGTTTTGACTTTTTAATTGTTACAAACACAAAGTCGCTAATACGCTGATTTTAAGGGTTTTTAATTAAGAATTATAGTTTTTAATTAAAAATAAATTGAGAGATTGATTATCAGTGTGTTATAGATTATTTAGAATAATTATTGATAGAGTTTTAACCAAATTATTTTGGAACATTTACAGTTTTATAGCTATCAAAAAACATAGTAGTTATTTCCTACACCATAAAACTATAACATGAGGTGACGAGAGAGATGGTGAAAAAAATTGATTGCCACTTCACTTCCACGTGCATGAATAGTTTTCATTGACTTAAATGCCCTTGTTATTTTTTGCTCATTGATGCCCAGCCAACGACATACAAACCACCATCATAAACAATCATATTCTGTAAGGCTCTTGCGCTTAGAAGATTATTGCTATTGTCTTCTTCAAAATAGATATTTCGATATCTACCCGATGAATTGGTATATGTTAGAACTTCACTCAATGACCATGTCCCTTTAACATCGGGAATCGATTTCCAACTTGGTTCGTCACTGGTGCGACCAACATCAATCCAACCTCTGAAATTATTTCCCGCAATTTCAACTTTGTAGTGTATATATTGAAATTCACCAATTCCATCATGTGAGTTTCCAACCCATGTACCTTGCATATCTTTTACAACTGCCTGTTCATTTGCAATATCAACGTTAGCGAAACTTCTTGCATTCCCAATGGGATAGATAATTAGAAGAACAAGGACAACACTTAAAAATCCTAAGGATATATTCCTATATAAAAGTTTTGGAACTAATTTATTTATGGCAACTGAAGCACCAATTGATAATCCTATAGCTAATAAAAAGGCATAAAAATTATATCTAAAGGCAAATACAATACCTAATACTAAACCAAAGACCCAACTGATTTTACTAAGATTAAATGTAGCAGTATTATTATCTTCCCATTCAGTGAAATTATTCTTATAGACCGAATTTTCATACCTTTCCTTAGAAACTACTTTTTTCTTGAATGTTTTATTATTAGTATCTGGTTCTACTAATTGTTCCTTTTTCTGATTTCTCAAATCTGAATTCTCATTTAACAAGATTTCTTTCGCCTTAGCGTCAGTTGAGATGATGCCCTTTTTTAATGAATTAAATTCATCCTCAGTGATTGCACCTTCATCTAAAAGTGTTTTTAGTTTCTTTATTTCTTCAATTTTGTTCATAGCCAATAGTTGTTTAATATTTAAGTAGTATTAAAACGGAACGATATAACTTCAATAAATTTTTCTTGGCAACTATAATCAAACCTCATTTTTGTTCGCTAATCTCTGATACAACGAACAGAAACTCCGTATTCCTTATGGTAGGTCTCAATTGTGAACCTATCACCAGCGTAATTTACGCTGCGGCAATATGCTTCATCATAAACCTCAGTAGCACTCCACCAGATACCATCCTCGCCAATGTAGAAGTAAGCACCATTGTCATAGCGGCAACCACCAGCAAGACCTGAAAAGCCATAATCATCGGTTCCGTTACCATTTTTGTACCAGCCACCTGTTGCTTTTAGTTTAGTACCTTCGTCTGTGCCTCTTGAACCTATTTCGTCTGCTTCACCTTGGCTCATTCCTATTGCCATTTCCATTTGCTTCCATTCATCATCAGTAGGTAAATGCCATCCAGACGGACAGGCTATTTTAGCCGTTTCCCAATTATATAACCTGCCATATGTTTCAACATTACTCTCATTGTTTTCATATGCCCAACAGCCATCACCAGCATTGTACGCAAGGTTTTCTGCCATCCAGATTTGGTTTCCAATTTTTATTGTTTTATAGGTTATATTATCTCGGTTATCCGTAAAAAAACTTTGGTTCTTGGCTATTTGGTCTCTTTTCTCGTTTGCAAGAATATTAGTCTCTTTTTCAATTGCAGCATTGGACTTATTAGAAGTTGTATTTAAATCCTGCTTATTGCGTTCAATTTTATCAATAATTACGTTCTTGGCATCATTTGCTTCTTCTACATATCTCCCATTAGGATACAACAATATGTATTTTTCATAGCTGTGTATCGTGTTAGATGTTTTTGCTTCCTTCCATTGAAAATCTTCCTGAAGTGCTTTAACTTCTGCGACATATAACCCATTGGGATAATCATGTAGATACTCCATACAGGGACTTACCAGTTGTTTTTGTTTAACCAATTCATATGCAGTTTTTTCTTTCTCTAATGCCAATTTCTTTTCGCTGTTATTCTCAACAAAAATTGAAAGAACTATTAAAACTATTATAACTACGACTGATGATATGGCTATGATTTTATTACGATTTCTTTTTCGTTTATAGTTGTCATAGAGCGATTTAACTTCTACTAACTTGTCTTTGTGTCTTGGTTCATTTGGATTTTCAGAAATCCATTTCCTTAAAGCTGAAATCGCATCCTCATAGCGATTAAGTTTTATGTATGAATTCAATAATAGCTTTTCGGCTTCAGCATCATTTTCAATTAATGATAAAACTTTATGGATAGTTGTAATTGCTTCTTTGTAATTACCCTCTTTGTAAAGGGATTGTGCATATTTATGAAGAAGGTCTATATTTAAAGGGTCTGATTTTAACTTTTGTTGTAGTACAGATAAATTTGTTTCGTCCTGAATTTTCGGTTTCTCCTTATCAGTATTTCCCTCATCAATTTCAGGTTTATTTTTAGTTTCGGATTGCTTTGGTAACAAGTTTTCACTCTTGTTTAAAAGTTCAGCTTTTAATGAGTCATATTCTAGCTTCTCTAATACTCCCGATTTATATAAATCAAATAATTCCTGAAGTTTCGTTGAGATTGATTCTTCTTTCATGGTGGTTAATATTGTAATATGTTTTATCAATACTAAGGAGTCATAAAGATAAGCAAACAAATTCACGCAGGGCATAAATGCTCTGAATAGTTTTTCAGGATTTCGGACTTTGTGATTTTACAATACAATCCGAATGAAAAAGGAGGACTTTCTTAAAAAGATAGGTGAAAATATTGTACGACTGAGAGACCAGAAAGGACTTAGACAAATAGACCTTGCTATTGAACTTAATATCGATGATTCATCGCTACGAAGAATAGAAAGCGGAAGAACCAACCCTACCATTATTACATTAAAGAAGATTGCAGATGTTTTAAAGGTAAATTTATCAGAGATAGTTAATGTTTAAAATTTACTGTATTCACTGGTCATGTGTTATAATACATAGTATTTAAGAATACTGACTTTCTTTATTCATAAAGTTCTTCATCACCAAACGGCATGGGTTCATCATTTTTGTTATAATAATCTTCAAGTTTGTCTTCTGGAAAATAGTTTTGCGTAATGTATTCAATAAAATTATGGCGGTATTTATCTTCGAGGTGAATATCTTTTAAGACTTTCTGTGCATCCTCGTTTTTAACTTCCATATGTCCTAACGTTGAAAAATAGTCAGATAATTCGCTATAAATAGTTTTAGTTACCTTTCTGTTGAAAACATAATATTCTTTGCTCTCAATTTCTTCATTTTCATTGTATGTGTATAGAGCATAATCATTAAATGAATGAAGATAACCTTTAACTATTTCATTTTGTATTGCGACTAATTTTATTCGCTGTTTGGGTTTTTGTCTTAAAGACATTCTTTTGATACCAGTGTTATTCTCCCCAGTTTTTTTTATTACATCAATATTAGATTGCAGAAATGAATATTCATTGTCATTGTAAGAACGAATTACGGCATATTGAATCTCAATTTGTGGCTCAAGTTCAATTGCACTGTGAAGTCTATAAATATGGATTTTACGGTGATATCCTGAATAGCTGTCTTGTTTAAAAGAATAGCTAACATATTCAGGTTGTCCTATGGTATTACGGATAGCTTCTCTAATATATTTATTTGATTCACATTTTCTGAAATAGTGATAATCCTGCGATTCCAGAACTTGTCTCTTGTTATGTGCTATTTTATCTTCTTTTTCCTGTTTTAAGTATAACTGTAACTCGATTTCTTCTTCCTCCTTCTGTTTAGCTATTAGCTTCTTTGTATTTTCTTCATCATTTTCTAAGACGGTTTCGAGTTGAAGTAGATTTTTAATAAAGAACTCTCGTTCATAGTTATAAATTGTATTTACTCCATTAGGAACGAGTCTGATTATGCAATCGCTAAAATCAAGAAACAAACTTTTATTTTTAAAATACTTCGAAGTAAACCACTTCCTTATAATCTTTAAAAACCGACTAAACGTTTCATCTCCCTTATATTTGAGAATATATTCATCTAACTTTTTATAGTTAAACTTTGATATTCTTAATATCGTATTTAAAGCAGAATAATCAGTAAAGTCCAGAATCAGATAAGGCACGTAACCTAATCCTTTATGGGCAGTGTAGCGAGATTCCATTTCGTTAATCGATACATTCAAAGTATGTTGGAATTCAATTGCGATATTTTTAACAACACTATCAATTCTGTGAATTTCCTCATTGAAATTTACTGTTATTTCATAGGTTTTTGCTCCTGATTTTTCTAAGCCATATTCGTTTTCAATTTTAGAGAATTGCCAGTCGGAGTGCCAAAGACACATTTCATTGTCTTTTTTATTCTGGTTAGTTTCAGGCTTAGTCTTTCTTCTAAAATGAGACCTACGGTTCGAATTTGAAGGATAAATCACAGAAACAAAAATTACATCTCCATGTAACCTAAACCAAGTGCGATATTGAGGAACTTCTTTTTCAAGGTTAGTAGTTTCAATGATTTCTTGATTCATTTATTGTTGTATTTCTTATCGTTTTTTAAGCATGCCATACTATACCCTGCTATGCACTTTAAAATTAGTGATAATCGCTCTATTTTAATTCTTCTTTTAATAATGGTTCTATCCACTGATGCATTTCATAAATGTCATTAAACTCTGGAAATGGATTATCATTCCAAGGACTGTTCATCAAATAAGCGTCAAAAAATGCGTCAGTTGTTCGTCTTGGATGATACCACAAATAAGTTTCTTTCAAATTCTTATGGATAGAGCAGTGATGGTTATGAATGAAGTCATTCCACGTTTCTTCAACTTCTTCTTCGGGTTTTATATCTATAATTTCAAGTTCGTAAAATACACGGGATTTGTTTTCGAGAGAAGCCTCAAGCATTAGTTTCTTAGCATCAATATCAGAAACTGGTGCACTATAACCAAAAATTGTAACCATTAGAGAAATTTTAAAATAATCTCTTAAAATTTCCCATTCATCATTGATTGCCTTGTCTGAACTATAGTCTTTATTTTCAACTGGATACAATAATTGCATTTCATCAAATGGCTTATAACAATGATGGCATATTTTATTGTATTTGTAACCCTTTATTTTGCATTTAGAACAAATACCAACAGCAACATTACCGTGTAAGAAAGCAATATCAGGCAAATTATTTATATGGGAGTGTCTTCTCATAGTTTTCAAAAGCAAGGGGTCCCAATTGAATGTTGCAATCAGGTCTTTTTTTCTAAGTGATAAAACTAAGTAGTCATATAGAGTTGGTTTTTCAGGTATTTCCAAATAATAAAAATATTCATAGACTTTTCTGTCAATTATATTTTTTATAGAAATTAATGCACTATCGCTTGCAATTTTGCTATATAAACTTTCAAAGTTATCAATTAGATTTTCAAACTTATTTGGAATAATATCATACAAATCCAGCTTTTGAACCAAATTATTCATTAAAGGAAGTTGCTTTCCATCTCTGTCTCCATTCGGAAACGAAGCTATACTTGCACCTGCACCAAGTAGAACTAAGTGAGGCATTCGTTTGTCAGGTATTACACTTTTATTCAATCTAAAATTTGTTTAATGTTCTCTTAGTTCAGTTCGTTCACGCTAATAGCTAAAAGTCACTCGTATGTGGTCGGGTGGGATTACGAAAAGAAATCCTGTCAGTCTGTAAAAATCAGCAACTACCTGTATTCAATTTGTAACATACCGATTTTTTCATTTTATTGTATTAATTAATTCGTTTTTTGTTCCAATTATAAATTTATCACAATTCATTAATTGCACTTTATTCATTTTTGCTACTTGCTCTCGCCTCATAGTCATTCTTATAATCTTATTACTTGCTGAAAAACTTTGCGTAGGAAATATTGATAACAAATATTTATTGCTAATCGGCAGATAGTAAGCATTATCTACATCAAATGGCATTGTCAATTGCTTATTAATGTTTACTGCAAATACTGGATTATCTGACGTTACATAGTCAATATCACCTTCAACTTTAAAAACGTATATACTGTCATTTAACTTTAGCTCAATCAATTTAAGTGCTATTTCAAGTTGAGTTAAGACGAATGGAATTCGAATTTCATCTTTCCTATTTTGTTGTAATTCTTTAAGAGACTTATTCTTTATACTCACTTTATTCCCATTAGGGTCAGTATAATATTCTACATTATATTGTTTGCTGAGTTGAAACACCTTATCAATAGCTGCGTTGTTTAAATCATTAATCTGATTTAACCATTTTTTTGTTCTGTAGAACATGGTTATAATTGCAGACACTATTGAGGTCTTTTTTTCAATGGTGATTTCATGTATGTTGTCATTAGATAATACTTCATATAATTCAGGATATTCGTGCTCAAAAACATTAGAATAAATATTTTCTAATAATTGTCTTGATGCAATATCTCCTTTCAAAGTATAAAGGTGATTTTCTGCACAAATATTTTTTATGTTACTCTCAAAAATATTGTCAGCGGATTTGTTTTTTGGGAAAACATTTAAATAATAATCGTCATTTTTCCTGTATCCAAAGTTTTTAAGATATGTCCGAGGAACAAAATGTTGTTTTTTTGTCTCTGTTTTAATTTTCTTTTCCATAACTATTTTAGGACGACTCAAATTTGTACAAAAACGGATTGTGCTTTTTACAATGCGGATTTCGGGGCAGCGGCTGGCAAACCTCCTAATCCCTCTCCGCAATATAGCACTTTGTTCCCAACCATATTTTTATCTTTCATAGATATTTATTTGTTCTATAAAATGTTTTGCTAAAGCAAATGGTAGCTCTTGAACCGACAGTTTTCCATCAAGTTTTTCTGGATATCCTTTTGGAAACTCAATTATCGCTAAAGTTGATTTCTCAATTCTATATTTTTCATAGGAAAGTATAAAACTGCATGATTTTATACAATCCTTGATGTCGTAACAATTCAGAGCAATATTATTAATTCTTTCAACTGATTTTATCATATTAGAAAATGTCTCCAACAAGTTTATCATGGTTTTTCGATTCTCAAGGTCTTTCCTTACAGATGGTTTCCAATTAAAATTATTTAGTAATTCTTTTGGATTTAATGCTACTTCATAAATCTTGTTTTCATTAATATCTAATATGCTCTTTACTAAAAAGTTTGGCATGCCGCAATGCTGGATATAGTTTCTTAATTCATAAACGAACCTATAATCAAACATGTTGTCATATTCAAAACTTGTTGCTTTCTTAAAAGATTGTACTTGGATTGAATTTTTGTTGAATTCTTTCTTTAGGGATGTTTCCCAATAATCAAGAAATGCCCTAAAATTTGAAAGCATTTCACTTATCAGTCGAGATAAATTTTGAGGGTTATTAGTTATAGTAACCTTTATATCCTGAAAAATATTTAATATCTGCTGAAATTGCAAAACCTTTCTACGTAATGCATGAACTTGCTCAATATGTTTCATAATTAAATTACTTTCTTCATTTGAAAGACCTTTAACAACATTGATTCCTTTATCTAAAATTGTAGCAAGACGTTTCATTCATATATTTTCTTATCTATTGAGCAAACTCATTCTCATTTAATGATTTATCTTCCAGCTATGTATGCTTTTGATTATTGATTTTATTTCTAAGAGGTCTCTTTTTAATCTTTACTCGATAATAATAAATTGGGGCATAAATTGCATTAAGAAAGAAAAGTGGAAATATTGATTTTGAATACCTATCGTACTTTAATAAAAACCAAATGCAATACCCCCAGAAAAGGAAGATTATCATATTTAAAGGAGTCGCCACCATATTAAACATACTCCTATTATCACTAAAAAAAACTTTGTCAAATGTTTCAGGGAAGAATAATGCAAAAAATGGCAAAAGAACTACTGTTATCAGAAATATTAGATTTACAATAAATAATGCAAATGCTATTTTATCGATTAGTTTCATTTTGGTTTTTCAATATGGTTTATTTAGTTTATAAATATTGCATCACCTTCATCATTGCACTCAATTCTAAATCCAAATTCATACATTTTGGATTTGAACGTATCAAACAATAAATTTGTAAGGTTGGAATGACCATATTCCATTATAGCCTCAATAAGTTTGTTGTTTGTTGTTAGAAAATCTGATTTTTTAGATAAGATGTCACTTTGGGCAGATTCTGCTCCAAGTTTGCGAGACATTGGGTATAAGAAATATTGCCATCCAAATTCAATAACATTATTTGATAGTACCCGCAAGTCCCTGTTTGTGTAATATTCATTTTTTATTCTTTTTGACTCAAGTTTTATTTGTTCTTTTTCACAATAATAGTTTTCAGGGTTATATGTATTAATCAGGTTCAAAATTTTAGTCACTGCAAATTTCTCAGCGAAATATTCAGATTTAAATTTGTATGCATAAACTGATATATAGTCCTTAAAATGAAAACCTTTTGATTCTTCAAAAAAAATATTTTCGATTTCACGTTCTTTAAAATCTTTAGCATGTCCAACTTCATGTAAAATAATCCTAAATGAGGGAAGGAAATTTTTATTAACCTTCAATTTATCATCAACAATAGAATATGATTCTTTAAGAGTTTGCAATAATTCTTCTCTAATAACAATATCGCTGTCCTTATTTTTATCGTGAATTGTTATTGCAATGCCTTGAACTAAATTTGTGTTTGTTGCTTGTTGCAAAGGGTCAATTTCCTTAATTCTTTGAAGATAGTTTGCGTCATTTTCAACAAATATATTCTTTACACATTTTAATTCCTCTGCACATAATTGATTAAGTATGTTATCAATGAATTCATCCATTTTGTTAATTTTTATTATCTAAATGTTGCTGTTACTGTTTTATATACCTGTTTTTAGGTCTTATTTGTGCAATTGGAATTTTAAGCCCATTTGCTTTTACAAATTCTCTTATTTGTTTAAAGAATTCTTTTGAAGCATTTGGATGTACATATATTCTCCTAATCAAATCTTCTGGATTTATTTTGATTCTTAATCCTTTTAAATCAAATCCATGTACAAACAGAATACTTCTATATTCTTGTTCATATTTATATTTCACTCGTTTAAATAATGAAGGAAACCAGTATGCATTTTGATTAAAGAAAGGTTCATTGAAATATTGAACTGGTTCTTCCAAAAAAGGGAGTTTTGATTTTACAAGAACTTTATTTAGCTTTTTTAAATTTGTTTCGATGCAAATCGATTCTGTTGAATTTTGACCATACATATCCCACATGCTAAAGTTTAAATCACTATTAATGTGCCAGCAACATGCAAATCCAACTTTTCGATTGTTTTCCATTCTTATCTTGTAGAGTCTAAAAGCCTCTTTTTTTTGTTCCTTATTTTTTTCCTTATCAGCCAATATTGCTTTAATACAACTAAGTGGTGAAACTCCTTCGAGGTTGTCTGAAAACTGGTCAAGTCTTGTAAAGTAGAGTGTTTGTGATTTTATCAAATCTTCGAATTTATAGAGGTCTAAATAACGCCAGATTTTATTGCTCACTAAAAGTTGTTCTCGTGGTTGTAGGTAGTTTACAAAAGTCCCCGTAGGTGTATTCTCAATATCTTTATAAGTGTCACCTTCATTTCGTGCTCCTTTTACTGTTATTTGGGCAAAAATTACGTGGTTATAAAGTTTCTGATAAGCAGCTTTCCCTTCATAAAGACATTCATGCTGAATAACTTTCGATTCAGTATTCCCCATTATAAATACCTTATGCCAATTAGGTTTAATTACTTCAGCTCCTAAAACAGAACCGATTACCATGTCTGGATTATTTATCATATATTATTCATTACTCAACATCAGTTAATCATTGCTTGATTGTCCACGAAATACAATTTAATGCCCCACCCAATTTGGCAATTTCTGACATATCAACCTCAGCAATTCTATTGTTCTCAGCATAATCATTATAATATTTTGATACCTGCTCAAATGCTACTTCATCTTCTAAAATGTTTAACTTTGGAATCAGAATCAAGTCTTTGGTTTGCAAAAAGTTAATGTATGTTATATTTCTCTCTTTCTCTTTATTGAAACACCTTAACCACTCCCAGTTTAACTTCGCTTTTTTAAGTGATTTTAATAGGTATTCTTTTAACTCTAAATCAGCAGTATCATAGAAACCGCTAATCAATACTGTATCGTCATTTATGAATCTTAGCATGCCATCTGAATAACCATATTCGCATTTATCATCCCACGGAATTAAGACAACTTTATCAACCTGAAACAATTCATGCAACTTGTCCAAAAGTTGATGCTTATTGTAAGTTCTCTTATTTTCAGCAACAACCTTATCCGTCAGGATTATTGTATTTTTTGACCTAACCACATTGCCTCCATCTAAAATTATGTCTGTCTTCTTTGTTGGTAAACTAATTGCATCACAAACCATATCAGGATATGTTTTGATTTCACGAGTATTTTTCGTTGTGCCTTGCAAATAATCTGGGTCATACCTGTATTCAATAAACGTTTCTTTATTTACCTGAATTGGCATATAATCTCTTACCCAGATGTCCTTTGTTTGTGGAAGAAAATTTGGTTGAATCCCAAATGTAATTAGGGT
This sequence comes from uncultured Draconibacterium sp., assembly GCF_963675065.1. NCBI lineage: Bacteria > Pseudomonadati > Bacteroidota > Bacteroidia > Marinilabiliales > Prolixibacteraceae > Draconibacterium > uncultured Draconibacterium sp. The sequence goes on along the minus strand of NZ_OY775905.1, from coordinate 410,590 downwards.
CTGCTCGATTTCAGAACATGTCTTTGGATAATCAAGTTTTAATCGATTCGATAAGAATATCTTATTTGTTTCTCTGTCTGAAATCATCGTTTCAATTTGTATCCCAACATTTCTTTTATTTCCTCATCAGTCAAATCTGAATTCCGAAATATGGTCTCCTTGTTTTTATAGCCTTTAAAAATAGCATTATCCTTTGCTAAGAACTTGTAATATGACTTTTCAAATTGTTTTTGATTATCTGATTCTGCTATGCCTAAATTCATCCTCTGGGATTTAAAGGTAGAACTCCAAGATGTTTTATGGTTGATTAACTCAAACCTATTTTTCCCTAAGTTGAATTGATTAAACAGGATATTCTTAACCTCTGATTTTTGATAAACCTTTTTACTATTAACATCACGTAACCCACAAATTAAAATACCACCAAATTCTAAATCAAGTTGGTTTCCTAACGACAGGTCAATCCCATATCGATGTGCTTCAAATTCGCCAAAAGGTTTTAAGTGTGGTACGCCTGTTGCATAATCATCCTGATGTAAATCATGCCAGTAATATACTTCCAAATCAATAATTGAAAACAAGGAATCATTAACTGAAATAGCCTTGTTTAAAATCAAATCAGTGGCTAATAAGTGAAGTGATTCTACTATTGTTTCTGTTGATGTTTTATTGATTTGCATTATCTGTATCTTGAATTTTTGTGTATTTCGAGATTCAATGTTTATTAAAGGCTGATTCGGACTAATATACAAAATTTCTGAACAATTACTCATTATCAGACCGCCCCATCTGGGTAGTTTCTCCCCAACTTGGTAGGTTATCATCATTCCGTTGAACTTTAGCTTTTCTTCGACTCAGCAACTCCACTTTTTCTGAATAGATTCTCCTACCCACTGGTTGAATAACCGACAAGATATTATGTTTCACATCCCTAATCTTATCCGAAATGGGATAAGCATTCATCAAATGATGTGGATAAGGATTGAGCATCGATAATACCTGCGATAATTCAATTTCTTTTCTCAACCATCTTCTTTCCAAGTTACTTGGAATAATAACAGGCATTCTATCTTTACCCAACCTTTTCATCAGTGGATTTGCTGGCACGGTTAAGATGCCAAAAGAATGCGTTTTAAAACCATTCTCATCGGTTGTGGCATTCCACAGTCCAGCCATGCCAAAAGGTCGTTTATGGTCTTTTAAATACAACAAATATGGCATATCATCAATCCCTATAATAAATGCATCAGCTAACACCAAACACCTATTATTTCGTATTACTCGTTTGTATTTGTGGTTTAAAAAGATGGCTTTGCTTCCTGTGTAGAGTGGGTCATTTTTTAGGTTTCGGTCACCTTCGCTTCTTATGAAATATTTTGTTTGTTTTTCTACGCCCAGAAGTCCAAACTGCATCTTTCTAATTACACGTGTTGGTGTTTGTTCCATGAAAATTGTTTGAAGAACTTTGTTTGTTGTTAACGATTCAGGATTAAGAGTCAATTCAGGAAGAAGAACGTACGCTTCATCATCAGGTGCAATATTGAATGATGGAACGAAAACCTCTCCTTCAGGCAATGATGCCATGTCGAATTTCTCTCTAATCCGTTGGTATCTTGATGCTAAAACAAATCTATCAAACATGATGACGATATAATAGTCAAACCTTTTCTAATAATGTAGTAAAAAGGAGTGAGAATATTCGGGGTAAAAGGTGAAGAAAATTATTATGTGATGAATAGATTGGGGAGCTGCACACCAACAAACAATATTTTAATAAATATCGATGCAATAAAATTGCCCTTCAGCCTCATTGACTACCTGATTGTACATGAATTCGTTCATACCCAAATAAAAAATCACTCTAAGGAATTTTGGGCAGAACTATCGAAACATATTTCTAATTGGAAGGAACTGGATGAAAAAACGTATGGGATGAAGTTGTAGCATGTAAATTCAGGAGAGAAATCTAATTCATTAATTTTCACTTATTAAGTTGCTAACAATTTTTTCAGGAGAGCTATTCGGTTGCTTTTTAGATTGGATTTCTAATTTTTCTCTTAAATATTTCATTTTTATTCCCCATTCAACTTCCAATATATCAGACCATTTTCGAACAAATATTTTTACACGTCCATCTTTAATACACAAGGTAAGTCCTTTTTCCTTTTCACCATGTTGTTTTGAATTTTCAATCAATTCAGATATTCCAGTATCGTAGTTTTTGCCAATTAAGTAAAACTCCCAATACTGATTTTCCCCATTACATAAATTTTGTTCTAAAATCTTTTTCCTGTAATCATTTATTTGCTTATACTCTACATTCTCTGTTAATTTTTTAGACGCTCTTTTCAATTCTACCACAATATTTTTATGTTTATTTTCTGCAAATGCCTCTGATTTAGTCAAGAACAAATCAACTTCACCATTCGGTTGTGTGGTCAACTCAGGGTCTTTAATTTCCAGTATTTCTTTAGCATATTTTACCAATACATTTTTTAATGCACCTTCTGTCGTACTAAAAAGCCTAAACTGTTCACCAAAAATCCAGAAATTTTCATCTAAAATCTTTTGAAGATGTTTTACTTCAAGAGTTTCTTTTTCATATTCAGAGATTAATATTTTCAATTTATCTAATACTTCTAATCTATGGTCAATTTCTTTAATTGTTTTAACTACATTGGTTAAAGTAGTACGGTTTAAAATATCAAGCAAGTCCTTTTTTTCATCTTCTGTTAGTTCCTGTAGTTGTTCCAAAATTATTTTTATTAGTATGTCATCCTGTGTTGATAACAATCCAGCAAACGTTGAACATATAAATCTCTTTTCTGCGTTTCCTTTTCCAGTAAACAACGATGGAGTAATTGTGTAAATAGTTTTAATTAAATCATCAAATGATTGTTCATCGTATATTCCAAATTGAGTTAGTTCTGGTATTATTTTATCTTCTTTTAATTCTTCTAAAACGTATTCTGACTGAATCACCAAATATGGCTTCCTCATATTTGTTAGTTCTTGTTTCAAATATTGGATGACACGTCTTTGAGTCTTTTTTAATTTTCTTTCTCCAAGTTCCAGTGTTGTTTGTTCGTTATTATCATTTTCATCTTTGATGCTATGGTTATTTTGGAAAAGTGATGATGCGATATAAACAGAATGCCAGAAGTCATCTCTTTTCTTGTTTAATCCTGTGTTTTGTTTAAAAATTTCGAGATTGTTTTCATCCAAAAAATAAAACTTAGAATATTCTGAAGGTTTTTTCTCCCATACAATTATTTTGGCGCTAATCTTGCAATCTAAATGTTGACGTATATTATCAGGAAACTCATCAGTTTCAATAACTCTTTGCTCTTTTATCATCCCTGTGATATCAAGCTCAACACCGTTTATAAAAATTTTATATTTTTCATTTTCTGTTAAAAACCATCCAAATTCATATAACAATTGCTCCTTTAAGTCTTCTGATTTAATTAGGCTATCTGAAAGATTGGTGTAAATACCTAAAAAACGAATTTCCGTGCCTCTGATTGGCTGGGCGATAGTTTCTTTGTCAATCTGTGTGCTATGTTCTAATGTAATTTTTTGATTATAACTTAGTATCTCAATTTTTTCAGCAACCCAAATAAAAGCGTATCTTCCTCTTCCAAACTTGCCTTTTGGCAAGGTTTTATCTGAAGAACTTGTTTGACTTTTAGTGGAAGCTAAAAATGTTTCAGTATTTAAATTATTATCAAAATCCCATCCATTACCATTATCAATAATTCGAACGTTATTTACATACCCTATTCCTTCTTTGGGTAAATCAAAATTAATATCAATTCGTGTTGCACCAGCATCAAATGAATTCCACAGATATTCGAAAAGACACCTATAAGCATTGTCTTTGTATGATTTTAACTCTGTTCTTATGGATTGTTCATTAATTTTTAATTCACTCATTTCATTAGTTTGTGGTAATCGTAATATTTAGCTTACCAAAAGTAATTTAAATTCAAAAAGATTTTAAAGCTCAAACATGCTTTTGTTGGTTTGAAAATATGTAAGCGTAATTTTAGTTCATTAATTATTGGACTTGAAAATATTTCATTCTGGTTTTTGGTTTACTTAAATCATTAATTGTTACCTATAACTTATTAAATCAACGTGAACTGAAGTTGCCCTATAATTACCTGTCCTCATACTTTCAATAAATTCTTCTTTTGAAATTTCAAAAGAACTCGAAATGTAATGAAAATGAGGCTGTCCATTCTTATAGTTTTCTTTTCCACCTATGCTATTGTATGTAATAAAAAAACAATGCCAGATATCCTCTTTTTCAAAGAAATTAGAAACAATTATTTTTCTGTGCTCAATAATGTTTTTTAATTCACCATCTTTTAATTCAGTTTCACCAACTTTCTCAATAGTCCCATCATCATGTTTTTGAATAAGTTTAGGGAGTTTTTTCCCTTCTAATCCATTTGGTAAATTTTCAAACAAATATCTGCTATACAAATAACCAAAGGATTCATAGGATTTAAATATTAATGACATTAGCTGGTCAGGATTCAGGGATAATCCTTTTAATAATCTTATTTGGTCTTTTTTCCGAGTCGTTTCTAACAACTTTATGAAATTTTCATGAATTTCAATTTGTTCAAATTTTTCAAAAAAAACTGTTGATTCCTTTTTCGCCTGTTTTATGAAAAAATCATTACCTAAAAGGGAAGCAAGAAATGGATTCTTAGCATTTAATAAATCACGTAACAGAATCGCAGTTTTCTCAATTTCATAGTTTTTAAAGTACTCAATAGGATTTACTTTTTCAACCTTATCCATTGAAAACATTCGTGTAAATCCTTTACCATTTTCATCAAAAATCTTTTCTGTATTCACTTTAATATAATTTAGGTGCAATTAATTTAGCTATTAAAAACTTCATTTCGAAATCACCAATTTGGACATAAAAACTTGGTCTTTTGTGGCGATGTGCAGAATGTATATTCCTGAGTTAATGTCAGTCGTTGAAAATTTATAATTTAGATTAAAATCAAAATTCGCAACTAACTTGCCATTTAAATTATACACCAATCCCTTCGCATTATTCCTATCAGGCAAATTAATAACCACATAATCTTTCGCTGGATTTGGGTAAATGGTAATATCAGATTCATTAATTAATTCGGTTGAAGTTAAACCATTCCAAATTAAATCAACATACTCAGGATGGTCTATGAATGGATTCCTATTCTCTTGGTAACTATAAACTACATCATTCCTGTTAATCTCAAACGAATCCACAGGGTCTTGTAGATGCCATTGCAATAACGTTGAAAGTTTGCCGTGATAACCTTTACCTGTTTCATTTAAATCGTATGTATTTACCTCATCGACTAATTCCAAATCAGGTTCATCACCCTCACCTTCATACCTGACAGCCATATAAAAGAGCATACGAGCAATATCTCCTTTCACCTTATCTCTGGCTTCCCATGAATCATTATCGGTTCTACACTCAGTTATACCATCACCATCGACATAAATTTCACCACCATTATCAAAATCTTTATTATTCCGTGCCGAATTAACTGTTATGTCTGCTGGTTGTAAATGATGAACATCAGTTCCTGCTCCCATTGTTGTTCCAAAATCACCATGAGATTTCGCCCAAATATGTTCTCGTGACCAACCAGTATTATTGTTGTATTCTTGAGCAGCATTAACAGACCAACCCGAATAAAACAGTATTACATTCTCTGGGTTTGCAGTGTCTTTATCGGTTTCTTTTAGTATGTCCCATGTATCCGTTGAACTTGATGTATATGGAAATTCTTTGTGGTCTTTGATTATCTCGTGGAGTGCCGATTTAAGCTGTTCTCCTGATAAATCATTTGCAGTTGAATAATAACCTTCGGGTATTTGAGCGAAAGAAGTTAAGGTGAACCGTAATAAAAATAGGATGATTAATATCTGCCTCATATTATTCTTTTTCTGGTTTATTCATGAAGTTAATATACAAATTCAGTTTCTTTTCATTATCAAGTTTTTCAATTCTTTCAATCACGTTTGTTGGTCTGAAATACCAGAGTTCATAAAATTCATCATCCAACAGATACAAGTTGATGGTGAAATTGTATTATACCCTGACACCAATGTATTTTCCGTTGGTGGAGATTTGTTCAAATTGTTCGGATAATGTCATCATATAAATTCAAAGATTTTGAAATATAGCAACAAAGAGATGCAGTTCATAAAACCACCGAAACCCGCCCTGCAATATGTACCTTACTTCTTTGTTACATGCTGCCCTTTGTTTTTATTCAATTTTCAATTTATCTTACTAACTGAAACTAACGGAAATCTCAAATACTTCTTCCCAAAATTTCTTGTTATTCAATTTCATTGGAGCATCGAAGTTTTCTTCGTAGGATTGAAAAAAATCATTTTTCAACCTTTTACTAAGAAATTTTTCAACCTTGTCTAAAGCAGATTTTATTTTAATCATCTCAGTGGTTGTATCCCATCTTACCTCCAAATCTTCATCAATAAAATCATTTGCAAATGCCTCGTCAATATCTTCTTTATTACCTTCCCATTGTATGGTAACTTCCTTCCCCGAATATGATTTGAATATTATTCCATTTATAATGCTTGAATTATTTGCAAGTAGTTTATTTACTATTGACGTTAATTCCAAAAATTCCTGAAATTGAGTAGATGGAGTTCTCTTTTTAATTATTGTTTCAACTTCTTGCTTGTCTTTAGCTCTCTTAAGTTCGCTAATCAAACCTTCTAATTCTGCTTTTTCTGCTATTAGATATTTAATGGTACTTTCTAAGTCTGTATTTTGTTTAATAAGTTCATCAAATGCGTTTCTATCCATTGGTACATCAAATGAGTTTGCAGAAATATGTTTTTCGACTCTTATCAGAAATTCCGTCTTTTTTGCTGTCCACCTGTCACTTCTAATTAGTTCTGTTGGAATCTCCATACTTTTCTGAACAATATCTTTAATCCTGTCCAAACTTTTTTCATCTAATAGTTTTTCAATTTGCTTAGGTTCCTGAATAATCCCCACAGTTTTATAATTGATAGGGTCAACAATTAAAGGCAAAACAGTCGCACTTGTTACCCAAGCAGCTCCCATCTCGTTCATGCATACTTCACTTTCTTTATAATTTGGTGTTATTATCAAAAAATTGATTTTTGCACTTAGTAAACTTTCGTTTATCGAATCTCTCCAATCTGCTCCTGATTCTATTTTTGTACCATCAGTCGAAACACAAAATATTTTATCAATTGGAACACTCAAACCACCTTGCAATATTACATCTACAAACGCATCAACAATATCTTTATCTTTAGTCGCATGACTAATAAAAATTGATTTTTCCTCTTTGGATTCATGGGATTCTTTTGGATTCTCAATTTTCATTTTTTCTCCTTTTTCGATTTTATTTATTAAGAGCTTAAATATTGGATATTGTTGGTTGAAATAATGCATCAAAACATGTCCATTTCCCGTTCTTGGAAGGCTTATAAATTTTGAATATTGAGAGTTTGATTCATCAAAGAATTGAGAAAATAAATCTTCTGATTCTGTCCTCCACTCATGATATTCATCAATAACAATGTATGAATTTACATGGGCTTCTTTTCCTCGTTTTCCGAGTTTCGCTAATTGAATGTTCTCAGCTAAATATTTAAGTTTTTCGATTGTATTTTCTTCAGTCATATTTTTTATATTTTGATTTGAATTTTCAGGGTTGCATGTAATGTATATGCATCCCAACAAGTTTGGTTATATCTTTATTATCATGTTGAGTTATAATCCCAATCTGGGTGTATAACCTAACAATAAGTCTAAAGTAGCTAATACGAAGGATTAGTATTATAAGAATTGTTATCAGAGGCACGGTTGTCAATTTTCAGGTTTTTAGTGGTTTAAATATAAACATAATTCAGATTCTAACCATTGTTAAACAGAAAAGCACAACTCAACAGTCACCCTTTACCCCCAAACATTCAATACAACCAATATTGGATATTTTTTACGCTAAAAGTGTCGCAATAATTACGACCCACTAATTTTTCAGCAAATTTCGAAAAATTTAACATGTTTATATTGTGTTTGTTAGATGCCATCGTAATGAGATACTGGTTACAGCCAGTACATGCATGGCTCCGGCCGAAGAGAATATTCGTTTTGTTTCGCGGTCGAGTTCGCGCTTGTAGCCGAGTGTAAGCGCTGAAAGAATCTCAGTTTCTTGTGCCCCGATTTCCTGGTCGCGATATATTTGCAGCAGTTTGTCGCGAATAGTTTCGGCCCGTAAAAGCGGAGTATTGTTGCTATATCCGGTTAAATGCCAGTTTCCGTTTTGTAGATAAACTTGCCTGAAAATGTGTTTCTTTTCGAGGTATTTTTTGTAGTCAAATTCGTAAGGGTTTCCACGGTTTTCAATTGTTTCGGGCGACTGCTCAAAAATAATCTGACTGCCTGGCTTTAATTGTTCGATGCTTTCATCTTTTTGAAAATAAACCAGCACTTTTTCTCGCGCACCAATCACTGTATCTGCTGTTTTTACCGAATGGATAAGAAGCAGGCTTTTGTAGGAATTGGTTTTTTCCTGCGGCGTTTCGAGCACGGTGGCTGCCATTAAGCCGTTGGTTTCGGTAGGAGGTAGATAGTTGTATTGTTGGTACGTGATGACTCCGAATAAAACGAGTAGAATAAAAGTTATTCCTCCAAAGAGCGGAGCAAGATAAAAGTTATAGCGTTTGTGGAGGAGAATCAGAAATCCGCAAATGGCGATAGCCACACCAATTATCAGTGTGCTGGGTATCTTAAATGTTGAAGCGAGAAAAATACCAGTGGCAAAAGCGACTGTGATTCGTAAGAAGGGTATATTTTTAAATGTATTTTCCAAAACCTAGGTTTGAAGGATTAGCCCTGTAACGAAGGTTTTGGGAAAAGGTTACATTATTTAGGAACTTTTATTCGGTAGTGTGGGCGAACTTTCCCTTTTGAAATGGCAATAAGTTTACTTTTTAATAAACGTTTGCGCAGTGGCGATAAATAATCGACAAATAAAATGCCCTCCAAATGGTCATATTCGTGTTGGATAACGCGGCCTGCGAATCCTTTGTAGGTTTCGGTGTGTACCTCAAAATTTTCGTCGAAGTATTTAATGGTCACCTCGTCGGGGCGATTTACATCTTCCCTTATTTCAGGCAAACTCAAACAACCTTCGTTCATTGTCCACTCATCGCCTTTGGTTTCAATAATCTCGGGATTAATAAAAACCTTTTTAAAACCTTCTAACTCCGGTTCTTCGTCGGCACCCGATGAGGCATCGATTACAAACAAACGAATCGACAGACCAACCTGCGGTGCTGCCAAACCAACGCCATCAGAGTAGTACATGGTTTCCCACATATTTTCAATTATCTCATCAAGCTTTGGATGATCTTTTTCAATTGTTTTGGCCTTCTTTCGTAATAAAGGGTCTCCGTATACTGTTACCGGGTATTTCATTTCTTTATATTTTATCTCGATAGCAACTCTTTTAACTTGTTGGAAATCTATATTCTAGTAATCGTTATCGTATTGAGTTGCGTTTCTGTTCTAAATAATTCTGTAAAATAATGGTTGCGCTTATGGAATCAATCAATGCCTTGTCTTGTCGTTTTTGTTTTTTTAGTCCACCGTCAATCATGGTTTGAAAGGCCATTTTCGACGTAAAACGTTCGTCGTAAATCTCCAGATTCATTTCCGGATATTTCAGCTGAAACTTTTTCAAAAACGGATTGATAAATCTAACAGACTCCGACGCCTGGTTGTTCATTTGCTTGGGATATCCCACAACTACTGTTTCCACCTCTTCTTTTTCGAAATAATCTTTCAAAAAATCCCAAATGGTATGCGTTGGAACTGTTGTTAAACGAGTGGCAATAATCTGCCCCGGATCGGTAACTGCCAATCCTGTTCGTTTTTTTCCGTAATCTATTGCTAATATCCGAGCCATACTTTAATTAAATCGCCGCAAAAGTAGAGAGAATTGCTTAGAAAAAAAAGTGCATAAATGCCTGTTCTCTAGTAGTTGTAAGTTTTTTCATTCGCGGCAGTGTAGTTTTTGGCACATGCTTTGCATTTAGAAAGGCAGATATCGATTTTTATTTTGGCGCCAACAGAGCATAGCAAACAAATTGTTGAATTTTAAAATCTATTGTCATGAAAGCAACAACATTTAAATTGTTTGCCACGATAATTACTCTGGCGGCAATTACAATTACAACAACAGTTCCGGCCCAGGCCCAGCGCAGGGGAGGAGAACGAGGAACAGAAAAAAGGGAAGCTCCGAAAAGGAGTAGCAGGAGTGAGGTAAAAACAAAAAGTGCCTCAAAAACTTATCGTCAATCAACTCCAAAAAAATCGGATAGAAGCGTTCGTTCATCAAGTAGAACAACTACCAGCCGAAACAGTGAAAACGTTCGTTCAGGCAACAATAAATATAATGATTCACGTTCGGTGAATCGAGATATTCAACGAAAAAGTAACCCTGGCAGCAGCTATAAATCGCAAAAAAGTACTACAAGGCCTTCGGCTGATGTTTACCGGAAAAGTCAACCACAAAGAACCGGTCAGGCCCGGGGTAGAGAGGCGAGCAAACAGCCATCGCGGGTTTATACAAATTCAAAGAGATCAAATACGGAGGTTGCAAACGAAAGAGGAAGAGGCCGAACTTCAGTTTCCGATACACGCAGATACCACAATGTTGACAGGAGTGATAAAAGGTATACTCCGAATAAAAACTACAGGGGAAATAGCCAGCAGTGGAGTAGTCGTAACCGCCCTAAAGCAATGAACTACAACCATCGCAACAGAAGAGATTATTCAAACTATAATTACTATAAAAACAATCACTGGGATCGTCGTTGGGAGCACTATCGTTGGAACCACAGCAGCTGGCGCGACTATTACGGAGGGTACAATCCATATTCATACCGTTACCACAAGTATTATTATTACAATAATCATTACGGACACGTAATTCGCAAGTTTGTATACCGTCCAACCGTGTTTGTGCACAATCATAATCGCTACTATTGTTACGACGGACACTTTTTCCGTTATCACCGGGGAATTGGTTATGTGCTGGTTAATCTGCCATTTGGATTTTCATTCGAGCGTTTACCTTACGGCTACGAACAAGTTCATATAAACGGCTACCTGTATTTTAGGGTTGGAAATTTATTCTTCGAATCGTCGGCATTGGGTTTTAGCCTGGTACACTATCCCGACAGATACTACGCGTATAACGACGATTACTACAATCAGGGCTATGTTGATGATTACTATTACGAGCCCTATTAACAAAGATTAGAGTTAGCATTAAGAAGCAGGCTAGACCTTAGATTTTATACTGTTTCTAACAGCACTGCCCGTCAGCTTAATTTTGGCGGGCAGTTTTCGGTACTTATAATTAGTTATTGAGCTGCCTGTGTTTTATATGTTATGAAACCTGTTTTTATGTCAAACATTTTGTCTATTTTTAATACTCCAAATACAATAAACATGGAAAAAAAATTGAAACGAGATCAACTTCCAGCGGAAAAAGCAAAAAACTGGAGAAATAACTTCGACGAAGAAGCCGAAAAAACCTTCAATCTAAAATTGTCACCAATTATTCTGCAAAAAGATACCTATAAATCGTTGATAGGTGAGAATGAAAATCGGGTACGCGTTTACCTGGGATTGGAGCCTGAAAAAGATGGTAATAAATATGTACTTTGCGGCTATGCTGTATCCTCTTTCCTTTTGGGTAGTGGCGATGTTTATGCCGACTATGAAACACCGGTATACAAACTTAGCGAAGTAAATGAAGACTATTCAAACAATACCGAAGCAGTAATATCAAGTATACATTTATACCGTAAATGGCGGGCCGGCGAAATTGACGTAAAGCATGAAGGAGCACCTTTCCGCCAATACATTTATCCCAATGCATATTTGCTTACTAAATTCGAATTGCATGAGTTGTTCAATACTCAAAATCGCAGTAGTATAAAAATTGAATTCGGAATTAAAAAGACAATGGATGCGATAGTGAGCGCAGTTACCGATCAATTGTTAAAATCGGCAGGAGATGTTGATGATCCGGATGATCTGGAAGAATTCAATAGCACGGGGGTTTGTCCTCCATTTTGCGATGAACGAAGTATTTATAATTCATAAGCGTTTAGTTTTGAACTTTATAATGTATAACTGGGTATCAATTCTGATACCCTTCTTTATTGGTATTTATCGGTATAAGCACCTTGATAAAAGTTTGCGATTGTTCCTCTATTTTGTTGTTTATGGAACTGTTAATGAGATTGTTTCGCGGGTGGTAATTCGTTATGGGTTAATTATTTATGATGGCGAAACCAATACGCTCCCGATAACCCATTTGTACTTATTGGCTGAGTTTCTAATTCTTGGTTTCTTTTATTCTCATATTTTAAAGGATATCCTTCAAAAACGCGTGATAATCACTTTGGTCGTTTTGTTTGTAGCCTATTGTATAATCAATACGCTGTTCTTGCAATCAATTTTTACGTATGCGGCTTTTCCTCAGGCTTTAAGCAAAATACTTTTGGTTGGATTTTCAATTCTGTTCTTTTATAAAGTAATGATAGATGCCAACATCCCCAATTTATGGAAGGAGCCCTTGGTTTATTTAAACCTTGCAGTTCTCATCTATTATTCCGGCAACCTGTTTTATTCGCTGTTGTTTAACCTTATTGTCGATTATTCAAGAGAATTTGCAAAAATTACAAACTACTATTTTGTAGGGTTAAATACTTTGTTTTATATCTTAGTTGCTATAGGTTTTTCCAAATCAGAATAATTTGCGACCTGGTTGGATTGGACTAATTTCCGGTATAAATCAAATTCCCGGCTAACATATAATCTGATTATTATATTGATTTTACAGAAAGTTCAATTTTGTTAACTAATTTAGCATGCTATAAAATGTGAATTGTGGAGGGAGCTGGGACTTCGGAAATATTATTGGTCTATTTAATTGGTACCATCGGCATGCTGTTGTTGGCTGGTGGAATCTTCTTCTTTTTTATTGCCTATCAGAAACGATTATTGCAGAAGCAACTGGAACTAAACCGTGTTGTTCAAAACCAGCAGGAAGAAATAATTGAAAACACCATCCAGTCGCAGGAGAATGAACGCAAACGTATAGCGCGAGATTTGCATGATGAGGTTGGTGCTATGCTTTCGGTGGTAAAACTTACTGTGGGAAGGATTGAAAAAAAGGCAGAAGCTGGTAAGGCAAAAGAGCTGGCCACCGAAACCAAAACCTATCTCGACGATGTAATTCTACAGGTACGCCGCATTTCACGATCGTTGTTACCTCCGTCACTGGAAAAGCTGGGATTGTATTTTGCACTTGAAGAGTTGGCAAGCTGGGTGAATAAATCGGACCAGTTGGCTATTGAGTGTTGGAAAAGGGGAGAGCAATTTCGTTTTGAAAGTAGACAGGAACTGGCCATTTTTCGTATCGTTCAGGAACTGGTTAATAATGCCATTAAACACGCCGAGGCATCGCACATTTCAATAGATATTCGATTTTCAAAACAGCTTGTTTCAGTTGTTGTTGGCGACGATGGAAAAGGATTTTTACTGGAAGAAAAAATGCAAACGGGGCTTGGTTTACGAAACCTTGAAAGCCGGTCGGAAATGGCAAATGCCAAATTTAAGATGAAATCATTGCCGGGAAAAGGAACCCGTGCAATTATAGCATTGCAAGCTAATGAGTGAGCAAAAAATAGATATAGTAGTTACCGACGACCATAAGCTTTTCCGAAAAGGTATGGTTGGTTTGTTAGATGATTTTGATATTGTTGAAAATATATATGAAGCCGGTAACGGATTAGAATTATTAGAGCTGCTTGACAAACTGGATAAAAAGCCAGACCTGGTATTGCTTGATATTAATATGCCCGAAATGGATGGTGTTGAGGTAACCGGGCATTTACGAAACGACTACCCTGATATTCGGATTTTAATACTCAGTATGGAGGAAGGGCCGCAACTGGTTGCTCACCTGGTAGGCGAAGGAGTAAACGGTTATTTATTAAAAAATGCCGATCCTGATGAGTTAGAACTTGCCATAAAAAAAGTAATGAAAAACGATTTCTTCTTTTCGGGTAGTTTGTCGGGGGCCGTTTTGCAGGGATTAAAGAAAAATGCAACGAAAGATTCAGGATTGCAGCTAAAACTTACAAAGCGCGAGAGTCAGGTGCTGAAGTTAATTTGCGAAGAACTAACAGCCACCGAAATTGGTGAAAAATTGGGGCTAAGCTCACGTACCATCGAAGGTCACAAGTATAACCTGCTCGAAAAAACAAATACAAAAAATATTGCAGGTCTTGTAATATTTGCCGTAAAAAACAATCTCTATAAAATATAAAAGGAGCACAAAATTTGTGCTCCTTTCTGGATTCCATCATTTTATTTTTTATCACAGTGACTCAGGGAAATGGGACAGTGCATGTTGAAGTGAAATGTGTTGAAAGTTATAGGATAAAAAATAACTAAATAGAGGGGAGGAAATACAGTTCAGCGTTTGTGATGTGAATGTGTCTAACGAATGTGAATTTATTTTACGCTTTATTTCCATTGACGGATCCTTTTATTGTTTAGACAAAGTTCGGAAAGAAAAACCAAAAATAATAGCGTAGAATTACTCGATTTTAGCCAGGTAATTTTACTTGGTTTTGGAATTTATGCATAAAAAAAAGAGCCACTCCAAAGAGCAGCTCTTTTATAATCTTAGAAATTAGTTCTTACTTTAAATTTGCTTGTGCAGCAGCTACACGTGCAATTGGAACACGGTATGGAGAACAACTTACGTAGTCCATTCCAACGCTGTCGCAGAACATTACAGATGAAGGTTCGCCGCCATGCTCACCACAAATACCTATTTTCAATTTCGGTTTTGTACTGCGGCCTCTGTCAACACCCATTTTAACAACTTGTCCAACACCTTCCTGGTCAAGTACCTGGAATGGATCGTTTTTCAAGATACCTTTTTCAATGTAAATAGGTAGGAATTTACCGGCATCGTCGCGTGAATAACCAAAAGTCATCTGCGTAAGGTCATTAGTCCCGAACGAGAAGAATTCAGCAACTTCTGCAACTTTGTCGGCAGTAATAGCAGCGCGCGGAATTTCGATCATTGTTCCAACCATATAATCGCACTTGGCTCCTTTTTCTTCAAACACTTTTGCTGCAGTGGCATGAATTATATCGGCCTGAAGTTTTAATTCTTTTACGGTACCAATTAGCGGAACCATAATTTCTGGACGAGCATCAACACCTTTTTGTGTCAGATTAACTGCAGCTTCAATAATCGCACGTGCCTGCATTTCTGTTATTTCAGGATAAGTATTTCCCAAACGACATCCACGGTGACCCAACATTGGGTTGAATTCGTGAAGATCTTCAACCAGCGCTTTTACTTCTTCTACAGAAATGCCCATTTCGTCGGCCATCTCTTTTTGGTTGGCTTCTTCATGAGGAACGAATTCGTGTAATGGCGGATCAAGCAAGCGAATAGTTACTCCGTATCCGGCCATTGCTTCCAAAATTCCCTCGAAATCTTCGCGCTGGTAGGGTAGTAATTTATCTAATGCTTTACGGCGTTCAACCTCAGTTTTAGCCAAAATCATTTCGCGCATGGCTTTAATTCTTTCGCCTTCAAAGAACATGTGTTCTGTACGGCAAAGACCAATTCCCTGGGCACCAAAGTCGCGTGCAACTTGTGCATCGGCCGGTGAATCGGCATTGGTACGAACGGTCATACGAGTGAATTTGTCGGCCAGATCCATAATTTTTGCGAAGTTACCGCTCAATTCAGGATCCATTGTAGCCACTTTTCCATCGTAAACTTCACCTGTTGATCCGTTCAACGAAATCCAGTCTCCTTCCCTGAACTCTTTTCCGTCGATGGTCATAATGCGGGTTTTGTAATTAATTTTTACAGCACCTGCACCTGAAACACAACATTTTCCCATTCCCCGGGCAACAACCGCTGCGTGCGATGTCATACCTCCGCGGGCAGTTAAAATACCTTTGGCAATGTTCATCCCTTCCAAATCTTCAGGCGATGTTTCAACACGAACCAAAACGGCTTCAGGATATTTTGTGGCTTCATCAGCAAAGAATACAACTTGTCCGGTTGCAGCACCTGGCGATGCTGGCAAACCTTTTGCCAATACGTTGGCAGCTTTCATTGCGTCTGTATCAAAAACAGGGTGAAGCAATTCATCCAGTTTCGCAGCGTCAACTCTCTGAAGCGCAGTTTTTTCGTCGATACGACCTTCTTCCAGCATGTCAACAGCAATATTTACCATTGCCGCACCGGTACGTTTTCCGTTACGGGTTTGCAGTAACCACAGTTTTCCTTCCTGAATGGTAAATTCAAGATCCTGCATATCGCTGTAGTGGTCCTCAAGTTTTTGCTGGGTTTCATTAAGCTGAACATATAAGTCGGGCATTGTTTCTTCCAGCGAAGGATATTTCGAAGCACGTTCCTCTTCTGAAATACCCTGAAGAGCGGCCCATTTTAACGAACCTGCTTTGGTTATTTCCTGTGGTGTGCGAATACCGGCAACTACATCCTCGCCCTGGGCATTAATAAGGTACTCGCCATTAAATACATCTTCTCCTGTTGCGGCATCACGGGTAAATGCAACTCCAGTTGCTGAACTTTCGCCCATGTTACCAAATACCATTGCCTGAACGTTTACGGCAGTTCCCCACTCGTCAGGAATTTGCTCCATTCGGCGGTAATAAATAGCTCTTGGATTATTCCAGCTACCAAATACTGCAGCAACAGCTCCCCAAAGTTGTTCCCACGGATCAGTTGGGAAATCTTTACCGGTAACTTTTTTAACAGCAGCTTTAAAGCGGTTAACCAGCTCCTGCAAGTCTTCAGTAGTGAATTGAGTATCTAATGCAATACCCTTTTCTTCTTTTAGTTGATCGATGATTTCTTCAAACGGGTCATGCTCTTCCTTGCTCGCAGGTTTCATATCCATAACTACATCGCCATACATCTGTACAAAACGACGGTATGAGTCCCACGCAAAACGTTCGTTGCCCGATTTTTTTGCAATTCCTGCAACAGCAGCGTCGTTCATTCCCAGATTCAAAACGGTGTCCATCATTCCGGGCATCGATGCACGTGCCCCCGATCTTACCGACATTAAACATGGGTTTTCTTTGCTGCCAAATTCTGTTCCGGTTAATTTCTCAACCAGCGCCACTGCGGCCTCAACTTCTGGCTTTATCAGGTCGAACGTTGCTTGCTGACCTTTTTCATTGTACATGGTACAAACTTCTGTTGTAATTGTAAATCCGGGAGGTACAGGTACTCCAATAAGGTTCATCTCTGCAAGGTTGGCACCTTTACCTCCTAGAAGGTTTTTCATGTCTGCTTTACCTTCTGCCTGTCCGGCTCCGAAAGTATATACATGCTTTGTCATAAAATTGAAATTTTAGTTATAATAAAATAGAATTAGATTCATTATTGAAATGGAATGCTAAAGTAACTTTATTTTTCCACTTTAGAAAGTTTTTAAACTGCTTTAAAGCCTGTTTTAGAGGCATGTATCGTAATGTATTTAGACATTGTGCTATTTGTATATGTCTGATTTGCTTTAATAGCATATTGTTTGAATAAATACTGTTTTTAGCGCGAATGTTTTTTTCTGTTCTGTTTCTACGTTTGTTTTCCGAACGTATGAAAACCCGTTTTGTTTACACCGTAAAACAGCAAGTTTATTTCTTGAAAACGAAGTGTTAACATTCTTTAACTTCCGTTGATACGCGTTAACTAAAATGCGCCGTATTTTTGTAGCATAGAATTTGAATAGTTTAAGTGTTTTTTCATAGAGAATAGATTTGGTTAGGTTAGGAAACAGAGATGAGTTTAAAACGTCTCTGTTTTTTTATGCCCATTTTTGCGATGAGTAATCAACTGTACCGGATAAAACTCTACTCTTTGCTCGTGCTATTTTTTACTTATAACATTCTTTAACTTCCGTTTGTACGAGTTAACTAAAATGTGACGTATTTTTGTAGCATAGAATTTGAATAGTTTAAGTGTTTTTTCATAGAGAATAGATTTGGTTAGGTTAGAAAACAGAGATGAGTTTAAAACGTCTCTGTTTTTTTATGTCCTGATTTAAATAAAGTACATTCTCGTTATTGCAATTTCTTTTACTGAAAAATGTAAAATCAAGCGCTTATAACATTCTTTAACTTCCGTTGATACGCGTTAACTAAAATGTGCCGTATTTTTGTAGCATAGATTTGAATAGTTTAAGTGTTTTTTTCATAGAAATAAATTTGGTTAGGTTAGGAAACAGAGATAATATTGATTGTCTCTGTTTTTTTATGCCCAAAACTGCCACTTTTTCATACAAATTTTCACTTTCCTGAAATTGTTTTTGTATATTTTCGTGTTGTTGTGACATTCTGTCCGTCAGTTGGTTATGGCTTGAATGTTGTTTAGTGTATTCTCGAATTTTAATAGTTAAGGCCATGAATTTTAATAATTTTACCATAAAATCGCAGGAAGCCATTCAACAGGCTTTTCAAATTGCTCAGGGAAACAACCAACAGGCAATTGAAACCGGTCATATTCTTCGCGGAGTACTTCATTCAGCCGAGAATGTTACCGGGTTTTTGCTTAAAAAGCTAGATGTTAACGTCCCTATTTTCACACAGGCACTTGATCAGATTATTCAGTCGTATCCAAAAGTTTCCGGAGCTGAGCAGTATCTTTCTTCCGGTGCGAATCAAGCTTTGCAAAAAGCACTTGGATTGGCACAGGAAATGGACGATCAGTATGTTTCGGTCGAGCACATTTTATTAGCTTTGCTCGAAGTAAAAGATAATACCAGCCGTTTGATGAAGGACAATGGTATTGCAAAAAAAGAGCTGAAACTGGCCGTTGAAGAATTACGAAAAGGATCGAAAGTTGACAGCCAAACGGCAGAAGATAAATTCAACTCCTTAAATCGTTTTGCTATAAACCTGAATGAACGGGCCCGCTCGGGTAAGCTTGATCCGGTTATTGGCCGTGATGATGAAATCCGCCGGATTTTGCAAATTCTTTCGCGCCGTACAAAAAACAACCCGATATTGCTGGGTGAACCGGGAACCGGAAAAACTGCAATTGCCGAAGGACTAGCGCACCGTATTGTGCGCGGTGATGTTCCGGAAAACCTGAAATCGAAACAGGTTTTTTCATTGGATATGGGAGCTTTGGTTGCCGGGGCAAAATACAAAGGCGAGTTTGAGGAGCGTTTAAAAGCTGTGGTAAATGAAGTTGTGCAGTCGAACGATGAGGTGATTTTGTTTATCGACGAAATTCACACGCTTGTTGGTGCAGGAAAAGGCGAAGGAGCGATGGATGCCGCCAACATTTTGAAACCTGCACTGGCACGTGGCGAATTGCGTGCTGTTGGTGCAACAACGCTGGCCGAGTATCAAAAATATTTCGAAAAAGACAAAGCGCTGGAGCGCCGTTTCCAAATTGTACATGTTGATGAGCCGGATACTTTGAGTGCCATTTCTATTTTGCGCGGTATTAAGGAGAAATACGAGAATCACCATAAAGTTCAGATAAAAGATGATGCGATTATTGCTTCGGTTGAGTTGTCGCAGCGCTATATTTCTGATCGGTTTTTACCCGATAAAGCCATCGATTTAATGGATGAGGCGGCTGCAAAACTGCGTCTGGAAATTGATTCGGTTCCTGAGGAACTTGATGAAATTCAGCGCCGGGTAAAACAGCTGGAGATTGAACGAGAGGCGATAAAACGCGAGAACGATACAAGAAAACTGAATTCGCTCAATGAAGAGATTTCGAACCTGAAAGAGGAACAATCACAGCTTCGTGCAAAATGGCAATCCGAAAAATCGGTGATTGAAGCCATTCAGAAAAAGAAAGAAGAGATTGAAACGTACAAGTTTGAAGCTGAACAAGCCGAGCGAGAGGGGGATTATGGTCGGGTGGCCGAGTTGCGCTACGGTAAAGTAAAAGAGGTGGAGGCCGGGATTGAAAAGCTGCAGGCCGAGTTAGAGGAAATGAAAAAAGGTGAAAACCTGATTAAAGAAGAGGTTGACACGGAAGATATTGCCGAAGTTGTGGCACGCTGGACCGGTATTCCGGTTTCGAAAATGTTGCAAAGCGAGCGGGAAAAGCTTCTGCACATGGAAGACGAGTTGCATAACCGTGTAATCGGTCAGGATGAAGCGATTGTCGCCATCTCAGATGCAGTGCGCCGCAGTCGTGCCGGTTTGCAGGACGAAAAACGTCCAATCGGATCGTTCATCTTTTTGGGAACAACCGGTGTTGGAAAAACCGAGCTGGCAAAAGCTCTGGCAGAATACCTGTTTAACGACGAAAACATGATTACGCGTATCGACATGTCGGAATACCAGGAGAAATTCTCGGTAACCCGTTTGATCGGTTCACCTCCGGGATATGTCGGTTACGACGAAGGTGGCCAGCTAACAGAGGCCGTGCGACACAAACCCTATTCGGTAGTGCTTTTTGATGAGATTGAGAAAGCACACCCTGACGTATATAATGTGTTGCTGCAGGTGTTAGATGATGGGCGTTTAACCGATAATAAAGGCCGCACCGTAAACTTTAAGAATACCATTATTATCATGACATCGAACCTGGGATCGCATATTATTCAGGAGAATTACGAAACCATGAATGACTCGAATGAATTTCAGGTGTTGGAGAAAACGCGTAACCAGTTGCTGGAAATGTTGCGAAAAACCATCCGTCCCGAGTTTTTAAACCGTATTGATGAAACTATTGTATTTACACCGCTATCGAAAGAAGACATAAAAAAGATCGTGCGCGTGCAGTTTGAACAAATCGTAAAACGATTGTCTTCAAGCGATCTGAAAATTGAATTAAGCGAAAAAGCAAACGAGTGGTTGTCGGGAGTTGGTTACGATCCGCATTTTGGAGCTCGTCCGGTAAAACGAGTACTTCAAAAGTATGTACTGAATGAATTATCGAAACGGATACTTTCGGGTAAAGTCGATAAGTCGAAACCGATTATAATCGATTATGAGAATGATTCCTTGATTTTCAACAATTAAAATACCGTACTATATATTAAAGACGGCTCTCATTAGGGAGCCGTTTTCTTTTTACTTTAATTTTTTCACTTCAGGAGTGGCAGCCTTTAGTTGACTGATTGCATCCTCAACCATTTTCGGAACATCATTCAGCTTACCGGCCTCGCATTCCAATTGGATATTTTTTAGCAAAGTTCCCGTACCTTCCATTCCAAATGTCATTGCCGAAGATTTTGCCGTGTGTGCCTCGCGTGCCAGTTTTTCCCAGTCTTTTTCTTGTAGGTATGAACTCATGTTCGTCACGAACTCATTAATTTGTTCCAGAAAAATTTCAGCCATCTCTTTGATAAACTCTGTGTCGCCACCTGCAAGTGATTCGATCTGAGATGGATCGATGTGTTGAAATGTGTTGTCCATTTTTTTATGATTGCGGCCAGCAATTTAGTAAAATAATCGGGAAAGCTTTTTGTGCTGTTGCTGATAAAATTCATATTTGTACCGTTTTTGAATACATAGTTTTGCTCTACGATATCATACTTCGAAGAATAACGGTTTGCGAAACAGGATGAATCCGTTAATAACTGAAAAATTAAGATGAAAACAACTGCATTTAATTCGATACACAAAACACTGGGCGCCAAAATGGTGGAATTCGCCGGGTACGAAATGCCCATTGAATATAGTGGCATTAAAGATGAACACATGACCGTACGTGAAGGCGTTGGTGTTTTTGACGTATCGCACATGGGCGAATTTTGGGTAAAAGGCCCAAAAGCATTGGATCTGGTAGCCAAAATTACATCAAACGATCCACGGATTCTTACACAAGGGCAAGCACAGTACAGCTGTTTCCCGAACGGTAAAGGCGGAATTGTTGACGACTTGTTGGTGTATTACTACGAGCCGGAAAAATATATGCTGGTAGTTAACGCTGCCAATATTGAAAAAGACTGGAACTGGGTGGTGCAACAGAATGAAGAAATTGGCGCAGACTTGGAGAATGCTTCGGATGAAATCAGCCAGTTGGCTATTCAGGGGCCCAAGGCAACCGAGGTACTCCAAAAATTAACCGATGTAAATCTTTCAGAAATAAAATTCTACACCTTCGTTACCGATAAATTTGCCGGTGTTGATGAGGTGATTATTTCGGCAACAGGTTACACCGGAGCCGGTGGTTTCGAGTTATATTTCAGAAACGATGTGGCCGAACAAATCTGGGAAGCCATTTTTGAGGCTGGTGCCGAAGCTGGTATCAAACCAGTTGGTTTGGCAGCGCGCGATACACTTCGTTTGGAAATGGGATATTGCCTTTACGGAAACGATATCGACGATACAACTTCGCCATTGGAAGCCGGATTGGGATGGATTACCAAATTCAACAACGGTCGTAAATTTATCGATCGCGAATTTTTAACCATGCAGAAAAACGAAGGTGTTACCCGCAGGTTACGTGGTTTTGTGCTTACCGGAAGAGGAATTCCGCGCCATGGATACGAACTGGTAAATTCAGATGGCGAAACAATTGGCGAGGTAACTTCTGGAACCATGTCGCCGGTTTTAAATAAAGGAATTGGAATGGGATATGTTGCAAAAGAATACTCGGCTTTTGGTACCGGTATTTTTGTGAAAATCCGTAATAAAGTAATTCCTGCAGAAATTGTAAAATTGCCTTTTATTTAACCAATAAAACAAATTAAACTGAACTTAGCCGTCTGTGTATCGCAGACGGCTTTTTTTCTACAAAAATTCTGAATCCCTAAATTCATTTTACACCCATATTGATATTTACAATGCCTGATCCGCTCTTGTATAAAATGGGTAATCATTTCTGTTAAATCAACAATCAACAATCGTTAATCGATATTCATCATTCTATATCTTTAATTCGCGTTCTATTTAAATTCTTTTTAAATATTACACCGAAAAAATCATTTATTGGGCAAAACATGGTTTTGTTGCTTGGAATAAGATATTTTTGTATGAAATAACAGATTGATACCGACAACGTTAACATCAGGGAGACAGTAGGAATGATATTCGTCATCTGTTTTTGTGTTGTTAATCAGTGTTTTAAAACTCATAAAAATAAAATAAACTTGATTTTTCTCATCGGCTAAACAGTCACTATTCAAGAACTTTATAGTGGTGTTTAAAAGGTAAAAAATTTAATTACTCACCTTAATTGATGTATTATATGAAGAAGCACAATTTTTACGCAGGACCTTCAATTCTGCCCGAATTTACAAAGGAAAAAACTGCTGAAGCTGCGATGAACTTTGCCGGAACCGGACTTTCTGTAATGGAAGTTTCGCACCGTAGTAAAGAGTTTGTTGCCGTTATGGACGAGGCAGTTGCTTTGGTAAAAGAATTACTTAAAGTGCCGGAAGGATATTCGGTTCTTTTCTTGCAAGGTGGTGCCAGCACACAATTTTTAATGGCTCCATACAACTTAATGGATAAAAAAGCAGCCTATTTAAATACAGGTGCATGGTCGAAAAAAGCCATTAAAGAAGCAAAATTCTTTGGCGAAGTTGTTGAAGTTGCTTCATCGGCCGACACCATTTATAACTACATTCCAAAAGGTTACGAAGTACCATCGGATGCTAGTTATTTTCACTATACATCAAATAATACCATTTACGGAACACAAATTCCTACACCGGAAGTTGATGTGCCTTTGGTAGCAGATATGTCTTCAGATATTTTCAGCCGCCCGATCGATGTGTCGAAATACGATTTGATCTATGCAGGTGCACAGAAAAACCTTGGACCATCAGGAGCTACTTTGGTAATTGTAAAAGATGCAGCCCTTGGAAAAGTTGAGCGCCCGATTCCAACAATGTTGGATTATACTACGCATATTAAAGCAGAATCGATGTTTAATACACCATCAACACTTCCTGTTTTTGCTTGTTTGCAAACCTTAATCTGGTTAAAAGAAAACGGGGGTGTAGAAGCAATGGAGCAAAAGAACATCGAAAAGGCAAAAGTTCTTTACGATGAAATCGATCGTAATAAAATGTTCCAGTGTACGGTTTTGGCAAAAGAAGATCGTTCGTTAATGAACGTAACTTTTATAATGACTCCGGAGTATGCTGAATTTGAGAAAGAGTTTCTGGAATTCGCAACTGCAAAAGGTATGTTGGGAATAAAAGGACACCGCTCAGTTGGTGGTTTCAGGGCTTCAATTTACAATGCAATGCCTGTTGAAAGTATTCAGGCTTTGGTGGATGCCATGCAAGAGTTTGAAAAAATGAAGTAAACAAACAATAATCAAATGAAATGCAGGGCGGGAGTCCTGCATTTTTTTCACCCGCTGTTTTCAAGTTGCCGTGGGTGAACCTAAATTTTATGAGTGATGAGAAAAATCTTAATAGCTACAGAAAAGCCGTTTGCCCCGGTTGCTGTAAAAAAAATCAGGAAAATTTTTGACAAAGCCGGTTACGAGCTTCAGTTGCTCGAGAGGTACACCGAAAAACAAGAACTATTGGAAGCTGTTGCTGATGCTGACGCAGCAATAATCCGCAGCGATAAGTTTGATGAGGAAGTATTATCCGCCGGTAAAAAACTAAAAATTGTAGTACGCGCAGGTGCCGGTTACGACAATGTTGATCTTGATGCTGCTACAGCCAACGACATTGTGGTAATGAACACTCCCGGACAAAACGCAAATGCCGTTGCCGAATTAGCCATTGGATTGGCCATTATGGGATTACGCGAACAATTCTCGGGAAAGCCAGGTGGCGAAATGCGTGGCCGCACACTCGGGTTGCACGGTTTTGGTTACGTTGCCCGAAATGTTTTCCGCATTGCACGCGCCATGGGAATGAAAGTTATTGTTTACACGCGTTACAGTAAAGGCGCCGCCGCTGCAATCGGGTTGAAAGTTGCCAAATCGTTGGAAGATCTGTACGAAAAAAGCGACATCGTTTCTATTCATGTTCCGGCACGTGGCGAGCATATTAAGTCAGTAAGTGCCGAAGTGCTTGCGCATTTAAAAGATGGCAGTATTTTGGTGAACACCGCCAGAAAAGAAGTCATCAACGAGCCAGACCTGGTGAAATGTATGGAAGAGAAACCGGGCATAAAATACATGTCGGATCTTACGCCTGATTGTGAAGCTGAGTTTGAAGAGAAATTCCCGGGAAGATATTTTTTTACGCCCAAAAAAGCGGGTGCACAAACTGCCGAAGCTAACTTAAATGCCGGCCTGGCAGCGGCACAGCAAATTGTCGATTTCTTTGAAAACGGAGATAATACGCATCAGGTGAATAAGGAAAAATAGTGAGTGAGTAATTTGGTGAATGAGTGATTGAGGAGAAGAAGTTGGTTGGTAAAAGTGCTTTGTATTTTGTAACTTTTATGATCATTCTAAAATTCAATCATTATGAAAAATTATCCTCATTCCAGTTTCTTCGATTTCGAATCGTTGGAGTTGTACAAAAAATCACTCGATTTCACTGATTTTGTTTACGATTTAATAATCCGGTTTCCCAAAGAAGAAAGGTTTGAATTGGGAAGCCAATTCAACCGAGCAGCTACTTCAATTTCACTAAATATTGCGGAAGGATATGGTGAGAGTATTCCATTGTCTTTAAGATATTTGCGTATTGTGCGTGGTTCAATTCGCGAATGTTTAGCTTGTTCAACAATAGCCTTCAGAAGAAATTACATTGATGAACAGAAATATATGGAGTCAAGAACTTACCTTACCGAATTATCGAAATTAGCGGCCGGATACAAGAAATTTTTAAATAGGAAACTGAATAAATAACTACTTTTGTCTCAAAATCTGTGTTAGGGTAACAAGGTGCAGCTTACGCATTTACTCAATTACTCATTAACACATTAACTGTAGAAATTAACATGGCGATAATAAAACCATTCAAAGGACTTCGTCCTCAAAAAGAAATTGTTGAAGAACTGGCATGTCTTCCTTACGACGTGATGAATTCGGAAGAAGCAGCTGGAATGGCTGAAGGAAAAGAGAAGTCGTTACTTCGTATTACAAAAGCCGAAATTGAATGCCCGGGAGTGGAAGATATTCACTCTGAAACGGTGTATAATAAAGCCGTTGAAAATTTTAAAGCTTTTCAGGAAAAAGGTTGGCTGCAAAGCGATGCTGAGGCCAAATATTATATTTATGCACAAACCATGAATGGTGTTACCCAGTATGGAATTGTAGGTGCCGCAGCTTGTGCCGATTATGAAAACGGCATTATTAAAAAGCACGAACTTACCCGTCCGGAAAAAGAGGAAGACCGCATGGTTTTAACGCGCTATTTGAATGCCAACATCGAACCGGTATTTTTTGCTTATAAAGCCGTGGCTGAAATCGACGCCATTGTTGAGAACATTGTAAAAAGCAAAGCTGCCGATTACGACTTTACTGCCGAAGACGGATTTGGTCACCATTTCTGGACCATCGATGATGCCGGAACAAATGCCAAGCTGGAGCAACTTTTTGAAGAGAAGGTTCCGTTTACTTATGTTGCCGACGGTCACCACAGAACTGCTGCCGCTGCGCGAATTGGTGCCGAAAAAACATCGCAGAATCCAAATCATACAGGCGATGAAGAGTACAACTATTTTATGGCTGTACATTTCCCGGATAACCAATTGCAGATTATCGATTACAACCGTGTAGTAACCGATTTGAATGGTTTGTCGGAAATTGATTTCCTTGCTGAGCTTTCGAAAGGTTTCGATGTAGAGAACATGGGAACTGAGATTTTTAAACCATCAGCATTACACGAGTTTAGTTTGTACATGGCCGGAAGCTGGTACAAATTAACGGCCAAAGAAGGAACTTACGACGATAACGACCCAATTGGAATTCTGGATGTAACTATTCTTTCTAATCAGGTGCTTGATCCGATCCTTGATATTAAAGATCTACGTACGTCAAAACGTATCGATTTTGTTGGAGGTATTCGTGGTTTGGCTGAGCTGAAACGCCGTGTTGATTCCGGCGAAATGAAAGCAGCCTTTGCACTGTACCCGGTTTCCATGCAGCAACTGATTAACATTGCCGACAGTGGAAATATTATGCCACCAAAAACAACCTGGTTCGAACCAAAATTGCGCTCAGGTTTGGTGATTCATAAATTAGACTAAACATTAAAAGTCAAAGGATATCATCTTTCAAAAAGATGACATCATTACAGCGGACTAAAAAATATTATATCCCGGTTTGTCACTCGACAGATCGGGATTTTTTTATGCCTGTCATTCTTCAAACACCAAAAATTCCCTAACTTCAAAAGCTAAATATATATAAACCAGTAATTCGTTGAAGATTGTTTAAGCCTGTCCTTTAGGGCGGGGAATAACGAAGACAGAACCTAAAGGATTTATGAAGAATTTTGTACTTTGGAAGTTATAAAATTCTTCATAAATGTGGGCTTGTCACACAGCATCAAAACTTCCGCCCTAAAGGACGGAGTTAGTAAAACATTTTTGACGAGACTGAAAGAAAACAATAGCAATGGACATCGACAATACATCTCTAACTACCATTTACAAAAAGCGCAAAAACGACCGCGATATTTTCCAGGAATTAATGCCCACCAAAGTAAAAGAAGTGCTGCTGGTGGCCACACTTTACGACTCGTATTCCATTGTGCGCGAGGGCCAGTTTAGCGATAAAATATTTGGCGAATACCTGCAGTTAAACCTCTACGCAGCACCACGTTTTACCAGTGTGCACACAAAAGAAGAGGCTTTGCTGATTTTGCAACATCGCGATTTCGATTTGATCATTGTGATGGCCGGTATGGACAAGAATACGCCGGTTGAAACAGCCCGCGCTATCCGGGATATACGACCAAAAGTGCCTTTGCTGTTGTTGGTGAATAATAATGCCGATCTGCGTTTCTTCCAGACCGAGCGCCGAAAACTTGATTTTATCGACCGCATTTTTGTGTGGAACGGGAACTCAAATGTTTTTATGGCCATGATCAAATACATCGAGGACAAGAGCAACGTAGCCCGCGATACTCAAAATGGTAGTGTGCGAGTAATCTTGCTGGTTGAGGACAGCATTCAATACTACTCGCGGTACCTGCCGATGCTTTTCACCACGGTAATGACGCAGACACAGGTGTTGGTGAACGAAGATGCCACAGACGAGCTGCATAAAATATTACGTATGCGGGCGCGGCCAAAAGTAATATTGGTTGACAACTACGAGGAGGCCGTGAAATTTATAAACAGCTATCGGCGTTACATGCTGTGTGTAATTTCGGATGTAAAATTTGAAAAAAATGGCGTAGAAGACGAAGATGCCGGTATTGATCTGCTGAAGTTTACCCAATCTACGCGAAAATTTCCTATTCCCTTATTACTGCAATCGCACGATATTTCCAATGCACAACGCGCAAAAGAGGTGGGTGCTGATTTTATCAATAAAAACTCGGAGAGTTTGTCGATGGATATTTTTAATTTCCTGTATCGGCGCCTGGGATTCGGAAACTTTGTTTTTAAAGGTATGGATGGTTTACCCATTGCACAGGCAAAAAACCTGGTGGAGTTCCAGGAGAAATTCAGAGATATTCCCGAAGAATCGTTGCAATATCACGGAAGCAGAAACTCTTTTTCCACCTGGCTAATGGCGCGTGGCGAAATTAATCTGGCCGAGTTGCTGATGCCGATTCAGCTTTCCGATTTTGATTCGCCCGAAGAGCTGAGAAAATTTTGCCTCGATAGTTTCAGAAAGGTTCGCTTTGAACGTTTGCGTGGTACCATTGTAAATTTCGACTCGGAGTTTGTGTCGTCGAGCCGGTTTATTGTGCGTATGGCAAAAGGTTCGCTGGGAGGCAAGGGGAGAGGTATTGCTTTTATCTGCAATTTTATCGAGAACATCGACTTTTCGAAACTCATCTCTGAAATGAACATTCGTATTCCTTCAACATCGATAATTGGTGCGCTGGAGTTTGATAAGTTTATTGAAACCAATAACCTTTACGACGATATTTATTCCTTCAACGATTACAGTGCTATACGGAAACATTTCCTCGAATCGGAGTTCGATGATAAGATCAGGAAAAGGCTGATGGAATACCTTAAAAAGATAAAAAGGCCACTGGCAGTGCGCTCGTCGGGATTGTTCGAAGATTCGTTGCTGCAACCTTTTTCGGGTGTTTACGCCACCTACCTCATTCCGAATAATCATCCCGACCTGATGGTGCGTTACCAACACCTGGAAACGGCCATTAAACTGGTTTACTCGAGTATTTTTACCGAATCGGCACAGGCGTATTTCGATGCAGTAAACTACAAAATTGAAGAGGAAAAAATGGCGGTGGTCATTCAGGAAGTAATTGGCCACGAGTACAACGATAAATATTACCCCACACTTTCCGGGGTGGCGCAGTCGTACAATTATTACCCCATTGCCTACATGGAGCCCGAAGATGGTTTTTCGGTAGCGGCCGTTGGGCTTGGAATGTATGTTGTTGGTGGCGAAAATTCATTCCGTTTTTGTCCGAAATATCCAAACCTGAATGCTTCGTCGTTAAAAGATCAGTTGCGCGATACGCAGAAACAGTTTTATGCCATCGATCTTTCAAATCCTGACTTTGATTTGGCAAGCGACGGCGAAGATGCAGCCATAAAAAAATACCGCATAAAAGAAGCCGAAAAAGACGGAACGCTGGAGCATTCGGCATCAACGTATCTGATTGAAAATGACGATCTGATACCGGGAATTCAGGGGCCCGGGCCAAAAGTGATTGATTTTGCCAATATATTAAAGTACAATCATTTGCCGCTTGCCGATGTGCTGCAGCTACTGCTAAAACTGTTTAAGGAAGCCATGGGATCGCCGGTGGAGATTGAATATGCCCTGGATCTGGAGCCGGCAGAAAACGGTAAGCCAACGCTTTATCTATTGCAGATTAAACCGCTAATCCGCATCGAGGAACAGGTGGAAGTGGATATTGAAATGGTGGATGAAGACAAAGTTTTTATGTATGCCGAGCACGGAATGGGCAATGGTAAAATAAAAGACATTTACGATGTGGTTTATGTCGATCCGGATAAGTTCGACAAAATGAAAACCAAACAAATGGCGCAGGAGATCAGTAAATTAAACGACTGGTTTGAGAAAGAAGGCCGTTCGTATATTCTCATCGGGCCGGGGCGCTGGGGATCGCGCGATCCGTATACCGGAATCCCGGTGTTGTGGGCAAACATCTCGAAAGCCAAAATAATTGTAGAAATGGGCTTGCCCGATTTTCCGCTCGATGCTTCGCTGGGCTCACACTTTTTCCACAATGTAACGTCAATGAATGTGGGCTACTTTTCGGTGCCGCATAATTCGCGTAAGGCAAAACTAAAAATGGAGGCTTTGAAAAAGCAGGAAGTACTTCGGGAAACCGAATTTATAAAACATGTGCACTTTGATAAACCGCTTACCATTTTAATGAACGGTCGAGACCGGCGTGTTTTGATTCATTGTTAAACGGTGAGTGTATGTGTTGCAACAACGAGCAGCAGCCCAAAAATCCGATGAAACCCGCATTACATATGACACTTTGTTAGGTGCTGGCTTTATTTTTTTATTTCAAAATCGACACCTTCCGATAACTCAAGTAGTTCTGGTAATGTTAGAACATTTAAATCTAGAATTTTGCAAATAGCAGGGAGCTTTTTGAACGACTTATTATCGTTACTAAACTCAGTCTCTTCTGTTACGATTGAGTAATTGTCGAGACCATTATTATATTTTAATCCAAATAAAATAAGCTTAACATCAGCAGAATTTAGAAAAGCATTTCGCCTGTTTTCAAATTCAACAGGGTCAAGTTTATTAATAATACCTCTATTAATAAATTGATTGTCAACTTGATTGAAAAATTTATTTGAGGGTAATAATTCTTCTGTTTTTACACGATATTTCTTATTTGAAAGATAATCCAAAGATTTTACAACAAGCCCTTTTGATGTGTATTTACATTCTTCATGGACTTTGTCCAAAATAATGAACTCTTTAGATTCAATTTTAGACTTGAAAAAATCAAAGAGTATATTTTCCTTGTCAAAAGGTAAGTAGTATCGTACCAATGACAATAAAGAGCTGGTATCAATTACTACTTTCATGTTATATACTTATCTAATTTATCGGGCTTTATCTTTAAACGCTTGCAGACCTCATATTCATTAAGTATTCCTTCGTAAAAAGCAGTTTGGATTGTGGAAACCAAAAGAGGAGATTTTATTGGTTGTGGAGATGAGCCTCTTTGCTGAATTCCACTTTCCTTTTCTAACTCACGTTTCTTTTTGTCTGCTTCAATTTTAGCCTGAAATTTTTCGTAGAAATCAGTCTTTATTTTACCATAATCCGCTTTTGATATCTTCCTTTCATAAAGCAACCTTGTAAATAAAGCTATTTGACTAAGGTTAGTTCTTCTAGAAACCTCTTCTATGATTTCAAAATGATAATCGTTAGATGAATTGGCTACTTCTATTGATTCAATAGATTTGTAATAATCACCTATTAAAAAGCTATAAGCAAATTCATTACACCATCGCTCAATAGCAGATATGTCTGAACGACCTAAATATTGGTAATCTAAAGTTTCAATTTCTTCTTCATTGAGTAACAAGTGTCCCAATTCATGAATCAATGTAAATATTTCGCGTCTAAAAGATGTTTGCTGTCTCTTCAAGACAATTACATTTGGATTTAGAAAAAAGCCATCAATGTTTGCTTTATCCTTTTTATTCCATGTTTCAACAAACTCAAAAACGAGGATATTATATTCTGCAAATTTAGAGATTAATGCTTTTAAAAATTCTTTTAAGTCAGTAGTGAAATTTGGATATAGATATTTCCTGATTTCCTGAGCAACAACCTTAGGGTTATCTGTTACTTTGTATAATTTAAATTGCCGAGTAATTCTTAAGTCAGACAATTTGGAAATTGCAGATAATGAGATTTTGAACTCTTCAAATTCATTAACAATTTTCCTTGCTCCAATATTTAGCTCTGAATTAAACTCTTGTTTTCTAAAAAAAACACTCGCTTCTTTTGATGTCTCAGGTGCTTTTGGGTCTAAATAATAATATAAGCCTTTCTCAAAAAATTTGTCAATCCTTTTTAAGTGACTTATTTTAATATTCGGTGAAAATAAATCAACATCAGTAATTGGATTTTTTAATCCCTTACTTATTTTCTCGGATAATTCATCTACTGAAATATTGTATAATTTCAATAAGTGCTTCAATCTCTGTGTGTTATGTTTTACGTTCAAGAATATCTATTTTTTTTCAAATATACATTTTTTCAAGTAACACTCTGTCGCTCGTTTTAAGCTTGCACCTAACGTGTGTGTAACCCAACAAGCTGGGTTATATTTCTATTGTAGGGTTGGTTTATAACGCCATTTTGGGGGGTATAACCCAACTTTTTGTGAAAGTCTTATTTGAAAGTGCGTATTCAACGGCCTTTGGTTTTTAGTGCATTAAATATAATTGTTTTTTCGGTAATAGTTAAAAACTGTTTTTATGCTCATTTTTACTCCGATTAACATTCGCTTAACCCGCCAACAAGTCATATAAATTTTTTAATGATTAAAGAAAGTTGCCAGATTCCCTGAAAACAGGCGCTTTCGGTGATTTTTGTTGGTGTTTTTTTATAAAAACAAGTTAAAATGATGCGTCCCGTTAACGTTAACGGAATGTTTTAAAAACTTATATTTGCCCACTCAAAATGAAAAAAAGTGCTAATCACACCTGAAAGAGGTTATAGATTTTAAAAGATGAAGAAATTAAATCGTACGAATGCAACTGAAACCAGTAGTTACCCAACACGCATACTTCAGTTTGGAGAAGGAAATTTTTTACGTGCTTTTACCGACTGGATCGTTGATAAAATGAACAAAGAGATCGGTTTTAACGCCGGTGTTGATGTGGTTCAGCCGCTGCCAAACGGTATGGTTGATATGCTAAAGGATCAGGACGGGCTTTACCACGTTTACCTGAAAGGTATTAAAAACGGAAAGCCGGTAACCGAATTTTCGCTGATTGACTGTATCAATAAAGGAATTAATCCATACAGCGAGTTTGAATCGTACAAAGAAAGTATTCTGAATCCCGATCTTCGTTTTGTGTTTTCGAATACTACCGAAGCCGGTATCAGCTGGGAAGAAAGCGATACGCTGGATATGACTCCACAGAATTCGTTTCCGGCAAAAGTGGCTGCCATGTTATACATGCGCTACAACGAATTTAATGGTGACAAATCAAAAGGTTTGATCTTTTTTGCCTGCGAGCTGATCGACCGTAATGGCGATATGCTCAAGAAATTTGTATTGCAACATGCCGAAAAATGGAATCTTGGCGACGATTTTATCAACTGGGTAAACGAAGCCTGTTGTTTCTGCAGCACGTTGGTTGACCGTATTGTACCGGGCTTCCCCCGCGATGAGATCAAAGAAATTCAGGAGGAGCTGGGTTACGAAGATAACCTGGTTGTAGTTGGCGAATATTTCCACTTGTGGGTAATTGAAGCGCCGGAATGGGTGCAGGACGAATTTCCTGCGGAAAAAGCCGGTTTGGAAGTGAAGTTTGTAAAAGACATGAAACGTTTCCGCGAGCAAAAAGTACAGGTGCTGAATGGTTGCCACACCGGAAGTTATGCGGTGTCGTACCTTAGTGGTATTGAAACCGTTCGCGATGCCTATGAAAACCTTGAGGTGGGAAGTTTTATGAAGGAACTGGTTTACGACGAGGTGTTGACGGTTCTGGATGGAACTGAAAAGGAACTGAAGAAATTTGCCAACAAGATTTTGGAGCGTTTTGCCAATCCGTTTATTCGTCACCAGTGGCAAAGTATTGCCTTAAATGCGATGTCGAAATGGGAAACACGGAACCTGCCGTCACTGATTAACTTCGAACAAAAACACGGCATGTTACCACAAAAACTGGTCTTCTCACTGGCTGCCATGATCGCTTATTTTAAAGGTGAGGCCAATGGTGAAGCCTACAATGTTCAGGATGATGAATGGATCGTTGATTTCTACAAAGAAGCCTGGGCTGAATGCGACGGTCGTCCGATTTCAATCTACAATTTGTGCGAAAAAGTATTGAGCCTTGATAAAGTTTGGAAACAAAACCTGAATGATATTCCAAACCTGACGATTACCGTTAGTCACTACCTGTTTCTGATCACACAGGTAGGTATGAAAAAAGCGGTTAAAGCGGTGTTGAGCGAAGATAATCCGCTGATGCAGATAACCATTGATAAGATGAGCAATTAAACAATGTCTTGCTCGCTGATTTCGCTGAAATTAATTGAAAACGTATCTGCGTTTTCCGCGAAATCTGCGAGAAACTTTTAAAAAACAGAAATGGCAGACTACATTAAAATAAATCCAACCGACAATGTGATCATCGCCTTAAAAGATTTTACGGCAGGTGAAATCATTAAGGTTGACGGACAGGAACTGACGCTTGTTGGTGATGTTCCGAAAGGCCACAAAATGGCACTTGTTGCAATTGCCGAAAACGAGAATATTATCAAATATGGTGCGCCGATTGGTCATGCTACACAAGCCATCGAAGCCGGAGAACACATACATGTTCAGAACCTGAAAACAAATCTTTCGGGCACCATCAATTATTCTTTCGATCAGAAATTGAACGAACTGGCCGTTGCTGAACGGGAGCTTACTTTCGAGGGCTACAAACGTGACAATGGCAAGGTGGGAATCCGCAACGAACTGTGGATTGTGCCTACAGTTGGTTGTGTGAACGGACAGGCGCAGCAGATCATCGATTTGTTTAAGCAGGAAGTAAATCCTACAGATATTGATGGGGTAGAAGTGTTTAAACACAGCTATGGCTGCTCGCAGTTGGGCGACGATCATGTGAATACGCAAAAAGCATTGGCTGATGTGATCAATCACCCGAATGCCGGTGGTGTTTTTGTGTTGGGTTTGGGGTGCGAAAATAACCAGATCGATCACCTGAAAAAATTTATTGGCGATTACGACGAAAGCCGTGTTCGCTTTTTAGCATCGCAGGATGTTGAAGATGAAGTGGAAACCGGACTGGAGATTTTGAAAGAAATCTACGAGGTGATGCACACTGACCAACGCGAAGCTGTTCCGTTGTCGGAGTTGAATATTGGATTAAAATGTGGTGGCTCGGATGGTTTTTCAGGAATTACTGCCAATCCGCTGGTAGGTGCTTTCTCCGATTTTTTGGTGGCGCAGGGTGGAACTACTATTCTTACCGAAGTGCCTGAAATGTTTGGTGCCGAAACCTTGCTGATGGAGCGTGCTCAAAACAAAGCGGTGTTTGACAAAACGGTGAGCCTGATCAATGATTTTAAGGATTATTATCTGCAACATAATTTGCCGGTTTACGAAAATCCGTCTCCGGGAAATAAAAAGGGCGGTATTTCAACCCTCGAAGATAAATCGCTGGGATGTACCCAAAAGGGGGGTACTGCAACAGTGGTCGACGTGTTAAAATATGCAGAGCCTTTAAAAACAAAAGGATTAAATTTATTGTCGGCACCGGGAAACGATTTGGTAGCTGCATCGGCACTCGGATTTAGCGGTTGCCAGATGGTACTGTTTACAACAGGGCGCGGAACACCGTTTGGCAGTTTTGTGCCTACCATGAAAATTTCTACCAATTCCGATTTATTCAACAAAAAGAAAAACTGGATAGATTTTAACGCCGGCACTTTGCTCGAGGGCAAAACGATGGACGAGCTTTTGGAAGACTTTGTTCAGTTTATCATTGAAGTTGCCAGTGGCAAAAAGTTAAACCATGAAAAAACCGGGTTTAAAGAAATTGCCATTTTTAAAACAGGCGTAACGCTTTAGCTACCATAATTGAGAAGTATTATTTTTAGTCCCTACAGCCATTGGTTGTGGGGATTTTTATTCAGTGAAACCCAAATAACAGGAGAGAAACGAACTGTAATTTGAAGGTCGAACTAATGCCGATAGCGGAGCGTGTCGGGATAACTCAATTATACTCCGACGCTTGTTCTTAAACTAAATTATTATTGATACCTCGTTCGCTTGCTAAGAGGTAGTTCATTCAATTTCCTGATGTTCCAGCACCTGTCCCGCAGCTTCAAGTTTTGATTTTATTTCCTCGTACTGAAGTGCATGAATTGGTGTTTCTTCTTCCAAAGCCATTCCTGCCAAAAGGGCTGCACTTTGCCCAAGTATCATAAATACGGGTTCCATTCGTATCGATCCAAAAGCAATGTGCGAGCTTGAAACAGCAACCGGGACCAGTAAATTTTCACATTCTTCCTGTTTTGGAAGGATCGATCCCAGTGCAATTTGATAAGGCAAATGCGGGTGAACACCAATGTCGCCTTCGTTTTGTACAAAGCCTTCGGGTGTTATGTATCGTTGTGTATTGTGTGAGTCCATAGTGTATGACCCCATCCCAATAGAGTAGGGAACCTGCGATTTTCCCAGCACTTCATTCTCGGTCATTACAAATTCGCCAATCATTCGGCGGGCTTCGCGTACATAAATCTGGTGAGGCCAGTTTTCGTTATCGGTGAATTCATCTTTTGCCAAACCCCATTGTTTCATTTCAGTTTGTATTTCGGCAGGAATTCGTGGATCGGTCGCATAAAAATAAAGCAGTCCTTTCTGGTAGTTTTCGTGCTCGCGAATAATCTCTGACCGCCGTTCGTAGCTTGCTTCGGGGTAGTCGTAGTTCATGCCGATATTATCGAAACTAAATGGCCCGTGATTGTTTACATCAGTCTTGTGGTTCGGAATCGGATCGAATTTATTAAATGTTTCGCGCCATCTGTGGTTTAACACCCTAACCAGCAGTTCGTATTGTGCGGGATCGTAATTTTCAGGTTGTTCGATAGGAACACGGTTATCCGGAACTTTTGTTAGGCACATCCTGAAACAATAGGCCTGGATACGTTCATCGCCATCTCCTTTTTTCCCCGGATCGTCGGTTGAAATAAGGGGCAAAACGCCACTTGCCGGATTATCGGGCACAACATAAGGACTTATATTCATGCTGCCGAAATGGTGTCCGTGATGAAGGACGCCCGTTTGTATTCCATTCCATTGCTCGTTGTACACATCGTTTGCTTCGCGGCCAAGGTGGTAATTCACCCCGGCAGCCGCCATTAAATCACCTTCGTAAGTAGCATCGATAAATATTTTTGCAGTGTACTTTTCGCCGTTCAGCATGGTAATGGAAACGATTTTGCCGTTTTGTTTTTCCACACCATTCTCACGGTCGAGCCAACGATCTCTGACAACGCGAATATTGTTCTCGCTGATAAAATCCTCAAAAACCTGCTCGGCCACATGTGGTTCAAAAATCCACATGGTACGTTTATCGCCATCAATTGCCGGTGTGCCTTGCCCGGTATTGCCATATTCTTCGCGCTTTTCCCATTGCCAGGCTTCCTCGGTTTGGTAATGCGAATACACACGCTGATAAAATTCTCTTGCCAGTCCGCCAATTACACTTTTATTTCCGGTGTCGGTAAATCCAAGTCCACTCGATGTTAGTCCACCCAGATGTTTATCGGGGCAAACAATTATAACCGATTTATTCATTTTTGCCAACTGAACAGCAGCGGTCACAGCCGCGGAAGTGCCACCGTATATTACAATATCAGCATTTGTTTGGGAAACCTCTTGTTTGGTTTGGCAACTAATAAACAAAAATATAAAGCTTACGAAAAAGGTTACGAGATGTTTAGTTTTCATAGGAAATCAGGTTTAGTTAAAAGCAGCAAACGGATGTATATGGTTAATCTTTGGTAATGCAATCCGTTTTACAGGTTGAATTTAAGTTTTGATTTTGAGGGAACAAAATGTTTAGAATAAAATATCAAATACTCTGAAATACAGATGTTAAAAAATATTCAACCTGTTGTCAAATACATAAGCTAAAATTCCTCATTTCGTTTAGAAATTTATCTTTGTCTATTGCAAAAACTTTTTTTTTGTAAAACTGAACTGGAAACCAAAAGAAGAACAATTTTCAATTTAATACTAAACCGTAGCCAAAAGCTACATTAAAAATTATCAATTTATGAGCAGTATATTTATTATAGTGCCAGCTGCCTCGATTTTGGCATTGGTATTTGCCTGGTTTTTCTTCAAATCAATGATGAAGAATTCAGAAGGTACTGACCGGATGAAAGAAATTGCACAATACGTTCGTGAAGGTGCAATGGCTTATCTGAAAAGACAGTACAAGGTTGTAGGTATTGTATTTGTAATACTCTTTATCCTGCTAACAATTATGGCATATTTTGGTGTTCAAAATCCATTTGTGCCCATCGCATTTCTAACTGGAGGTTTTTTCTCCGGCCTTTGTGGATTTTTGGGAATGAAAACGGCAACATTTGCTTCAGCGCGTACAGCACACGGAGCATCAAAATCGTTGAACAAAGGTTTACAGGTTGCTTTCCGAAGCGGCGCAGTGATGGGGTTAATCGTAGTGGGATTTGCATTGTTAGATATTGCAGCCTGGTACTTTTTTCTAAGTGAAGTTGTATTTACGCCCGAGCATATGGCGAATGGTGCTGAATTCTTAGGACTTCATTTCGTTCACGGAAGTGCAGATTATGTAACTAATGGTGTAATCAACGATGCAGGCCAACGAGTAAAATTAATTGAGATAACAGTTACCATGTTAACCTTTGGTATGGGTGCTTCTACACAAGCATTATTTGCTCGTGTTGGAGGAGGTATTTATACAAAAGCTGCTGATGTAGGTGCTGACCTTGTAGGTAAAGTGGAAGCTGGTATTCCGGAAGACGATCCGCGTAACCCTGCAACTATTGCCGATAACGTTGGTGATAATGTTGGTGACGTTGCCGGTATGGGAGCCGACCTTTACGAATCATACGCAGGCTCTATTTTGGCAACCGCTGCTCTTGGTGCCGCTCTTCCTGTAGTAGTTCTTTCTGATACAGGTATCGACCCTGTTAAAGCTGTTACAGCTCCTATGATTGTTGCTGCCATTGGAATTATTCTTTCCATCGTTGGAATCTTCATGGTTCGGACCAAAGAATCTGCGACACAGAAAAATTTATTAAATGCGCTATTAATTGGTACCGGAGGAAGTTCAGTATTGATTCTTATCGCAATGGCCGGAATGGCTTACCTTGGTTGGGTAACCTGGGGTGTTTTCTGGGCTGTTATTATTGGATTGGCTGCCGGTGTTATTATCGGGCAGGCTACTGAATATTTTACTTCTGATGAATATAAACCTACAAAAGGTATTGCCGAACAAGCACAGCAAGGACCTGCAACTACTATTATTGACGGTTTAGCTGTTGGTATGTACTCAACCTGGATTCCGGTTGTAACCATTGTTCTTGGAATTATGGGGTCTTTCTGGGCTGCAGGTGGTGCAGAACATTTTGCAATGGGTGTTTACGGAATTGGTTTTGCTGCCGTAGGTATGTTATCTACACTGGGAATTACATTGGCTACCGATGCATTCGGACCTATTGCTGATAACGCAGGTGGTAACGCCGAAATGGCTGAACTTCCACCTGAAGTGCGTGAAAGAACAGATGCTTTAGATATGCTTGGAAATACAACCGCAGCAACCGGTAAAGGATTTGCTATTGGTTCTGCGGCATTAACTGCAATGGCTCTTATTTCTGCCTATATGGAAGAAATTAGGTTGTGGTTTGGAAAAATAGCAACAGCCGGAGAAGGATTTGTTACCAAAGGATCATATATCTTTTATAATGACATTGCTCCGGCAGCACAGGATGGAATGCAGGCAATTAAGATTTCAACTGCTTCTGTAAAAGATTTTACGGCTGCTTACGACGTTACTCTTTTCAATCCCCTGTTTTTAGGTGGTCTTTTCTTAGGTTCAATGATGGCATTTTTGTTTAGTGCGATGACAATGAAAGCTGTTGGTCGCGCAGCGGGTGCAATGGTTGATGAAGTTCGCCGCCAGTTCCGCGATATTAAGGGAATCCTTGAAGGAACAGCTACACCTGAATATGCAAAATGTGTTGAAATTTCAACTAAAGGAGCACAGAGAGAAATGTTGGTACCTTCATTAGTAGCAATTATAGTACCTGTTATTGTTGGAGCTTCAATGGGTGTTGCCGGTGTTATTGGTCTGTTGGCTGGTGGTTTAACTTCCGGTTTTACATTAGCTGTGTTTATGAATAATGCAGGAGGTGCGTGGGATAACGCTAAAAAATACATTGAAAAAGGAAACTACGGTGGAAAAGGAAGTGAAGCTCACCACGCAGGTGTTGTTGGTGATACCGTTGGTGATCCCTTTAAAGATACTTCAGGTCCTTCGTTGAATATTTTGATTAAACTGATGACTATGGTTTCGGTTGTAATGGCCGGTTTAACTGTAACATTAAGTTTGCTGTAAACGAATCTGTAACGCTTATATACAAAACCATCTGTCGGAAGGCAGGTGGTTTTTTTTTGGTTCAATTCAAAAAAGAATGCTCTTCTTAAACTTTTCACGTGTCTATCGCACATAAACAAAATTTAACTTCATTATTGAACAAATTAATTGTAAATTCAGTTACACTTAAAAAAAACGTAAATTCTAATCATTAAAAATACTACCATGGCAAATCTTACAACAACTTATATGGGTGTAGAGTTAAAAAATCCACTCATACTTGGAGCATGCAACTTAGTATCGAAACCCGATGTAATTAAACAAATTGAAGAAGCCGGAATTGGGGCGATTGTATATCGTTCACTTTTCGAGGAGCAAATTCAGCTGGAAAATCTTCAAATGGATGAACTGCTAAGTGAATATGAAGAGCGTAATGCAGAAATGACTGATCTCTTTCCCGGATTAAAACACGCCGGACCAAAAGAGCATTTATATAATTTGGAGAAATTGGTTAAAAGTGTTGATGTGCCTGTATTTGCAAGCTTAAATGCCATTTACGAACCTACATGGGTTGAATATGCGCAGGAACTGGAGAAAACCGGTGTGGCAGGTTTGGAAATAAATCTATATGCAATACCTGGTTATTTTGAGGTAACAGGTGAATCGATTGAAGACAAGCAGGTACAAATTGTTAAGGCCATTAAACAGGTAGTTAAAATTCCTGTAAGTGTAAAGATGAGTTTGTTCTATACCAATCCATTGAACTTTATTAAAAAGGTTGATGAGGCCGGTGCTGATGGCTACGTGCTGTTTAACCGCTTTTTCCAACCAGAAATAGATATTGAAAAAGAAGAATATTTCTATCCCTGGGAATTAAGCAACCCGAAAGACCATATGGTAGGTTTGCGTTATGCCGGCTTATTACATGGTAATGTTGAGGGAAGTATTTGTATTAGCAGGGGTATTTACGATGCTAACGATGTAATTAAAATGCTACTTGCCGGTGCCGATGTGGTACAAATGGTAAGTACTATTTACCGTAATTCGCCTTCAGTAGTATCAGATATTCTCATGGATATTAATAAGTGGATGGACGACAAAGGATACAAAACGCTTGATGATTTCAGAGGAAAACTGTCACGTAAGAATATGAAAGACCCGTTTGCATACCAGCGGGCACAATATGTTGATATACTAACGAAATCGGAAGATATTTTCAAAAAATATCCGATGGTTTAATTGAGTAGATTTTTCGTAGCATAAAAAAACAGGAGCCGCTTGGTTCCTGTTTTTTTATCGCTTTTACAAACCACTAAAAACAACACCGTTAAATAGAAATCAGCGGTTTAATAAATTGGTCTTCTTAAAACTTTTAAGCTTTCCGTTAACCCGTTTTTAGCGTCAGTGGATATTAGTGTTTTCAGTGTGTTTCTCAGAATATACCTTGTATATACTTTGAGACTATGGAAAATATTGTAATTATCGTTAAAAGAAGCAAATCATGAAAAAGACTTTTCTACTACTTGTGTTGATAGTGCTGGTATTGCCTTCTATTGGGCAAGGTGTTAATTTCGAAGATATAACAATTGAACAGGCAATTGAACAGGCCAAAGCTAAAGACAAATATGTTTTTGTAGATGTGTATACAAACTGGTGCGGTCCTTGCAAAATGATGGACGAGCAGTTATTTCCCTTAAAAGAAGTGGGCGATTATTTCAATACACATTTCATAAGCGTAAAAAAGAATGCAGAAGTTGGAGAAGAAGGTCCCCGGTTTGCGAATAAATATGGAATAAGAGCTTATCCTACTTTTGTTATTTTCGACAAAAACGGCGAGTTAATACATATGTTTGCAGGCGGAATTTTAGACCTCACTTTTATTGATAAAGTTGATGTAGCCTTTGACGAAAGTAAAGCCTATGGTGCATTAAAGCGCAGAGTTGAATCGGGCGAGAAAGACCCAAGGGTAGTAGCTTCTTATTTGGAGGCATTAATGAATACATATACAACTGATGTTTCGAAGCAAGTTGATGAGTTTTATACTACGCTAAACGATGAAGATAAATTATTGAAAGAATGTTTATTTATGTTCGATCTGATTGCTCGACTTGGTTCAGAAAGGGAGCAATATTTAAGAGCTCATGTTAATGAATTCAGAAAGGCAATTGGCACAGAGAAAATCGATGAAATGTATCGAACTAAATACCGCGATTATTTCGGAAAGATTATACAGGGTTATGGTGGAGATGTTACAAAAGAAGACCTTGACGATGCTTCAAAGAAAATAGCAGAGCTTAATTTGGCTGACCTCGGATTTATACCTCCTTTGCAAAAAGCAGCCTTGGTAAAAATTACAGAAACAGGCAAAGACGATTTATTGGAACTTATAAAAACAACTGCTCCAGATTTGGGAAGCAATGAAAAAGACATCATGTTGTATTTTATAATTCCCGGACTACAAGACCAGTTGGATGATAATGAAGAAGCCGAGTTAGTTAATCTGGTTTCCGATGAATCGACAAAAGGGACAATCTCCAGATCACTAAGAAGGTAATTTGTAGAAATATGAACTGATATGAAGCGTTTCTTTTTTGAAAGGGAACGCTTCTTTTTTGTTTGGTTTTTCTGTTTTTTATTGGTTTTCAAGTATTCCAATCGAAAACTTTGGAACTACGCATTAACCCGTTTTTCTGTTTTATGGATGTTTAGCTAATAGGATTAATTCTGTAGCATAAAGCTTACATTATGCATTATTGCCATTTTGTTAGAATGCAAATTATCATAAAATCATTAAAAATGAAGCAAATTATGAAAAGGTTTTTTTTATTACTCGTATTAACTGCACTTATCTCAAATACCTTCGCACAAGGTATAAATTTCGAAGATTTAACGGTGGAACAAGCTGTGGAGCAAGCCAAAGTCGAAGACAAATATGTTTTTATAGATGTTTATACAGCCTGGTGTTCGCCCTGTAAAATGATGGATGCACAGGTTTTTCCTACAAAAGAAGCTGGTGATTATTTTAATCCACGTTTTGTGAGTTTAAAGCTAAATGCAGAAGCCGGTACCGAAGGACCCAAATTTGCCAATAAATACAATGTAAAGGTCTATCCAACTTACGTGGTATTAGATGGAAACGGAGACTTGGTTCACATGTTTTCGGGAGGTATACTTGATGTTCCTGCGTTTAACGATAAAGTTGAAGAAGCTTTCGATGAAAATAAAGCATATGGAAGCTTGAAGAAACGTTACGAAGCCGGCGACAGGGAGTCCAAACTCGTAGCATCATACCTGCATGCTTCAATGAATATGCGTTCTGATGTGACTGATCTGATAGATGAGTTCTATAAAGTTTCCAGCGACGAAGACAAGATTACTGAAGAATGTTTGTTTATTTTTGATAAGTATGCCCCGATTGGCTCCGATAGGGAGATTTTCTTTAGGAATAACGTTGCTAAATTCAGAAAAGCAGTTGGAGACGAGAAAGTTGAAGAGATCGTAAAAAGGAAATATGAAGATTATTTCGGCCTTATTGTCAAACGTATTTCAGCAACAGCAACAGTTGAGGAAATAGAAAAGACTGCAAATGATTTAGCCGAATATGGATTGTCTGATCTGGGGAAAATACCGGTATTTAAAGACGCGGCTATTTATAAGCTCAAACAGGAAAACAAAGAAGCCTTTTTGCAGAAGCTCAAAAGCGATCTTTCAAATATGACTGAGGCAGACAAAGATCTCTCTTTATACATTGTAATTCCCGGTTTAAAGGACTTACTTACTGAAATGGAGAAAGATGATTTGTTAGCTCTGGTTAAAAGCGATAAAGTAAAAGGATATGTTATCCGGGCGGCTTACAGATAGTTAATTTGTTTAATACCATATAGGGCGTTCTGTTCTTTAACAGAGCGCTTTTTTTGTTTATATAATTTTTTACATGAAAATTGCCAGTATGCGAAGATTGATATTTTTTAGCTCTTTGCGGAGGTCGGAATAAGCCTTCTTTTTATGAATTTTTACAGTGTTTACTGAAATGTTTAGCTGTTTAGCAATCTCTTCAACAGTTAAGCCTGCCATGGCATGAAGTATTACCTGCTTGCGTTTTTCAGGAAGCATTGATATTGCCCTCGATATTTCCCGTTTAAATTCAACCTCTACTATTTTTGCGAAAAGATCGTCGCTTTCCAACGTCAGAATATTCGATATTTCCTCTGAGGGTTTC
The DNA here is from genome assembly GCF_963675065.1 of uncultured Draconibacterium sp. Classification (NCBI taxonomy): domain Bacteria; kingdom Pseudomonadati; phylum Bacteroidota; class Bacteroidia; order Marinilabiliales; family Prolixibacteraceae; genus Draconibacterium; species uncultured Draconibacterium sp. The sequence continues at coordinate 365,861 of NZ_OY775905.1, read as the reverse complement.
TGTCGTGAAAGGTGTTTAATTGTGTTGTTGCGAAGTGATTTGTAGAAATAGGCTTTAAAATGTTTTTCACTTTCAAAAATTTGTCGTTTATCCCAAATCTGAAGAAAAACTTCTTGTGTAATATCCTCACAAATATCATCATTGGAGATAAACGACCTGACAAAACGTTGGCCTGCGTCCCAAAAAGCATGAAATAGCTCGACAAACGCCTGTTCGTCACCATCTCTTAATTTTGCAACTATTTTGTCCATTTTTTACAATTATACGGACAAAAGTAAATTTTTTTAACAAACTAGTAACCCGTTTTTGTTTTAGGCGGATATATAATTACAAAATGATCAAAAATGAGAAGATATTACGACTCGGTTGAAATTGGTAAACTACTAGGTAAGGCGGTCATTTCTGAGATCTCTGATAGCGAGAAATCAAGACTTGCTTCGTTAATCTCGAACAATAACCTTAACAATAAGCAGGATCTGGAGAAGATTCTTCGTCAGGCCATCCCTGCTGTGTCAAGTAATGCAGAAGAGGAGAAACGTGAAAGAATCCTGATGGCTATTCAGGAGAAAATACAACTGAGAAAACGTCAGCATAAAAGAAGAATGATTGTACGTTACGCCGCAGCGGCCGCAATACTTGTGTTTGTTGTAGTGAGTACCGTTTTCAGAAATCAACGAGATACAGTAGTTGAGCCAACTATTAAGCATATAGCTAGTCAGGAGGCTGTAATCGAATATCCTTCAGGCCATGAAGTGATTTTGCCAAAAGAAGCCAATGTTGCGTCGATGCTTGTGGCGGAAGATACAGTTAAAGCTGAAATTGAGAAGCCACAAATTTACACTGTTAAAGTACCGCTCGGAACCAGCCACAAACTAACGCTCGAGGACGGAACAAATGTGATGTTGTATCCTGGTTCGGAATTGAGTTTCCCCGCTCATTTTTCCGGTGCCGAACGTTTGGTTACACTACAAGGCGAAGGTTATTTTGATGTTACCCACGATGAGAAACGTCCGTTCAATGTGAAGGCCAGAGAAGCCAGTGTAACAGTTTTGGGAACCAGCTTCAATATTAGGGCTTACGAAGATGAAGGAGATGTTGAAACAGTTCTTGTTTCGGGATTGGTAAATATTAACAATACCAAATTGCATCCGGGCGAGATGGCGGTTTACACCAGAAACAACCAGAGCCTAAGTGTTCATGAAGTTGATGCAAATGTTTATGCTGAAAGGGCTGCCGGAATTTTTGTGTTCGACGATAAAACTCTGGAAGAAATTATGCACGATTTGAGCAAGTGGTTCGATTTCGAATACAGCTATACAGATGAGTCAATGAAGAACGAGCGTTTCCGATTTAAGCTGGAACGTACCGAAGACTTTGCAACTATTATGGAGATGATGAAGTTTACAGGTGAGGTTTCTTTTAATATAAGCGACCACCACGTTGAAATTCTACCAGGAAAAAAAAACAAATAATTAATTAATAATAACCGAATCTTAGGAACTCAATATGTCTAATAATTTTCTTAAAAATGAATTCTATGAAAAAAATCTTTACTAAGGTTTTGCGAAACAAGGCATCGGCCGGAAAAGTCGAAAGATTTATGGCAGTGTTGGTTGTTCTGCTCTTACTACCAGGACTAAACAGGGCCGAAGTGCATGCCCAGGGGAACGTCAAGCTTAGCATCAGCAAGCAAAATGCTCCATTCGAGGAGATTGTAAGCGAAATTGAATCGCAAAGTGAATATACTTTTATGTATAGCATGGTTGCGGCACAGGAAATTGGCACTGTCAGTGTGGATGAAAGACGTGCGGGGATTGAGCGTATTCTCGATGTTGCACTTGCAAACAAACCATACATTTATCAAATTGATGGTAATGTTATTATTATCGGGCCACGCGAAAAAATGGAAGAAAGAAGTGAAAAGCAGGAAAACCAGGCACCTCAAGAAATGAGTGTCCGCGGACAGGTTGCCAGTGATACCGGCGAACCTCTTCCTGGCGCTTCTGTAATTCTGAAAGGCACTAATGTTGGTTCTTCAACAAATGCAGAAGGAAGGTTTGTCATAAACATTCCGGAACAATTTAAAGATATTAAAACCTTAGTGGTATCTTTTATTGGGATGCACACTAAAGAAATTGATTTTACGGGTAAAATATTGGTAGATATAGAGCTTACAGCAGCCGAACAGGTTATTGACAATGTTGTAGTAACCGGTATTTTTAATAAAGCTCCGGAAAGTTATACCGGGGCAGCCATTAAAATGAACGAACAGGAACTTAAGGCTTCGGGTAATACCAATATCCTGAAATCGATTGCCAACATCGACCCAAGTTTCAATATTGCACCGAGTATGGACTTTGGTTCTGACCCTAACCAGTTGCCCGACATCACTATGCGAGGACGTACAAGCATGGATATTGACGTGCGCGACCTTCAGGAGAACAACCAAACGCGCACTGCATCCAATATGCCACTTTTTATCATGAATGGATTTGAAGTTTCGTTACAGCGCGTAATGGATATGGATGAGGAACTGGTTGAGAGCATTACTTTGCTTAAAGATGCGAGTGCAACAGCATTATATGGTTCGCGCGGAGCAAATGGCATCGTAGTTATCATAACCAAACGTCCGAAGCCAGGAAAACTTAGGGTTAATTACACCGGATCGGTTAATATTCAAGCACCCGATTTTTCGTCGTACAACCTTATGGATGCCCGCGAGAAACTTGAATACCAAAGAGCCGCAAGCCTATATTCTTCATGGCTTGGCCGTGATACTAACTATGATCAGCAACTGGAACGCTTATATAATCAACAATTAATTGATGTTGAGCGCGGTGTTGATACGTACTGGCTTAAATACCCGGTTCGCACAGGTGTAGGTAACCGCCACAGTTTACATGTTGATGGGGGAGACGAAAATTTTATTTACTCTGCCGGATTGGCTTACGACAACGTAAATGGGGTAATGAAAGAATCAGAAAGAAATACCACCACAGGTAACATATTCTTTCAATACCAGTGGAAAAACATTAAATTTCAGAATGATCTGACACTTATTGACAACAAGAGCAATAACTCTCCGTACGGAACTTTTTCAGAATATGCTCACGCCAACCCTATTTACACCCCGTACGACGATGAAGGGAAGCTGAAAAAAATGCTGAATGAAACCGAAATAATGCCCAATAACCCACCTATTGTTGGTAACCCGTTGTATAATGCTTCATTACCTTACAAAGACGAGGCTGGTTATTTAAATATCCAGAATAATTTCTCTATCGATTGGACTGTAAATAAGGATTTAACCGTGCGTGGTAGGTTTGGGTATACTAAGAGTGACAGTCGTTCGGATAAATACCTTTCGCGTGATCATACCAGCTTTGAGAACGATTATTACACCGGAGAGAACTATAAATTAAGAGGGAGCTATACTTATCGTACTTCTTATTTTACTTCTTATGAAACCGATATTACCATGAACTATAATAAAACACTGGCCGACGTTCACCAAATATACGCTGGGTTTAATTATAGCATGGCCGAATCAAAATCTGAAAATTACGCAATTACAGCGCAAGGTTTTTCAGCGGCCAATATGGCTAATTTAGGTATGGCGGCCGGATATCCTGAAAATGGCAGGCCTGTCAGTTTTGAAGAACATGCTCGCCGTCAGGGTGCATTGCTTAATATTAACTATACCTACGATCGTCGTTATTTTGCCGACTTTTCAGGCAATTTCGAAGGATCTTCTAAATTTGGAAGCAACGACCGTGTGGCACCGTTTTGGTCGACAGGTATTGGATGGAACATCCACCAGGAAACATTCTTAAAAGATTCGCCAATAATTGATGCACTTCGGTTAAGAGCCTCATACGGAACTACTGGTTCGCAGAATTTTAGCTCGTTCCAGGCATTAACTACTTATCGTTATTACAATAATCAAACGTATAAATACTGGACAGGTGCTTATATGCTTGGTTTAGGAAATCCCGACCTTGGATGGCAGCAAACCAACCAAATGAATATTGGTTTGGAAGCCAACATGTTTAACAAACGGCTTCGCGTAAATGTGGATTATTACAATAAGCTAACAGATGGTTTGTTAAGTGATATTAATATACCAACCTCAAGTGGTTTCTCGAGTTATAAAGCCAATATTGGAGAAGTTCGTAACAGGGGTGTTGAAATTACTGCAAATGCCTTTATTATTCAGGATTTTCAACGAGGTATCACCTGGTCGCTTGGTGGAAGTTTAATACACAATCAAAACGAGATTCTTAAAATATCCAACTCACTCGAATTCCTGAATTCAGAGCTGAGGGGTGAAAACGAAGATGATACTGAAACTGATGAAGAAAGAAGGCTAAGGGAAGCAAGAGCTAGCTTCCTTTTTGAAGAAGGGCAATCGATGAACACCATTTTTGTGGTTCGCTCCTTAGGTATCGATCCGACAACAGGTCAGGAAATTTTCCTGGATAGAAACGGCAACCGCACAACTACATGGAATCCTGCAGATAAAGTAGCAATGGGAGTAAACGAACCTAAAATTTGGGGTAATGTAAGGTCGATGTTCCGTTGGAAGAATGTGATGTTAAACGTAGTGTTTTCATATCGTGCCGGTGGTTACCAGTATAATCAAACCTTGGTTAATAAAGTGGAAAACATCAGCCGGGCACAAGCCTGGGGTAATCTCGACCGCAGGGCTTATTACGAAAGGTGGCAAAATCCGGGCGATCAAAGTTATTTTAAAGATATTGCCGATGTGACCAACCCAACCAGGGCTTCATCACGTTTTGTAATGAAAGAAAATACATTTAAAATGCAGTCGGCCAATTTAAGTTACGATTTCGACACACAGTGGCTGAAAGATAATTTTAAGATTGACTACCTTAAATTTTCGCTTTATGCAGAAGATATCTTCTATATATCAACCATAAAGCAGGAACGTGGTACTTCTTATCCTTTTTCAAGGAAATTTTCGATGGCGGTAACTGCAAGGTTTTAATTTTTAAATACGAATAATTATGAAAAAAATAATCTATATAATAGCATTATTCCTGGCGCTGACTTCGTGCAACGACTGGCTGGATATTCAGCCAGAACTCGAAATCAGGGAAGAGAAGATGTTCGAAACAGAGCAGGGATTTAAAGACATATTAACGGGGGTTTATATAAAAATGGCTTCTCCCTCATTGTACGGAAGAACTACCAGCATGCAGTTGCCCGAATTTTTGGCACAACACTGGGAAGGAAGAACCGACCTGCAAAAACAACTCCTTGATTATGATTTTACTTCAACGCTCTCAAGAAACTTTCTTGAGTCGGTTTGGTTATCGTATTACCAGTCTATTGTTAATTTAAATTCGTTGTTGAGTAAAATCGACGAGAAGGAGGACGTGTTTACCAATGGCAACTACGAACTCATAAAAGGAGAAGCTTTGGGTTTGCGCGCTTTTCTACATTTCGAAATCCTTCGTTACTGGGGAGATGTGCCGGCCGATATTGTTCCGGGCAACAAAGCAATTCCTTACATGAAAGAAGTAACCAAAGATCCGAACCTTTTGGTATCGCTAACATACCAGGAAGTATTGGATAATGTTCTTCAGGATTTGACCGATGCCGAAACTTTACTGGCTGAAGATCCGATATTGTCCTTTTCAAAAGATGTATTAAACGAACCGGGCAGTGAAAACGATTTACTACTGGGTGATAATTTCCATTATTACAGACAACAGCGTTTTAATATCTGTGCTGTAAAAGCAACATTTGCACGTTACTACATGTGGTTGGGCGATGTGCCTACCGCAGCGACATATGCTATGGAAGTTATCAATGCTACCGAGAGCGAGAATAATGAGCCTATTTTCGAACTGGGAACAGAAAATGATGCCAGCATTGGGGAACTGACATTCCCGTCAGAACAGATTTTCTCAGTTAACAACTCTTCAGCCACTTCTACGCTTTACAATGTGTTTTTCTATTATTACTCGGCTTATACTCAGGATGAATTGATAGTTAGAGAAGCTTTTGAGTCAGACACGCATACTTCTGATATCAGGATTAAGGAAGATCGCTTATGGGAAGTTAAAACGCAGCCAGAAGAATTAAATTACTTTAAAAAATACTGGAAAACAGAAACTACGGCTGTTGAAGATGTGCCGATTATCAGGCTTGCTGAAATGTATTTTATTGTAACCGAAAACGGAAACACTGAGCTTTTCCGCAATTACCGTGTTGCAAGGGGGCTTGATATTTTAATTGATACTGAGTTAACAGAAACCGGCGAAGGAATGTCGCTTCAGGAGAAAATAATGATGAGGCTGGAAAAAGAATACCGTAAAGATTTTTATGGCGAAGGACAAATGTTCTTTTTCTACAAAAGGCTGGGATATCAGGAGTTTCCATGGCCAACAATTATTGAGATGAAGAAAGAAAATTATAAACTTCCGATCCCTGAAACGCAATCATTGTTCGAATAAAAAAGTAAATACGATGAAAAATAAAATTATAATATACGGACTTTATTTCCTGGCTATCGGGTTTATTTTCTCGGGCTGCGAGGAGAAAGTAGTCGACAAATTTGATGCAGCACCGTCACTTTATTTTTACGAAGGGAATTGGAACCTTGAAGGCGAAGATCAAAAAGGCGAGTTTAGCTATTCATTCTTTTACGTAGGGAGTGACGTTACTCAAGACACACTTTGGATTGATGTGCGCCTTAACGGGTTTACTTCTAATGAGGATCGCGCGATCAATCTTATCCAAATTAACAGTGGCGACTCTGCCGCAGTTGCAGGTAAGCATTATATCGGATTTGATGATCCTGTTATGCAAGAGGCATTAGTAATGCCCGCTAACGAAGATGCTGTTTTAATTCCGATAATCATGAAAAAAACGGCGGACATGGAAACCAACGAGTTTGTGCTTGATTTTGAATTGGTGGGCAACGATTATTTTGTTCCTGGCATTATTGAGCACTCTACTTTTTCGGTAACTATGACGGCGATGGCCGTAAAACCTCAAGGCTGGGATAGCTATTATGATTATGCTTTTGGTGAATGGGGACAGGAAAAAATGCGATTTTTAATTGAGTATGTTGGCTATACAGACTTCTCTGCATCTTTAGGTAGTTATGATTTGTATAAATATTATAACCTGAAAGCAAGAGCTGCATTGGAAGCATATGAAGCTGAAAATGGGCCTATTTATGAAAGTGATGGAGTAACAAGAGTAATTTTCCCTTAATAATATTGAAACATGAAAATAAAATTCAAATTATATTTATTAGCATTTATCGCCGGCATATTTGTGGCAGGATGCGTTGAAGATACCGGGAATTATATATACCAGGATCCGGATGAATTAGTTCCTATAATAAACTCGACGCTTGAAGAGCATTACGATGCTATTTTGCAGGAACAGTTGGAGATTGAAATTGATGTGGATGGCGACGAGTCGAATTACAACTTTGCGTGGTACGCCTACCCACCCTCGACGACTAGAATTTTAGAGGATACACTTAGCCATGAAATGAACCTGGATTACAGGGTTGATTTAAATCCGGGTTTGTATACACTGGTTTTAAAAGTTACAGATAAAGTCAATAAAACCTCTACCTATCAAGAGACGAGCCTTAGCGTGAGTAGTATTTATGGAGTGGGGTACTACGTATCTAAAACCGAAGAAGGTAATACCGACCTTGATTTTATTGACCGATTTGGAGTGGTTAACCCAAATATTCTGAGCTATGTAAATGGCGAAAGTCTATCGGGTGAAGCGATAAATTCTGCTTTTTTCTCTTCGGGGTACAGCTACCAGGAAGAATTGCCCGATGGCGCGATTATTCAACACAGAAACGAGCCGGCTTTTTTGGTATGTAGTGATAACGATTTTAGGATTTACCAGGGTGAAACCCTGCAGGAACTTGCTGATTTCGAAACTGCATTTATGGAAACTCCTGCAGTTCGAGCTCCCGGAGGGGTTGTTGCCACATCAACTGGTTTTGCGCTGATTAATAATAACCATGTACATCTGCTTCCTTCTGCAAGCAGAATGGGAAAATTGGGATATCCTTTTCCAAACAGGAATTACGATTATTCTAAATACTTTATTAGCGGAACCCAATCGTTTATAGCATACGACGATAATTTAGGGCAGTTTTTGGGTTATACTCCTTCCAGAAATGAAGCAATTATGGATCCCGATGAAACATATCGCGACTACGATCTTCTTTTCTTTGCCGCTCAGCCCTATTATTTATTTGTTTCGTATTATTCATATGCGTTGTTGAAACACCGGACTGAAGATAAAGCCTATGTGGTAAAGCTTTTTTCTGTTGGATTGGGTAACTCAGGCGTGTATCAATATACAGAATATCCGGTTCCAATGGAGATGGGAGTATTGGATGCAAATATCTTTGCCATTTCAGGAGCTAATCCTGTGATGTATTATTCTAAAGGAGACAACCACATTCGGTATTATAACCACAGTAACCAAACCGAGCAGGATGTTCTTACACTTCCTGAAGATGAAAAAGTGGTGTATATTAAAAACGTTTATGATTTAGCTTATGGTCCAAATATTTTTCTTGTATTAACCGAAAAAGCAGGAAACTGGGTGCTACGCGTTTATAATTTCGAGGGGTCAACTCCCGATTTATCCCTTCCGGCTATTGAAACCTATTCTGGTACTGGTAAGCCATCTACGGTTGTACACCGTAATGCAAATACCTATGTAACCTACTAAAGAGTAAAAACTCATATTTTTTCATAGAAATAAAAGTTTAGGAAGGTGAGCACGAGAGTGCTTGCCTTTTTTTTGGTAATTATTAGGGATGTGTATAAGATTGGTTGATTCTATCCCAAAAAAACAATTGAAAAAGCTAAATTTCAGTAACTGGTGTTGCGGGGCTAGAAGTATGCCGACGCAAGTATCTTTCAATAGAAATATTCACTATGATCTTTCTGGGAAGACAACTGGTATGTACATAATGGATATTAGAAGTCGTAAGGCAAGGATGGTTAAAGAGTTGATTATCAGATAAAAATAATTGAAAGTCTAAATACAAAAAAAAACAGGAACCAAACGGTTCCTGTTTTTTTATGCTGTTTGTTAAAATCTTTTACAATCCACTAAAATCAACATCGTTGAAAAGAATCGACGGTGTACGCCACGATGAATCTTCGCGCACGTCGTTGCCAATTTCGCCAATGCTTGCCCATAGGGTTTTCATGTTTCCGGTAATATTCATTTCAGTAACCGGTTTTACAATCTCACCGTTTTCCACTAAAAATCCTTCAATACCGTACGAGAAATCACCGGTTGATCCGTTGCTGTTACCTCCGTTAAATCCGGTAACAAAAATTCCTTTTTTTACCGATGCAATTAATGCGTCGAGGTCTTTATCTCCAGTTTCAAAAACAAGGTTGGTAGTCGATCCGCTGTTGGGCTCCATTTCCAGTTTTTTGCCGTAGTAGGTGTCGATGTAGTACCTTTTCAAAACGCCTTTTTCAAAAACTGTACGTTTTTTGGTGGCAATACCTTCGCCATCGAACAAGCGCGAACCGCGTCCTCCGATAATAAACGGATCGTCGGTTAGCGTTAACTTCTCAGAAGCTACTTTTTCGCCAAGTTTATCGATAAGGAATGAATTTTTTTGCTGGATAGCTGATCCGTCAAGTGCATTCATCAGCGGGCTGAAAATTCGGCTTACCACACGGTTTTCCACGATCATCGGCATGGTTCCCGACTCAATCTTTTTCGCGCCGATTTTATCAAGCGCTCGTTTTAGTGCGGTTGTTCCAGTACCTGTTTTTTTCAGTTCGTTGTATTTTATCGAAGTCTCTCCCCAGCCAAATTCAGGGCGGGCATCACCATCGCCTTTTACCGATACATTGGTGTAAATTCCAAAGTACGAGTTGGCTGTGTCGCCCTCGAAACCATTGCTGTTTACCATTACGCGCTCATTCAATCCGTCGTAATAGCTACTGGATACCGAGATAATACGTTCGTTACTTCCCAGAATTTCTTTCTCGGCAGCAAAGGCAGCCTGTATTTTTTCTTCCGGGTCAACGTTGCCAAAATTTTCGTCTAATGCTCCCAAATCTTGTCCGTCACCTATGTAATACAATTCCGGATCGGGCAGTGTTCTGAATTCATCTTCCGAAAGGTATTTTGTGCCTTCGATAGCTTCTTCAATAAACCGTGCGAGGTCTTCTTTGTTTAGGCGGCTGGTGGAGTGCGATGAGTATTTTTTGTCGACAAACAAACGAATAGACAAGTTGCTTTGTAGCGCCTGTTCCAGTTTGTCAATTTTTTCTTCGCGCACTTCAACGCTGCTGCTTTGGTTGTTCGATATGTTTACGCTTACTTCCTGGGCCCCATTCTCCAATGCATGATTCATAGCCCATTTTGCCAATGTATATTTTTCTTCTTTTGTCATGGTTTTAAAATTTAAACATTAAACACTGCATGTGCTATGCATTTGTTCCTCCAACGGTCATTTTTTTCACTAAAACAGTTGGCAGGCCAAGTGTTACCGGAACCGATTGTCCGTCTTTTCCACAGGTCCAGGTGCCGCTGTCGTTTTTGTAGTCGTTGGCAGCCATCGAAATATCGGCCAAAGCCTGAGGCCCGTTACCAACAATATTAATGTCCTTGATAGGAGTGGTGAGTTTTCCGTTTTCGATAATGTAACCCGATTTTACAAAGAAGGTAAAGTCGCCGGCACCAATCTTAACCTCGCCGTTGCTGAAATTGTCGACATAAACGCCGTAATCAACAGCTGCAAAAATTTCTTCGGTGGTGTGCGGCCCATTTTCCATGTAGGTTGATCGCATACGTGGCAGTGGCATGTGGCGGAACGATTCGCGACGTCCGTTACCGGTTGGTTCAACACCATAATATTTGGCACTGATTCGGTCGTGCAGGTAGCTGTTCAGCATACCGTCTTTTACCAGGTAAGTTTTTTGTACGTCGTTTCCTTCGTCGTCAATGTTAATGGCCCCGCGGTCGTTAGGCAGCGTACCATCATCAATAATATTAATGAAGTTCTCAGCAACTTTTTTGTTCAGTTTGTCGCTGAAAATAGAAGTTCCTTTTCGGTTAAAGTCGGCTTCAAAGGTATGGCCAATGGCTTCGTGAAGTAAAATCCCCGAACCTCCGGCGCCTAAAACTACAGGCATCTCACCGGCTTTTGGTTTCCCGGCTTTAAAGAGCAGATTGGTTTTTTCAACGGCTTCGTTGGCCAGTTCGTCAACCAAATCATCAGTCAGCCATTCAAAACCACGGCGAACCGATCGTGCGGAATAAGCATTCTCAATTTTTTCACCTTCCTGCATAACACAAACCGCATAGAAGCTGATCATTGGTCGGTAATCGTAAGTTAAGCGCCCTTCCGAGTTGTAAAACATTACGTAGCTGCTTTCGTCGCTCATTCCGGCATTTACTTTTATCACCTTTTCATCAAGACCAAATATTTTATCGTTTACCTTTTGTACAAATGGCACTTTGTCTTTCACTGAAACATCTTCCCACTTTTTTGAAATTTTGTAGAAGTTGGCGGGCAGTTTCTCGTTGTAGTCGGCAGCAGTAAAGCTGGCACTGCTGTTGGCAATGTTGGCAGCCATTTTTGCTGCATTCAGCATATCATCGAGCGCAATATTTTCGGAATAGGCAAAACCGGTTTGGTCGCCTTTTAACACACGAATACCAACTCCGAAATCGATGTTGGAATATGCGCGGTTTACTTTTCCGTCTTCAAGCGCCAGGCTGTTGGAAATTTTGTGTTCAAAAAATAAGTCGGCATAATCGCCGCCTTTGCTCATAGCTGTTGCAATAACTTTTTGCAACATTTCGGTAGTCACTTCAAAATGGTCTAAATAACTTTTCACGTCTGCTGAAATTTGTACGTTTTGGCACGATTGCACAAAGGGAGGTAAAACCATACTTCCCGCTGCAAACATACCACTTGTTTTAATAAAATCACGTCTGGCAACTTTCATAGTGCATGTATTTGTTTTTAATTTTTAAATGTCTTTTTCACTTTTCAACCTATCAATTGGTAATGCTTGAGCGATTAAAATTACATTTCCTCAATAATATCTCCAATATGTAACGATGAAAATTTATAAAACGAGGGGGTGAGTTCCGATTTGGGGGTTTCATGGCGAAAAAATGGAAATTTATGAAAGGGGAGTGTGAATATTAAGAGTGTTTTTTGCTAAACATGAAGAAATTTTGTGGGGGTGTTGTTAATTTTGGGGTGTTTGACAAAAATCTATTTTCAATGTAAATTTTGTATTAATTTATTACATTTTGTTATAAATATGCTTCAGTAAGTTTCTTTTAAGCATATTTTTGCGGGAGACAGTTAGAAAAAATCTTTTTTTAAATAAAATTTATTACATCATGAAATCAAAATTGGAATACATTTGGTTGGACGGAAGTGTACCAACTCAGCAGCTTAGAGCTAAAACGCGTGTAGCAGAAAATTTTAGCGGGAAATTGGAAGACTGTCCAGTATGGTCTTTCGATGGATCTTCAACTAACCAGGCCGGTGGTGGTGCTTCTGACCTTCTTTTGAAGCCTGTTTTCATTTGTCCTGATCCGGACCGTAAAAACGCTTACCTTGTTTTAACTGAAGTTCTAAATCCTGATGGAACAGCTCACGAAACCAATGGTCGCGCTCATATCGAAGAAGAAGATGAAGACTTCTGGTTCGGCTACGAGCAAGAGTATTTCCTTTACGATCCACAAACTCGTTTGCCTTTAGGTTTCCCTGCAGGAGGTTTTCCTGAGCCACAAGGACCGTACTACTGCGGTGTAGGTGGTTCTAAAGCTTTCGGTCGTGCAATTGTTGAAGAACATTTCGACCTTTGTTTAGAAGCAGGTTTAAATGTTGAAGGTATTAACGCTGAGGTTGCCGCCGGACAGTGGGAATTCCAGATTTTTGCTAAAGGTGCACACGATGCAGGTGACCAAATTTGGATGGCTCGTTTCTTGTTGGAGCGTACTGCTGAAAAATATGGAGTTGATGTAGAGTGGCATCCAAAACCACTTGGAAAAGACCTTGACTGGAACGGTTCGGGTATGCACGCAAACTTCTCTAACGGTTTAATGAGAACTTGTGGCGACGAAAAAGTATTTACTGCAATTTGCGAAGAATTCGGTAAAAATATTAAAGAGCATATCGATGTTTATGGTGCATACAACGATCAGCGACTGACTGGTTTGCACGAAACTCAATCAATTCATGAGTTTAGCTATGGTGTTTCAGACCGTGGTGCTTCTATCCGTATTCCTGTTGGAACTGTAGAAGATGGTTGGAAAGGTCGTTTGGAAGACCGTCGTCCATCATCAAATGGTGATCCTTATAAAATTGGAGCAAGAATTATTAAAACTGTTCATGCTGCAAAAGTTTAAGATATAATTGCAAAAGAAAAAAGAAACTGTCCTTATTGTAGGACAGTTTTTTTTTGCTCAAATTTGTCGTCGCAAAATTTTAACCGATGCTTGAGAAACAAATTGAAATAAAACGACACTTGTTTAAAGAGACTTCGCATTCGCCATCGTTAGTTGATATTGTTGGAGAAGAACAACTGGGCGATGTGGTGGATTTTTGTTTCATTGAAAATCCTTATTTCCCCGACGCGAAATTGCTACATAAACTTCAGGATAAATTGCCCGAGGTAATAAAAGCATATCCATCGAGCAACCCGAAACTGGCGCAGCAGGATTTGGCTGCCGTTTTGCATGTGAAACCCGAGTACCTGGTTTTAGGAAATGGTGCCACCGAACTGATCACGATAATCCAAAACAATTTTGTTGAGGATATGGGAATTCCCGTTCCTACTTTTAGCGAATACATCGATAAGATTCAGAAGCTGGAAAAGGTGAAATTGTTTCAATTACCTGCTGATAAACAGTATCAGCTGGATTTGGAAGAATATGCCGATTGGCTGGTTGACGAAAAAATTTCATCGGCACTAATTATTAATCCCGGAAATCCAACGGGACAGTTGCTTTCGGTTGGAAATATAACCGGTTTTTTAAACCGAATGAAGCATTTAAAACTGGTATTGCTTGATGAGTCGTTTATCGATTTTGCGGGCGAAGAAATTCCAAGTCTGATGCCTGTGGTTGAACAGTTTCAGAATCTGATAATTGTACGCAGCATGAGTAAACATTGTGGTGTGCCGGGTTTGCGATTGGGTTATTGCTGCACCGCCAACGAATATTACCTGAAGCAAATAAAAAATGCATTGCCCGTTTGGAATATAAACACGCTGGCCGAGTACTTTTTAACGCAGCTAAAATATACCGATGTTGAATATCACAAGGCCCGCAAACATGTTATTTCCGATGTTCGGGAACTACATGAGGCACTACGCAGAATTGAAGGATATGAGGTTTATCCCACGAACAGTAATTTTATTCTGTTGAAAATTAATTTTGCCATGAGCGCTTACGATTTGCAAATGAAATTGCTGCAGGATTTTGGCGTGTATGTGCGCGATTGTTCCAACAAAATCGGGCTCGATAATAAACACATTCGAATTGCATCAAAAGGACGGGAAAAAGACCAACTGCTAATTCATGCGCTGAAAGAGGTGGCAGCCAAAGTATTAAAGAATTAGCGGATGCAGAAATGTGGTTATCAAGCCAAAAGTCAAAAGTCAAAAGTGAAAATTTCTCCTGCTCTTACTATTGCAGTGTTTACCGTCTCAGTAGTTCTTCGCGCAAAGACACAAAAGTATTCCATCATTAAGAATCCAGCTATCAGTTTTACAACTGAATAACTGCCGATTCGCAAACGTAAGTAGGAATAATTCCTGAGCTACCAATCTTGATTTTTGCATTGTCGGGCAGCGTATTCCCCGAAAGCACAAGTGCGGTGTCAAGACCAAATTTGTTCCCTCCGATAATATCGGTAAACAGCGTGTCGCCAACCATTAAAATTTCTTTTCGTTGAATATCCGGTACATCAACCATTGCACGTTCGTAAGCCAGTAAAAACATTTGGGCATCTGGTTTTCCGAATCGGATAAATTTTTTGCCAAGAATTTGCTCCACCAGGTCGGCTAAACCACCAACAGCCACGGAAATATCGTTTTTGTTAACCGGATAATTTTTATCGGTATTAGCAACAATCACGGTCATGTTTTTATGGCGAAGCAGGTTAATGGTTTTATCAATGTCTTTGTTCCAGTCAAAACCTTCGTCGTCTAAAAAGGCAAAAGATTTAATATGTTCGAGATCAGTCAAATCGACATCGCTAATGGCAATTGTATTTTGACCGGCTATTTCAAGATAGTGTGCTGATTTTTTTGTTCCCAGATAGGCTACTACTTTTCCGTTTGCCAATTTGGTTTTAAAAAACTCCATAGCCAACATCCCCGACGAAAGAATTTTATCCGTGGTAATATTAGGCATTCCTCTATCCTGATACCATTGTGCCAGTTCATCAGGACTTCGTGATGAGTCGTTGGTTAATACGTAATATGGAATACCTTTCTTTTCCAGATAGGTAAAGGTCTGTTCAATTCCCGGAATAAGGCCTGAATGGTTTTTTAATACACCAAAGGCATCGAAAAACACGGCCCGGTAGTTTCTAACTACACTTCTAAAACTTTTTGTTCTCATATTATTGTAGCATCAGAGTTTTAATGATTTTAAAATTTTTTCTACCCTGTAATTGGCATCCATGGCAGGGAAGTAAGAATCGTAAGCTTCCTTAATCAGTTTTGTGGAATAGTACTTCCTGAAAAAGTAAGGCCCGTCTTTAATTACATAGTTCAGAATAAAAAAGCGATAGACTTCTTTAATTAAGTACACTTCGGGTGGTGTTAGCGGGAACACTTTGTGGTATTCCTTTAAGAATAGCATAAAACGGTCTTCCATTAAAGTGTCAACCATGTAACTGAAAACTGTGCGGTCGCCGCCATCGGAAACTACGCGGCTAAAAAAGTAAAAATCCATTACGCGTGACGACATTCTGAACCAGTCGTAATCCCAACGCGAATAGAATTTGCCGTCGGCTGTTATCGAGAAATTACCAATGTTCCAGTCTACTAAAACGGGTATTGTTTCAATTTCGGTGTTGTAGTTAACACGGTCAGCATTTTCAAGAAAATGATCAGCATGGCGCAAAATCAAATCCTTGTGCGACTCTTGCATTTGTATTTCGCTTTTGTGAATCGAACGTTTTAGTTTCTGAATATCAGTAATTACATTTTTTGAGGAATGCGGGAGCTGGTTCGAAACGTTGGTGCATGCTTTATGAAACCGTGCCAGCTCGCGTCCCAGCTTTTTTATATGTTTTGTTTCCAGTCGTCGTGGTAATTTATTTCGTATCTGAATGGGATTGTAAAATACCACCCAGGCACTTCGCTCGCGTTCGTGGTATCGGTAAATATACAGCTCGTTGCGTTTAACCAGCGATTGAGCCAAAAACATTTGATAAGGGAACTCGAGGTTGTTTGCCAGGTTGTTAATAATGATGTGGTCTTCCCTGAAGTCTTCAAAATTGCCGTATTCCGAAATTTTTGCAAAAACAGGTTCGCGCTCATAAAACGATATTTTATATACATGATTGGTGGAAACCTTTGCACTTACATCAAAAACACCTTTTATCTCGTGTCTTTCTCCATCAAATTCTTTCCAGGCAAGTTTGATTATCTCTCCATAATCCAGTTTCTGCATCATCTCTTTCTTGTTTTTGTCAAAGTTAGTTGGTTTTACCTTGCAGCGTTCGCCTTGTTTTAAATTATTTCGAAATACCTTTTTAGTTCCCACTGCGGATCGCTGTTATCGATTTGCTGGCATTCCCATTCGCGGGTAAGTGCGAAATGTTTTACAAATGCCTCGCCAAACAATTCGTTAGCAATTTCCGATTCGGCCATTTTTTTGGTTGCTTTCTCCAGCGAACCGGGCAAAATGCCATTTCCGGTTTTCAGGTAACCATTTCCTTTGGTGGGGGCAATATCCAGTGGTAATTTATTTTTTATACCGTAAAGTCCCGCGGCCAGTGAGGCTCCAAGGGCCAGGTAGGCGTTGGTGTCCGATCCTGGAACGCGTAATTCTATGCGGGTAGATTTATCACTTCCCGGAATAGCACGAACTGCACAAGTACGGTTGTCAATTCCCCAGGTAAGCGTGCGGGGCGCCCAATCGCCACCACTCAGGCGTTTATAACTGTTTGGATTGGGTGCAAACATGGGCAGTATTTCAGGAAGACATTTTAACAACCCGGCAATATAATGTTGCATGTTTACACTCATTCCGTCTGCCGAATTCGCATTGAAAAACAAATTCTGTTTTTTGTTTAAATCCCACAAGCTTTGGTGAATGTGTCCGCCGCAGCCCGGAAAATTCTCACTCCATTTGGCCATAAACGTAGCCACAAAATTGTGTTTGTAGGCAACTTCTTTTACTGCCGATTTAAGCAGCAACGCTTTGTCAGCTGCAGCCAGAATCTCATCGTGAATAACCGTAGCCTCCATAACACCGGGACCGGTTTCGGTGTGCATCCCTTCAAGCGGAATGTCAAACTGCTGAAGCAACTCGAACAGGTCGTTAAAGTATGGCTGGTTAAGCGAAGTTCTTAAAATTGAATAACCAAACATTCCCGGAGTTATCGGGTGTAAATCATTATAACCGGCTTCTGCGATTTCGTTGGGCGTCCCAAGGAAATTAAACCACTCAAACTCTTGCGAAAAAATTGGCTTAAAACCCATTTCTTCACTTTGAGAGGCAATACGTTTTAACAAACTTCGCGAACAAGCGGCATCGGCATATTTCGGATCGCTACTAAAATCGCCTAGCAAAAAGGGGGTGTTGTCTTCCCACGGAATCTGGCGGTAAGTTTCGGTGGCAATACTGGCTTTGGCATCGGGGTAGCCGGTGTGCCATCCTGTAAGCTCGCTGTTTTCGTAACACTTGTCGGTGCAGTCCCAGCCAAATATAACATCGCAAAATCCCAGCCCGCTTTCCAGAGCACTCAAAAATTTATCTTTATGAATATATTTGCCCCGCAAAATCCCGTCGATATCGGCTACGGCAAACTTTATTTTTGTAAAATTTCGTTCACTTATTTTGGTCAGTATCTCTTGTTTTTCCATTGCTCGCATCAAATTTGATTTAACCAGTATTAATGATTAAATATAAATTAAATAAAAAAGGGGCTGACGAAATAATTGTTTGCAATTATTTGTCAGGGTTAACCTTGACATTGAAAATCATGAATCAAATTGAAGCAAACACGTATCAACCAGATTCTCAATCGAAAACACATCGTGTGAAAAATTTTGTAAATTTTTCAGGTTAAAATAAGCGATGTTTGAGGAAATAACAAATATCGACATTATAACTTTTAGTTGTTGGGGTAGTAGAAGCTGAATGTCGTATTGTCAAAAAAAAATAGAAAATTCCCAGGATATCCCCTTTTCTTGTGAGGTGGGAGTAAATATTTTCTTAAAAAATGAAGTTTGAGTATGATGAATGTCAATGGTAAGGTTGGAAATTAGTATTTTTGAGCACAGACAAAAAACAGATTTAAAGTAAAATTAATCATGGCACAATTTAGATTTAAAGCACTTGATGAAGTGCTTAACCGTAAACCGGTAGAAATCGAACGCGAAGAAAACCTGGTTTCGGATTATTATGGCATGTTGGTTTTCGATCAGGCAAAAATGAAAAAGTATTTGTCGCGCGAAGCCTACAAAGCAGTAACCGATGCGGTTGAACGAGGAACTACGGTTGACCGGAAAATGGCCGACCAGGTAGCTCAGGGAATGAAAGCCTGGGCAATTGAAAACGGTGCAACCCACTATACGCACTGGTTTCATCCGTTAACAGATGGTACCGCCGAAAAACACGATGCATTTATTGTTCATGGTGCTGACGGAGGTGTAATAGAATCATTTTCGGGCAAATTGCTGGCACAACAGGAACCTGATGCTTCGTCGTTTCCGAGTGGCGGAATACGTCAGACTTTTGAGGCTAGGGGCTACACGGCCTGGGACCCTTCTTCTCCGGCTTTTATCAGCGAAACAACATTGACAATTCCTACCATATTTATTTCCTATACTGGTGAGGCACTCGATTATAAAACACCTTTGCTGCGTGCGTTAAATACAATTGACAAAGCAGCTACCAGCGTGTGCCAGTATTTTGATAAAAATGTGTCGCGCGTAACGGCTAACCTGGGATGGGAACAGGAATATTTCTTAATTGATGAGGCTTTGTATATGGCGCGTCCCGACCTGATGTTGACCGGACGAACGCTAATGGGCCACGCCTCATCAAAAGATCAGCAACTTGATGATCACTATTTCTCATCCATCCCAACGCGCGTAAATAAGTTTATGCAAGATGTTGAGAATGAAGCCTACAAACTGGGAATTCCTGTAAAAACACGTCATAACGAGGTGGCACCTAATCAGTTCGAGCTGGCTCCCATTTACGAAGAGGCTAACCTGGCCAACGATCATAATCAGTTGTGTATGGACATTATGCAGAAAATTGCACGTCGTCATAAATTCCGTATTCTTTTTCACGAAAAACCATTTGCCGGAATTAACGGATCGGGAAAACACAACAACTGGTCGTTATCAACCGATACCGGCGTGAATTTGTATTCGCCGGGTAAAAATCCAAAATCGAACTTGCAGTTCTTAACCTTTGTAATTAATACATTAAAAGCTGTTTACGATAATCAGGATTTACTGCGTGCAAGTATTTTAACGGCGTCGAACCAACACCGCTTGGGAGCTAACGAAGCGCCTCCTTCCATAATCTCAGTTTTTCTGGGAACAGAAGTTTCCGCGATGCTGGATTTGATGGAAGAAGCGGTTGTTGACCGCAAAATGACTCCGGATGAAAAAACAGCTTTAAAACTGAATATTGGTCGTATTCCTGAAATTATTCTCGACAATACCGACCGAAACCGCACATCGCCATTTGCCTTTACCGGAAATCGTTTTGAGTTCCGTGCTGTGGGATCGATGGCCAACAATGCTTCTGCTCTAATTGTTCTAAACACTGCGGTTGCCGATCAGTTGAAAAAATTTAAAGCCGAGGTTGATGCACATATCGAAAAGGGAGTGAAAAAAGATGAGGCGATCTTCCAGGTATTAAAAACTTTAATTATTGATACAAAACCAATTCGTTTTAATGGTGATGGTTATAGTGTTGATTGGGTCGCTGAGGCAGAAAAACGAGGATTGACAAATATCGCGAGTGTACCGGAATCTTTGGCGGCTTATCTGCGCGAGGATTATATCAATCTGTTCAAACGAAATGGCATTTTCAATAAAGCCGAAATTGAAGGCAGGGTAGAGGTTGAATACGAGAAATTCATCATGAAAGTACAGATTGAGTCGCGTGTTCTTGCGGATATTGCTATCAATCATATTGTGCCAACAGCAGTCGAGTATCAAACCATGTTGCTCGAGAATGTAAAGAACCTTAAAGAAGTATTTCCGGAAGAGGAGTTTATGTCGCTGGCAGGTGGCCGGTTAGAACTGATCCGGGAAGTGGGAGGCCATATTTCTGCCATTAAAGCAAAACGCAAAGAAATGATTGCAGCCCGTGCCAAAGCAAATAAGGTTGAAGATGTGGTTGAAAGGTCAAAAGAGTACGATAAAGAAGTACGTCCGTTTTTAGATGACATTCGCGATCATATCGACCGGCTAGAGTTGATTGTTGACAACGAAAAATGGCCGTTACCAAAGTACCGCGAGCTGCTTTTTATTCGATAAAAAGAACTTTCCAATGCTACAAAAAAGACTTCTTGGTTTTCGGGAAGTCTTTTTTTGTTGGTGTATACTTAAGTAACTAATAATTCGTTTGATAAAAGACAAAACACTATTTTTGATATAGTCGGTAAAAAAATTTTACTTTTATTCCCCGAAATTGAATGGGTATGAAGCAGGTTAAACTAGCCGTTTTTATTTTTATAATCATATTTTTAAGTGGTTGCAGCTCGACAAGATACGGGCGCGATGCTACGCTATCGCAGGATATTGGTGAATATTACAAAGCCATTGAAAAATACCGTAAGGCCAGAAAAGGTGAAAAGAACCGCCAAAAACGGATCGAATACGCTTATCAGTTAGCAGAATGTTACCGGGCGATTGGGTTATATGATTATGCTGCCCAGAATTACAAATTTGCCATTCGTTTGGGGTATGATGACATGAATGCATTATTACATTATGCTGATATGTTACGCATTACACAAAAATACGAAGAGGCTTATGAAACCTACCGCACTTACCTTGATTCAGTTCCGGGCGACCAACGTGCATTAGATGGTGTTGAAGCCATGCGAAAAACGCAGGAATGGGTAGCCAATCCAACACGTCATATTATTAATCCGATAAAAGAGATAAACTCGCGCGAAAGTGATTTTGCCCCGGTATTTGCTGGTGGCCGCGATAACGAGATATTTTTTACTTCATCGCGAGAAGCCTCTACCGGTAAAAAAGAAAGTATGATCACCGGGCAAAAATACACCGATATTTATCGTGCAACCTTTGGTATTCAACGTCAGAAATGGGAAAAACCAAAGTTGCTGGATGAGAGTATGATTATTAACACAGGTGATGAAGAAGGTGCTGTTACCTTAAGTGCAACCGGCGAGGAAATGATATTTACGCGGTGCCGTTACGATAAATCGCAAGCCATGGGCGCCGAATTATACTCCACTTCGCAGTCGCGCGGATCGTGGTCAAGTCCAATAAAACTGCAAATTGTTGGCGACAGTATTGTTGCTGCACATCCCGCACTTAGCTCCGATGGGACGGAGATTTATTTTGTTTCGGATATGGCCGGGGGGCAGGGTGGAAAAGACATTTGGAAGGCAACTGTTGACGGTGGATCTTTTGGAAAACCTGTAAATCTTGGTCCCACTGTAAATACTTCGGATGATGAAATGTTCCCTTTTGTTCGCGATAACGGAGATCTTTATTTTGCCTCGAACGGGCACATCGGGCAGGGAGGTTTCGATCTTTTTCATGCATACAAAAACGACGATGGGATTTTGGTGGTTGAAAATATGGGATCGCCAATGAATTCGCCTTCCGATGATTTTGGAATTGCATTTGTAACCGGCGAAAACAAAGGGATGTTCACTTCGAATAGGAAAGGATCGCGAGGCGATGATATTTACTCATTTGTTGTTCCTCCAAAAGTTTACCAGATAGAAATTGATGTTTTCAATAAAGAGACGGCATCGCATTTAGATGGATCAACCATGCGTGTTATCGGAACAGATGGTACGAACCTGAAAGTACGTGCACGCGGTGGCAGGTTTAAAATGAAATTGAAGCCTGAAACAGAATATGTTTTTGCCGCTTTTAAAGATGGATTCCTGCGCGATAAAGCTGCAGTGAACACCATTGGATTGGAAGACAGTAAAGATTTTCGCTTTACGATGAACCTTACTCCAACCGATGCTCCGATAAAAGTTGATAATATTAATTACGAGTTTGGCAGCTGGGAATTACTCGAAAGCTCGAAAACAGCACTCGATACCCTGGTTCAGATATTGGTTTTTAATCCAACCATTACTATTGAGTTAATGGCACACACCGATTATGTTGGTAGTGATCAGTTTAACTTCGACCTGTCGCAAAAGCGTGCACAAAGTGTGGTGGATTACCTAATTGAAAAAGGAATAAACCCGGATCGGTTGGTCGCGAAAGGTTATGGCGAAACCTGGGCAAAAACAGTGAATCGGAAATTGGCCAATCAGTACGATTTTTTAAAGCGAGGCGATGAGTTAACTGAAGAGTTTATTCTGAAATTGCCTGAAGCACAGCAGGAAATTGCCCGTGGAATTAACCGTAGAACGGAGTTTAGGGTACTGTCGACCGACTTTATCGAACGATTCGATGCTGAGCCGGAAGGTTAATTGTTTTCGTCCGGTTCTTCTTGTACGGGTGGTTTTTTCACTTTTCGGGTAGAATAATAATCTGTCCGATACATTTTGCGTCTTTTTCGTTTTTGAACTGCCTTATCAATCGCTTTTAATGGAATCCCCAAAATAGGTAATAGACTAACCGAGGCGGCTTCGTTACGCATTAGCCGATTGTGTTCGGTCATTATCGTAGTAGTTGGATCGCTCTCCGGTTTCATTTTGTTGTATTTGAGGGGTTTGTAGTCGTCTAAAAATTCGAGGTTATTCTGGGCTCGGTTTAAGTCGGTTTTTTTCTCCGGACTAACCACGACCTCGGGAATTTGCACGTCTTCTGATTCCATTTTAACGATCGGGCTCTGCAGTAAACTATACACCTGAACCGAAATCCGAAAATAAGAAATGTGCGAAAATATCAACGAGTCCTGAGCGCTTACAGCAAGTTTGAAAATCCCATTGGCTCTTGTAATGTCTTTTTCTAGCGTTCTTAGGTTAATTACATACACATCGGCAATTGGAAGTCCTTCGTTGTTTACCGTTTTTCCTTCAATGATAAAGGTGGAGGAGTCCTGGGCATAAACATTAATACAACAGGTAATGGTTAACAGAATGGTTAATGTTTTCATCTTATTAAAGTTGTTCGTTTTCTGAGGAATAAGATGGAACTCGCATGAATTTAATGATTCGACTAGGTGTGAAAACTTTCTCATGCTCGTTTCATACTATTAAAATTGTTTGCTTTTAGCGGTATAGTATGTAACTCGCACGCGTTCTAATAATCCCGTTAGGTGTACTATTTTACATGCTCGTTTCATTTTTTGTTTAGTTTTCAGCACAAAGGTCGTTTTTTCTTGTTTTAAGTTAACTGAAAAAAAACTAAACTATGTTAATGATTTTTTGAAGGGAGATTTTTTTTACCGCGAAGCCGGGGAGTAGGGAATCCGAAAATAGAACACGGTTCCTTTTCCAATTGTAGAGGTGAAACCAATATCTCCTTTTAGCAGGTCGATGTTGCCTTTACAGATTGAAAGTCCCAAACCAACACCATCATAAAGTTCTTTATGATCGTTATGTGCCTTTTGAAAACGTTTAAAAATGTATTGCTGTTTTTCGGGTGCAATGCCAATCCCGGAGTCTTCGATAGTAAACTTCAACATATTATTTTCAAGGGTATAGCTTAATTTTATCGTTCCGGCTGACGTATATTTATTAGCATTGTTAAGCAAATTCATAATTACCTGGCGAAGTTTTCCTGCATCGGTAACGATATTACTTTCTTCATCGCTTAGTCCTTTTTGCGCCACAAATTTTATTGAATTCTTAATGGTGGGTTTAAAAGCTGCATCTATTTCATCGATCATATTGTTTAGGGCAAAAGTGTTGGTGAATACTTTTACATTTCCAGTCTCAATCATTGAAATATCAAGGAGTTGATTTACGATATAGAGGAGTTGATTTGAGCTGTTACGAATGATGGCCAGGTACTGATTTATTTCTTCTTCACTAAATTCTTGTGTGTTCAGAATATCAGAAAAGCCAACAATGCTATTCATCGGAGTTCTTATTTCGTGCGATATATTTTGCAGAAATGCAGTTTTTAATTCGTTGCTTTTTTTTGCCTCTTCTTCTGCCTTTCTTAATTTTCTAAGGTGCGATTTTAATAGTAACAGCAAGAGTATAGAGGTAGCAGCCACATAAAACCACCCTTTGTAGGTTTGAAATTTGGTCAGAATTTCCTGGTTACTGGTAATCGTTAATAGAAACTGATCGGAGAAAATGATCCAAATCCCACCGATAAGGAGGTAGAGTAAAGTAATACGGTATTCAAATTTGATCTTTTTCATATTCAAAGACATAAAATACAAAATTGTATTTTGCTGTTGTCAGGATTATAAAAAACCGGGAGTTAAAGTTAAATATTTTCCCGAATGTTGTATGCAACCAGCACTTTCCCATGCCTCACCAAAAGCATTCCGTTATAAATGGCCGGCCTCGACCAATATGGCCCTGAGCCATATGCTATTTTGAACTCACTAACCAGTTCAAACTTTTTTGGGTTTGCTTTTACCAGTGCCATGTTGCCCCTTTTTTCGTCGCACAGGTATAACATACCTTCGGCTGAGATAATCGGTCCTTTGGTATAAAAGTCGGCAATCCATACAATTTCGCCGGTATCCCAGTTCATGCACACCCACTTTCCGCTTTGCCGGCCTGTGAAGTTCGAGCCGTAAAGAAAACCATCAATAAGCACTACTCCATGATTGGCATTATCAAACGTTTGATCGGTAAATTTTTCGCTGATCGATTTTCCATCGGGAGCGATTTTTAGCATCGACGATTTAACATCCCAACCGCTTGTTATCCACACACAGCTGTCGTGATAAGTAGGAACGTTGGTTAATATGGTTGTGTTATCTCCGTTGTCGCTGAGGTAATTATGCTGAAAACTCCACATAATTTCTCCGGTTTCGACGCTTAGGCCAATAACGTGGGTTTGGTTGGCCGTAATAATGTATTTTTTACCGCAATGTTCAATCAAAGTGGGTGTAATGTTCGACCGTTTTGAATGCATCGATTTCGATTTCCAGACTAATTCTCCAGTCATTTTATCAAGCGCCACAACCATTGCTGTTTCTCCACCTATCGATGCAATTACTTTGTTATCAACCAAAAGTGGCGACTCGGAAACTCCAAACATATCCCAGTCGCTTTGATATTTCTCGTGCAAATCAACTTTCCAAATCGTTTCTCCGGTTTGCGCATTTAAGCAAGCCATCTGGTCCATTCCCGATAGCAGGTATAATCGATTTCCTTCCAGGGTTGGAGTGCAACGTGCTTCAGGATAGGAGTTTATCCAGGCTTTACCATACGGTTTTTGCCAGAGAATATGTCCCTGCAAATCGAGGCAGCTCACATATTCCAGCGAATCGATATTTCCGGTGGTGTAAATTCTGTTTTTGGTGGCAATGGTTGATGCGTTGCTTTTTCCAAGGTTTTCGGCAACCCACAATGTTTCTGGGCCATTTTCGGGCCATTGTTTTAGCAAACCTTTTTCGGGGAAAATACCATCGCGGTTGGGGCCACGAAACTGAATTATTTGAGCTTCAACTTTTAGGAGACAAATAACACTAAAAAATGCTATTAGGGAGATAGACAGATATTTAAACTTGGGCATAATTACTTTGTTAACTTAGCTTCGCTTTCCATTACCTCTTTCAGGCGTTTTATCTGGATCGGATTTCCCAACACAAAAAGCTGGTCGTTGCGCGAAAGTATCATTTGTGGATCGGGATTAAAAACGTAACGTGCGCCACTTATTTTTATGCCAATAATGTTGGCACCTGTTGTTTCGCGAACCTTAAGTTCGGCAATTGATTTACCTACAAAACGTTGCGCCAGGTTCTTACATGGTACTTCTTCCAACGTTACATCCTGCGATTTTTGCAGTAAAATATATTCGATAAACTCAACAACATCGGGTTGGTGAACCAACTTTGCCATACGTTGACCTCCAATGCGTTCAGGCATAATTACATTGGTAGCACCGGCGCGTTTTAATTTCATCTGGCTTTCCAGTTCCGAAGCGCGGCTGATAACGGTAAGTCCCGGGTTCATGCTTCGCGCGGTGAGCACCACAAAAACATTATCGGCATCGTTTGGAGTGGTGGCTATTAACGCACGCGCTCTGTTAATACCGGCTTGCTCCAACGTTTCTTCGTGCGTTGCATCGCCCTTTATATACAAAATGTTTTCGTTCTCCCGAATTCGTGAGATAACATTGTCGCGTTTATCAAGGATAACAAACTCCACCTCATTTTCGGCCAGTTCCATGGCTGCCTGTTCACCATTTCGGCCATATCCCACAATAATTACGTGGTCTTTTAATTTTGCAATTTTTTTATCCACCCTGTACGTTTTTATATAGTTAGCCAATTCTCCATCGAAAACAAATCGTGCCATATTTGAGCCTACATACGCCAAACTACCCAGACTCATAATAATTAAAGCAATGGTAAATAATTTTCCATCGGGGGTTAAGGGATGCGAACCAACTTCCTTAAAACCAACCGTGGAAATGGTAATCACGGTCATGTACACACTGTCGAGCAGGTTCATCCCCTCGATGTAATAATACCCAGCTGAGCCAAAAATTAAAATCGAGAGAAGCAGACCTATCCCGATTTTAACGGTTTTGCTCGAAACCGCTTGAAATTTATTATACTGTTGGCTACTTGTTGGCATGTTAGTCGTCCTGATTTTATACTGATGAAACTAATTTCACCCCTAATTGGCAATTTAAACATTTTTTTGATTCACAGTAATAGTTTTTTAGTTGAAGTAGGGCTTGCGAATCAAAAGCAGAGCGTGCCTGAACACCGAGATCTGCCCATTTTGAAATAATGGAATTGCTTTCGGCCGGAAGGTTTTCGAGAAAACCTAGCGCGCGGTTTTTTAACTGGTGTTTGTTTTGTTTTTCGCCGTACACAAACAAAAAAGGAACAATAACATTGATAATCAGAATGTGCGCCGCTGTATCACCCAGTTCCTTTGGTTGGGTATTTTTCGATAATTTATTGAAGTTGTAGTGGGTATCCCAGTATTCCGAGGCTTTTACCTTAAACAATTGGTTTAGTTCTTCAGCGGATTCAATTTCCAGAACTTTTGAAAACAGTCCTTCTGTTTGATAAATAAGTGCCGCTAGTTGCGAAATGCGAATAGTAGGGAAATTAGGTGGCCGCAAACGCATAAATTTCCACAAATGGCCTTCAATTCCTTTCAGGTTGCATTTTTTGTAGAGAAAAGAATATTCATCGCGAAGCCGGATAAAATAATCGTCGCCCAAAAGTTGCTGGTTGAGTAATCCTGAATTTCCAAACAATAACGCTTCCAGTTGAAAGAGGCTGTTTTTGTGTTTGAGCAGCGTTTGGATAGTGAGCGACTTTGCCAGCAATTCAAAGGGAACGGCATTTACTTTAAAACCAAACATCCGTGCCAGCATTTGAAAAAATGTCTCTTCCCAGTTGTTATTATTTTGCTCAAGCTGCTCAACAATTGCCTGTGTTTTGGTTTCAAGTCGTTCAATCATCAGTCGGTTAAAACCCAACTGTAGCAGTATCGGATCAACTTTGTGAAACTGGTTTTCGCAAGCAATCCAGGTTTGGGCATTTATCAGCTTTTGGTAATTGTGTTTTAGTTGTTCCGGGTAGTTCAAAATCAAAGTTGGAATAATTTCTCCATTACTTCGGGCGACTGTTATGTCTTCTGTTTCAATCACGTGCAGAATAACATTGTCGTAAGCTTTGTCGTTGGTATGCTCGTGTTTGTGCCAGTCGGAAGCCGCTTTATGGATTTCGATATTACCGGCCCAGGTAGTTTCGTTTAATTTGATTTTTGCATTAAAAAAATCGGGACCGGAGTCGGTATTTTTTCGTCCCTGGTCGATAATCTCCAGCCGGTCGCCTTCAACGGTTTGTAAATGATTGGTTGTAAAAAGTTTGTTTTGCCAAATGTATTGCAGAAATTCTTCAGGCATATTTTGTGGGTCAGCCATTTGGGAATGATTTTGTTTTTCCTAAAAATAAGGAAAATGTTTGAAATGAGGGAAGATTTATTTTGACCACCAGTTTCCTGCACTCGTGCATAAGATCTATTATGTATTAATCATCTACTGAATTTTGACCATAAATCAATAGAAATAAACGGTTGTCGAGCGTGTCGCAACCATTTTTTGTAGTAGGCTTTAAGTACTTTTTCAAGCGCTACTACCTCCGTATCTTCTGAGATGAAAAAGAATATTTGAAGGTGTTAAAATTTCCGAAAAATTTCTAATCCATCAACTGGTGATTACTGATTCTTGGATTTTATTTTACTGATAAATGTTAAAAATCAATCAGAATGATTAGATTTAACATTAGTTTAATCAGTAGGTTATACAGTGACTGCCAAATTTTAAAGTCATGATTTAAGGTCAAACTCAAAAGCAACACATTATGGCATCCACCCATCAGATTAATCAAAATTTGTTCAAAGAAGCTTTAATCGATTCGATAAGCGATAGTATTATTTCTACGGATTTGGATGGTAAAATAACTTGCTGGAACAAAGCAGCAGAGGAACTTTACAAATGGAAATCCGAAGACGTTATAGGTAAAACTATTAAAGAAATTATTCCTTCCGCCTCAACAATAAAGCAGTCCGGAGAAGTCATGAATTCGTTAAAAAGTGGGGATTCGTGGGAAGGCGTAGTTGAGGTAGAAAACAAGTACGGTAAAGTATTTCCAGTGTATATTAAATATTCTCCCTTGCTGGACAAAAACAGGAATTTGATTGGAATAATAGTTATCTCAAAGGATATCACCGAATCCAAAGTAGCACAAAATCACTTATTGAAAAAACAATTTTATTTATCCAAGGCGCAGGAAATAAGTAAAATTGGCACCTGGGAGCTTGATCTGGTTAAAAACAATTTGATTTGGACTAGAGAAAATTATAAGATTTTTGGTGTTCCGGTCGGAACAAAAATGAATTATGAATTATTTCTGAATTGCGTACACCCTGAAGACAGGGAATATGTCAATACCGAATGGACTTTGGCGGTTGATAGCAGAAAAACTTATGGTATTGAACATCGTTTACTGGTGAATAATGAAATAAAATGGGTAAGGGAAGAAGCTGAAATTAATTACGATTCAGACGGTAATCCCATTTCAGCAATTGGATTTACTCAAGATATTACAAAGCACAAACTTGATCAATTACAAGTCTTAAAAAGTGAAGCAAAATATAAATTGTTATTTGAGAACATGGGGCGAGGTCATGCCTTGCACGAAATAATCTTTAATAAATCAGGGAAAGTAATTGATTATAAAACACTCCTGGTAAATAGGATGTATGAAAAATTTCTCAATGTTTCCAGGAACTCAATAATTGGGAAAAAGGCGAGTAAATTTCTACCCAAGGAGGAATTGAATAAATGGCTTGATATTTTTGGAGATGTAGCATTAACAGGGAACCCGAAGGAGTATCGTTTTTATTCCGAACATAACAAAAAGTTTTTTGAAGGGATCGCGTACTGTCCGGAAAAAGGAAAATTTGCAGTGTCGTTTTCTGATGTTACCCACCATAAAAAGGCAGAGGAAAAAGCCAGACAACAGCAGTTAAATCAAAAGTTTCTAAATTCGATAGCTCTCCATTTAGCAGATAAACATACCATTGATGAGTTTAGTAGTATTATATTAAATGACTTAAAAGAACACACAGGGGCTTCACTGGCTGTATTTAGTTACTACCATTCGGAAAAAAAGGAGTTACAAGTTCTGGATATTGAAGCAGAAAAGGGAATTTTCAATACAATAGTAAAAGTTGCAGGGAAAAAGATAACCGGGACTGCTTCTCCGGTTGATGACTCAACATACCAAATGATTGTAAAAGATGTGGTTGCCTCGTACAGTTCTTTTGCTGAAGTTACATTCGGCGCTATTCCTGAACTTGCCGACAAGGCAATACGTGCGGCCACTGGCATCGATCGTTTGTTTCCTATAGCCCATGTTATTGAAGGAGAACTGTATGGTACAACCATGTTGGCTTTTAAAAAAGGGCAGGCGTCTCCCTCACTAGAACTGCTCGAATCTTATGCTCATTTAATGTCGGTTTCTTTAAGACGATTTAAAGCTGAAAAAGCACTGCAGGATTCAGAATTAAAATACAGAAGATATGTTGAAAATTCGCCTCTTGGAATATTGGTAGTTGATGAAAAAGGAAAATACATTGATGTCAACCAGGGAGCATGTAAATTATTGGGTTATACCCGGGATGACTTACTTCAACTTTCAATTCCTGATGTTTTAGCCGATAAAAAAGATATTGGTAGTTTTCAAAAATTAAAGGAAGAAGGAAAATTAAAACATGAGCTCAAATTAAAGAAAAAGGACGAAACAGTTATTGATGTAAGATTAGACGCTGTTCTTCTGCCTGATAGTCACCTGATGGCCTTTCACGCTGATATAACTGAGCGCAAGAAAACTGAAGAAGCTTTAAGACAAAGCGAACATAAATACAGAAATTTATTTAATTCAATGCAAGAAGGTGTTTATTTACACCAAATAGTTTACGATGATAATGGTAATGCCATTAATTATCGAATTACTGAAGCAAATGATATTTCGGAGAAAATTTTGAATATTAAAAAGGAAGCTGCCATTGGGCAATTGGCAACTGATCTCTTTGGAACAAAAGAAGCTCCATTTTTGGAGACCTATTCAAAGGTTGCAGAAACTGGTATGCCATACACCTTTGATCGGTATTTTGAACCCATTAACAAACATTTTTCAATATCTGCTTTTTCACTCAGGAAGGGTGAATTCGCCACAGTATTTGCAGATGTTACCGTACAAAAAAAGAGTGAAGAAGAACTAAAGCAAGCCAAAGAAAAAGCAGAAGAAAGCGACCGTTTAAAATCTGCTTTTCTTGCGAATATGAGCCATGAAATCCGCACCCCCATGAATGGTATTTTTGGATTTACAGATTTGTTGAAAGAGCCTGGCTTAAGCGGTGAACAGCAACAGCAGTATATTGAGATTATTCAGAAAAGTGGCAATCGAATGTTGAATACGGTAAATGATATTATTGAAATTTCACGGATAGAAACAGGTGAGATACGAATTTCTTCGAATACAGTCAACATTAATAAACATCTTTTAACCTTACATGATTTTTTTAGTCTGGAAGCGGAGAAAAAAGGATTGAGCCTAGTTATTGACAATATATTACCGGATGATAATTCTTTGATTGTTACTGATAAAAGCAAGTTAGGTTCAGTGCTCTCAAATCTGATAAAAAATGCAATAAAATTTACAGATAAGGGTAGTATTAAAATTGGATGTAAACAGAATAAAGAGTTTCTGGAATTTTACGTTGAAGATAATGGAATAGGAATACCGGCAGATCGTAAAGATGCGGTTTTCAATCGCTTTGAACAAGCTGATATTAAAGACTCTCGTGTATATGAAGGTTCAGGCTTAGGTCTTGCAATAGCCAAATCTTATGTGGAAATGTTAGGAGGAAAAATTTGTGTTAATTCTGAAGAAAATGCGGGGTCGACGTTTTTATTTACAATTCCCTATAAATTGCCAGCCACAAAAGAAGGAAATTGTAATGCCAATCATAAAATTCAATCTCAGCAACGAGTTAAACTAAACATTCTGGTTGTTGAGGATGATGAAACCAGCTCTTTATATCTATCAACAATATTGAAAGATCTTTCAGGAAAATTAAAAATAATATCTAATGGACTCGAAGCCGTAAATTATTGTAAGAATAATTCAGATGTAGATTTGATTCTTATGGATATAAAAATGCCCGGGCTGAGTGGTTATGAAACAACAAAAAGAATAAGAGAATTTAATAAGGACGTAAAAATTATTGCTCAAACAGCTTATGCTATCGAAGGAGATAAAGCAAAAGCAATAAAGGCCGGTTGTGATCATTACATTTCCAAACCCATAAAAAGAGAAAAGCTTGAGAAGATTATTAAAAAATGTTTTAATAAATGACGCTTCTTTTGTTTAGGAATATAACTATAAATACTTACTTTATTTTCTGAAAAATATCCCACAAAACAATACCGGCACTTACCGAAATATTGAAAGAATGTTTGGTGCCGTATTGGGGTATTTCAATGCTTCCATCGCAAAGATCGACCACGCTTTGTTTAACCCCTTTTACTTCGTTGCCAAAAACCAGGGCAACTTTTTCATCGTCGGCCGGTTGAAAATCGGGCAGCATAATACTGTTTTCTACCTGTTCAATGGCATAAACTTTAAATCCTTCCTGCTGCAATTTTTTCACCACTTCTTCGGTGTGCTCAAAATATTCCCAGTCAACCGATTTTTCGGCGTCAAGTGCGGTTTTCCTGATTTCGTTGTTGGGAGGTGTGGCTGTAATTCCACACAGGTATATTTTGTTAATCAGCAAGGCATCCGAAGTGCGGAACACCGAACCAATATTGTTGCAGCTTCTTATATTATCAAGCACCACAACAATGGGTGTTTTTGTCGATTTTTTGTATTCCTCAACGCTTAAACGGCCAAGTTCTATATTTCTGAGTTTGCGCATAAATCTTTTCTGTTAAATAGTATTCTACCAGTTTACTGCTGCTCTTCTGAATGGTTGCGACATACAACGGGCACCGCCACCACCGCGTGCCAGCTCCGATCCTGCAATGGTTACCACACATTTTTTGTAATCTTCAACCGATCTTTTTCCCGAAATGATATCGGTAGCTGCAATTACCTCGTAGCCGTTTTTGTTCAGCTCTTCAATGGTGTGTACGTTGCGCTGGTAGCCAATTATTTTTCCCGGAGCAAAAGCCAAAAAGTTAGCACCGCTGTGCCATTGTTCGCGCTCCTGTATCCATTCGTCACTGTTACCGCCACACGAAATCGGTTTTAAATTCATGCCTAGTTTTTTTAACGCTTTTGGCAGGTTGGGCATTTCTTCAATTCTGCTAACATCGCCGTTTTCAATTTCCATGTGTATGGTTTTAAAACGGCTCATTCCAAAAATTACAGGCGGATAAACCATACATTCATCCGTATTCAGAAAAGTGAAAACCATGTCGAGGTGAATAAACGACTCGGGTGTTTCGGGCAGTTCCTGAACGATAATATGTTGTTTTTCTTTTTTGTGCTTTTTAATGTTTTCGATGATAAAATCAATTCCCTGCGTGCTGGTTCTAACGCCGGTACCAATAACAAAAATATCGTCGCGCGCAATTTGTACATCGCCGCCTTCGACCATCGATTTTCGATGCACCATAATGTTCGATTCGGGTTTGGCAGGATTCAAAACGTGGGTCTCAATTTCCGGGTGGTACTTATAAATGGCCTCCATAATAACCGATTCCCGCTCGCGAACAGGATTTGCCATTTTGCCAATAAGCATATCGTCATTCATTGCCATCGCCGAGTCGCGCGTGAAAAACAGGTTGTGTAAAGGGCGCAGCAAAAAACGCTCATTACTCAGGTAATTGGTTAGGTTGTTTTTCTCCAGCACCACTCCTTCAATCAGCATTGTTGCCAGTGTCTTCGCATCTGTATCAAGCATTTGCTGGCACGAATCGATGTATTCGGTCATGCAGATTTCATTCAGCAGTTCTTTTTTTACTTTATCAATAGCCAGAATATCAGACAGTAGATCTTTCACCTGGTAAACCTTTGATACCTTTTTTAGCACGCCTTCAAACTGGGCATATTCGGTCGAGGCAATGGATAAATTTAAAATGTCGCTGTACAAAGCACGCTCGGCATTTGCCGGTGTCATGTTTTCAACTTCCGAACCCGGAGTGTGGATAATTACGCCTTCCAGTTGGCCAATTTCTGAATAAACCGATGTTTGCATAATCGCGTATAATCTTTTGTTTTCGGAACCAAAGATATAAACTTTGTATGGTCTGTAATTGAATAACGATTATTTCGTTCTACTTTTATGTTGTTAAAAATATTTTGATGAAGAGGTTTGTTTTTATACTGTTTTTAATGTGGGGAGCGTGGCTGGCCGGGGCGCAGGAAAACGATTCTTCTGAGGTAATTATGGGCTATGTTCAGGATGGCGATACCATTATTTTTAAGAATATTAAAGAGATACCTGTTTTTCCGGATCGTGAGTTTAAAAACAAACGAGAATACCGGCGTTATACACGTTACATACAAAAAGTGAAGAAGGTGTATCCACTGGCTGTTGAAGCGCGCGAGTTGTTGAAAGAGTACGAGCCCGAATACTACGCTCTGGAGACACGAAAGGAGAAGCGAAAATTGATGAAGCAGCTTGAAAAAGAATTATTAGACAAACACAAAAATGAATTGAAAAAGTGGTCGATCTCGGATGGGCGGATTTTGCTGAAACTAATCAATCGTGAAACCGAGCGAACACCATACAGTCTGATTAAAGATTTCAGGGGAGGATTTAGCGCCACCTTTTGGCAGGGCATCGCCCGGCTTTTCAGAAACGATTTGAAAGCCGGTTACGATCCTGATGAAGAGGACCAGGTGCTGGAAGAAATTGTTACATTAATTGAATTAGGATATTTGTAGCATGCGAGACCACATCAGAACTTTTATTGCCATAAAAATTACTCCGAACATGGAAGTGCTGAAACTGCTGCAGCATTTTAAAAATCAGTTTTCCAACGACCGGATAAACTGGGTTGATCCCAATAATCTTCATTTAACGCTGCGTTTTATAGGCAACACAACACGCGAACAACTGTACGAATTGGCCGATCGATTAGAGGATTTACTTTCTGACAAAACGAAATTTGAAATCACCTTAAAGGGCGTAGGTTATTTTAAAAGCAGAAACCAGCCACGCGTTTTGTTTATTAAACTCAAAGAATCGGAGGAGTTGTTGCAATTGGTGCCGGAAATCGAGAAGCAGGTGGTCGCCTGTGGTTTCGATAGCGAGCAAAAAACATTCAGACCACATTTAACGTTAGGCCGTATAAAATCGGTTGAAAACAGAAACCGGTTTTTTGCTATTATAGATGAAATGCCAACGGTAGAATACCAGAAAGTTGAGGTTAAAGAACTAATTCTGTTTCAGAGTATATTAAAACAAACCGGCCCGGAATATAGGCCAATAAAAACATTCTCATTAAAATGATTGCCAAAACACCAAAACCACCATACTACGCCGTAATTTTTACAACACAACGCAGCACCATTGATGAAGGTTACTCTGAAATGGCCAAGCAAATGTTGGAGCTGGCCCAACAACAACCCGGTTTTTTAGGAGAAGAATCAGCGCGCGAAGAGTTGGGAATAACCATTTCGTACTGGGAGAGCCTGGAAGCGATTAAAAACTGGAAACAAAATGCCAAACATTTGCAGGCACAAAAACTGGGGAAGGAAAAGTGGTATAAAAAATACAAACTCAGAGTAGCCCTGGTGGAGCGCGATGCGGAATTTTGAATGATAGAATGCTTTCATGCGAGAATGCTTCAATGCAGAAATGCTTAACTGAATAACGGATACTGGATACTTGATGTTGGGTACTGAGACTGGTAACTGCGACTGAAAAGTTTTACTTTCCATTGCCTTTAACGCTAACCATGATGGTGTAAATCATGATCTTAAAGTCTATGTACAAGGAAATGTTTTTCAAGTACATCATGTCGTAGGTTAAGCGTTCCAGCATTTCATCAATATTCGATGCATAGCCACATTTTACCTGCCCCCACGATGTTATTCCCGGACGCAATTTGTGTAAGTGGGTGTAATGCGGTGCCCGTTTTATAATTTGTTTAATGTAGTATTCGCGCTCGGGACGCGGCCCCACCAACGACATGGTTCCCGTTATTACATTAAAAAACTGGGGAATCTCATCGAGGTGTGTTTTACGAAGAAAACGGCCGATCGGAGTAATCCGTGCATCATTCTCCGATGACAACGCCGGGGACCCATTTTCTGCTCCGTCAACCATACTTCGCAACTTGTAAATGTAAAATGGTTTTCCGTATCGTCCTATGCGTTGCTGTTTGTAAATGATTGGCCCTTTTGATGTTGTTTTAATGATAAACGCAAGTACAATAAATACCGGGAAAAACAGAATAAGTGCGATAATGGAGAGCAATACATCCAACAAACGTTTCATGTTTTCCTCCCAGCCGGGCATTAATCCATTGCTGATTTTTATCAGTGGACTTCCAAAAATAGTATTGGTTTTTGTAGTGCCGGATAGCAAATCGTACAAATCGGGGATTCCCCAAATGGTGATCTGCCTGTTTTCAATAATCGTAAGTATTTCACTCAGTTTATCGTGCTCGCTTGTTTCCAGCGCCAGAATAACTTCTTCAATTTGCTCTTTATCCAGAATGTTGAGAATGTCCTTTATGTGCCCAAGCATAGGTAGTTGCTCTCCTAAAACGGAGTTGCTGGCCTCATCAAGTTCTATAAAACCAACAAATTTATTTCCGGCCGGCCTTACCTGGCTTAACATCTCGTTGTAGACCTTCAGTGCCTTTTCGTTGCTGCCAATAATTAGCGTATTAAAGCCAATCTTGCGTTTGTGTATTTTATGAATGGTTTGTGTGGTAAGTATCAAGCGGAAAATATAGGTGAGCGAAAAATGTAATCCGAACAGCGTGAACACCAGATTGTAGTAGTTTTTATACGATCCAATCCAATCGTCCAATAAAAATACAAAGAAAATTATCACAACTCCAACTACCGATGTAAAGAAGGTTTGTCCCAGTTCCAGAAGTCGTGACCGACGATATATGTTGTTGTAAAAACCAACAATGTAGTAAAAGGTAATCCAAAATGCAGGAATCACCAGTAAGCCTAAATAGAATTGCGGAGTGAGTTCAAACGGAACATCCCACCCGTTAAAATGCTGGGGTTCAATAATTTCTTTTCGGTACACAAAAAAAGCAGCCCAGGCAAGTGCTGCAGCAAAAAAATCGAATAATAAATATTTGGCTGTTTGCCGCGATTTATTCATTAACAAGCGATTAAGTCAGGTCGTTTTTTCAATCAGTAGTAAAACGCCTTGCAATGCAAAATGTTGCCGTAAAAGTAGTTTTTTGTTGGCATTAATGAATAGAAAATTGCGCGATCTTTTTATTGATTTTTTGGGCCACGTGCATGGCAATTAAATAATCATCAAGTGTCGATATTTTTTTAATCTTTCCTTCTATCGCCTGGATAAAAATATCCAACTCACTTACCATACAATCTTCATCAAATTCGATAGTTTTATTATCGGAAAGGAATTTTTCTTTGCTGAAATTAAAAGTTGCAAACTGGTTGTCGGAATAAATTCTGACTTTAAAATTTTTCAGCGATTCCAGTTTCCCAAAATTCAGGTTAACCACTGAAGCGTCGCCAAACTCCAGTCGAACGTTTGTGAATTTCGAGTTGTTATATCCCGGGAAAGTAACGGCGCCAATTTTTTTCGGAGAAATGCCGGTAATCTTCAACAGCATTAACAACATGGGGTACAGCGATTTCTTTTCTGTTACATTTTGCTCGAAATTGGAATAATCGATAAAAGCCGGCGTTTTAATGTTTTTGTTTGCCCACTGAATGGCCGACGAGAAAAAATACGGATTGGTAACCTGTACCAAAGAGCGCGATTCGTTGATGAGCTTATTCAGCTCAGTACACTCGTCGATAGTAAGATCGGGATACTCAACGCAAAATATGTGTTTCGATTTTTTTACAATATCGCGCATAAACTTAAAAGGCATGGGCATTGAGTTGTCCATGATAATCAAATCGGCACGTTCAATTAATTCAACCCGGTTAAATTCCGGGATGGAATAATGAAAACCGGTGAGCTCTTCGCTCGATCCAACAGATGCTTTCCCAATAATATTGATTTGGGTGTTTTTCTTGATTTCCATTACAAATGGCTCAAGAATTTCAGTGTTCCCGATTAATCCAACATTCAGCATAGTGCGTTATTTAAAATGGTTTTAAATGCAAATATAGGATACAGCCCAACATCTTTTAATAGAGCAGGTGTTAATTTATCAACGTTAAATGTTAATATTCATTATGTGTAGCAACTGTCGTTGGTAATTATATTCGATTAATTTTGTGATTATAGCAACGAAAAAATGATAAACGAAACATCGCGACATAAAGGCCTGCGCAAGCGTTTGGTTGAAGGACTGAAAGTAAAGGGTATCCGAAATCCTTCGGTTTTGGAAGCTATTGGCAATGTGCCGCGCCATTTGTTTATGGACAGTGGTTTTATAAATTTTGCATACAAAGACCAGGCATTTCCTATTGGAGCCGGACAAACCATTTCGCAACCCTATACGGTAGGTTTTCAAACGCAGCTGCTTGATGTGCAAAAGGGCGAAAAAATCCTGGAAGTTGGAACCGGATCGGGTTACCAGGCAGCCGTTTTGGTTGAAATGGGAGCAAAGGTTTTTACCATTGAACGACAAAAAGAGTTGTACACCAAAACCCATAAGTTTTTGCCATCAATAGGGTATAAACCGGCCTGCTTTTTTGGCGACGGTTATAAAGGACTGCCCGATTTTGCGCCTTTCGATAAAATACTGGTAACGGCAGGTGCTCCGTTGGTTCCGCCCGATTTAAAAATGCAGCTGAAAATAGGTGGGAAACTTGTTGTGCCTGTGGGGAGCGACAAACATCAGGATATGTGCGAAATTGTCCGTACCGGCGAAAATGATTTCAAAATGAAAAAACATGGAGGCTTTGTTTTTGTTCCTCTCTTAAAAGGAACCGTAAATTTCTGATAAATGATAAAAGTTAAAAAGTTTGTAGTAAACCCACTGAGCCAGAATAGCCTGGTTATCAGCGACGAAGAAACAAAAGAATGTGTACTTGTCGATCCCGGGTTTTATTACGGTGAAGAGCAGGACGAAGTAAAATATTACATCGAACGAAACGAGCTGAAACCGGTGAAAATAATCAATACACACTGTCATTTCGATCATATAATGGGTGTTGATTTTATTCGCGATGAATATAAAATTCCGTTTTTAGCACATGCCGACGATGCTTTTTGGGTAGATCGGGCAGTTGATCAGGGGAAAATGTATAATTTCGAAATGAAGCCGGTAAAACCTATTGATGAATTTATTGAAGAAGGACAGACGATTGAATTTAGTAAATCAAGTTTTGAAGTTATTTATGTTCCCGGACACGCGCCCGGCCATGTGGTTTTTTACAGTAAAAACGACAACCTGCTAATTGCCGGCGATGTAATATTTTATGGCAGCATTGGACGAACCGATCTGCCGGGGGGCGATTTTGATACCTTGATAACCAACATTAAAGAAAAACTTTTTCCGCTGCCTGACGATACAAAAGTGTACTGTGGTCACGGCCCTGAAACCACGCTTGGATTTGAAAAATCGAATAATCCGTTTTTAACCTGAAACTAAACACTTTAAAATTGTTTAAAATCATGTTTTAAAATCTGTTGAGTTTATATACTTGCAGAAAAATTCACTATAAATAAATATTTCGAATGTCTCAGGATAGATTTGTCACCCGCCACATTGGCCCGCGAGGATTAGAAATTGCCGAAATGCTTGAATCTGTTGGTGTTTCGTCGATGGAGGAATTACTGGAACAAACAGTACCTTCAAACATCAGGTTGCAACAGCCTTTAAAAATGAAGGAAGGATTGTCGGAAAGAAAGTACTTTCGCCGTATTCTCGAGCTGGCATCAAAGAATAAAGTATTTAATACTTACATCGGAATGGGATATTACGATACCATTACTCCGGCAGTGGTTTTGCGTAATGTGCTTGAAAATCCGGTGTGGTATACTTCTTACACGCCTTATCAGGCCGAAATTTCGCAGGGACGACTGGAGGCACTGTTAAACTTCCAGACTATGGTTTGTGGTTTAACCGGAATGGATATTGCCAATGCATCGTTGCTCGACGAGGCCACTGCGGCCGCCGAGGCGATGGTAATGATGGCCAATCTGAGATCGCGGAAGATGGTAAAGGCTGGTGTAAATACCATTTTAGTGGATGATAAAATGTGGCCGCAAACGCACGATGTGTTAAAAACCCGTGCACTGCCGTTGGGATTCGAACTGAAGATCCAGCCTAAAGACGAATTTAATTTTGATGAAAATGTATTTGGCGTAATCGTTCAATATCCGAACTCAGACGGAGAAATTACCGATTATGCAGAGTTGGTTGAAAAAGCGCACGAAAAAGAAATAAAAGTTGCTGTTGCTGCCGATTTAATGTCGCTGGCAATTTTAACTCCTCCGGGAGAGTGGGGAGCTGATATTGTATTTGGTAATTCGCAGCGTTTTGGTGTGCCGATGGGGTATGGCGGACCACATGCCGCATTTTTTGCAGCCCGCGAAGCTTTTAAACGAAATATGCCGGGCCGTATTATCGGA
Organism: uncultured Draconibacterium sp.; assembly: GCF_963675065.1. NCBI lineage: Bacteria > Pseudomonadati > Bacteroidota > Bacteroidia > Marinilabiliales > Prolixibacteraceae > Draconibacterium > uncultured Draconibacterium sp. The sequence goes on along the minus strand of NZ_OY775905.1, from coordinate 325,039 downwards.
GTAACCAAAGATTTACATGGTAACCGGGCACTTCGTATGGCATTGCAAACCCGCGAGCAACACATTAAACGCGAAAAAGCAACATCGAATATTTGTACAGCACAGGCGCTGCTGGCTATTATGGCCGGTTTCTTTGGTGTTTATCATGGCCCGGAAGGTATTATCGGAATTGCCGAGCGTATTCATAATATTGCCGCATTTCTTGCCATTGAAATTGAAAAACTGGGTTATACACAAATCAATAAGAATTTCTTCGATACCATCCGTTTTGCATTGCCAAAACATGTAATGCGCGAAGATATTGAATGGTTATCGCACGAGCTGGAAATGAACTTCCGCTACTTCGAAAATGGCGATGTAGGTATCAGTATCGACGAAACAACCAACCCGCAGGATATTGGCTGGATCATTGAAGTGTTTGCAAAAGCTGCCAACAAAAAATTCCAGGTAGCTGAGGAATATCCTGAAGGATTTGAAATTGATACAGCGTTTAAACGAACATCTGAGTTTATGACTGAAGAGGTGTTCAATAAGTATCGATCGGAAACAGAAATGGTTCGTTATATAAAACGCCTGGCAAAAAAAGATATTTCGCTAACACAATCGATGATCTCGCTGGGATCGTGTACCATGAAGCTAAATGCTGCTACTGAAATGCTGCCCATGAGTTGGATTGAATTTAACGGTTTACATCCGTTTGTTCCGAAAAACCAGGCTCGCGGTTATCAGGAAATGATGGAAGAACTGCGCCGCGATTTGGCTGAAATTACCGGAATGGCCGATGTCAGCTTACAACCCAACTCAGGTGCTGCAGGTGAATATGCAGGATTGATGGTGATTCAGGAATACCACAAAAGCAGAGGCGAGGGCCAGCGCGATGTGGTAATTATTCCTTCTTCGGCACACGGTACCAATCCGGCAAGTGCGGTAATGGCCGGTACCAAAGTGGTCGTGGTAAAATGCGACGACAAAGGTAATGTCGACATGGACGACCTTCGTGCCAAAGCTGAACAGCACAAAGACCGGCTTTCGGCGTTTATGGTAACTTATCCGTCAACGCACGGAGTTTTCGAAGCTTCGATTATTGAAATGTGCGAGGTGATTCATGAAAATGGCGGTCAGGTGTACATGGACGGCGCAAACATGAATGCACAGGTTGGATTGACCAATCCACGAATGATCGGTGCCGATGTGTGTCACCTTAACCTGCATAAAACATTTGCTATACCTCACGGAGGTGGTGGCCCTGGTGTTGGCCCTATCGGTGTTGCCAGTCATTTGGTGGAGTTCCTGCCATCGCATCCGATTATGAATAATGGGCACGTGGGAATTACAGCTGTTTCTGCAGCTCCGTGGGGAAGTGCCTCGGTGTTGCCGATTACTTACGGTTACATTAAAATGATGGGAGCTGAAGGCCTTACAGAAGCCACAAAAATAGCCATTCTGAACGCCAATTATATTGCCACCGCACTAAAAGATAATTACGGAATTTTATATACCGGCGAAAACGGTCGTGTGGCACACGAACTGATTTTGGAGTGTCGCCACCTGAAAGCTTCTGCCGGAATTACAGAAGAAGACATTGCCAAGCGTTTAATGGATTATGGTTTCCACGCGCCTACGCTGTCGTTCCCTGTTCACGGTACTTTAATGATCGAGCCAACCGAAAGTGAATCGAAAGATGAACTGGATCGTTTTATTAGTGCGTTAAACTCCATATTCGAAGAAGTAAAAGAAGTGGAGAACGGTGTTGCCGATAAAGCTGACAATGTGCTTAAAAATGCACCTCATACAGCTCAGAGCGTTTGTGCTGATGAATGGACACACGCTTATGGCCGCGAGAAAGCTGCTTATCCGCTCGATTGGGTGCGCGAGAACAAATATTGGGTACCGGTTGGCCGTGTTGATAGTGCATGGGGCGATCGTAACCTGATTTGTACTTGTGGTTCGCCGGAAGAGTACGAAGCTTTTGCTGACTAAAAAAAATAATTTTATATAAATCGAGGAAGCCGTCTGAATTTTCAGGCGGCTTTTTTATTTTTGTTGCATGATCACATTTCCCAATGCTAAAATTAATATCGGGCTGAATGTTGTGGAGAAACGAGCAGATGGCTACCACAACCTTGAAACCATTTTCTACCCGGTAAAATTAGCGGATGCTTTGGAAGTGGTCGATGTCGAGGAAACAAGTTTTTCTTCTTCGGGAATTGAGATTGATGCTGCGCCGGAGAGTAACCTCGTTTACAAAGCTTATTCTTTGCTTGCCGGAGATTTTAACCTGCCGCCGGTAAAAATGCATCTACATAAGGTTATTCCGTTTGGAGCAGGGCTTGGTGGTGGCTCGGCCGACGCAGCTTTTGCCTTAAAAATGCTGAACGATTATTTTAGCCTGGGATTAACAATAACTCAACTGGAAGATTATGCCGCCCGAATTGGTGCCGATTGCCCATTTTTTATTCAAAACAAACCCACTTTTGCATACGGCATTGGCGATCGGTTTAAACCCGTAAATATCGATTTGTCGGCTTTTGAGATTGTAATTGTTAAACCACCTTTTTCAGTTGGTACACCACAGGCATATCAAAATATCGTTCCTGTCAAGCCTGATTTTAACCTGCTGGAAATTGACCAGCTTCCCATTGAAGAATGGAAATCGGTGGTGAAAAACGATTTCGAGAAAAGCGTATTTCCGCAGTTCTCCGAGATAGAAGATTTAAAGAATAAGCTCTACGAAGCAGGCGCAGTCTACGCATCGATGTCGGGAAGCGGTTCTGCTGTATTTGGCATCTTTCGCCATTTACCGACAAATTTAGACAAATACCTACCAAAAGGTATTTTTATTTACCGATAGCCCCGGACGTTTACCGACCTTAAGAACTCATTAACATTTTTTTTATTCTTTTTAACAAAGCGATATGTAACCTTTGTACTCGTTAATAGTCATATTAACTGAAAACAAGAAAACAAAAAAGTCCTTTACGAAGGCATTTGAAAACAAACAATTAGTAAGAAAACAATTGAAAACAGAAAACATGAAAACTAGATTTAATTTAAAAACAGTTGCACTTATTATAGCCGTCATCTTTACAATAGGAACAGCTAACGCAACAGAGAAAGTAACAAAAGCCTCGGGCCATGAGAACATTGTTGAAGCATCGTTGAATATTGAAAACTGGATGACCAACGAAGCGATTTGGAGCACTTCAGACCTAACGAATTTTGTTGAAGCGCAGGAAGAATCGCTTAACCTTGAAAGCTGGATGACAAACAGCGATGTGTGGTCTACTTCTATCGATTGGGCAGCCAATACCACAGAAGCCAACCTTGAGTTGGAAGACTGGATGACCAACGGAATTGCCTGGGAAGTAGCACCAACACTAAAAACCGAGGTTGAAGGGAATTTAGGCCTTGAAAACTGGATGATTAACGAACAAGTTTGGAATTTGTAGATAAATAGAAAACGCGATTAGTTTTATTTGGATTTTTAAGAGTTGCCGCTTAGTTGAGGCAACTCTTTTTTGTTGTGTAAATTTTCTCCGACTATGTTTGTAAGCGGTAAATACGATTATCTTTACTGCACTTTATTGGGGAGATATAACTTTGAAAATTCAGAACAAGTATACTATTGTTTTAATTCTCGTTGTATGGGCAATGTTTGTCCGGGCACAAGATGTATCCTTTTCCCAGTTTTATTCCAACCCTTTATATTTAAATCCTGCATTTGCCGGCACGATTGGCGTTCCGCGAGTAGCTTTGCAGTATCGTAGCCAATGGCATGCTTTCGATAATGCTTATAATACTTACAGTGCAGCAATAGATATGCCGGTTGAAAAGCTGCGCGGCGGCTTAGGATTTTATTTTATAAACGATGCACAGGCTAATGGAGCATTGAATTTGTTGCAACTAAATGCTTCTTATGCAGTTAATGTGCAGTTGAGTAATAATTATTTTTTAAATGGAGGCTTCCAGGTTGGATATCATCAGAATTCGTTAAATGCTGATGAACTGGTTTTTGCTGATAATTTAGACGTTAATTTTGGATCTCATGGTGTTTCGGGAGAAATGGCATACCTGACGGATCCAAATTATTCTTATGTCGATCTTTCAACTGGTGTGTTGGTTTACAGTCAGCGATTGTTTTTGGGCTTGGCAGCTCATCATCTTAACGAACCTAATCAATCGTTTATTAATGGTGCAGAAAGTGATGTGAAACTGAACCGAAAGTATAGTGCGCACTTCGGTGCTCGTTTGCCGGTGTACTTATATGGTCATCAGCGTAAAAAGTTTGATATTTCTCCCCAAATTATATTACAGAAACAAGGAGAGTTTAACCAGATTAATTATGGTTTATTGGCTGCTAAACGAGGATTGGCAGTTGGTACGTGGTTTCGCCAAAACTTTGGGATGCGTTATGATGCGGTGATATTTCTGGTTGGTATTGTGCGTAAACGCTGGCAGTTTACTTACACGTACGATATGACTGTTTCAGGGCTTTGGGGCGACTCAGGTGGCACCAGCGAGGTATCACTGGCATTTCTGCTACGCGAAATTAAAAAAGGCAAATCGCTTCCGTTTTACGATAAATACGAAGAAGAATTTGGCGAAATGTAAGTACGATGCCGAAAATAGACCTTTAACGAATCAGAAGCACTTGTCCCTTTTGATTGTGTTCAAATCCTTGTATATCGAAGAAATTGGAGATCCATACATAATTTCCCATTGGGGCAGGTTCGTTATTTTTAGTCGTTCCATCCCAGGAAGTTTCTGGTGAATCTGTTTCAAACATTATTTGTCCCCAACGATCGAAAATTTTCAAACTAAAACGTGATGCATCGGCACCAATGCCCACCGGCATAAACGTTCTGTTTTCCGGTATTTCACTGTTTGGGCGAAATGCATTGGGAGTAAACACTGAAAATGGCAGAATTTTAATCTGAAATTCACTGGTATCGAGGCATCCAAATTCCGACTCAACAAAAAGTTGAGAATTGTATTCGCCCAGTTGTGTAAAAGTGTGCGATGGATTTTCTTCAATTGATGTTGTTCCGTCGCCAAAATCCCACTGGTAAAAGTCCGCATCTTCAGAATAGTTGGCATAGGTGATTGTTGAATGCTCCAATATTGCCACCGGGTAATCAACTTCGAAAGCTGCAATTGGTTTTGGATGTACCCAAATCCAATCAGCTTTTATTAACGTATCGAAACAGCCCGTTTCCTGCGAGCTGGCAATTACTCCAATATCTATCCACCCCGAATCGGGTAATAAAAATGTTGTTGAATTTCCTGCCGGATGTGGAAGCGAATCTGTCAGCCATGAAAAATCAAGCAGATCGTCTGCCTCTTTCGTAAAAACATCTAATAATAAAGGTTGACAACCTTCATAAGTATCGGTGTCGAAATCAAAATGAGGTTTTCGTTTTAAAGTGATTTCCGCTGGAGGACTAACGCAGCCAAATTCATCAACCTCTAAAATGGCTTTGCCAAAAGGTTTGTCCATTACCATGGTTATTGTATCGTTTCCAATTCCCGCCTGGTGTGCTCCGTCAAAACTCCATGAACAAAAAGAAGAGTCGATATTGTTAGCATAAATTAATTGAGCCGAGTCGGGGTAGCAAACAGATGGATCAGCAATAATCCCGGCAGTTGGAGTTGGAAAAACTTTAATCATACTGTCTATTTGAAATCCGACCTGGCATCCCGAGAGATTGTTTGTAATGAGTAAACTTACATCGAAAAAACCAGTATCTGCATAGAAATGTGTTACTTCCTGATCGTTACTTATCGGTGAGCCATCGCCAAAGTCCCATTCAAATAGTAAATCATCTTCAACATTTAATTTTCCTTTAAAGTCAACTAGTAAGGAATCGCACCCTCTGGCCTTTGCTGTTTCCAATACAAAATCGGGATTGGCACCCAGAAAGGAAGACGTTGTGTCTTCGCTCCAACAGCCATTCTCTTCCACATAAAGAGAAATATAGGGTTTGGTGTTGTAGGCTCCAAGAGAAACGGTAAATCGATTCCAATTCAAGGAGTCGATTACTTTTGATCCCCCGTAATCCCAGTAAAAATTTCCATTTTCGGTTGCATTACCATTATAAAGTACCTCACGCGTATAGCCTTCACATTTGTCGTTGGGGTTATCCACGAAAATAAAATCAGAAGTAGGTATGGGCTGAAACAGAACCTGGAAGGTATCTCCGGTTGTGCATCCATCGGTGGTAAGCAAGTTGAAGTATATTTCGTATTCTCCCCAATCAGGAGCCTTAATGGTTACTTTTTGATTCTCTTTATTCGAAAAAGTTAACGACGAATTATTCGAACTCCAGGTAAAGCTTCCGTCATAATTCCATATTGCCTCCGGAGTTCCTGAGATGTTAACCGACAATTCTGTTTCTTTTTGTCCGCAAATAAGTTTGCTGCCATTAATTTCAGTTTTCGGAACAGGAAAAACAACTAAATTCATCGTGTCGCGTGCAGGGCAGTCATATTTGTTGTAAGTGGTAATCCGGTATTCGCCGGTTTGATTAGCTGTATAAATTTGTTGGGTTGAAAGTGTGTCGTTGTTTTCGTTTTGCCAGATATATTTCTCAAAACCATTGTTTCCGTCTAAATCAATTGAATAGGGAGCGCATCCTTCATCGTATTCAATACCCAGGTTAACTTTAGGATCGCTCATGTATACATAAATCGAATCGTCCAGGATGCAACCGTCAATTGTTGTTGTTTGTACTTTATATTTACCTCCTTCATTCAGCGTTAGGGTTTGAGTTGTATCTCCAGTATTCCAGTTGTAAGTATCGAAATAGGGGCCGGCATCCAGAGTTATCGATTCTCCGTAACAAAGCAATAAAGTATCTCCTTTAAAATTTATACTTTCTCCCAGGTCAAGAACCAGGTCAAGATTAAACCCAACACCGTAACCGTACGACTCAACTCCGCCGTAGCCATAAACGTAAGCTAAAAATCCGCGATCTTCATTTGTGCTGAATATTCGGTGCGTTCCGGGAGAAATTGTCATTTGCGCGTACGAATAATCGCCTTCAGGAAATGGAGTGAAACTATTTCCTATGGATGAATTGTCGAATTGAAGATTATTTACCTCTGAACTTAAGGTAATAATATTCACAAAATAATTTTGAATAATTTCAGAATCATAGGCCACAAAAGTTACGTCGTTTTTTGCTTGTGTGACTGAACTTAAAATAATCATAAACGGATCGCCGGTATTATCAACTTTGTTCGATTGGCTGTATTGCGCAACCATAATTGGTTTATCGGCAAAAATCCGGGTTGGCTCGTTGCTGTATAGCACAATCTCCTTAAATTCTCCCCGGTTTAATGTTATACTGCTTTTATTTGTAATATTAATCTTTGTGTTATCGGTTGAAGCCATAATCCGGTACCGGTCTTCAGCACGTGACTTTAGCGGAACAGTGTAATATTCTCTTCCCCAGGAATGCACTGGTGGAATTTGTTCGTAAAGATGATCCCATGCCGACATGCCTGAAGTGGCGGGAACTGTTGTTCCCAGCGATCCGGAATAGCAAGCAACGGGTTTGTCGCTCTGAATATAACTTTGCGTGAGGTCTCCCTGGCCTGTTAAATTATTTCTGTTTTTTGATTGAACCTGGTAAACTTCTCCTTTATTCAAAAGTATTTCAATCGAATCTCCGGCAGGTACCAGGAGGTCAGTTACCTTGCTTGGGATAATAAGTACATTTGTTGAATCTTCGGTAGCCACAACCAGAAACTGGCTATTTCTTCCATTTCCATAACTTCCGTCATTTTGCTCATGAATATTAACATCGTAACACATGGCAAAATATTCGTTTCCCAAAGATGCTGTTGGATAGATGACCGCAACATCAGCCGAATTCCGGTCGTAGTTAAGTGCATATAAATTAACGGGGTGTTCAGATATTATATGAATTCCTTTATTTTCGACTGCTTCAGAACCAAGTGCTTCCACCAGATCCCACGGAATGTTAACCTGAATTGAGCTGTTGGAATTTACCGAGTAGGTGCCGCCAAGGGGCGTTTCCTGATTTCCGATTCCGATTGTAAAGGTTGTGCTTTCGCGGGCTGTTACTGTTATTTCAAGATAGTGGTTATTACTGTAATTCCTACTCTCCATAAAACCAAACCAGAAATCAGTTCCTTCGGTGGATTTTCGGCACGGATTCGAACTTTCCTGTCCATATGAGAAATAGGAAAAAAAGATGATCAGAAAATATGAAGTAAAAAGTAGTTTCACTCTGTTTTTTTCAAGCGACTAAAGCTAGGCATTATTCAAAAAAAAACCGCACAAATTAATTGCGCGGTTTCATTATCTCTGAACTCGTTTCGAGTTATTTTGTTGGTTTAATTTCAATCATTAAATGGCGGTTAGGAATAACCTCTCCTTTTTTGACGTGAATTTTTACGATTTCTCCATCAAAAGGCATTCTTACCTGGTTCTCCATTTTCATTGCTTCAAGCAATAAAAGTGTTTCTCCTTCTTTCACCTTTTGTTTTGTTTTTATAAAAATATCGATGATTGTTCCCGGAATGAATGAATAGAGTTCATTCGGATCCGGGGTTACATATTTAACCCTGTTCTCAAACCTTTTGGTAAAAGTTGTTTTGTAAACAGCTCCTTGAATAACAAGGTTTTTAAGCTCTTTTTCTTCTGCCATAATGCAATTCTTTTAGTGGTTTAAAACGGAGGAATTCCATGTTTCTTAGTTGGCATCGAAGCACTCTTGTTTTCAGAAACCTGCAAGGCGTGTAAAATGCGCGAACGTGTTTCACTAGGCTCGATTACTTCGTCGATATAGCCCTGTGCAGCAGCAACATAAGGATTGGCAAACTTCTCTTTGTACTCCTCAATTTTTTGTTGGCGCATTTCATCCGGATTCTCGGCTTCAGCAATTTCTTTACGGAATACAATGTTGGCAGCACCTTCCGGTCCCATAACTGCAATTTCGGCTGTTGGCCATGCAAAAACAAAGTCGGCACGTAAGTGACGCGAGTTCATGGCAATGTAACCACCACCATAAGCTTTACGCAGAATAACAGTTACTTTTGGTACGGTAGCTTCGCTGTATGCATAAAGAATTTTTGCACCGTGACGAATTACTCCGGCATGTTCCTGGTCTACACCTGGCAGGTAACCTGGCAGGTCTTCCATAGTAATAATCGGAATATTGAAAGCGTCGCAATAACGGATAAAACGAGCTGCTTTGTCCGAACTGTCAATATCAAGCACTCCTGCCAGTACCATTGGCTGGTTGGCCACAAAACCAACTGTTTCGCCATTCATGCGGCCAAAACCAACGATGATGTTTGGTGCAAAACGCTCCATAACCTCGAAGAATTCTGAACCATCGGTGATGCTTTTTAGTACATCGCGCATATCGTAAGGAATTCTTGGATCTGCAGGAACAATATCTTCAATCTTAACTCCTTTTAACGGAGCTTTAGGTTTATGTGGTAACGCTTTTTTCAGGTTACTACGTGGAATAAAGCTGATTAGTGTTTTTATCTGCTCAAAACATTCCATTTCAGTTTCCGCATAGAAATGAGCATTTCCGGTAACTTCGGCATGTACTTTTGCACCGCCTAGTTCTTCCATCGAAACTTCTTCTCCCAAAACTGATTTAACCACCGATGGTCCGGTGATGAACATTTTTGAAATGTTTTCTACCACAAAAACAAAGTCGGTAAGTGCAGGTGAATAAACCGCACCACCGGCACATGGGCCAAGAATAACTGAGATTTGAGGAATTACACCTGATGCCAGTGTGTTACGGAAGAAAATCTCACCGTAACCGGCCAGCGAGTTAACGCCTTCCTGGATACGCGCACCACCCGAGTCGTTGATACCAATTAGTGGAACACGCATTTTTAGCGCATGGTCCATAATCTTCGTGATTTTACGGGCGTGCATTAAACCCAAAGAACCACCGGCAACAGTAAAGTCTTGCGCAAAAATACAAACTGGTTTATCGTAGATGGTACCGGTACCGATAATAACACCGTCGCCATGTAAGGTTTTACCTTCCATGCCAAAATCTTTGGCGGCGTGCTCTACAAATAAATCGTATTCGTGAAATGAGTTTTTATCTAACAAGGCCAGGATACGTTCACGGGCTGTGAGCTTACCCATTTTTACTTGTTTCTCAATGGCTTTATCTCCACCACCTTTTTGTACTTCTTTCTTTCTTTTACGAAGATCGAGTACGTTACTTCTTAGTGACATAAAGTATTTTTTTAGTTATAAATTTCCCGGTAGCAGACCGGTGTTATTTTTATTTAGCGTGGGCAAAATTATAATTTTTTTTAATTGCCGTGGGCTAATGTATTCCTGTACTACGGAAATTAACCAACATAGATTCAAAGTCTTCGAATTATAGTATTGTATGTTTGAAAAATTGTTGGTTATAGCAACATATTTCATGGTCTGAGGTGATCGAAACTTAATTCCTGAATTTTAACGGGCAGCCCAACGATAAACAAATAATGCGAGCATGGCATATATCAGATTCGGTAGCCATATAGCCAAAATGATTGGTACAGTGCCACTTATGGCAAATACGGTTGAAATTTGCATAAACAGGATGTAGGAGAAAGCCAGTAGCAGCCCAAGTCCAATGTGCAGCCCCAGTCCTCCTTTTACTTTTCGCGATGCAAGACCGGCGCCAATTAGTGTTAAAATAAAAGCAGCAAACGGATTAGCGATGCGTTTATGTTTTTCAATTTCCCATTCAATAGTGTTTACACCACGCATCTTCATCAATTTAATTTCTTTTAGAAGTGCCGGTGTGGTATAGGTTTCCATTTCGTTGCTTAGGCGTTGAAAATCGCCCGGTACCATATTTAGTGTGGTGTCCATTCGGTAACCTTTTTCGAAGGTTTCATGATCTTCAAAAATATTCCGTTTCCAATACGAATTTATTACCCACTTGCCTGTTTCTTTGTCCCAGCGAATGTTTTGCGCGGAGAGCTTTTCCTTTAGTTTCGAGTCCTCAAAACGCTCCAGCGTAAAACGCATTCCTACATTGTTGGCGTTAAAACTTTGCATATAAATGTAGGTGCCGGGTTCAATTTGTCGGTGAATATTTCGTTCGGTACCAACCGATTTGCTCCTGATATAATTGTGCCTGAAATCATTCATGGTTTTATTGGCAGGCGGAATAACGTAGTTGCCCAGCATAAACGAAAACAGTGCAATTACAAGGGCCGAAACCAGGTATGGCCGCATTAAACGACGATAGGAGACACCGTTGCTTAAAATGGCAATAATCTCGGTGTTATAAGTCATTTTCGAGGTAAAATAAATTACCGCGATAAATGTAAACAGCGGACTGAACAGGTTGGCAAAATAGGGGATAAAGTTCATGTAATAGTCAAAAACAATATCCTTCATAGGAATGTCTTTCGAAAGGAATTCGTCGAGGTTTTCAGAAATATCGAAAACAATGGCGATGCTTAAAATCAGACCAATGGCATAAAAGAAAGTTCCCAGGAACTTTTTCGAAATGTAAAAATCTATTGTTTTATACCACTTCATGTTTTTCTACAGTCTTTCTTTTAGTTTTAATACCATCTCGTTTTTCCAGCTTACAAAATCGCCGTTTTGTATTTTTTGGCGGGCTGTTTTTACCAGCCACAGGTAAAATGCCAGGTTATGCTGACTCGCAATTTGCGCGCCAAGCATTTCGTTCGAAATTATAAGGTGACGAAGATAAGCTTTTGAATACTGGTCGACAAACGATGTTCCGTTTTCATCGATGGGAGCGTGATCGTTTTCCCATTTTTTATTGCGGATATTAATAATGCCTTCGCTGGTAAACAACATTCCGTTGCGGCCGTTTCGGGTGGGCATTACACAATCAAACATGTCAATTCCCCGGTGAATGCCTTCCAGAATATTTACAGGTGTTCCAACACCCATCAAATAGCGCGGTTTGTTTTCAGGAAGGTCGGCAGTGCAAACTTCCGTCATTTCGTACATTTCCTGCTCAGTTTCGCCAACCGACAAACCCCCGATTGCATAACCATCGGCATCAAACGTTTTTACGTTGTTCACGGCAGCTTTTCGCAAATCGGTAAATGTATTTCCTTGTACAATAGGAAACAAGGTTTGCGAATAGCCATATTTTGGCTCGGTACTGTTAAACTGTTTAAAACAGCGCTCCAGCCAGCGTTGCGTCAGTTCCAGCGATCGTTTAGCGTAAGCGTAATCGGCATCGCCCGGTGTGCACTCATCAAACGCCATAATAATATCAGCGCCAATAGTGCGCTGAATATCCATCACATTTTCAGGAGTGAACATGTGGTATGATCCATCGATATGCGACTGAAAACGTGCTCCCTCTTCGCTGAGTTTGCGAATATCGCCAAGGGAAAAAACCTGAAACCCTCCGCTGTCGGTTAAAATCGGACCGTCCCAACGATTGAATTTGTGCAGGCCACCTGCTTTTTCAATCACATCAATTCCGGGACGTAAATACAAATGGTAGGTATTCCCTAGAATGATTTGGGCATTAATGTCCTCTTTTATATCGCGGGTGTGGATTCCTTTCACCGATCCGGCTGTTCCAACCGGCATAAATATTGGTGTTTCAATTGTGCCGTGGTCGGTGGTAATTACACCGGAACGGGCACGCGAGTTATCTGCTGTTTTCTGTAGTTCGAATTGCATTTGTGTAAAATTGCGTGGCAAATATAGCTATTTCACCCGAATTGAACTTGTTTTAAACCGTCTTGAGCCTGTTAATAAAAACTAATTACTGTAAACAATTTCGAACTTTTGAAACAAAATGGTACCGGTAATTTTGCTACTATTGCTTAGTTTTTAATACCGAATTTTCTTCTCTTTATGATCCGGGAGTTGTTGGATACTTTTAATACCTTAACATCTACGCAGTTGGTGGTGTTTGTGGTAGTCGCTTTATTGTGGCTGTTACGGCTTTTGTATTTGCTTTTTTTCCCGCTGAGGGTGCTTATTAGAACCAGTGAAAAAAAGGTTGCTACAGAAAAAACACCACTATCGGTATTAATGGTAGTGCGAAACGAAGAAGAAAATTGTCGCGAAACTTTGCCGAATTTACTGAATTTGGAAAATCCGGATATGGAAGTTGTGGTAGTTGATGATTTTTCGCAAGACAATACCTTGTCGGTATTGGGGGTGCTGAAACAGCGCTACCAACGAATGAAGCTTTCTTCGCTAAGCCAGGAAACACGTTATTCCGAAAAATTATCGCAAAACATTGCATTAAAGTCGGCCGAAAAGGATTGGGTAATGGTATACCCGGTAAGTGCACAAAATCCGTCGCAGGACTGGTTGGATGAAATAGATAAAAAAGCGGCCGATCCGGTTTTGGTAAAAGTGGCTTACACTACTATTAGTACAAGCAAAAACCGGTTTAATAAATTTTACCGTATCGAAAATTTCTTTCAGCAGGTAAGAAGTGCATCGTACTCAATTAACGGATTAGCGTTTGTTTATAACGAGGAAAATGTTGTTTTCAAAAAGGCGGAATACTTTAAACTGGGAGGGTTGGGTAGTAAGGTGCAGGAGCCTTATGCAAACCTCGAACTGGTAATTAACCGTTTTATCCGAAAAATGAATGTCGAGTTCTGTTTTAATGACAAAAGCATTCTTACAAAACAGGTTGCTGTTGGTCATTCAGAATTCAAGGATTTGGTTCGTAAAAGTATTCGTATTGAAAAACATCTGAGTAAATGGAAGCAGTTTGTATTGCTTCTCGACAGGTTAACTCAGGTCTTATATCCTCTTTTTGTTGCACTTGTTTTATTGGTTACATTCAAGTTGTGGCCTATTATTGCAATCTTAGTGGTAGTTAAGTTGTTGGTTTTCATGGTTATCATAAAAATATTGCAGAAACGTTTGAATGAACGTAAATTATTCATAACTTCGTTAGTGTTCAGTGTTATAATGCCTTTTTATAAACTTTTTTTCAGATGGAGCTTTAATCGGCAAAGTCAAAATCACAAATGGAAAAACAGGGGGTAATACTATCGGAAAAAGCTCGGCAGGACTACGAGCTTGTAAAAGCAGCCTTAGCTGGCGACGATAAAGCTTTTGCCCGATTGTTAAACCGCTACAAAGACGCCATTTATTTTATGCTGCTTAAAATGGTGAATAACCGCAGCGATGCCGAAGACCTGACACTTGAAGCATTTGGAAAGGCATTTAAAAGTCTCCATCAATACTCGCCAACATACGCATTCAGCACCTGGTTGTTTAAAATTGCATCGAATAATTGCATCGATTTCTTACGTAAGAAAAAGGGCGTGCACGTACCCATCGAAAACAACGGGCAGGATGATAACAGCGAAACCATAAAACTTAGGTCGAAAGATCCTGATCCGGAAGAAAAGCTGATCCGTCAGCAAAAGGCCATTTTGTTGCGGCGTGTAGTGCGAAAGTTAAAGCCGCGTTATCAAATTCTGGTCGAGCTTCGTTATTTCAGGGAGTTTTCGTACGAAGAAATAGCAAAAGAGTTAGATTTGCCGCTCGGAACAGTTAAAGCACAGCTTTTCAGAGCTCGCGAAATGCTGTTTAAAATGATTGAAAGCACCGAGATCGGACGAAAAGATTAACTTTTATATGGATTTAATTCTAAAGTATTTTCCCCACTTAACTGAAACCCAGATTGAACAGTTTAAACAATTGGAGCCGTTGTATGCCGATTGGAATGCAAAAATAAATGTGATCTCCAGAAAAGATTTTGCTGAATTTTACGAGCGTCATGTGTTACATTCTTTAGGTATCGCTAAGTTTATTCGCTTCAACAATAAAACAAAAGTGTTGGATGTGGGTACCGGTGGCGGTTTTCCCGGAATTCCACTGGCCATTCTTTTCCCCGGGGTGCAGTTTCATCTGGTTGACTCAATCGGGAAGAAAATAAAAGTGGTGAATGGGGTTGCCCAATCGCTGGGATTAAAAAATGTACGTGCCGATCAGGTTCGTGCCGAGGAGTTAAAAGAAAAATATGATTTTGTAGTGAGCCGTGCCGTTACGCGTTTGCCCGATTTTGTAAAATGGATCAGAACTAATATCTCAAAGAAACAGCAAAATGCGCTGCCCAACGGAGTTATTTATTTAAAAGGCGGTGATCTTACTGCAGAGGTAAAACCTTTTGGAAAAAGAATATTTCTGCAGGATCTGTCGCAATATTTCGAAGAACCTTTTTTCGAAACGAAAAAGGTATTGCATTTGCCACTATAAAAACATTATTGTAAAAGAAAGCTGGTTTGAATCAACAAACCAGCTTTCTTTCTATTTATCCTTTATCAAACTTCATCATTCAAAATTGATTATCCACAAAGATGCGAAGATGACTTGGTATTTTACAACGTAGTGATCAAAACATCTTCAATCCAAATTCATCCTTTCTAAATGTATTCGTCGCCAAACGAAACACCCATCTTTCGTGCTTTTTCAATCAATCCAAATTCGGGTTCCACTAAACGTAGTTTTCCGCCAACTTCTTCTAGTGGAACAGTAGTCAATTCATTGGCTTTAACAGCTACCATGGTGCCAAAATTCTCTTCTGCAATACATCGGGCTGCAAAAGCTCCGTAGCGAGTGGCTAAAATCCGGTCCATTGGAGTTGGCGAACCACCGCGCTGAATGTAACCCAAAACCGTTTCACGGGTTTCAATGCCAGTGTAGGTTTGAATAGCTTGTGCAATATGTGTTGCTGCTGAAACTTCTTTCGGATGATCGATTCCTTCGGCAACTACAACAATTGAGTATGGTTTGTTGCTCTCGAAACGGCTTTCGATTTTCTTACAAACCGAGCGAATGTTATACTCCAGTTCAGGAAGCAAAATAATATCGCCACCACCAGCAAGTCCTGAATACAGTGCCAGCCAACCGGCGTGGTGTCCCATAATTTCAATGATCATTACACGCTGGTGCGAGTTGGCAGTGGTATGCAAACGGTCGATGGCATCGGTGGCAATCTGCACTGCCGAATCGAAACCGAAAGTTACATCGGTGCCCCACACATCGTTGTCAATGGTTTTTGGTATTCCAACCACATTCATTCCTTCCTGTGCCAACAAATTTGCGGTTTTCATGGTCCCATTACCACCAATACAAACTACGGCATCGAGGCCTAGTTTCTTGTAGTTTTTCATTATTTTGTGAGGTTTGTCCTCTGCATCTTTGCCGTTTTTCTTCCCTTTGTAGGGTTTTTCTCTCGAGGTGCCCAGGATGGTTCCGCCAAGCGTAAGAATACCGGAAAGCGCCGATTCCTTTAGCTCAATGTAATCGCCGTTAATTAACCCGGAATAGCCTGCGTTAAAACCCAACACTTCCATGCCATATTCAACTATTGCTGTTTTTCCCACGCCTCTGATTGCTGCATTCAGTCCCGGGCAATCGCCCCCTGCAGTCAAAATACCAATTCTTTTTGGCTTTGCTGAAGTACTCATAGTATTTATTTAAGATTCCTGTAGTTTATAATTATCTACCGAATTTACAAAAGAACTTTATAAAACCGACTTTAAAAGCCTGTTAAATACTGTAATTTATGATTTCTTTTTTTTGACTCATATAAAAATCCGAAGAACAAATTTTGTACATTCGCGCGTCGTTTGAAAAATGGCATTTTAATCTTTAACCAATTAAATGTAATAGAAATGAAAAAGTTTTTTTCAATTTTAATGGCTACTGCCTTTGTGTTTTCTATCTCGTGTAAGAGTACAAAAACAGGAGGTTCGGCCGGTTTAAATCAATTAACAAAAAAAGAAAAAGAAGAGGGTTGGGTATTGCTTTTCGATGGCAAAACCAGCGAAGGATGGCGTGGCAACAACAAGGACCATTTCCCAACAGGATGGGAAGTTGTTGACGGAACTTTGCACTGTAATAAATCAGGTCAGGGCGAAGCCGGAGCACGCGATGGTGGCGATATTATCACTACTAAAGAATACTCTAACTTTCATCTGAAACTGGAATGGAAAATTGCTGAAGGTGGTAACTCAGGTATTTTCTACTTAGGAAAAGAGCACGAAGGATGGCCGATTTATAAAACGGCTCCTGAAATGCAAGTGTTAGATAACGAACGTCACCCTGATGCATTGTTAGGAAAAGACGGTAACCGCAAAGCCGGTTCGTTATACGACCTTATTCCTGCAAAACCACAAAATGCAAAACCTGCAGGTGGATGGAATACGGTTGAAATTATTTGCTACAAAGGAACTGTTGTGCACAAGCAGAATGGCGAAACAGTTGTAGAGTATCACTTGTGGACTGACGACTGGAAAGAGTTGGTAGCCGGATCAAAATTCCCTGGCTTAAATCCTGACTGGGCAAATATTGCTAAAGAAGGTGTTATTGCATTGCAAGACCATGGCGACGATGTTTGGTTCCGCAATATCAAAATTAAAGAAATGAATTATTAAGCTTTTAAGCTTATATGATGGGGCCCGGTAGTTATCTGCCGGGCTTTTTTGTTTTTTGGAGGTTCTGGTTCAGTGATGCTGTCATCTCGACGAGGTGCGAGGAGAGATCTGCTGTATCCTTCGACTACGCTCAGCATGACTGAAAACTGTGAACTTTCCTACTCCGGATTATACCCCGAATCATTCAATATCTGCTGAAAATCGTAATTCGCCATTAATTCCCGCAAAGTTACTTCCGGATGTTTTTTCATGTATTGTCGCACAATCTGCCAGCCAATCCACACACCGGTTCTTCCGGGCGAGTCGAGCGGAAAGCCACTTGTGGATGGCGCCGGATTAATGTAGCGGATTATATTCATACGTTTGCTGGTGTACAGCATTTCGTGCTCAATAAGGTAAGTCCACATTTGTGGCTCGTTCATTTGGCACCATTCCAGTTGTTGTGTGGTGTAGCCAATTTTTAGCGAGTCTTCCATGTCGGGCAGCATGGCATCAACCAGGTACATCAGTTTCCCTTTTTCAACCATATTGCCCAGCAGGTTGGTGGCCCGGTCTTCGTGCTCAAATTCGGTAATCGCCCACGCAAATGCCACGTCCGACAAAATTTTGTCTTTGTGCATGTTTTGTACTTTATACTGTGGCGTAGTTTGTAATTGCTGATAGTACTTGCAATCGCGCCCCAGGTATTTGTCGAGGCTAATACCAATAATATTTTCTGCCGTAACCACCGACTGGTTAAATCCCGAAGTATACGTGTAAATGGTTGGCAATTCTTTCTCGGGGAAATGATAACTGTAATATTTAAATGCTTTTGTCAATCCTTTTTCGAGTTTTCGCAGGTTTGGGAACACCGAGTCGGTTTTCAGTTTCACCTCGGTAATCATGGTGTCGTTTAAAAACAGGCTCATCATATCTTTGAAATCTTCGTTGCCAATTCCGCCAACCTGAATAACGCGGTAGGTGTACAAATTAAAAAAGTCGGGGTAGGTGTTGCTCAATTCTGTAAGCACTTCCAGCGTATCTTTTCCTTCAAGATTAAAAAGTTGCTCGCCAAACCGCACAACTTCAACTTCTTTCTCAACATCAGAAATATTTACTTTTAAGGGATTTCGTTTGCATGAAAAAAATAACAGGGCAATTGCGCCTATAAAAAACGGTACTTTTATCCACTTCATTTTACAAGAAATTTAAATCATTACGCTTACACTTCTTATTTATTGCAAAACTGAACTAAAAATTGGAGATTTGCAATCGTCATTCTTATAAAACAAACTTCGGTCTTCTCCCGATTGTATTCGGGACGACTTCCGGCTAATTTTGAAAAATGAAAGTTGCACTGGCTCAGTTAAATTATACCATCGGCGATT
The DNA here is from genome assembly GCF_963675065.1 of uncultured Draconibacterium sp. Lineage (NCBI taxonomy): Bacteria > Pseudomonadati > Bacteroidota > Bacteroidia > Marinilabiliales > Prolixibacteraceae > Draconibacterium > uncultured Draconibacterium sp. The sequence goes on along the minus strand of NZ_OY775905.1, from coordinate 306,251 downwards.
TTGAAGGAAATGCGTCGAAGATTATTGCAGAGATCAACCGCCTGAAACAAGCGGACGTTGATCTGGTTGTTTTTTCCGAATTGTCGGTAACGGGATATTACCCGCACGATTTGTTGGAAAAAAAGGAGTTTATTGCAAAAGCCGATGATGCTGTTGCCGAAATAGCAAAGCATTGCCATGGTATTGCTGCTTTGGTTGGTGCGCCACGCATTAACCAGCACGAACGCGGTAAAAAGCTTTTTAACTCGGCACTTTTTCTGGCCGATGGCGAAATAAAAAGCAGCCACAATAAAACGCTGCTGCCTACCTACGATATTTTTGATGAGTACCGCCACTTTGAGCCCAACCGCAAATTTAGCTTGGTAGAATACAAAGGCGAAAAGATTGCTGTTACCATTTGCGAAGATTTGTGGGACGAGCAGCCAACGGCCAACGAGTTTGGAAAAGACAAACTCTATTCTATTTCTCCAATGGAGGAGCTGGCAAGGCTAAAACCCGATTTTGTGGTAAATCTTTCGGCATCGCCATTTTCGTACAACCAGGAAGGCTGGCGCAAGAATGTGCTTATAACAAAAGCAAAAAAATACGGCATACCAATTTTGTATTGCAACCAGGTGGGTGCACAAACCGAATTGGTTTTTGACGGAGGATCGGTGTACATCGATGCCAACGGCGAAATCGTAAAGGAGTTGAAATATTTTGAGGAGGACTGTCTCGTGCTCGATACCACTTCGCTGGGCGAAAAAGAGCTGCAACAAAAGGTGGATTACATCGAAAAGATACACGATGCGCTGGTACTGGGTATTCGCGACTATTTTAATAAGATGGGCTTTAAACAGGCTACGCTGGGATTATCGGGGGGTATTGATTCGGCAGTAACAGTGGTGCTTGCCGTTCGTGCTTTAGGAGCCGAGAATGTGCGCGTGTTGTTAATGCCATCAAAATATTCGTCGGACCATAGTGTGAATGATGCCCGCGAACTGGCCGAAAACCTTGGCATTCGTTACGATGTAGTGAATATTCAATCGGCAGTCGATCAGTTTGAAAATGCACTTTCTCCTCTATTCGAAGGTCGCTCGCCCGACGTAACCGAAGAAAATATTCAGGCCCGCGCACGTGGAATTTATATGATGGCGATTTCGAATAAATTTGGTCATATTCTGTTAAACACAACAAACAAAAGCGAGTGCGCCGTTGGTTACGGAACACTTTATGGCGATATGAACGGAGGGTTGGCTGTGTTGGGCGATGTTTACAAACTGGATGTGTTTAAACTGTCGCGGTTTATGAATAAAGATGGCGAAATTATTCCGGAGAATACCATTGTTAAACCACCTTCGGCCGAGTTGCGCCCTGATCAGAAAGATACCGACTCATTACCCGAATACGAAGAGCTGGATGACATGCTCTTTAATTACATCGAGTTGAACAAATCGCCGAAGGAAATTGCTGCTCTTGGCTATGATGAGGCAGTGGTTCGCAGAGTGATAAGAATGGTGAACATGAATGAGTATAAACGCTTTCAGGCAGCACCTATTTTAAGAGTAAGTTCAAAAGCTTTTGGTTTCGGACGAAAAATGCCGCTGGTTGCCTGTTACTAGCCATGTAATTTTTTTATCAACCGTTTTAGGGGCTATTGTTAATGATATTATTCAAATATGAGGTAAAATAACTGTTAAAAAAGAATCAATTTTAACAATTTTTTTTAGCTTTGATGCTGTAAAACATACAGACGGGTATATGTTAAATTCAGATATTGGGCTTCGAGACCTGGTTGATAATCAGAAATCAATATTTTATTTGTTGGGGCAGGAAGATAAAGACGACTTGCAACACCATATTTCTCTTTCGCAGTACAAAAAGAATGAATTTATTTACAAAGAAGGAGATAAACCAAATGGATTTTTGGTTCTGATTGACGGAAAGGTTAAGATTTTTAAAGAAGGAGTAGGAGGTAGAGAGCAGATTATTCGAATGACGAAACCTCTGGGGTTAATCGGCTATCGCGCTTTATTAGCCGACGAAACACACAACGGCTCGGCGGTAACGCTTGAAGAGTCGCTGGTTTGTACCATTGATCCTGACTTTGTTTTTAAACGTGCCTTAAAAAACCCTGATTTTTCATTCAAGATTATCAGTAAACTTTCGAAAGAACTGGGATTTTCCAATGCCCGAACTGTTACTTTAACGCAAAAACATATCCGTGGTCGTTTGGCCGAATCGCTGATTTTGCTGAAAGATAAATACGGTTTTGAAAACGATGGTACAACATTGAAAGCATTTTTGTCGCGCGAGGATATTGCAAACCTTTCGAATATGACCACATCGAATGCCATTCGCACCTTATCAACTTTCGCTAATGAAAAAGTAATTGCTATCGATGGACGAAAGATTCGGATTCTGGATGTTACACGTTTAGAGCGTATAAGTAAATTAGGATAATAATTTCGATAAAAATATTGATAGTGCCACTTGATAATTCAGGTGGCATTTTTTATTCCTGCAAATACACCCGTTTCACGCGTTGCGAAATACCTGTTAAAATCTCATAAGGAATAGTTTCAAGTAGTTGGGCCACCCTCGAAATGGAAATATTTGGTCCAAAAATTTCGACAGTGTCGCCTGGGTTTACCTCCAGGTTGGTGACGTCGAGCATCAACATGTCCATACAAACATTTCCGATTATTCTTGCTTCTTGTCTGTTAACAAAAGCGCTGCCTAAACCGTTGCCTAGTCGGCGGTTTATTCCGTCGGCATAACCCATTGGAACGACTGCTACCCGGCTTTGTTGCGTAATTTTTCCTTTACGGTTGTATCCAACGGTTTCGCCTGTATCAACAGTTTTAACTTGCGAGACAGTGGTTTTTAGCGTGCTGATTTGCTGTAATGCTAATCCGGTTTGCGAAATGCCGTAAAGCCCAATTCCAAGCCGAACCATGTCCATTTGATGATCGGGGAAACGCTCAATGCCGGCCGAGTTTAAAATGTGTTTGTCGATTTTGTATTCAAAAGCTTTTTCAATCAGTCCGGATAAATTTGCAAATCGATTGAATTGTTCCCTGGTAAAATTATCGAGTTCGGATTCATCACTTCCGGCAAGATGTGAAAAAACCGATTGTATTTTTAAATGCTTATTCTTTTTAAGAAAGGCAATTACCTCCTCAATCTCTTCTCCCGTTTTCAGGCCAAGGCGATTCATGCCCGTGTCTATTTTAATGTGGATTGGGAAGTTATTTAAGCCAAATTCTTCCACAGTCTTTACAAACTGTTGCAGAAGTTGGAAACTGTAAATGTTGGGTTGCAGGTTAAAATCAATGATATTTTGAAAACTATCGTGTTCAGGATTCATCACCACAATTGGAGTAGTGATTCCTGCATTTCGCAGCTGTACACCTTCATCGGCCACAGCAACTGCAAGGTAATCCACATTTTGGTGTTGCAAAAGTTGAGCGATTTCCACATCGCCACTACCGTACGAAAAAGCCTTAACCATCACCATTATTTTTGTTTCCGGGCGTAACAATTTCCGGAAAGTATTCAGGTTCTGAACCAAAGCATTCAGGTTGATTTCAAGCACCGTTTGATGTGCTTTTTGTTGCAGTAATGCCGATATTTTCTCCAGCTCAAATTGCCGCGCACCTTTTAATAGAATTGCCGACGATGAATAGTTGCTTCGTACAAAGTGTTTTTCAAACGCGTTGCGATCGAGATAGAACTCGCTTTCCAGTTGAAAAATATGCTGGTGCTGGTACAGATCCTTACCAATTCCAGAGAGTTTGTTGATTCCCCATTCCTGCAAAAGCCGGTTTACCTTCGAATAAAGTTCTGTCGTTTCAATTCCTGTTTGTTGAATATCGGACAGAATTACATGCTTAAACAAATGACTTTTGGCCGCTTGCTGTTTCAGCACCGACAGTGCAATACTCAGCGAATTCAAATCCGAATTATAATAGTCGTTAATCAGCAGGCAGTTGTTTATTCCCTGTTTAATTTCAAGGCGCATAGCCACAGGTTGTAGCTTACTGAACTGAACAAGAAAATCTTCCGGGTCTTTCTCCAAAGCAATGAGCGTAGCCAAACAATGACAGGCATTTTCAATCGCTGAATCATCAGTGAATGGAATTGAAAATGAATAATACTTATCGTTAATTCTTGCCTCAATTTCAGTGTCAGTCGATTTTACTTTGCTTTTAAACTGAATCGGTGCCTTATCATCATCAATCGACCAGTTTTTCGGTTTAATATTCTTTTGCGAGCAAAATGCTGCTATATTCTTTGAGTAGGAGCGATCAGAACGAAATACCAACTTTTTTGTACCAGTGAAAAGTTTTAGCTTCTCGTTCAGTTTCTCCTCCATCGAAGTGAAATTTTCCTGGTGAGCATCGCCTATGTTGGTTAAAATACCAAGGTCGGGCTGAACGATTGGTGCCAGCTTTTGCATCTCGCCGGGCTCCGAAATTCCTGCTTCTAACAGAGCAAGGTCGTATTGATTGTCGATTAATAATACCGATAAAGGAACACCCACCTGAGAGTTGTAGCTTTTCGGGCTTCGTATAATTTTTAGCTCAGTAGAAAGTAAATCGTAGAGCCATTCTTTAACTATGGTTTTTCCGTTGCTGCCGGTAATGCCAATAACAGGTTGCGAAAACTGGCTACGGTTATAAGCTGCGAGTTGCTGAAGTGCAAAGCATGTGTCTTTTACCAGAATGTAACAGGCTTTATCTTCAATAAAATTCTTGTCGGAAACGATAAAAAGCTGAACACCTTTTTTGTGGAGTTGTGCAATGTAATTATGTCCGTTAAAAACAGGGCCCGACAAGGCAATAAATACAACGTCAGAACCACCGAAGAAAGTCCGGCTGTCGGTAATAATTTCTGAAACAGTAAAATCCTGAAACGATGAGGAAGCGAAAAGCTCACCATTTACTACGGCACATATTTGTTTTGCCGTCAGGTTGATCATTATTCCTTATGTGCTTTGTTGTAACAGCTTCGGCAAAGTGGCTCGTAAATGTCTTTTTCGCCCAGCAGAACCACTTGCTCTTTTCCCGAAAGACGATGAGAGAATTGTGCAATGCTTCCGCACCGAACACAAATAGCGTGTACTTTGGTAATGTAGTCGGCAACCGCCATCAATCCGGGAATAGGGCCAAAAGGTTCGCCTTTAAAATCCATGTCAAGTCCGGCAACAATAACGCGTATTCCCATGTTAGCCAACTGGGTTACCACATTTATCAGACCTTTGTCGAAAAACTGGGCTTCGTCAATTCCAATTACATCAACGTCGCCGGCCAGCAACAAAATATTGGCCGAGTTTTCAACCGGAGTTGAATGGATTGCATTTTCGTCGTGCGAAACCACTTCCGTTTCCGAGTAACGAATGTCAACCATCGGCTTGTAAATCTCCACCTTTTGTTTGGCAATTTTGGCACGTTTAAGCCGCCTGATCAATTCTTCGGTCTTTCCCGAAAACATCGATCCGGCAACAACTTCAATGGTGCCAACTTTTTTATGGCTGTTTATATCTCTTTCAATAAACATTAATCGTTACTCTTTTTAGTAATACTATTCTTACAGGGTATTTTTATTTACTACTTTTACAAAAATAAAATTTACAGGCTTGTTTGTGCACTGTAAAGCACGATTAATTTACCAACATCGCGTTAAAAGCTTGGATGAATGGATAATAAAAAGTTATTTAAATTTCTACTTAAAGATATTTCGGAGATAGAAGAATTGTTTGCCGAAAAAGGTACCGAAGGATTCGATGAACTGGAACTGGAATTTATCCGGACCCGTTTTAATGGTGCAAAACATATCATCCAACTTTTGAGTGATAAAGATGTGCCGGCACAAAGAGTGATGGTTTCAGCGCCCTCAGCAACGAAAGTTGCAGCCGAGCCGGAGACTGTGGACCCGAAAAATTCAGTTGAATCACCAGCGCAACTTTCGGAGGAAGAAAAGGAAAGTTTAGCAGCCTTATCCGATTTTGAAGAGGAGTTGAAACAAGACGATAAGAAAACTGAGTTGGTAGAAGAAGTGAAATCGGCAGCCCCCGAAAAAGAACCTGAAATTGAAGAAGAGTCTTCCTCAGTTATAGAAGAGCCGGTTGCAGCTGAAAAAGTGGAAGAGCAAAATAGTATTTCGACTGATGTGGAAGAAGAAACCACTGAGGAAGAACAAATTGTTGAGGAAGTGAAAGAAGAGCCTGTAAGCGAAGAAAAGCTGCAGGAAGAAAACGAACCCGAGGATGAACCGGACCCAGTTGTTGTAAGTAGCCGTATTGGCGATCGTGCGATAACAGAAAAATCGGTTAATGATTTGCTGAGTGGCAACGATGATAAAAAGCTGGAATATAAAATCTCAAACAGCCCCGTAAAAAGCATTCAGGCTGCAATCGGAATAAACGACCGTTATCAATATATTCGGGAACTGTTTAGTGGCAATGCCGAAACCTTTGCAAAAACAGTTGTCGATCTCGATAATCTGGGAAATATTCAGGAAGCGGTTTCTTATTTGCAGGAGAACTTTAAATGGAAAAAGAACGAAACCAGCCTGAAATTTGTAAACCTTGTAAAGCGCCGGTTCCCCAATGGATAACGAAGCAAAATTAATACTTGTTCCAACGCCCATAGGTAACCTGCAGGATATCACTTTGCGGGCAGTAGCAGTTTTGAAAACAGCAGATATAATTTTGGCGGAAGATACTCGTGTATCGTCAAAATTGTTAAAACATCTTGAGATTGAAAAGAAACTGATTGCACATCATAAGTTTAATGAGCATAAAACCACCGGCTCCATCGTTTCTAAAATAGAGCAGGGGAATACCGTGGCTTTAATTTCTGATGCCGGTACACCTGCCATTTCTGATCCCGGTTTTTTGTTGGTGCGCGCTTGCGTGGAGAAAAATCTGAAAGTGGAATGTTTGCCGGGAGCAACGGCATTAATTCCGGCTTTGGCTGTTTCGGGCTTGCCGACTGATAAATTTGTTTTCGAAGGATTTCTGCCTCAGAAAAAAGGACGACAAACACGTTTGAAGATTCTTGCCGAAGAATCGCGAACAATCGTTCTTTACGAATCGCCATACCGTTTGGTAAAAGCGCTGGGGCAGTTTGCCGAATTTTTTGGCCCCGAACGAAAAGCCTGTGTTTGCCGCGAGCTAAGTAAGATGTTCGAAGAAGTGAAGCGGGGAACGGTAACTGAGCTACAAGAATACTACACAGAACACACTCCAAAAGGCGAAATAGTGATTGTTGTTGAAGGAAACAACGATTAGCTGTTTTTTTTACTGAACAAATCACCTTGTCGCAAAGTAATGAGAAAAAAATACACACATCTTTTTTTTGATCTGGATAACACCTTGTGGGATTTTGAAACCAACTCATGGTATGCCATGCAGGAGACCTTTAGAATTCTTCAACTTGAAAAAAGTGGTGTGGACTTCGATGACTTTTTTAAAACCTACAGCAAACACAACCACGATCTCTGGACGGCTTATCGTAAAAAAGAGGTAACAAAAAAGGAGCTTACCCGTCAGCGGTTTCAATTAACATTTGACTCCTTTACTATTAATAATCTGGACGCGCTGGCGATGAATGATCTGTATCTGCAGGAAATGCCCAAACAGTCGCATTTGATTGAAGGCGCCAAAGAAATACTGGATTATACCAAATCGAAGGGCTATCGGTTATTTATAATAACCAACGGATTTAAAGAGGTACAACACGAGAAGTTAAAGCGAGCTGGCCTTGCTGCCTATTTCGAAAAGGTATTTATTTCTGAAGAAATTAAAACACCAAAACCCGGTCGCGAAATATTTGAGCACGCGATAAAATCATCCAATGCCAAAAAGAAAAACAGTTTAATGATTGGGGATGATTGGGATGTTGATATTTGTGGTGCAACTAACTTTGGTATCGATGCGGTTTATTTTAATCGTTTAAAACGGCCTGTTGATAATTCGGTTGGTGACTCTAAAATCATTGAATCATTATCGGAATTACGATTGGTTTTGTAGTAAACAAAAGGAAATTGTTAGTCCCGAAATAGTAATACCCATACTTCATTTTAATCCTCATTTTTTATCAGGTTGCTATCTGTTATATCAGACATACGGTTTGTGTTAATCTTGATTCTCTTCTGTTAGAATATATTTATCTTAGTTTGGTTTCAAAAAGATATATAAAAGCATATAAAAAAGAAAAAAGATACATAGGTGATAATGTGTTGCTCTAAAGGATAAAAATAGTGCTTGTGTTTTAACATTTTATTAATATAGATTGACGTTTATTTGTAGTTTGTACAAAGAGTTAAAAATGAATGATTTGGGGTTTTTGTTAATGGAGCGGGATGTGTCTTAAAACTAGCAAAAAGAGATCCGTATGGGCCATATGGTGCCATATCGTTGTCTTGCAGTGATAAAATATGGATATTTGACTTCGTGAAATTGAGGATTGAAAATGAAACAACGCTGTTGATGTATTATCTCGCAGCATCAAATTTGGGGGAATTTGTTGTTCATTCTCAGAAAAGGAAATATCAAAACGCTGTTTAATTATTGCTTAAAATGTTTTTTATCAGGGAGGTTATATCCAATATACTTAACGAAAGAAAAATTATATCAATTACACATGGGCGAAACGTTAGAGTCCTTAGCATGTGTGACATTGAAGTAATATCCAAAGAGTATCAAATCTAGTTTTTAATATTAATCTAAAATTGTTTTTCTATGAAAAGAATTGCGCTTATTATGTCATTTCTGGTTTTGCTGGGAGTGACGGTGGTAAATGCTCAGACCAAGATCGTTACCGGTACGGTTACATCCAGCGAGGATGACCTGCCTATTCCGGGCGTTTCTGTTTCTGTAGCGGGGACAACCCTTGGTACCGTAACTGATATTGACGGAGTTTTTAATTTGAAAGTTCCGCAAGATGCAAAGGCTTTGGTAGCCAGTTTTGTTGGAATGAAAACACAAACCCTTGAATTGGGTGAGGGATCGGACTATACAATTGTTATGGAGCCCGACCTGGTGGGTATAGATGAAGTAGTAGTTACTGCCCTTGGTATAACCCGCGAAAAGAAATCACTGGGTTATTCATCGCAATCGCTTACAGGCGAAGATGTTGCAGCAGTTAAAGATGCAAACATTGTTAACTCGCTTTCAGGTAAAGTTGCAGGTGTACAGGTTACCGGATCACCTGGTAGTGTTGGTGGCTCATCGCGTATTATTATTCGTGGTGTTAACTCAATTTCGGGTAACAACCAACCATTATTCATTGTGGATGGTACACCAATTGATAACTCTAACTTTAACTCTACCAATACGCAGTCTGGAGATGGTGGTATTGACTTTGGTAACGCTTCTGCCGATATCAACCCGGAAGATATTGAGTCGATGACTGTATTGAAAGGAGCGAACGCTGCTGCGCTTTACGGTTCGCGTGCGGCCAACGGTGTAATTCTTATTACAACCAAAAAAGGTACAAAACGTAAAGGTATTGGTGTTTCTATCACTTCGGGAGTAAATGTATCAACTGTTGCTTTGTTGCCTGATTACCAGAATGAATATGGTGGTGGTTATAAACAATCATTTGATATTTATGAACCAACAGGTGAGCCAATTGTAAACTATGCAGCCGACGAAAGTTGGGGGCCACGCATGGACGGTCAGTTGGTGCGTCAGTGGTACAGCTGGTATCCGGATGATCCAAACTATGGAAAAATGACTCCGTTTGTGCCACATCCTGATAACGTAAAAGACTTTTACGAAACTGGTGTAACAACAAACAATAATATTGCTTTAGAAGGTGGTGGTGATGGAACACTTTTCCGTTTGTCGTTTACCGACTTCCGTCAAACAGGTACATTGCCAACTTCTGAATTGAAAAAAAATACCATTGCCTTTAACGGAAGCTCAAAATTGACTGACAAGTTAACTGCCTCGGCTAGTGTTAACTATGTTTCTTTAACCAACGAAGGTATTCCGGGACAAGGATATGGTAATAATGCCGGTAACGTAGTTACCAGTTTTAACCAGTGGTTCCAGCGTCAGCTGGATATGGATAATCTTGCCAATTATAAAACAGCCGATGGCCTTGACCGTACGTGGAACATTAGTTCTCCAACAAATACTCGTCCATTATACTGGGAAAACCCATACTGGGTGTTGAATGAAAGTCCTGCACAAATGGAAAGACAACGTGTATTTGGTAACGTTTCGCTAAAATACGATGTGTTCCCCGGATTATCTGTTCAGGGGTGGGCACGTACCGATTTCTATACCGACCGTCGTCAGGAAAGAATTGCTTCAGGTTCAATTCCTCAGGCATGGTATAAAGAAGAAGTTCGCCAGTTGCAAGATAACAACTACGAGTTTTTGGCAACTTATACAAAAGAATTTGGTTCGGATATTACGTTGGACGCCAACCTTGGTACCAACAAACGTATTCGCATGTATTACAACAATACAGCCAGTACAAATGGGGGTTTAAGTGTGCCTAACTTCTTTAATGTTGATGCATCAATCGACCGCCCTTCTATTACTGATTATAAATCGAAAAAAGTGGTGAATTCGGTATACGGAAGTGCAACAATTGGTTATAAAAACATGGTCTATGTTGATCTGTCGTTGCGTAACGACTGGTCTTCAACGTTGCCTGATGGAGACAACTCATATTTGTATCCTTCGGTAACCGGTACATTCCTTTTCTCGGAGCTAATCGAAGACAAATCTATCCTTTCTTTAGGAAAAGTTAGAGCAAGCTGGTCGCAGGTGGGTAACGATACCGATCCTTACCAGTTGGCCGTGACTTATTCGTCGGCTGATAATTATGGTAGTTACCCTGCCTACGCAGTGCCTAATAAATTGAATAATGCAGCCCTTAAACCAGAGACGATTATTACTACCGAGTTTGGTGCTGAAATGGCTTTCTTTAACAGCCGTTTAGGATTAGATGTAACGTATTACGATATTCAGTCGGAGGACCAGATTCTGGACCTTGATGTAGCAAGTACTTCAGGATATAATTCAACAGTAGTAAATGCCGGTTTAATGACCAACAAAGGTTGGGAGGTAATGGTGAACGGTCGTGCAATCGACAACGAATTTACTTGGGACATCGTTGCCAACTGGGCAAAAAATACCAACAAAGTTGAAGAGTTGGCAGCAGGCCTTGATAACTATCAGTTAGCTGCCTGGGGACCTTCTATTAATGCTCGTGTTGGAGAAACCTATGGTACTTGGATTACTGATGGTTTTGTTTATGATGACGAAACCGGTCAACGTATTGTTGACGAAGACGGTTACTATAAGAGAGCTACCAACCAGACTTACGGTTCATACCTGCCAGAGTGGACAGGTGGTGTTACCAACACATTTACTTACAAAGGTGTAATGTTAAGTGCTCTGGTTGATTTCCAGAAAGGTGGTCAGTTGTACTCAGTAACTAACCGTTACGGAAATTACTCTGGCTTGTTGGCCGAAACTGCCGGACTAAACGCTAAAGGAAACCCACAAAGGGATCCTGTAAGCGAAGATGGTGGTTATCTTGCTGTTGGTGTGAAAGAAGATGGTACACCGAACGATGTTTATATTGAGGCCGTTGATTACTGGCAACACCTAAGAACAAGAAGAGAGTATTACTTACACGATGCTAGTTTTATCAAACTTCGTGAAGTAAAAGTAGGTTATACTTTGCCAAGTAAATTATTCGCAAACAGTTTTATCGAAGGTGTTAGCGTATCTCTTGTAGGTCGAAACCTGGCTATTCTTCACAAAAATGCTCCAAACATCGATCCGGAAGCTGCTTACGGTTCGGGTAATATTCAGGGGTTTGAAAATGGTCAGCACCCTAGTACCCGCACTATGGGATTCAGTGTAAATGTAAAATTGTAAAAGTTAATAAGAAGATATTATGAAGAGATATATAATGAGATCAGTTTTAGCCCTGCTTTTTGTTAGCTTGATGGTGGGGTGTACCAAAGATTTCGAAGAGATCAATACCGATCCTAACAAAGTAACAAGTGTGCCAACAGCATACCTGATGACACAGGCCCAGCGTCAAATTTTGTCGCAACGTTTTAATACTACCTGTTTGCTGTATTCACAGTTGTGGTCTGAAACACAGTATACTAATACATCGCGCTACGAAACAGCAGAAGCCAGCTTTAATGATTATTACTATAGCCCTTTGGCTGATCTGCAAAAGATTATTGATTTAAATACAGATGAGGCCACAATGAATGATGCTGCTTCGTCGGGTGCCAATGCCAACCAGCTTGCAGTTGCTCGTATTCTTAAAGTATACACTTTTCAGTTGATTACCGATATGTGGGGAGAAATTCCTTACAGCGATGCACTGAAAGGTGCTGAAGCATTTCAGCCGGTTTATGACACGCAGGATGCAATTTATGGCAGTTTTGTTAGCGAGCTAACTGAGGCCGCTTCTCAAATTGACGAAAGTGCAGCAGGTGTGGATGGCGATATCATTTTTGGTGGCGATATGGCTGCCTGGAAGAAATTTGCCAATTCGTTAAAAGCCCGTGTGGGAATTCGTATGACAGAAGTTGATGCGGCTGCAGCACAAAGTGCGGTTACTTCAGGTTTGGCCGGAGGTTTCGAAAGTAACGACGATAATGCTTTGTTCGCATATCTGTCAGATGCTGCAAATTGGAATCCATACTACGACCATTATCTGGAAAGAACCGACTACGCAATTAGTGAAACTTTAGCCGATTATATGGCAGCACTTAGCGATCCTCGTTTACCGATTTATGCCGATGAGGCTCCGGAAACCGAAACAATTGTTGGTATGCCTTATGGATTGTCTGCAGCAGATGCCGGTAGTATTACAAACGCGCAAATCTCATTCCCTGGTATTGCAGTTCGTAGTGCGGATAGCCCTGGTATTTTAATGACTTACTCAGAGTTGCTGTTTATTAAAGCTGAAGCTGCCGCCAGAGGTTGGATCAGTGATGATGCTGCCGAAGTTTATGCCGATGCAATTACTGCAAGTATGGAATTTTGGGGTGTTGATGCTGCTGATATTGATACTTATTTAGCACAACCGGAAGTTGCTTACGATGATACGAATTACAAAAAGGCAATTGGCGAACAAAAATGGGTTAGCCTTTATATGGATGGTTCGGAAGCCTGGTCGGAATGGAGACGTTTGGATTATCCTGAATTAACTCCTGCTCCTGCTGCTGCCGAAGGTAGGGACATTCCCCGCCGTCGTGCCTATACGCAAAACGAGTACGACCTGAACGAAGAAAATGTAAAAGCAGCTGTTGCTCGTCAGGGTGAAGATGTTATGGAAACCTGCATTTGGTGGGATAAATAGTATTAAAAATACTTATAGACCCTGTTGAGGGCCTTTAGGTAATTAATTAAAGAACAGCCGGTAAGTTTTCTTACCGGCTGTTCTTTTGTTTTTGAGTTTATGATAAAAATCATGCTTTCTGTAAAAAGATCATAAGTTTTAAATATTCCTTGTTATGTTTTTGGTATTCAGTACTTTGTTGTGCGGATTGGTTTTGTCATATGAGTGTGTTGATTGTTGCTGTGTTATCTATTTGTCAGTTAATGTGAAAAAAAACTTACACTTTCTTTAAAAAATCAAAACTTCTTTTAATATTTGTAATTGTGAAAAGAACATTAAAAGTGTTCTTTGTTGGTTAAAGGGTAATACTGAGTAAAGGGTTTGGGGGAATCCTTTCAGAAATTACAAAAATAAATGCTGTTTAATTATTACTTAAAATTATTTCTATGAAGGGGGTTATCATTCATTTGATCTTAAATCAAAATTTTACGTTCCATATAAATCGGTTCAATAGTTAGTTGCCGATTGGTGTTCTGCATTGACATTGCTCGCGAGGCGTGACTAATAATGTCATTGTATAGTTCTGGGAATTTGGCTAATTGTTAAAAAAATTAACATTTAGCAGGATTTTTCAGATAGCCAAAGAACTAAATAAACAAGAAAAGAGAATTTGCTTTCTAATCTTATATAAATTTTTCTGAATGGAAGGGAATAGGGAAAATTACTTTTTAAAGACAGAAGTTATCAGAAGTGAAACAATATTAAAAATGGTGAAAATATATGACCGGGAGGTACTCACTCTACATTTACTCACAATTACCCTTCGTAGAATCTTAAATCCTCCCGGTTTTTCTCTAAAAATGAAAAAATGCTAAAAACAATTTTTATAGCGCTTTAATTAATAACTTAAAATTATTTCTATGAAAAAAATTGCGATTTTTTTATCGATACTCCTTTTCATGGGTAATTTGGTAACTTTCGCTCAAACGCAAACAATAACCGGTACGGTTATTTCTGCTGAGGACGATATGCCAATACCAGGGGTTTCGGTTTCGGTAAAAGGTACTACTTTAGGAACGATCACCAATATTGATGGTGAATATACTTTAAAGGTACCTCAAGATGCACAGTCACTGATTTTCAGTTTCGTTGGTATGAAAAGTGAAGATGTGGCGATTGCAGGTTCTACAGTTGATGTTACTCTACAACCACAGACCATTGGTGTTGACGAGGTTGTTGTAACAGCACTTGGTATTTCCAGAGAGAAGAAATCACTGGGTTATGGTGCGCAGACTGTACAAAGCGACGCTTTAACAAAAGCTGCATCGCCTAACGTAATGAACTCACTTTCGGGTAAAGTGGCCGGTGTTCAGATTAACCAAACCGGTGGTCAGGTTGGAGCTTCTTCGCGTATTGTTATTCGTGGTAACAGTTCGTTTGGCGACAATCAACCACTTATTGTTGTGGACGGTATTCCGATTTCAAACTCAAACCATACTGCCGGCGACGTTGACTTTGGTAGTGGTTTGAACGACATCAATCCACAGGATATCGAGAATATTTCGGTTCTTAAAGGTGGTGGTGCTGCTGCACTTTACGGTATGCGTGCAGGACACGGTGTTATCCTTATCACAACAAAATCAGGTAAAGGTTCTGCAAAAGGTGTATCTGTAACTTACGATGGTAACTATAATTTCGACCAGGTTGCACGTATCCAGGAATTCCAGAATAAATACGGACAAGGTTACCTGGGTAGTGAATTCTGGCACGAATATTATGCTCCTGAAATGTCCTATCAGGAGTTTGCAACTGGTGGTTTCGATCCAGGTGTAGGTTTTACCTATTACGATGGTATTGGTAATGGTGTAAACGACGGTGTTGACGAAAGTTGGGGGCCACGTTTGGATATTGGCTTAAATATTCCTCAGTACAACAGCCCTGTTGACGGAAGCGGTAACAGAACTGCTACTCCATGGGTCTCTCGTCCCGATAACATTAAAGATTTATACGTTGTTGGACACACAACCAGCCACAATCTTGGAATTACCTCGGTAGGCGACAATTCAAGTACTCGTTTCTCATTAGGTTTTATGGACCAGGCCGGTACATTGCCAAATACAGGTTTGAAACGTTACAATGCAGGTGTTAATTCAAAAGTAACTTTGAATAAATATGTAGAGTTTAACACTACAATTAACTATGCGCGTACCGAGAGTGATAATTTGGTACAAACAGAGTACAATGCCAGTAACCCATTACAATCAATTGGTCAGTGGTTCGGTCGTCAGGTTGATATGGTTGACATGAAAGAAAACTGGCAAACTAGAATGGACAACGGTTTCCCATACAACTGGAACAGTAACTACCACAATAACCCTTACTGGAGTTTGAATAACAACACCAACGAATTACAAAAAGACAGGGTATTTGGTAAAGCATCTATTTTTGTTAAACCGGTTACCGGTTTAACTATCGAAGGTCGTTTAGGAATGGACTACTACAGCCAGCGAATGATGCGTGTTACTTATTCTGGTTCAAACGAAACCATTTTGAATGCTTCTAACGCTGAATTCCACGGTGGTAGTTTTAATCAAAACAAAATCAGCCGCTCTGAAATAAATGCAGACATTATTGCTTCGTACCAAATTAATTTTGGTGATTTTGACCTGAGTGCACTGGCAGGTGCTAACTACCGCGATATGCAGTATGAAAGTTCTGAACTTGGAGCAGATGAGTTAACAGTACCTAACTTATTTACGATTTCGAACGTTAACGGTAGCCCAACAACAGCAATGGATCATTCATGGGTACGCACAAACAGTGTGTATGGTAATGCTTCCTTAGGTTACGATAACTTTATTTATTTAGATGTAAGTGTACGTAACGACTGGAGTTCAACTATTGAAGATCCTTTCTTTTACCCTGCAGTAAGTATGAGTTTCTTGCCTCTTGAGGCTTTCGATATCGAATCAAACACTATCTCGTATTTGAAACTGCGTGGTGGTTGGTCTAAGGTTGGAGCTGCAACAGGTGCTTATAAAACCGATCCTTATTTTACTGCAAGTGCTAATACCATTTATGGTGTAACACAGTATTCTCAGGCAACAGTATATCCTCCACTTAGTTTAAAACCGGAAAATATCCAAACTACTGAATTTGGTGTTGAAGCAAACTTCTTTGATAACCGTTTGGGCGTTGATTTAGCTTATTACGACAAAACTACTACCGACCAGATTATGGAGGTTAAAATATCGAAAGCTACTGGTTATAATGCAACATTGGTTAATGCTGGTGAAATTAACAACAAAGGTATTGAGGTACAGTTAACCGGAAGTATTCTTAAAAATCGTAATGGCTTGAACTGGGATGTAACGCTGAACTGGGCAAGAGATAAATCAGAAATTATTGAGCTTTATACCGATCCTGTAACCGGAGATGAACTGGAATCGTACCAGCTTGGTAGCCAGTGGGGAACTACTGTTGAAGCACGCCCGGGTGATGAGTGGGGTGTAATTTACGGAAACGGTATGGTACGCGACGACAATGGAGCCATTATTGTTGGAGCAAACGGAAGACCAAAAACAGAAGGTCCTAAAAAGTTAGGTGCTGTTAACCCTGACTGGATGGGCGGTATCAGTAACGAATTCTCGTACAAAAACTGGAGCGCCGGTTTCTTAATCGAAGTACGTAAAGGTGGCGATATCTTTAGTGTATCGAATATGTTTGGTGCTTATGGTGGCCAGCTTGGTTTTACTGCTACAGGTGATGTTCGTGAAAACGGTATCGTTCTTGGCGAAACATTCCTGACTGATAAAACTTTTGTAAAAGAAGACGGTACGCCTAACGATCTTACTACTTCTGCTCAAAGTTTCTTCGAGTCTTACTACGGTAACCGTGAACTTTCGGTATACGATGGTTCTTATGGTAAATTACGTGAAGCACATATTACTTACAACTTCCCTAAAGGATTGTTTGGTTCAGGTAACTTTATCAAAGGTGGTTCGTTGTCGTTGGTTGGAAACAACCTGGCAATTTTGTGGTTGCATGATTCAAACATGGCAAAAATCGATCCTGAAAACGTAACAGGTTCAGGAAACGATAGTGTTGGTTTAGAGTCAACTTCTCTTCCTTCATCAAGAAGTTTTGGTGTTAAATTGAATTTGAAATTCTAAAACTATAGCAAGAGATGAGAACGCATGTTATAATACATAACCTTTTAGGAAAAGGGAAGTATTCGAGCGATGTTCTAAATTCAATTGATAAAATAAAAATGATAGATATGAAAAATATAATAGGAAAATTACTTGCAGTTAGTTTTCTCGTGGGCTTCCTTGTAGTAGGATGTACTGACGATTTTGAGGAGATTAACACCGACCCGGATCGCGCAAAAGACGCTCCGGCAACAAATGTACTGGCTTGGGTGCTACGTTACCATACTGACACTTTTTACGATGCGTGGAACAATATGAGCGAGCCTTCTACTTACGGGGGGCATCTTACAAAAATTCAGTATATCGATGAAGCCAAGTATGACTTCCGTCCTGGTACGGTAGAAAACAAATGGTATTATGGTTACCGACAGCTAAACAACCTTTACGAGATACGTAAAAAAGCAGAGGCTGATGGTGCCGACAATATGTTGGCAGTGGCTAAGATTTTGGAAGCAATGATCTTCCAGATTATGACTGATACCTGGAGAGATGTGCCATATTTTGAGTCAATTAAGTTGGGGGATGGCGTGTTACTTCCATCGTATGACACTCAGGAAGAAATTTATCCTGCCATGTTAGCTTCGCTTGAAGAAGCCAATACTTTGCTTAACTCAGGTTCGAATGACAACCTGGGCGACGGTGATGTTCTTTTCGATGGCGATACTGATAAATGGCAAAAATTCTGTAACTCGTTACGTTTGCGTATGGCAATGCGTATTTCAGAGGTTGATCCTTTAGGAAAATCGACCATCGAAACCATTATGGGAAATCTTTCTGCTAATCCAATTATGGAAAGCAACGATGACAACGCTTTCTTCTGGTATCCAGGAAGTACCCCATACGAAGAGCCTTGGTTTGAAGATAGCAAGGGGCGTGATGACCATGCTGTTTCTGACATATTAGTCGACGCATTAAAAGATCTTAACGATCCAAGATTATCGACTATTGCAAAACCTGCGACTGCTGATGGTGAGTACCGCGGATTTACAATTGGAGCTACTGCACAACCTGCATTACCTACTATTTCGCGTATTGGTGCTATTTACAGAGACGATGCTGCCGGATTCTCTCCATACATGCGTTATGCCGAAGTAATGTTCCACGTTGCTGAAGCTGCTCAAAAAGGATATAGTGTTGGTATGACTGCTGAAGAAGCATACGAAGCTGCTGTTACCGCTTCTTGTGAAGAGAATGGTATAGAAGCTGCTGATATCGACGCTTATTTAGCTGCTGATGCTGCTTTCGACGGAACTTTGGAACAAATTTACTGGCAAGAGTGGATTGCCTTGTTCAAACAAGGTATGGAAGCCTGGTCGTTGTACCGCAGAACCGGTGTGCCAACAACACACTATGTGGCTCCTGCTTCAGTTTATACAGGTCATAACGTGCCTCCTTTCCGTTACCCTTATCCGAACAATGAGATTACATTGAACGGTGGTAACTCGAAAGCTTTTGCTAATGAGGTTACAGACGACTTCTGGGGAAAACAAATGTGGTGGGATACCCGTACAGGTGTTCAATAGATCACAGATAATCGATCGTAATTGATTAAAATATAGAGAGCTGCGGCAATTTGCCGTGGCTCTTTTTTTTATGAAAGTCCAATAAAATTTAAGTGCAAAATCTGCTTCAAATTTTATTGACTCACCCTTATTGTGCCTTCGACACAATCGTCCCTCTCTTCGGGAGAAGAGAGGGAATGAGGGAGAGTTTGCTGAAAATTTGCACTCCTTTCATTTCTGTTGGTGATTTCCGGGAATCATGGATGTCTTTTGTGTAAACAGGAAATTCAGCAGGTGACTTAAAGTCACCTGCTGAATCTGTTTAAGGGGTATTCTGTTCCTCGTTTGCAACGCGGCGGAAGAATTGCATCGCCCGGGGATATTTATTGGTATAAGGAAAGGCGCTCGTATTTGGTATTTCGAAACGTTAACGTTTCTGCGCCGCACCTCAAAAGAAAATCAAAACAAATAAATTATTAAGCTGATTTGCATTATAGGCAAAATTTTAGGCAGCCTCGTTTATAAAGCAGTGTTTTTAAACCAATTCAGCCGGTAACTTAAAGTCACCGGCTGAATTGGTTTAAGGCCGAAAATTTGCTTACAACGAGTTATAATAATCAACAAGTTGTGTCAGGTCTTCGGCGCTTTTAAATTTAATTTTGTTTTTCTTGATATAAGTGTAAATCTCTTTTTTGTGCGCATCAATTATCTCATCCAGGTCTTTGCTTTTCCGAACTTTAACAGCCGGTGCTCCTTGCTTTTGCATGTAGTACTCGTCGGGTTTTGGAATAAATTTAGGTGGTTGTGCTTCTTTGTAGGCGGCTTCTTCTTTGGCTTTCTGGTAAAAAATATCAGGTTTGGCCAATAAATTAAGATCGCCTTCTGCCAGTACTTTAAAAAATCCGCTCTTGGTATTATTAGTAGAGGTAAGGTAATTGGTAAATATCATTTCTGTTTCGCCCAATTTAGCCCGCTCAACTGTTTCGGGGTGAGCCAGCTCCAAAATACTCCCATCGCTGGTTTTAAATTCAAGGTTGTCGTTATAAATGTTGTAGCGCAATGGCACTTCAACAACCTGGGTTTTTGCCGTGGTATAAATTGTGCCGTTTACAAAAGCGTCATCCAGATAGGGCGAACCTTCAATTTTATACTGAGCAACTGTGGTGCTAGGTTTATCAGTGGTCATTTGGTTGGTTCTCAAATAATCCATCTTTTCAATAATCTCGTAATTCAGGTATTGGGCTTGCGCGAATGCTGCACAAACAATTACAAGTAAGAGTGTTAATGTTGATTTTTTCATTTCTTATTGTTTATTGTTTTGTTTAAAGATATAAAATTACGTTGAAGCTAAAAATACGAACAATACAAAAGAAGATACGCACCAGGCAACGTCCCTTTTAATTTTTGTTTATCCGGGAAGTTTACTTTATTCTGTTACCAGTTCATCTTTTCTGCGGCGCTTATAACCGCTTCGTTGTTTTCGGCTATAATACTGGCTATGGTGCCGGCAATAGTGCCGTAGGTTTCTACATCAACAACTTCCATGGCACCTAGGTATACCACAATTTTATCGTTTATTAGGTTCGTAACTTCATTTGGGATTGAGATACCTCGTCCGCGAGCAGCGGGGCGGCTCATTAATGGTTGGCTACATATAGTAACTAGGGATCTATACTCTTCATCAGTATTTATTACTTTTAAGCAACCAGAAAACCAAAATTACCAAATACATTGATCCCGAATCTCTAAAATAACAAACTGCAAAACCATCAAAGTATGGCAAGCAAAATGTATTATTTTAGCCATGTACAGATTAGTGGTATATTAGAATGTAAGTTTCATAGATGTTATACACAATTAGGATTTTAAATAGAATATATAAACTCATAATAAATCATGTCATCAGAAAAAAGACAAGAAGAAAAAACAAAGCTACATCCTCGTAACAAAAACAGGAAAAGATATGATTTAAATGCATTAATAACTTCCAATCCTGAATTAGTAACTTATGTAAGGTCTAATAAATATGGCGATGATTCAATCGATTTTTCAAATCCTGTTGCTGTAAAAGCTCTAAACAAAGCATTGCTAAATCATTATTACGGAATTAAAAACTGGGATTTCCCTGATGAAAATTTATGTCCTCCAGTTCCAGGCAGAGCAGATTACATTCACCATATTGCGGATTTATTAGCTGAGAATAATTTTGGCACAATACCAATTGGTGATAAAATTACGTGCTTTGATATTGGTGTAGGAGCTAGTTGTATTTACCCTTTAATTGGAGTTACAGAATATAATTGGAAATTTATTGGGTCTGACATAGATCCTAAATCGATAGCATCAGCTAAGAATATTGTAAATTCTAATCCCTCGCTTAATGGTAAGATTGAATGTAGATTACAAAAAAACAGGAAAAATGTTTTTACCGGAATAATGGGTAGTGAAGATAAAATCGATTGCTCTATATGTAATCCTCCTTTTCATTCTTCTTTCGAAGATGCTGAAAAAGGAACACGAAGAAAAATCAAGAACCTGTCAGGTAAAAAAGAGAAGAACCCAATACTTAATTTTGCAGGAATTAGCAATGAACTTATATGTGATGGTGGAGAATCTAAGTTTATTCATAAAATGGTAATAGAAAGTAAAAAGTTCTCTAAAAACTGTTTTTGGTTTTCAACTTTAGTATCAAAACAATCTAATCTAAAAGGAATTTATAAATCATTAAAAGCAATTGAAGTTAATCAGATTAAAACGATTCCCATGGGAACCGGGAATAAATCTAGTCGGATTGTAGCTTGGACATTCTTCACAACAGAAGAACAAAAAGCATGGAGAAAAACCAGATGGAAAACATTAGTTTAAAACTAATGTAAAAAAGGTAATAGCTACAGCATTGCATATAGCTTATGTTCTGTAAAAGACTAAATTTAAGGGGTAAAACATCCAAAGAATTAAGTCTTCCGCTTCTTCTTTTTAGCTGCCGGAAACAATACATTATTTAAGATTAGCCTATAACCCGGAGAATTGGGGTGCAGGCTCAGATCGGTTGGAGGGTCGCCAATCAGGTGGCGGTAATCTTCCGGATCGTGACCGCCGTAAAAGGTCCAGAATCCTTTGCCTTGCTCGCCATGGATATAACGGGCTTCGTTAGCCGGTTTGTTTTCGCCCAACACCAGTACATTTGATTTTAACACCTCTTTACGGTAAGCTGTTGTTTGCCCCATAAAACCTTTAATCAGGTTGCGGTGGTTTTGGCAAAGCATGGTAGGAATCGGGTCCCACTTGGCCGAAAAATCAAACAGGGTGAAGAAGTCGTTTTCGCGGGCTACATGCCGGTGGTCGGTAGCATCAATATTCGAAAACTCATAAGCATACGGGCTTTTTTCCAGTTTGAAATTTTCGAAAGCAAAGGTGTTGTGGAAATCAAGTTTTTCATCAACGTTGGCTTCCATGGGGTCGCCGTCGAACATATTTTCGCAAATGTCAACGCCCACTGCTGCCAGCGAAATATCGTAGGTATCAGTAGCGGCACACATGGCAAACAAGAAACCGCCGTTTTGCACGTATTTCTGTATCTCGCGGGTAACAAACGATTTCATCTCTGATACCTTCATAAAACCCAGTTTTTGAGCCAGCTGTTTGTTAATGCTCACTTCCTCCTGGTACCATGGCATATGCTGGTACGAGCGCCAGAATTTACCAAACTGCCCGGTAAAATCTTCGTGGTGCAGGTGCAGCCAGTCGTAATCCTTCAGGTTGCCGTTTAGTATTTCTTCGTCGTAAATTATATCGTAGTTAATTTCGGCATAGGTTAATACCATAGTAACCGCATCGTCCCAGGGTTGTTTGTTGGGTGGCGAATAAACCGCAATTTTCGGTGCTTTATTCATTGCCACGGCATCCTGGTTTACATCGGGTTGGGCAATTTCGTTTAAAATTCCCGAAGCCTGCGCATCGCTTATCACTTCGAAACTAACACCACGAATCACGCACTCATTTTCAATTTCGGGGTAGTGCTGCATTAAAAAACTACCTCCGCGGTAGTTGAGCAGCCATTTTACCTCAATATCCTGTTCCAACACCCAGTAGGCAATACCATACGACTTTAGATGATCCTTTTGCATGTCATCCATGGGAATGAGCAATGAAACGGCTCCGGCATGAAATGCCATAAAGAGCAGTGTCGGTAAGAGGAATATTTTTATGATTGTGCGCATGTTGTTTTTGTATTATTACAGCAAAACAGACAATTGGTTCATATTGAATTTCGAATGATGATTAACGAACTCTGATTTTAGAAGTTAGTCCTTGCAGGTATATTACAGTCATAAAAATCATCAATCTATATTCATCATTTATCCTTAATCCTTTCTAAAACGGTGCGTCGCTGGTTGACGAGCGCTGACTGTCGAATCCACTGTTAGTCGATATTCCTGCCGCAAGGCTGTCTTCGTCCTGATTCATTGATGAGCCAAAAGTTTGAACCTCCTTTGAGAAATCTCCCGAATCGAACTGCGGATCGAGATCGGAGAAGCGCGCCATTTCTTTCTGGAAGCGCAGTGGAACATCGGCAGTGGCACCGTTACGGTGTTTTGCAATGATCAACTCAGCAATTCCCAGCAGCGAATTTCCCGATTCGTCTTCGGTAATACCAAAGTACTCCGGGCGATGAATAAAACACACAATATCGGCATCCTGCTCAATCGCTCCCGACTCACGAAGATCGGACAGCTGCGGGCGTTTGCCTTCGCGCGATTCAACAGCACGGCTCAACTGCGACAGTGCAATAATCGGTACATCCAGCTCTTTGGCAATGGCCTTTAACGATCGCGAAATCAAACTTACTTCCTGTTCACGGCTTCCGCGCGTGTCGGTTCCGGCTGTCATCAGCTGAAGGTAATCGACAATGATAATGTCAATATTGTGCTGCATTTTCAAACGGCGGCACTTAGCCCTGAACTCAAAAATCGAAAGGGCGGGTGTATCGTCGATAAAAATAGGTGCTTCATCAAGCGTTTTAATTCGCTGGTTTAGCTGTGCCCATTCGTAATCTTCCAGTTTCCCGGTTTTAATTTTTTCACCACCCAATTCCGACTCTGCAGAAATTAAACGGTTAACCAACTGCAACGATGACATCTCGAGTGAGAAGACAGCCACTGCCTGACGGTGATCAACAGCCATGTTTCGAGCCATTGAAAGTACAAATGCTGTTTTACCCATTGCCGGACGTGCAGCCAGAATAACCAGTGCCGAACGTTCCCACCCCGAAGTGATCCGGTCTACGGCAGTAAATCCTGATGGCACACCGCTTAATCCGTCGGGCTTGCTACGTGCGGCTTCAATTTGCAGCACTGCCTGATTTAGTATGGGTTTAATCGGTACAGTCTCTTTCTTTATATTTCCTTCGGATACCTGGAATAATGCCGACTCTGAAAAATCAATCAGGTCGTCAACATCGATGGTATCGTCGTATGCTTTTGTCTGAATTTCGGAAGAAACACGAATCAACTCGCGCTGCATAAATTTTTGGGCAATAATACGCGCGTGAAATTCGATGTGGGCAGCTGAAGCAACTCGGCGGGTAAGTTGGGTGATGTAACCCGGTCCGCCAACCTCGTCGAGCTGGTTGCGGTCTTTTAGTTCCTGTGTTACCATCAGCAGATCGACAGGTTTTTCCTTTCCCGAAAGGGTTTTAATCGCGTCGAATATTTTTCGGTGTTCCTCTTTGTAAAAACTGTTTGAATCAATAGTGTCGGCAACCGTAACATACGCGTCGCGCTCAAGCATTAGCGCTCCAAGCACGGCCTCCTCAACATCTACTGCCTGAGGCGGAAGTTGTCCGTATTGGGCGTTGATTTGTTCTACCGTACTTTGTTGTTGATTGGTTTTCTTTCGTTGTGCCATATTGTTTCTGTATGCATATAAAATTTACCGCTCCGTTCAGTATTAGCGGATGTCAAAAATAGAAATTTACCTTGCCTGATACAAGATATTAAGCGCTCTCTTATCAACCAGCGCTATTCACAATTGTTGATAGTTTACTAACCTAATTTTTCCTCAATGATTTGAGTAATAATACATTTTAGCGTGCTTCCCATTGCTTCAATTTGCTGTGGAATAAAGCTGGTAGCAGTCATTCCGGGCGTAGTATTTACCTCAAGGAAATAGAATTCTTCGCCCTGCAAAATGAAGTCGATTCGAACGATTCCTGAGCATTCGCACAAGTCGTAAATCTTCGAAGTCAGGTCCTGGCATTTTTTAAAAAGCGGCTCGGGTAACCTTGCCGGCGTAATTTCCTGCGTAGCTCCCGGGGTGTATTTTGCTTCGAAATCGAAAAATTCATTTTGAGGAATTACTTCGGTAATCGGGAAAACCACTTTTTCACCATTCAGGCGAACGGCGCCACAGGTAAACTCGTGTCCGTCGATAAATTGTTCAACCAGCGCTTCGTCGCTTTCTTTCCACGCCTTTTCAATGGCAGCTTTTACTTCGCCGGTTTCCTTTACTTTGGTAATTCCAAAGCTTGAACCTCCGGCATTTGGTTTTACGAAAATGGGTAATCCCAAATCTTCAACAATAGCTTCGGCATCAATCGCTTCACCTTTTGTGAACTTTTTCGAGATAGCCATTTTTATGCCGTGCGAGCGCAGGTAGTTGTTGCAAAACCACTTGTTAAAAGTAAGCGACGACGAGTGAACGTTACAGGTAGAGTAGGGAACATTCAGCAATTCGAAATAAGCTTGTAAGATTCCGTCTTCTCCCGGTGTTCCGTGAATGGTGATATAGGCAAAATCGAATTTTATTTTTTCGTTGTTTACGGTAAAACTAAAATCTGATTTATCGATATCGGCAATTTTCTCTTCGTTCTGAAAAACTTCCCAGTTTAGCCCTTGCATTTGTACTAACCAAGGGGTAAATTTCTCGCTGTCGACAGCTTTTAAAACATTGGCTCCGCTTTTTACGGAAACCACAAATTCCGATGAATCGCCTCCGGCAATTACGGCTATATTGGGTTTTTTGTTACTCATTTCTGTTCGCTATATAATTTTCCCATTTATCAATTCCGTTAGCCATGTCTTCAGGCAGTTCCGAATTGAATAACATTTTTTCTCCTGTTGTTGGATGAATAAATCCGAGTGTTTTGGCATGCAACGCCTGACGGGGCAATACTTTAAAACAGTTTTGTACAAATTGCCTGTATTTGCTGAAAGTAGTACCGCGCAAAATCTGGTCGCCACCATAATTACTATCGTTAAAAATTGGGTGGTTAAGGTGTTTCATGTGTACCCTTATCTGGTGTGTGCGACCTGTTTCCAGGCGGCATTCAACCAGTGTAACATAACCAATGCGGCGTAATACTTTGTAATGGGTAACGGCATGTTTTCCGTAATCGCCTTCGGGGAATACGGTAAAAACCTGTCTGTTCTTCAGGCTGCGTCCTATATGGCCGGTTATGGTGCCTTCGTCTTCTTTTACGCTTCCCCAAACCAATGCCTGATAGCGGCGCTCGGTGGTTTTTTCGTAAAACTGCAGCGCCAGTTTATTTTTCGCCATTTCGGTTTTGGCAACCACCAGTAATCCCGATGTATCCTTGTCGATACGGTGAACCAGCCCCGGGCGTGGATCTTCGCTGTTAAACAAAGGAAGGTCGCGGAAATACCAGGCGAGTGCATTCACCAAGGTTCCGGTGTAGTTCCCATGTCCGGGATGTACCACAAGGCCCGGTGGTTTATTTATCACGATCAGCTGATCGTCTTCGTAAACAATATCCAGCGGAATATCTTCGGGATAATCTTTAACTCTCGCCGCGGAAAATCCATTACGATCAATATTTCCTCGTTGGGTTTTATCTTGTAATTAGGTTTTACGGGTTTTCCGTTTACACGAATGTTCCCGGCATCGGCAGCAGCCTGAATGCGGCTTCGCGAGGCGTTGTCGATCCTGTTCGAAAGAAACTTATCGATACGCAAGGGAGATTGCCCCGGATCGACAGATAAACGGTAATGTTCGTACAACCCGTTTTCTTCCAGCTCTTCGTTTTCCTGATTGTAATCTTCCATTGCTTTAAAAATTTCTTTCGTATGCCTGATTAATAATTGTAGTGTCGGTGGTTAACCAGATATCAACCGGTGACCCCAGGTTTACTTGTTTGGTAAACTTTGGATTGGGAAGTTGTTTCCATATTCTTGCACTGGCCGAGTCTTCAGCAGTTTTGGCCGTCTCGTCGTATATAACAGCGCCCATATTCAGCATGGCGTCGGTAATTGTCGACTGTGCTTCTTTCATGTTAAACCCGGTGAGATTTGGCAGCGTTGTTTGCATATTCCCCTGGCTGCGACCAACAACAAGATCAACATCAGAGCCTTTAATAATCTTGTCACCTTCAAAAATTTCAAGCGAATCCTGCAGCGATTTTAACACCAGGTCGTTGTATTCCGATGGCTGATAAAAGATATTGCCGACTTGTAATCCGGCGTTTTCAATGAGTGCCTGTGCCTGCCGGAAAGAAATGTCGGTTAAACGCGGCAGTACTACTTTCTCGGGCTCGTTTGAGTTTATGGTTATACGAATCACACGGTTTTCCTTTACATTCGAGTTGGCCAGTGGCAATTGATCGACCACAGTGCCCGGCTCAAAATTTTTGTTGTAAAGTGAATCGATTACTTCCACACGCAGCTTATTTGCTTCGGCACTGGCGGTAGCTTCATCCAAACTCAGGCCTGTTAAAGCCGGAACCGGATAGGAAACACCATGTTTGGTGTATAATTGTAATCCTTTTAAGGTTATAAAAAGGAGAAGCGCCACAAGCCCAATGGCAATTAACAGGTGCTTTACAAAAGCACGGCTGGTGATAAATTTTCCTAAACTCATTTTTTGTACAGTACTTATTTAAGAGAACAAAAATAAGTCAAAAAAAGTATGATGAAAGGATTTCGGCGATAAACAAATTTCAAATATTGAATAAAATGATTTTGGAGGATTTGTTTTAGAGAAGCCGCTTTGCAAACATGTATAAACACGAAAAGGTAAAGAACTGAATTCTTTACCTTCCCGCAAAATGTAACAAGATAAAATGATTTATCTCTTATGTCTTGGCTCGTCTGAGACGCTAAGTTTTTTTCTACCTTTTGCTCTACGTGCTTTTAATACTTTACGACCGTTTGCAGTCGACATTCTTTCTCTAAAGCCGTGCTTGTTCTTTCTTTTTCTATTCGATGGTTGAAATGTACGTTTCATTTCTATAAAGTTTTACTTGTTTCTATTCAGAATTTTCGGACTGCAAAAATAGTGCTTTTTTTAATTCTTCCAAAAACTTAAACACTTTTTTCTGGAAAAATGCACTTTGTATGTTTATTTCTATGAATCAGTGTTTTATCTGCGCAAAGAAAAGCATTTTTTTCAACGGTGAGCATTTCCTTTCTATAAATTTATGCTGAAAGCTTTTAAATGTTGGCCTGGTGCCTTGTACAGCCCGGTTGCAATATTACAGTTTATCCTTTTTTTACCGAGAAGCGGAACCCAATTCCGTGCAGGTTGATGATTTTTACCGAGGCATCGGCTTTAAAATATTTCCTCAGGCGCGAAATGAAAACATCGAGGCTGCGCCCCAGAAAATAATCGTCGGAGCCCCAAACATTCTCCAGAATTTCGTTACGGCTAAGCACTTTATTGGCGTGCTGCGCAAAGTAGCGGATCAGCTCAGCCTCTTTTAGTGTAAGGTTTCGGGCTTCCCCATTTAAGGTTAGTGAGAGGTCGTCGAAATGAAAATCGAACTTCCCGATTTTTAAAACGGACGACGATTCACTATCAACGGGTAGCGACTGGCTGCGTTTTAAAAATATCTTGATTTTTAAAAGCAGCTCTTCCATACTAAATGGTTTTGGAATATAATCGTCGCCGCCAATGGTAAGCCCGGTAATTTTGTCTTCGGTCATGCTTCGGGCCGTTAAAAAGATAATCGGTATCTGTTCGTTGGATTTTCTTATGGTTTCGGCAACCTTAAAACCATCTATTTTCGGAAGCATCACGTCGAGCACAGTCAGGTCGAAATTGTTTTGTCCGAAAAGTTCGAGTGCAATTTCTCCGTCGGCCGCTACTTCAACCTCGTAGCCGTGCTCCGTTAAATTATCTTTTACTATAAAACGAAGTGCTTCGTCGTCTTCAACCAATAATATTTTAAATGAATTGCTCATAATTTATTTTGGAATGGTTAGGCTAAAAATGCTTCCCCCTTTTGGGTTATCGTTTACTTTTATTTTCCAATTATGCGTTTTTACAATTTTGTACACATAGTCGAGTCCAAGCCCAAAGCCTTTTACGTTGTGCACATTTCCGGTAGGAATTCGATAGAACTTTTTAAAAATCCGCTTCCGGTGTTCGCGTGGAATTCCTATACCGTTGTCGATAAAATTAAGCTCAAAGCTGTTTTGCTTTTCCTGAAGATCAATCTCAATAGCGGGTGTTTTGTCGCAATATTTAGCAGCATTTTCAAGAATGTTTGATATCAGGTTAGCAAAGTGGAAACGATCGGCATAAATAATACTATCTCTGATTTTGGTTTTTATTTCAACTTTTGCATTCTGTCCGGCTTTCGATTCCCGAAAGCGATCACGGGCTTCTTGTAAGAACTCGGTGAGATTTACCTTTTCCAGGTTAAGCAGGATCCGGCTTTTCTCGATCGAAGCTAAGTTAAGTACTTTTTCAACATTTTTCGATAACCGTGTTGTTTGTTCCTGTATTATGTGTGTGTAATCAAACAACCGCTTGGGCGATTTCAATATCTTTTCATCGTTAATGACGTTTGCTGCCAGTGCAATCGAGGAGATGGGTGTTTTTAATTCGTGGGTGAGGTTGTTAATGAAGTTTTTCTGTATCTCGGATAATTGCCTTTGGCGAATGATCACCCATAGCGTGTAACCAAAGAAAAAGATTACCAGCATTAACAGGGCGGTTAAAAAATACCAGATGGAGAGCTGGTTTAAAAAGTAAGGCGACCGGTCGGGAAAATGAATGCCAAAATAATTGGAGTATTCCTCGTTTAGCGGAAAGTCAAAATTCGATGGTTCTTCATTTTCGTCGATATGGACAAGCGTAGTTTCGTCCATTTGCTCCTGTATGGGGCTGTATATCGAAAATTCGTAATCGAAATAAATATCGTGCCTTTTAAGCTGGGTGGTAAGGTTCTGTTTTAAAAGGTCTTTGTCAATAGCCACGCCAACATTCACCAGGTAGGTGTTGTTCGAAATCACTTCAACAGGTGTAATACTATCGAAGGTTTCAGTGGTTCCGGTTGCCAGCATCACCTGCCAGGCAACTTCCTTTAAGGCCACACTTGCACTTTCCTGAAATTGCGTTTCTGAAAGATTATAGGAACTGCGTATAAAAGCAAACTGCACTAAAAAAACGCCAACTATCGAAACAGTTGCCAGCATTATAATGTATTTAAGTGCTTTACCTTGCATGGATTTTTATTCAAAAGCTAAACTATATATTTTTTTGTTTGCCTGCCCGAGTTAACAACTCGTTAACAAATAATTGAATTCAATTAACAGCGAAACTAGTGAAGCATCAATACATTTGCTTTATAGATTTCGAGAAAGAACAAATTTAATTAATAAATTATGAAACGCATTCTACAACTATTAGCAGTTTTCGCACTGGTGATTGCTGTTAATACAGCAATGGGCCAGGGACAATCAAAAATTGTTTTTGACAAAGAAGCCCACGATTTTGGTTCGTTTAAAGAATCAAACGGTGTGCAAACAACAACTTTCAAATTTACAAATAAAGGAGATGCACCATTGGTACTATCAAATGTTCGTGCATCTTGTGGTTGTACAACTCCAAAATGGACGCGTGAACCTGTTGCTCCAGGCGAAAGTGGAAGTATAGATGTAAGTTATAATCCTAAAAACCGTCCCGGTTCATTTAACAAATCGGTAACTGTTAGCTCAAATGCCGAGAACCGTACCGTGGTTTTAAGAATTAACGGAAAAGTTGAGCCACGTGAAAAAACACTGGCGGAGAAATATCCAAGAAAAATTGGTAACCTCAGAGTGAAATCAAACTACCTGTCGTTCGCAAAAATTAAAAAGGGTGAAAAAGTAACCAAAGAATTGGAATTGGTAAACGATTCGGACAAACCAGTTGAAGTTGGTTTCCGTACCGTACCAAAGCACCTGACTGCTACAGTTGAACCGGAATCTATTCCTGCAAACGGAACAGGTAAATTGATCGTTACTTATGATTCGGATGGTGCTGGTACTTATGGATTTGCATCGCACCGAATTTACTTATCGTTAGACGGAAGTAACGACTATAAAAATTCAGTTGGCGTAAGTGCTACAATCGAAGAAGATTTCTCACACCTTTCAGCTGACGAATTAGCAAAAGCTCCGGTGGCTGAATTCACAGAAACATCATTCGATTTTGGTGATATGAACCAAGGCGACAAAAAAGAACATACTTTTTCTTTAACCAATAATGGTAAAACTGATTTAATCATCAGAAGAGTTCGGTCATCATGTGGATGTACTGCAGTAGCTCCTTCAAAAAAGGTAATTGCAGCAGGTGAAACAGCTCCTATTAAAGTTACTTTCGACTCGCGCGGAAAACGCGGCCGTCAGAGTAAATCAATTACTGTTATTACCAACGATCCAAAAACACCAACATCAACGCTGCGCATTTCAAGCCAGGTTGTTGTTCCTAATGCAGGCTAAGTTTATTTAAAATCAATATTTCAGAAGGTGTTGTAGGGGAAACTTGCAGCACCTTCTTTTTTGCTGTACTTTTGAACGATAAATTTTATTCAGATGTCAGAAAAGGACAAACACCATATAGAAAACGATCCGCAGTACAAAGGATTGATTGTGAATGCAGGAGTGGAAAAACCGGATATGGTAAACAACGACTCGGTTCAGCGTTTTTTGAATAAGAAAAGGAAATTATTGTCGGTTGACGAGTATGTTGACGGGATTTTAAAGGGCGATATCACACTGTTAAGTAAAGCTGTTA
The DNA here is from genome assembly GCF_963675065.1 of uncultured Draconibacterium sp. NCBI lineage: Bacteria > Pseudomonadati > Bacteroidota > Bacteroidia > Marinilabiliales > Prolixibacteraceae > Draconibacterium > uncultured Draconibacterium sp. Next base: position 274,202 of record NZ_OY775905.1, on the reverse strand, counting down.
CTTTGGTTGAGAGCTCAAAATCAGAACATCAGCAACTGGCGCAGCAAGTCATCCAAAAGTGTTTGCCACATAGTGGTAATTCGGTTCGTATTGGAATAACCGGAGTGCCGGGAGTTGGAAAAAGTACCTTTATTGAAGCTCTTGGTAAGTCCCTTACCAATAAAGGTGAAAAGCTCGCCGTGCTCGCTATCGATCCGAGTAGCGAACGTACCAAAGGAAGTATTTTGGGCGACAAAACGCGCATGGAAGAATTGGCCAGCGATAGCAATGCTTACATTCGTCCCAGTCCGTCGGCAGGATCGTTGGGAGGCGTTGCACGAAAAACCCGCGAAATCATTATTTTATGCGAAGCTGCCGGTTACAGCACTATTTTTATTGAAACCGTTGGGGTGGGGCAAAGCGAAACCGCTGTTCATTCCATGACCGATTTTTTCCTGCTGTTAATGTTGGCCGGAGCGGGTGACGAACTTCAGGGTATAAAACGCGGAATTATGGAAATGGCCGACCTGATTACCATTAATAAAGCCGATGGTAACAATATTGAAAAAGCAGAAATGGCAAAAGTGCAATATCGAAATGCCATTCATCTTTTTCCGGCCAAAGATTCGGGGTGGGCAGCCAATGTGCTTACCTGTTCGGCCTATAAAAAAACCGGAATTGATGCCATTTGGGAGCAAATTGAAAAATATCGGCAACAAACGGTTGACAACGGTTATTTCCACCGAAAACGAAACGAACAAGCTACATACTGGATGTACGAAACGATTGAAGAACAACTGAAACGAAACTTCTACGATCATCCCGATATTAAAGCGAAACTAAAAATCCTCGAAAATTATGTACTTACCGATCAGATGAGTTCGTTTGTTGCAGCTACCGAGTTATTAAATACGTATGCAAAACTAAAATAAGCGGAGCTGTTTATTTGAATAAAATAAATAATAATGTTAAAAAAGCAGGCAAAAAATAGCGATTCTCTATCCTTTTGCCTGCTTTATTTTATGAGATCTTTCATGCTGTTAACACTTTTAAATCCATCATAAAAGAAGTAAATTTGTTAGAACCTTTCTGTAGGTAAGGTGTTACTTACATAAATCAAATATCAATAAATTTCAAAATACAATGAATTACGATGTAATAGTGATAGGCAGCGGACCAGGTGGATATGTAGCAGCAATTCGTGCGTCGCAACTCGGATTAAAAGTTGCCGTGGTTGAAAAAGAAAACCTGGGAGGAATTTGTTTAAACTGGGGATGTATTCCTACAAAGTCGCTGCTAAAAAGTGCACAGGCTTTTGAGTATGCCATCCACGCTGCCGATTATGGTGTAGCCATTGAAGGAGAAGTGAAACCCGATTTTGGTGCAATGGTGAAGCGCAGCCGCGATGTTGCCGACGGAATGAGCAAGGGAATTCAGTTCTTGTTTAAGAAAAATAAAGTTGAGTCGATTTTTGGCTGGGGAAAATTAGCCGGAAAAAATACCGTTGAAGTAACCGATGACAAAGGCAAAAAATCGTCGTACACAGCTAAACACATCATTCTGGCAACAGGTGCCCGCTCGCGCGAATTGCCAAATTTGCCACAAGACGGTGAAAAGATTATCGGATACCGTAAAGCACTTACGCTTGATAAGCAACCCGAGAGTATGGTTGTTGTTGGATCAGGTGCTATTGGTAGCGAGTTTGCCTATTTCTATCACTCTATTGGAACCAAAGTAACACTGGTTGAATTTATGCCAACATTGGTGCCAAACGAAGATGCTGAAGTCGCCAAACAGCTGGAACGCAATTTCAAAAAATCGAAAATGAAAGTGATGACCGGTTCGTCGGTTGAAAGCGTGGATACTTCGGGCGATAAGTGCAAAGTAACCATTAAAACCAAAAAAGGCGAAGAAGTGGTTGAAGCTGACATCGTTCTTTCGGCAGTAGGTATTGCTCCAAATACTGAAAATATTGGTTTGGAAGAACTGGGTGTTGAAACCGATAATGGCCGTGTTAAAGTTGATGAATACTACAAAACCAACGTTGATGGTGTTTATGCTATTGGCGATATTCTTGCCGGACCGGCATTGGCTCACGTAGCTTCGGCCGAAGGTATTACCTGTGTTGAAAAAATTGCGGGATTGAATCCGGAGCCGATCGATTACGGAAATATTCCGGGATGTACTTACACCAGCCCCGAAGTTTCGTCGGTTGGATTAACCGAAGCAAAAGCAAAAGAAGCGGGTTACGAAATTAAAGTGGGTAAATTCCCATACTCGGCCAGTGGAAAAGCAAGTGCCGCCGGACAAAAAGATGGTTTTGTTAAATTGATTTTCGATGCGAAGTATGGCGAGTTGCTTGGTGCACATATGATCGGTGGTAATGTTACCGAAATGATTGCCGAAATGGTTGTTGCCAAGAAACTGGAAATTACCGGACACGAGCTGTTAAAAACCATTCATCCGCACCCTACAATGAGCGAGGCCGTAATGGAAGCTGCAGCTGCTGCTTACGACGAAGTGATACATATTTAAACAACGGAAAAAATTATAAAATAAAGAGCCCGAGGTATTTAACTTCGGGTTTTTTGTGTAACCCATATCGAATAAACGACGAAATAGTTCGAAAAAGTCATAAAAAGTTGAAAATCAATCAGGAAGTTTTTGTATTTAAGAATAAGTTCTAAATTTGCCTCTCAGGCATCAACTATAGTAACCGTAAATTTCTCGGAATACTATTGTTAAATAAAGGGAAAAAATTCTTTAATAAAAACTTGAAATAGATGAAAAAACTGACATTGGTAGTGGCATTTTCTATGCTGCTTCAGCTTGCTTTTGCAGGAGGTTTATTAACTAACTACAACCAAAGTGCACAATATATTCGTATGTTGTCGCGAAATGCAGCTTTAGAAATTGATGCTGTTTTCTACAATCCCGCAGGACTGGTAAAAATGGAAGATGGCTGGTATTTTGCTTTTTACAGCCAAACAATTTTTCAGACCCGTGATATCGATACTCAGTTTCCTACGCTAAATTCAGGACATTACGAAGGAGAAACTACAATTCCTGTTTTTCCTGATGTTTATGCCGTTTATAAAAAGAATAACTGGGCCTTTTCATTAGGAATTGGTCCGGTAGGTGGTGGTGGTACTGCCGAGTTTCCGTCAGGTATTCCAACACTGGAGATACCTTTTTCTCTAATTCCCGGTCAATTGGCTGCGTTAGGACAAATCGATCCGGCACTGGCAGTAAATAGTTACGATCTTGAAATGGCATTGGAAGCTTCTTCAACATTCTGGGGAATTCAGTTGGGAGCATCCTATGCGCCTCACGATAAATTCTCGTTTTATGGAGGTTTGCGTTTAGTGCCGTCAACAAACAAATACGAAGGAGCAATCCGTAACATTCAGCTAAATGGAGTTGATGCGGCAACCTGGTTAAATGGAGCCTCTACGCAAGTAAGCACAATGGCAGCAAATTTAAACGCTTTGGCAAATGTGCCGGAAGCATTAGCACCAATACTTCCTGTTGCAGGTGATTATACTTTAGCTCAATTGGTGGGAGCAGGACAAATGGATCCAGTACAGCAGGGACAAATTGAGGCTGGTTTGCAATTGATGGGACTTTCTTCGGAGCAAATATCGGCCATGAGCCTGAACCAGATAAACGGTGCGTATGTACAAGCAGCACCGGGTTTTGCGTCAACCGCCCAAACATTAAACGGTACTGCGCAAACACTCACAGGAACAGCTACGCAAATGGGTGATAAAGAAGTAAAAACCAAGCAAAAAGGAATGGGTTTTACCCCGATTATTGGTTTTAACATTTCGCCAACCGATGATTGGACCTTTGCCGTAAAATACGAGTTTGAAACCAAGTTGACTTTAGAAAACGAAACCGACGTTGACGATATGGGCTTATTCCCTGACGGAGCTGAATCGTCGAATGATATCCCTGCAATTTTGGCTGCGGGTGTAGGTTACCGTGGGTTGGATTGGTTAGAAGCACAACTTTCATTCAATATGTATTTCGATAGAAATGTTCATTACGGTAACAACATTCGTTACTCAACTCTCGGCGCGCAGGTACACCGCGATATTAAAAGTAACTACACTGAGCTTGCTCTCGGTTTACAGTTTAATGTAGCCGATAATTTTGCATTTAGTGTTGGTGGCATGCGCTCGAAAAATGGTGTAACACCACAATATCAAAGCGATTTTAGTTACAGCAACTCATCGTATACCATGGGTGGAGGAATTATGTGGAACATTACCGATAAACTAACTTTTGATGCGGGTGTTTCTAATACTTTCTACGAAGATGATACAGTAACCTTTTCACATGCAGGTATTGGAAGCTATGATGAAACTTATGCTAAAACTACACTTAGCCTTTCGGCTGGTATTTCATACAGCATTTTTTAAACCAAGAACAATATAACACAAAAGCGGGGTGCATTTTTTGTTCCCCGTTTTTTATTCGAAATATGTCTCGTGCTGAAATAGCTCCACATAAAAACTAACGTAATGAAAGAAAAAATAAAGGGCCGGTTTTACAACCAACCCTTTGGAGAACTAACTAAGCAGCAAAATTAGTGGAATACCTAATCTAGCTGAAATATTTTGTTGTACACTTCGTCGCCGATAAGTTTGGCGGTGAGTACAAATTCGGTTTTTCCCTCAGCTTTTAAATCCGACAGGTCGAAACGGAATTCACGGGTAAACCAGGCTTCGCATAAATCGCCGTTGGCATTGTGCCTGATTTCAAAAGTAGGAACAGTTGAGCTGCTGGCAGTCCACGGATGCATGCGCGCCAAATCGATGGTGTGATCCTGACAACCTCCGCTGTATGATAGTTTAAAATACAGGCAGTCGCCGTCCATGTATGCTTCGTGCAAATGCACGGGGTCGCGGGCAAGGCTGTCGTAATTCTCAAAGTAAAGATCGACATATGGCGAGCAAGACAATTCTTCGGCATAGGTAACCTCACAAGGTACGCCCTGGTCGCAGCTTATATAAACGTTATCAAGTTCGGTGTAAGTAATTAGCACACGCTGTCCCTGCGAAAAAGTAAAATCATCGGGATAATACAAAGGCTGAACTTTATTGCCGTTGTCGAGCTCAATGATGAACCCACAATCGCCGGCACCAGCATAATCAATTACAGTACCTTTTGCGTCAAACGACATCAGTTCATCGTCCTGGCAACTGGTAAATACAATAAGGAATACAGAAAGTATTGCGACTAATTGTTTCATGGCTTTTTATAATTTTATGTACAACGCAGGTAATTTGCGTTTATTTCGCTCTATTCTTCACTTTCAGGATTTTTAACAGTTCCCATAAAAAGAATGGCATCCGTGTCTTTTTCAGTAATGGCATATAAAAACGGGCGGTTTACATTAAACTGCATATTTTGTGGCCCCACAGATGTTACAACAATTGCTACAATAGTTACTGCAGCGGCTTCAGTCCCTTTTTCATTCACTTCGATAAAGGTTTTATGTTTTACGTAATCGATTTTCAGACCGCCACCTTTGTTAATTCCTGTAAAGTCGGCACCATCACCAAAGGCAACACCCATGCCCATATCGGCAAGTACATCGTTTAACGTTATTTCGTATTTGTATTTAAGGCGTGGCAATTTTAGGTCGATATTAACTGTGTCAGTAAAACTTTCCATCCAGTTTTTCCAGCTGTCAACGCCCAGTTCATTCACAATATTTTCAAGTGAATTTTCTTCTTGTGGAAGAAAAACAATCATGTTATAGTTGCCTGCACCATAAGCCAGTTTTATTGCCCGGAAAACATTATTTGAATAATAGGGCAATGATTCGTTTTTTTGCATGGTAGGTACTTGTACGGTCGATCCGTCTTGCAGGTAAAAAGGTAAATCTTTGGTTTCGTCTTCTTCAAATTCCGATTGCCAGATTCCTTTAAAGTAAATGGCATTCAATAAAAACATAACGTGATCGCCGCTGATATTATCGATTATCTTATCAATTTTATCGTGAGTTTTATCGGCCACCCAATCATTAATGGTATTCACCGCCTGTGGTGAGCCAAAATCCAGTGCCTCTACTTCTGCATCGTAATAATTTTGGTTCGTGGTTACAAAATCGTCTTCAACCGGAAATCCATCGCGGTAATAAATGGCATTGGCTATTTCGAGTATAACTTTTGGATCGAGCGATTGTAATGCTGCTACAAGCGATGCATATGATTCATTAATTTCATCAGGGGAAAGTCCGTAAACTTTCAGAGTTTCCTCAATGGCTGTTTTAGTTTCGCCACTGGCTCCGTTATAGGTCATGGCCAGTGCCAGGCTTACGCTTAATGGCGATACCATAATGTTATCCGCATCTTCTTCCCAGTCATAAATTTTCTGAAAAAGCTTCAGCCCAAATTCGTTTTCCGCTTCAATTAACTCAACCGATTTTTCATCAAGAGTAATTGTTTTTGGAAGTGTTATATCATCCTGGTTGCACGAAACGGCAAACAACATAAACAAAACTAAAAGTATCGGTAATGAAGTTCTCATAATAAAGGTTTAACAAATTTACATCATAGATGCATTTAGCCGTGTTAAGGTTGCGTAACAAATGTTAAATGACGTTTTAATCGTCGACGCGTGTTGAGGTCCATTCTGAAATGTTTTTTACTACCCGACAGCCGCCGTGATAAAAACTGACGGCTGATTTTCATTCCGACAGCTGTCGAGTTGAAATTGAAAAGTTTATTTTCTTGTCGACGTGTGTCGTGGAGCTTTTTGAAAATCTATTTTCGTTGACACAGCTATTAAATATTAAAGGCAATCTATAATGTTTGTCAAATCAATAAAGAATTTCCAAGCCAACGCAACCTTTTCAATAAACAGCACATCTATCCAATGATTTTAGCTTGAGAGAACTGACTGTAAAAGCAGATGCCAAAAAGAAAGATGAAAGCAAATTCGTTTTTATCAGTATTTTTGGGTGTTATTTGCGAAAGATTTTGGAAGACCTGAAAAAAATAATAAACGGTTGTGCTTCGGGGAAAAAACGTGCACAGGAACAATTATACCATCTATTTGCACCAAAAATGTTTGGGGTTTGTTTGCGCTATGCCAAAGATAACACCGAAGCCGAAGATAACCTGCAGGAAGGATTTATAAAGGTATTTCAGAATATTGGCCGGTTTAGGCACGAAGGTTCTTTGGAAGGGTGGATAAGGAGGATAATGGTAAATGTTTCGTTAGAGAAATTCAGGAAACAGCATGTTATGTATCCGGTGGAGGATGTGAGTATTTACGAGGGGCAAAATGTTTCGGATGATATACTGGCCGGAATTTCAGCAAAGGAATTAATTGCAGAAATACAAAAACTACCACCTCGTTACCGAATGGTTTTTAACCTTTTTGTAATTGAAGGAATGAACCACCAGGAAATTAGTGAAGAGATGAAAATTACCGTGGGCACATCAAAATCGAACCTGGCACGCGCCAGAAACATTTTGAAACGCCGGGTAAAAGAACTTTATGGAGATATTGAGAAAACAAGTAATTATACAGCCGGATGAGTAAGAAACTAAATATTGACGATTCGATCCGAGAAAAGCTTGATGGTTTTTCGGCTGCGCCACCGTCGCATGTTTGGGATACTATTCAGTCGCAACTCGACGGGCATCGGAAAAAGCGCCGCATGGCTAATGTTGGCTGGATATCGGCAGCGGCAGTTATTGTACTGGCCTTTATTGCCGGATGGTACTTTAGCGGAAAAACCGTTGTTGAAGAGCCAACTATGGCTCAGCAACAAACGGCACCCGAAAAAACGCAGGAACCTGCCGTTTCGTCAAAAGATAATAGTGTTAATATAACGGTTGACCAATTGGCCGGAGCACAGGAAATAAATACTACGGATACAAATACAAATCAAACAATCGCAGATGATAAAATGCTGGCGGAAGTAGAACTTTCTGCTGAAGAAAACAAGTCTCAGTCTGAGCAGATTATTGCAACACGCGCCGAGCAAAACTACAGTTTGTTAGAACGTATTGAGGCGATATTTACTACGAAACAATCCTACGTTTCTTTAGCGGAAAAGAGCAATAAAACTCAAATTGAAGAAAGTTTTACTGCCGATGAAATGCTGATTGCTGCCAACCTGCGAAGTTTAAACGAACAAAAACAGCAGGAACACGGATGGATTGTTGGAGCCCAGATTTCTCCCGGATATTCATCGCACTCGGCAAACCACAAAGATTCGTATGCCCGGGAAATGACCTACAATAGCGATGATGGCGGAAGCAATGTTGGTGGTGGAATTTCGGTGCAGTACAAAACCAGTAAACGCCTGCGAGTGGAGAGTGGAATTTATTATGCAAAGGATGGGCAAAAAGCTAATAATTCGTTTAATTTATTTGCGGGTAATAACGATTTGAGTTACAGCTATGCTCCTAATACATCGTACGATGGATCATCACCTTCATTTTCGAATGTGGTACGAACAGAAAGCAGTGGAATTGCGATGAACAGCACTGCCGGTGTAATTAAAATGGGATCGGCACCACGAGGTGTCAATATTTCGGCAAATCTTGAAAACTCGAACGATGTTGCTGCACAAAGGCTGTACTCTGATGGCGAGTTCTCTCAGGTATTCGAATTTGTGGAAGTACCACTGTATTTGCGCTATAGTGTGCTCGACAAGAAAGTGGGAGTAGAGCTGCTTGGTGGAATTAACGCCGGTTTTGTAATTGGCAACAATGCTTATCTGGATAATGATTACGGCGTACAAAACATTGGACGCACTGCCGATATTTCAACGCTTAATTTCTCGGGAACACTTGGTGTAGGGGTAAATTATGCATTGGGTAAACACTTCTCTTTTGCGTTGGAGCCTCGTCTCAATTACTACCTTAATTCGATAAACTCGAACCCCGATGTTAATTATCGTCCGTACAGGATTGGTATTTACACCGGAGTTTATTACGAGTTTTAATCCTGGTATATTCGTAATAGCACAATGGAAATGTATATTGGTTTGAGCAATTACCATCTTTCATTATAAAGTGTTAATAGGTACTTTGTGTTTTTGCAAACTAAAGCCCAAAAATATTTTTCATATACTGAGGTTTGTATTAAGAGGGGTATTTTCAAAAAATCTCACAATATGATGATTGTCAGATGCTAATTTCAAGGAAATGTGAAATTTTGCGCAGTTAACAGTTTATTAAGACTATTGCTTAATGACAAGAAAATTTCTTTTATACTTTTGCCAACTATTCAACGCAACCTGAACGATTCATCAAATAACCCAATGGTGTTCGTTACACAAGGAAATTAATAATATACGGAGTTTTTAAATTTTTCGAATGAAAACTGGAATTTATATCACAAACACCGAAAGCAACACAGGAAGATCGCTTGTTACGCTGGGTGTTTTAAAGGTGTTACTTTCAAAAGTAACTAAGGTCGGATATTTCCGGCCAATCATTAACGATTATCCAAAGGGAGTTCACGATAATCATATCGAAACCATGATATCGTATTTTGACCTCGATATGGAGTATAAAGACGCATACGGCTTTACTATGTCGCAGGTTGTTAAATACAAAAACATGGGACATGAATCGCGTCTGATCGATCAGATTATCGATCGCTACAAGCAGCTAAAAGAGAAGTTTGACGTGGTTGTGGTTGAAGGTTCGGATTTCGACAATAAGGGCGTTACTTTTGAGTTAGATCTTAATATTGAGTTTGCTAAAAACCTTTCTATTCCTACTATTTTGGTTAGCTCGGCGAAAGATAAAAATATGGGTAGTGCCATTGCCAATATCGATCTGGCCATAAAATCATTTGCTGAAAGAGATGTTGTGGTGCAGTCGGTTGTAATGAACCGTGTTGAACCAGGAAATTGCGACATGATGCGCGAAGAATTGAGCAAGATAGTACCTGCCGAAACTTCGATTGAGATCATTCCGGAAATTAAAAAACTGGGCAGCCCTACTATAAAAGAAATTAACGACGAATTGGGTGGTACTGTACTGTTTGGCGAAAACCTGTTGTGCAAACAGGCCGATCGCTACGATATTGGAGCAATGCAGTTGCGCAACTACCTCGACAGGGTAGAGGAGAACAGCCTGATTATTACTCCAGGCGACCGCTCTGATATTATTCTGGCGGCACTTCAGGCCAATGCATCGGCAAACTATCCAAGCATTGCCGGTATTGTGGTTACCGGTGGTATTGCTCCCGAGCCACAAATTGTGCGACTGATTGAAGGTTTGCCAAATATTGTTCCTATTATTTTGGTTGACGATGTAACTTTTATTGCAGCCAAAAAAATATCGGATGTAAAACCAAAATTGCACCCGGGCATACCACGTAAAATCGATTTAAGTATTTCTACCTTCGAAAAATATGTGGATACCGACTTTCTTATCGACAAATTCAGAAGTTTTAAAACCGATGTAGTAACACCACATATGTTCCAGTATAACCTGGTTGCAAAAGCTAAATCGAAAAGGCAACATATTGTTTTACCCGAAGGTACTGACCCTCGTATTTTGCAGGCCGCTTCAAGTTTGGTTGACCAGGGGGTGGTTGAAATTACTCTTTTAGGAAAACGCGATGAAATTATTGCCAAAGCTACCGAAATAGGTGTGAGAATCAACGGTAATATAAAAATCATCGATCCGGTAGAATCGGAGTATTACGAAGACTACTGGAGAACTTACCACGAACTGCGTAAGCACAAAAATATACCTGAAGATATGGCCCGAGATGCTATGGCCGATGTTTCGTATTTCGGAACAATGATGGTTTACAAAGGCCATGCCGACGGCATGGTTTCAGGTGCTGCACATACTACAGCACACACCATTATTCCGGCACTTCAGTTTGTAAAAACCAAACCTGGCGTTAAAACCGTTTCGTCGGTGTTCTTTATGTGTCTCGACGACCATGTTTCGGTAATGGGCGACTGCGCGGTAAACGTTAGTCCAACGGCGGAGCAGCTGGCTGAGATTGCTGTTACATCGGCTGATTCGGCAATTGCTTTTGGTATTGATCCGAAAGTGGCATTGTTGTCGTATTCATCAGGTACATCAGGATCAGGTGTTGAGGTTGATAAAGTTCGCAGTGCTACTGAGATAGCTGTTGCTGCACGTCCTGATCTGAAGATTGAAGGACCTATACAATACGATGCCGCAGTTGATCCGAGCGTAGGAAAAAGCAAAATGCCCGATTCGCAAGTGGCAGGGAGAGCCAACGTGCTTATTTTCCCCGATTTGAACACAGGAAACAATACATACAAAGCCATACAGCGCGAGACCGGAGCTCTGGCAATTGGCCCGATGTTACAAGGCTTAAACAAACCGGTTAACGATCTTAGCCGTGGTTGCACTGTCAACGATATTTTTAATACCGTTGTAATTACAGCTATCCAGGCTCAGGAAGGATTTTAAAAGTAAATTCATACTTTTTACGATAACAGGCTCACTGTCACGAGAATGGTTGGCCTGTTACCAAAATTATAACAGATATATTTTAAAATGAATATTTTAGTAATTAATGCAGGTAGCTCGTCAATTAAATATCAGTTGATTGATATGAACACCGAGTTGCCATTGTCGAGTGGTATTGTAGAACGAATCGGTCTGGAGATGGGATTGATCAAACACAAAACATTTCTCAACGGTTCGGAAGAAAAAACGGTTGAAGAATTCCCAATTCCTGATCATGGTGTTGGTTTGAAACGTGTTGCCGAATTGCTTATTGACAAAAAAGTTGGTGTTATCAGCGATCCTTCAGAAATTCAGGCTGTTGGTCACCGTTTGGTACATGGTGGCGAAACTTTTACCAAAACTGTGGAGATTACCGATGAGGTAAAAGCAAAAGTAAAAGAATTGTTTCCATTAGCGCCATTGCATAATCCGGCTAACCTGATTGGCGTGGAAGTGGCTGAAAAAGTATTTCCGAACGCAACACAGGTTGGTGTGTTTGATACTGCTTTTCATCAGAGTATTCCTGAGAAAGCCTATCGTTATGCTATTCCTGAGAAATTTTACCGCGAATTGCGTATTCGTAAATATGGTTTCCATGGTACGTCGCACAAATTTGTTTCAGAAAAAGCAATTGAGTATTTAGGAAATCCTGACGCCAAAATTATTACCATTCACATTGGTAACGGTGCTTCAATGGCGGCTGTAAAAGGTGGTGTTTGTATTGATACTTCCATGGGAATGGGACCGTTAAGCGGACTTATTATGGGAACCCGATCGGGTGACATCGACCCGGCAATTATTTTTTACCTGGCACAACAAAAGGGATTTTCTGTTGAAGAGATTTCAGATCTCTTAAACAAAGAAAGTGGAATGAAAGGGTTAACCGAACTCACTGATATGCGTGATATTGAAAAATGTCAGGCAGAAGGTGACCCGGTTGCAATTTTGGCGTTGGAAATGTATGCCTACCGCATTAAACAATATATTGGAAGCTATGCCGCTGCAATGAATGGTGTTGATGCCATTGTATTTACAGCCGGGGTAGGGGAAAATAAAACTTCGGTTCGCGAGATGGTATGTAAGGATATGGAGTACGTTGGAATTACCTGGGACGAAGAAAAAGATAAGAACCGCAAAGATGGTGTTCACGAAATTAACGTGAATGGAGCAAAAGTAAAAGTTCTTATTATCCCTACCAACGAAGAGTTGGAGATTGCAAAACAATCGTTGGCACTTGTAAAATAGAGTGTTAAGAGATAATATTGAAGAAGGCGTATCCGGTTGTGGATGCGCCTTTTTAATTTGTTTGATCCAGACTTAAAAATCAGAAAAGTTTGTTTATTACTGAACCCAGAATGTTGGCATTAATAGGTTTCGTTACATAATTATTGCATCCTGCTTTATTGGCTTTTATAATATCTTGTTCCTGAGCAAAGGCTGTTTGCGCAATTATTTTTACGTCGTTATTAAATCCTCTAATCCGCTCAGTAGCTTCCAGTCCATCCATAACCGGCATTCTTACATCCATTAATATTAAATCAATATCAGGATGAGCTTTTGCAATATCAACGGCTTCTTTTCCATTACTCGCTACAAGGATTTCTTTACTGTTTTTTTCGAGAATAATCTTGAGTAGCCGAACTGAAACCGGATCGTCTTCAGCGATAAGTATTTTTAAATTCTCCGATACTAATTTGGGCTCGGTCTCTTTATTGCCGGCAGTTAAAGTGTCTTTTGAAGGGTGGTGGTATGGAAAAGTAACGAAAAATGTTGTTCCCTTGTTTTCTTCCGACTCCAGATAAATGGAACCACCAAGCATTTCTGTGTACGATTTACTAATGGACAGTCCCAGTCCCGAACCTTCATAAACTCTTGAATCTGCAATATCAGCCTGTACAAACCGGTCAAAAATGGCCTTCTGTCGGTTTTTGGGAATGCCAACACCCGTGTCTTTTACAATAAATTGTATCGAATCGTCAACAAATTGATAGCCAAAAGAAATGCCTCCTTTATTGGTGAATTTAATGGCATTTTTAATCAGATTGGTAATTATACTATTTAGTTTAGTTACGTCGGAATTTATTTCGGGCGAAACCGGATCGCTGCTATTTATAAACTCAAGGTAAAGGTGTTTTTTTACCATTTCCGGACTAAAGAATAATTTAATCTCGTTTAAGAATGGTTTCAACTTGATGGTTGACAGATCGACAGTAACCAGTCCCGACTCTATTTTTGAAATGTCGATTATGTCGTTAATGGTGGATAGCATGCGGTCGCCACTTTTCTGTATAATTGAGATAAACTCATTCTGTTGTTCTCCCGTGAGGTTGGGATCTTTTAATAACTCGGCAAATCCCATTATTCCATTCATGGGAGTTCTTATTTCATGGCTCATATTAGCCAGGAATGCGGATTTTAGCTTGTCACTTTCTTCAGCTTTTTCTTTTGCGAGCCGAAGGTGGGTGAGTATTTGTTTTTGGTGAGTTATATCTTCTTTAATTGCAATAAAGTGCTCAATCTTATTGTGTTCATTAACAAGTGGGGTTATAATTCCTTTTTCCCAAAATTCTTCTCCATTTTTCTTTTTATTATGTAATTCACCACGCCACACATCACCATCTAAAATAGTTTTCCATAAGTCGGCATAAAACTCTTTTGTTTGTTTTCCAGCTTTAAGAATACGCGGATTCTCATAAATAACTTCTTGCAACTTGTACCCTGTTTTTTCTTCAAAGAAAGGATTAACATACTCAATATCTCCATTAATATCGGTAATAACGATACTAACAGGACTGGCTTCAATAGCTTTCGATAGCATGGCATTCCTGCTTTCCAGACTTTTTCGCTCTGTAATATCTAAGGATATTCCTCCGAGTAACTTTTTGTTGTTGCCAATGGTAAATTTATAGGTTAAAAAATCGCGTACCCCTTTACCATGCACCGGATATTTTATTTCGTATTTAAATCGTCCCTGTAAAAATGCTTTGTTGTCGTTTTCTAATAAACGATTCACAATATCGGGGTGCATAACATCTTTTGTGTTTTTTCCAATCCAATTACCGGCATTCAGGTTTTGTACCATATATTTGTTTACGTACAGATAATTCAGCTCGTGGTCTTTTATGTAAGCAAACCCGGGCAATGAATCCATAAAGATTGAAAATTTCTGTTCGCTTTCCTGTGCCTGGTTTCTGGCTTTAATTAATTGTTGTTCGGCTATTTTCAATTGGGTTATATCCTGAAAACTTTCGAGGATGAATTTCTTGCCGTTAATATCGATGGTTTGTATATTTTTATAAACAGCTGTTTTCGAGGTATCCTTACATTTTATGAAAGTGTCAATTCCATTGTACGATTCATTGCCATTGAAACATACAGGACAGTCTTTTAAACGATCTTTCTTTATGCATATTACAGCGCATTTTTGTCCTTCCAGTTCGTTTTGTTTGTAGCCTGTAATTTGGCAGGTCTGATCGTTTACTCGTACTATATTTCGGTCTTCGTCAATCATTACAAAACCGCTCGGAATACTTTGGAGAATGTGATCAAGCAGATGTTCTGAATCGGATAATTTTTCTTCGGCTTCTTTACGGCGCCGCGTATCGCGAATTAGCGACATGATCATCCGATTGTTGCCAATTTGGAAGAGACTTGATTTTATATCTACAGGAATTGTAGAGCCGCTGGCCTTTTGGTGGATAGTTTCATAGATCTGTTCTGAAGTATTTTCGTAAGAGGAGTGCAACGAATAATCTAAGTCTTTAATTGTTTTTGTCAACAGCTCTTCGCGGCTATAACCGTATAATTTGCATGCGCGGTTATTTACTTCTATTATTGGATGGTTTTCTTTTTCGTAATCTTGTATGATAACCGCATCGTTAATAGCTCTAAAAAGTGCCCGGTATTTTGTTTGTGATTGAATAACCGCATTTGTGGCATTTTTTCGCTCCGTAATATCGGCTATAAATCCTTCAAGTACTTCTTCATTATTTTGTATTACTTTTCGGCCACGCTCCCATACCCATTTTTCTTCGTTGTTATTACAAATTATTTTGTATTCTATTTCAAAAGCCGTATTATATTTTATTGCATCTTGTACTTTAGTCCAAACTTCATCGCGGAAGTCGGGGTGGATAATATCGTTATAGTTTAACTCTGGGTTATTAATAAAATCGGCTGGGTTATAACCGGTTAATGCAATACAACCTTCGCTCATAAACAGCATTTCCCAATTTTGTTTATTGTAGCAGGTGTACACCATTCCGGGCAAATTATTAAGCAAGGTACTTAGCCTGTTTTTGGTTTTGGTAAGTTTTTCGTTCAGCTGTTGCCGTTCAGTGATATTTCTTATTCCTGCAATTTTAACTTCTTCGCCAAGGTATTGAATCGTTTTACTTTCTACTTCCATGTAAACCGGTTCTCCCGTTTTTTTGTATCCTTTTAGGGAATAAGGCTTATTTTGCCGTTTTACTACCCGTTTTTTTAGGCGTTTAACATCCTGGTCGGAATACATGAACTCGAAAATGTTTCGGCCCACAATTTCATTTTTTGGATATTCCGACAGTTTAATGAATGCATCGTTTACATCAACAATTTTTCCGTTTTTGTGTATAAGTATTCCTTCAAAAGCCGACTCTGCTAAAAAGCGGAATCGTTCCTCACTTTCCTTAAGTTGTTGTAAGGTATTTTGCCTTGAAGTAATATCGTGCAACAGTATCTGGTAGGCTGGTTTTTCTTCGTATTCAACTTCTGTTATGGTTACTTCAACAGGTATTTCTTCGCTTTTTTTACTGATTGCTTTTGATTGGTAGATGTGTTTCACCTTATCGCCATTCAGACGTTTGGCGTGTTTCTCTTTTATTTTTTTTAGCTCCGACGGGGCGATGAATTTAGTATAAGGTGCGTTTAATAATTCGTTTTTTCTGTAGCCCGAAAGCTTACATAACGACTTGTTTACAAACTTAATCACTCCGTCCTGCATTATAAACAGGGCATCGTTCAGTCCTTCAACGAGGTTTTTATATTTTTTTTCACTTCTCTCTAGTTCTAATTTTTCGATCTGCTCTTTGGTGATATCTTTTATGCGGGCGATCCAATAATTCTTTAAATCGTATTGCTGAGTTTCAATGCGGAATATTTTTTGACCTAAGGCAAATTTCAGATCTTGAATGTCATCGCCTCTGGTAATTTGTTTTAATCCTACAAAAGCATTCTTATGCGTATTTTCGTTCAGGTTATTTTTTACCAGATCGGCAATGTTTTTTCCAACAATATCCTCTTTTTTACACTTGAAGAGTTCGCAAAACCGGTTGTTAATTGATACTGCCGTTAAATCATGTTCGAATGTAATTATTGCATCGGGTGATGTGGCCAGGAGCCAGGCCATATCTTTTTTTTCGATAATGCCATTTATTGCAAATCCAATGCTATTCGCAATATCGATATAATTTTCTGCTTCTTTTGGCAGGTGCGCATACGAAAGAGGGACTGATGCGCATAGTATACCATGCTGTGTATTATCGATTGAAATAGGGGCAATAAAAGAGCAATATTCCTGGTCATTTTTGTCAATGGGGCAAATTTTATCGGGCGAGTCAATCTGTAAGAATTCATGGTCTTTTATGGCCCTTTTTAGGTTGGCGGGAAGATTGCCGCTTAATATTTGATCTTTTAGTTGATCAAATCCGGCAATATGCTCCGAACATTCCATGTGGAGAAGCTTGTTGTCCCGATCAAAAAGACCAATCCAACAGAAAGAATATCCCCTGATTTGGGTGAGTACATCGCATGTTTTTTTTAGAAGCGAATCGATTTCTTTTTCATCAACAATGATTTTGTTGATGGCTTTTAAGGTATCGATAATACGCTGAAAAGGTTCTATTTTCGATTCAATTAGGTTGATCATTTTGGTTTTGTATTTTAATTTCAAAAGGCGTATCGAAATATAGCGAAAAAATTGAATGAGAATCTTTTACAGGTTGATATTTAGTACGTTTTAATGTTCTCTTGGTATGAATTAATACCATTTTGGAAATGGATTTAAGTGAAGGGTTTTATTGCTTCAGATATAGTGGCAATAGTTGATAGATGTGTGAATGAGGCAAGCGGTTTGTTACAGCCGAGAGTTTGGTATTGAAATTACAGTGTATTTTTCTAAAAATCAATACCACAATACGATTGAGGTACACTGTCTCTTTATTATTTATAGCACTTATAGATTAATGAAGTCTTTTAATCGTTACGGAAGAGCGCATTGATTGTTTTAACCAATAGATGCCTGTTAATTGGTTTTGATACAAAATCATCGCAGCCGGCTGCCCGCGCCTTTTTTATGTCATCCGACTGTGCAAATGCCGACTGTGCGATTATCTTCACCGATGTGTTGAACTTTCTTATCATTTTTGTTGCTGTATACCCATCAATAACCGGCATTTTAATATCCATCAAAATTAGGTTAATGTCAGGGGTATTTCGGGTTATTTCAACGGCTTTTTTTCCGTTTTTGGCAACCAGTATTTCCGACGCAAGATCACGAACTAAAAGTTTTAGCAATTCTATCGATATAGTATCATCTTCAGCAATCAATATTTTTAATTTATTCTCCAGTAAATCTTCAGCAATCAACTGCAAATCAGAAGGTGTAGTTTGTTGCGAATAAATTGCAGCCCGCAGAGGCAGCGAAACATAAACTGTAGTTCCTTTGCCAACTTCCGATTCAAGGCTGATTGTTCCGTTTAACATTTCGGTGTAGGATTTTGTAATGGAAAGGCCCAGTCCTGAACCTTCGAAAACCCTTGAGTCTGCAATGTCGGCCTGTACAAAACGCTCGAAAATGGCCTGTTGTCTTTTCTGTGGTATTCCAACGCCGGTATCTTTTACAAAAAAGGTTATGTGACTGTTGTTGGTGGCATAACCAAACTCAATTGTCCCTGATGCAGTGAATTTGTAGGCGTTCCTGATCAGGTTGGTAAGAATTGAATTAAGCTTGTCCGGGTCGGTGTGAAAAAGTGTTACCGGATTGCCATTGTTTTCGTTCACTTTAAAAGTAAGGCCTTTCTGTGTCATCGGCTGCTCAAAGAAAATGTACAACTCTTTTATCAATGATGTTAGGTTAATGTCCTGCATGTGAGCAATAACCATTCCCGACTCAATTTTAGAAATATCGATAATATCGTTAATGGTATTAAGCATTCTTTCTCCACTGTTTTGAATTATATCGATAAATTCTGCGCGTTGTTGGAGAGATAGTTCATTATCTCTCAACAATTCTGTAAATCCTAAAATCCCGTTCATGGGGGTTCTGATTTCGTGACTCATATTCGCCAGGAAAGAGGATTTTAGCTTATCGCTTTGTTCGGCATTTTCTTTGGCCCTTACCAGTTCTTTTTCAATTTCTTTTTGTTCTGTAATATCTCTGAATTCAGTAACACGAACTATTTTGTTGTTGTACGGAATCATTTTACCCTCTATGCGAATTGGGTAAGTTTGCCCTTTTTTACGGAGTCCAACTGTTTCATAAGGTTTAGAATATTGTTCCTGAATATGTTTTTTTACCAGGTCGCGTTGATCTTCTGCAATTAAAAGGAGCCCGTCCATACCGATTAGCTCTTCGTGCGAATAGCCGGTAATTATTGATAATCCGTGGTTGCAATCCAAAATCTGTCCTTTGTCGTGTATTGATATTCCACCGAACGAGGCATTATGCAAAGCTTTAAAACGTGCTTCGTTCTGCTCTGCTTTTTCTTTGGCGTGTTGCAGTTCTTTTAAAGTTTGTTTTTTTTCGGTAATATCTTCGCTAACAGCTACAAACTGGGTAATTTCGCCCTGGTTGTTAAAAATAGGAGAAATAACAGCTTGTTCCCAATACCGCTCTCCGTTCTTTTTCCGGTTGCGGATTTCGCCATACCAGATTTTACCCGAATTAATGGTTTGCCAAAGTTGTTTGTAGAATTCTTCTGAATGATCTCCTGAAGTCAGAAAACGTGGATTTTTTCCAACTATCTCTGGGCTTTTATAGCCGGTTAAGATTTCGAAAAAGGGATTTACGTATTCAATAAGCCCATGTTGATCCGTTATAAAAATGCTGACCGGGCTCGCTTCAATGGCCTTTGAAAACATCTCGTTGGCTATTTCGAGCTTTTTACGCGCGGTGATATCGCTAATAAAACCTTCAAGATGAACGTCGTTATTTTCTCTGAATGCTTTTCCGCGTTCCCAAACCCATTTTAACTGGTTTTGTTTGGTGTAAATACGGTATTCCACTTCATACGATTCGTCTTTATCAACAGCTTTCTGAATCGTATTTCTAACGCGTTCTTTGTCATCGGGATGGATGAGGTTTTCGAATTTTACCGTTTTTTCTTTTGTTAGTTCTTCGGGGCTGTAGCCAAGTAGTTGAGAGCTTCCCCGGCTTACAAAATTCATGATCCAGGCTGGATTGTTTTGGCAGTTATAGGCCACCCCGGGAAGGTTGTCGAGAATGCGGTTTAACTTTTCGCGGCCTTTTTTAATTTCTTCCTGTAGCAGGTAACGTTCTGAAATATCGCGTACAGCAGCAATCCGCACTTTTTTGCCTTTGTATTGTATTTCGCGTGCCTCAATTTCAACATGTCTATAGGTACCATCTTTTTTAAACGCCGAAAGAACATAAGGTTCTACAACCTCGCTATCTAACCTTTTAAGTATTTTATCGTGGTCTTTTGGGTCAACAAATTCAGTGAGTAGGTTTTTTCCTATTATTTCTTCGCGCGAGTAACCTGTAAGTCGAAGCAATGTAGTATTAACGTCAAGAATAACACCTTTGTCGTGTACAATTATTCCTTCAAATGCTGAATCCGATAGGAAACGAAAATATTCTTCACTTTCCTTTATTTGTTCCAGTGATTTTTTTAACTCAGAATTATCGTGAAGGATCACCATAATTGCTGGGTTATCGTCAAAAATTGTATGAGTAATTGTAACTTCAACCGAGAACGTTTCGCCCGATTTTGTTGCTGCTGCCGAATCGTAATGTGTTTGCGATGATTTTCCGGTAATAAAATCAGTATACAATTGTATTACCAGTTCCCGCTCTTCGGGGGCAACCAGCATGATGAATGAATTTTCAAGCAATTCTTTCTCTGTATACCCGGTTAGTTTACAAAGCGACTGGTTAACAAATTTGGTAATCTCGTTTTGAATGATAAGAACACCGTCGTTTAAGGAGTTAACCAGGTTTTTATAGCGGACTTCGTTGGTTTTTAATTCGTTGTGCTGTTTGAATTTTGATAATGCAAAGGCGAGACCATTTGCCAGATCATCCAATCCAATTTCTTCAACTGGTTGCTTGCTATCCTCTGCAGGGATAGCTATGCACAAAACGCCTAATGTGCGTTTCTCATCTTTTATTTGTGCAAGAAATGGTGTCCATTCAGTAGTGTCTACGTCTTTTATGTATTGCTGTGGCAACTCGGATAGAACCGTGTGCGATGAATTTGCAATAGTTTGCCAAAGCTGATCGGAAAAGCTGTTTGTTGTAGTTTGCTTCCGGATATTGTTGATAATTGAAATATCGCCGGATCCTGTAAAGAATTTTGTATGTTGTTTTTCATCGAAAAGAGTGATCCATGCAAAAAGATAACCACGTGTGTCAACTAAAATCTCACATGTTTTTTCCAGTATGGTTTCGGGATCTTTTCCGGAAATGATTAAATGCTGAATTTTTCGTATTGCAGTGATTATGGTCTGGAGGTGTGCGATCTTTGGATCTACCTTATTTTTCATGGATTAATTTCCTTGGTTTATTCAATTAAACTGTCATGTCAAAATCACATATAGTGGACAAGATAATTAAAAAGAGGAAATTATCATATATGCTGTGTAATGAGAAGGGAGGAAATATAAAAGGTGCTTCAGAAAATGAAGCACCTTTTTACGTATGATTATTGTTTTTTTCTTATGCCAATAATTCTTTTACCTGGTTGTATACATTTTCTCCTGTATAACCCAGTTTTACATCCAATACTCCGGCAGGAGCAGAAAATCCGAATGATTCAAGACCAAACACTTTTCCGTCCATTCCAACCAGTCCTTCAAGTGTTACAGGCAATCCGGCAGTTAAACCGAACTTACTAACTCCTGCAGGAAGAACTTCTTTTTGGTATTCAGCACTTTGTGTACGGAATAAACCTTCAGAAGGAACAGAAACGATACGGCTTTTTACACCGTCTTTGGCCAATAATTCGGCACCGTCAACCAAAGTACTTACTTCCGAACCGCTAGCCAACAGAATAACATCTGGTGTGCCTTCGCAATCCTGAAGGATGTAGGCTCCTTTTGTAGCTCCCTGAGCCGTTTCGTATGTAGTAACGTCTTTAATTCCTTGGCGCGAAAGTATAAGCGCTGTTGGGGTATCCGTATTTTCCATAGCCATTTTCCATGCAACAGTAGTTTCGTTACCATCGGCCGGACGCAATACCAACATTGAGTTTTTGTGGCTGTGGTTTTGTAATTTCTCCAACAGGCGAATTTGTGCTTCCTGCTCAACCGGCTGGTGAGTAGGACCATCTTCTCCAACACGGAATGCATCGTGAGTCCAGATATATTTAACCGGCAATTCCTGCAATGCTGCAATACGTGCTGCTGGTTTCATATAGTCGCTGAATACGAAGAAAGTACCACATGCCGGAATAACTCCACCGTGCAATGCCATACCGTTCATAACGGCAGCCATTGTTAGCTCGCAAACACCTGCCTGCAGGAATTGTCCGCTAAAATCACCTTTTTTAAATGATGTTGTATTTTTTAGGAAACCATCAGTTTTGTCTGAGTTTGAAAGGTCGGCAGACGACACAATCATATTCTCAACCTCTTTGGCAAATACTGAAAGAACAGTTGCAGAAGCACCACGTGTTGCGATACCTGCTTTTTGTTCAATTTTGCTGTAATCAATTTCCGGAACTTCTTTAGAGAAGAAAGCTTTTAGTTTTGCTGCCAATTCAGGATTTGCAGCTTCCCATTTTTCTTGCTCAGCTTTTTTCGCTGCTGCAGCTTCAATCAGCTCCACTTTACGTTTTTCGTAGTATTCTTTTACATCGTCGAAAATTACGAATGGATTTTCAGCATCTCCACCCAAATTCTCAATTGTTTTTGCAAACGATGCACCGGCACCTGATAATGGCTGACCGTGTGTTGAACACTGGCTCTCGAAACTTGCACCATCTTCAGTAATAGCACCTTTACCCATAATTGTTTTACCAATAATCAGGGTTGGTTTTTCAGTTTCTGTTTGTGCATTTTTTAAAGCTTTACGAATAGCATCAGCGTCGTTACCAACAATGGTTACAACGTTCCATCCCCAGGCTTTATATTTCATTTCAGTGTCTTCAGTAGTAACCTCATCGGTTTCTGTCGACAGTTGAATGTCGTTTGAATCGTAAAACATAATCAGGTTGTTCAATCCAAGGTGACCAGCAATTCTGCCTGCACCCTGCGAAATCTCTTCCTGAATACCACCATCAGAGATGAATGTGTATGTTTTGTGCGCCATCCACTCGCCAAAACGAGCTACTAAAAAGCGCTCGGCAATGGCTGCCCCAACTGCCATAACATGGCCTTGTCCAAGTGGACCTGATGTGTTTTCAACACCACGCTCAACATCAACTTCAGGGTGTCCCGGAGTTACGCTTCCCCACTGACGGAAATTGGCAACATCTTCCATGCTGTAAAAACCTGCCAATGATAAAATTCCGTAAAGCATTGGAGACATATGGCCCGGATCGAGGAAAAAACGGTCGCGGTTTGCCCATGTCATGTCCGATGGATCGTAATTAAGGAATTCAGAATAAAGGATGTTTACAAAATCTGCTCCGCCCATTGCTCCTCCAGGGTGGCCCGATTTTGCTTTTTCAACCATTGCAGCAGCCAGAATGCGAACATTATCAGCTGCTTTAACTTCAATACTTTTACTCATTTTTTTGTACTTTTTTCAATTTACTTTAGGCAGGACAGGAACGCCAAAAATAGTAAAAAAGAGGGACTTGGAAAGATAGTGCGGTGGTTATTAATAATAATTTAGCACTTAGCTTTCGACTAGTGCCGGCATAAAAAAAGGAGAAACAGATATTATACCTGATTCTCCTTTTATTGAGATATTTTTTATGCCGTTGTTGTCTTAAGCATTAATCAGACGAACCATAAAAATGCCGTCGATAGCTAACAGTTTTTCTTTTACGCTGTCGTCAATTTTATCGGTATCAACGTCGATAATGTTATAGGCAATATCGTCGCGTTTTTTGTTCAACATATTATCAATGTTCAATCCTTCGGCAGCCAAAACAGTTGAAATCTGGCTTACCATATTCGGAACATTACGGTTGGCAATCAGAATACGGCTTCCACCATTGCGATCCAATTCGGCAGCAGGGAAATTCACCGAGTTTTTAATGTTACCGTTTTCCAGGTAGTCGCGCATTTGTTCAACGGCCATAATGGCACAGTTGGTTTCCGACTCTTTTGTTGAAGCTCCTAAGTGTGGAATTGAAATTACATTATCCAGTTTCAGGCATTCTTCATCAGGGAAATCAGTAATATATTTGGCTACTTTACCCGATTCGATAGCCACTTTTAAATCGCTGTGATCTACGAGACCTCCACGTGCAAAGTTCAGAATTTTAACGCCATCTTTCATCATGGCAAATTTGTCTTTGTTAATGTATCCTTTAGTATCGGGTAACAATGGAATGTTGATGGTAATAAAATCGGCTTGTTGCAACAATACCTGAATACCTTCAACCACTTGAACTTCGCGACTCAGTTTCAGTGCATGTTTTACCGACATGTATGGATCGTAACCAATTACGTTCATGCGTAGCGCCGATGCTGCATTTGCTGCCAAAACACCAATTGCTCCCAAACCTATTACGGCCAGTGTTTTCCCCTTAATTTCTTCTCCGGCAAAGTTTTTCTTGCCTTTTTCAACTAACGACGCAACAGCATCTCCCTGTCCGATTAATGTTTTTGCCCAGTTAGCCGCGCCAATATAATCGCGCGATGCCATAAGCATTCCGGCAATTACAGCCTCTTTTACTCCATTGGCATTAGCTCCCGGTGTATTAAAAACTACGATTCCTTTTTCGGTGCATTTCTCGATTGGAATATTATTTACACCCGCACCGGCTCTTGCAACCGCTTTTACCGACGATGGAATTTCAACATCATGCATTTTAAAACTGCGCAAAACAATAGCATCCGGATTTGGAAGCTCGCTTGCAATCTCATAGTTGTCGAGTGGGAATAGTTTCAGACCATCGGGGTCAATCTTATTCAGAGTTTGAATTTTAAACATGTAGCTTGCTTTTTAATTGATATTCTCTGTAGCTGATAATACTATCCAAAAATGCAAAATATTGGGTAGCATATGTTTTAATGACAAATATCAGCATTATATCTATAAATTATTAGCGATAGCAGGGATTAATTTTCAATATGAAATTAACATTAATGATCGAAGCCTGAAAAGACTGCGGAATTTTAAGAATTATCAGAACAATATCAATTTTAAGAATTGATATAAAGAGATGGAAGAGAGTGGATATGGATATTTAAATCGTTACAATTACCAGAAGATTTTTCAAATAAGACAAAAAAAAGCCAGACTCTCCAGTCTGGCTCATCAACCTTCAACTACTAACCGATTTTATAACCCAAAAAATTATGAAACAATAGTTATGAACTATTATGTCTTTAGATTTTATACGTGCAAATAAAATAATAGAATACAAATGGGTATGTAATGTAAGTCACAAAAGGCCAGAAAAATCAATAAAATTTCGTGAAAGTGAAACTTTGCCGTTTTTTTCCAGCTTTTTTAGCAGGCGCGAGATCACTTCTCGCGATGAATTAAGTTGAAGAGCCAGATCCTGATGTGTACCTGAATAGGTATGAACGCCCGATTTTTTATGTCGGTCGATAAAAAATTTGATTAAACGCTCATCGAGTTTTAAAAAGGCAACAGCATCAAGTGTATTTATTAGTTCGCGAAACCTGTTTTGGAAGGTTTGCATCACATATTGTTTCCACAACGGATATTTGCTTGTCCAGGCATCCAGCATTTCAACCGGAATCATGAGTACTTCGGTATCCATTTCGGCAATGGCATTTACTTCACTAATTTGGCGGGCCATACAGCAGGTTAACGACATGGCACAAACTTCGTCGGCCTGAAGGTAATAAAGCAGCAACTCGTTGCCGGCCTCGCTGGTGCGCGAAACTCTAATGAGACCTTTTAGCACCATCGGAAAGCTGGAAATAAACTGACCTTCGCGAATTAATGTTTCGTGTTGTGCAAACTTTTTTCTTACGGCAACTTGCAGAATTTCTTCCTGTAGTTCAGGTTCGAGAAAATTGTATCTTGAATAAAAATCTTCCATGTTAGCAGTTCAATTTTAGCAAATTTAATGTTGTGCCGCATTTCTGCAAAAAAAATCAACGAAATACGCTACTTGTGTAATTTTTTCTAATTGAAATGGTTATACATTTTCATCCATTCATTTCGAATCAGGTTCCCGGAAACAAAAAAAGATTCCAAATCAATAAGGAATCTTTTTTTGTTTTATGGTTGTCAAATAGATTTACTCAAACATGTCTTTCATTTTCTGAAAGAATGATCTTTCCTGTGCCGAAGGTCCGTCCTGAAACCCGGGCGAATCCTGAAGTTTCTCCAGCGCACGTTTTTCTTCGTTGCTCAGTTTCTTTGGAATCCAAACATGCACACGAACCAATAAGTCGCCACGACCGTAACCATTTACATCAGGAATACCTTTTCCACGTAGGCGAAGTATTTTTTCGGGTTGCGTACCTGGCTCAATTTTTACTTTCACTTTGCCATCAACCGTTGGAATTTCGGAAGTGGTACCCAAGGTGATTTCCGGGAACGACAAGAATAGGTTGTAGATCAGGTTATTTCCATCGCGCACCAATTCCTGGTCGTCGGCTTCGGTAATAACCACCAGCAAGTCACCATTAATACCTCCACGTCGGCCGGTATTCCCTTTACCCGAAACATTAAGCTGCATACCTTCGCCAACGCCTGCAGGAATTTTAATGTTGATCACTTCTTCCTCGCGAATAACTCCTTCGCCGGCACAGTGATTACATTTGTCGGTGATCATTTTTCCTTCGCCCTGGCACGTTGGACAAGCCGAAGTGGTTTGCATTTGCCCCAGCAAGGTATTCTGAACACGTGTTACCTGGCCTGCGCCACCACACGTTCCGCAAGTTGAGTACGAAGAGCCGTTTTTAGCTCCGGTTCCGCTACAATGCTGGCAGGCCACGTATTTTTTTACCTTTATCTTTTTCTCAACGCCGTTAACAATTTCCTGGAGGTTCAGCTTTACTTTTACACGCAAATCGGAACCACGACTTACTCTTCGGCCTCCTCTGCTTCGGCCACCGCCGCCGCTAAATCCACCGAAACCGCCAAAATGTCCGCCAAAAATGTCGCCAAAAGTCGAGAAGATATCTTCAATGTCGGAGAATCCACCGCCACTAAATCCGCCACCACCGGCAGCGCCGCTCATTCCTGCATGTCCGAACTGATC
Organism: uncultured Draconibacterium sp.; assembly: GCF_963675065.1. Classification (NCBI taxonomy): domain Bacteria; kingdom Pseudomonadati; phylum Bacteroidota; class Bacteroidia; order Marinilabiliales; family Prolixibacteraceae; genus Draconibacterium; species uncultured Draconibacterium sp. The sequence goes on along the minus strand of NZ_OY775905.1, from coordinate 247,165 downwards.
GTAGCGTTGTTTTTTCTCGGGATTGCTGAGTACTTCGTAGGCTTCAGCTGCTTCTTTAAACTTCTCTTCAGCTTCCTTGTCATCCGGGTTTTTATCCGGGTGATATTGGATTGCCTTTTTACGATAAGCTTTTTTTACTTCTTCGGGAGAAGCATCTTTGCCAACTCCTAATACTTCGTAATAATCTCTTTTTGCCATTCTTCCTCCTCTGAATTATTATTCTCCGATTACAACTTTGGCAAACCGGATTACCTTTTCGTTTAAGCAATAACCTTTTTGAATTACATCAACTACTTTACCTTTTAATTCCTCGTTTGGCGCCGGAATTTTTGTAATGGCTTCGTGTAGGTCAACATCAAAATCAGCGTGTTGAGCTTCAATTTCCTTCACGTTGTTTTGTTTCAGGAATTCTTGAAATTTCTTGTAAATCAGTGCTGTTCCGTGTTTGCCTGCATCTTCATCTTCAAGGTGTTTCATTGAATCAAGCGCACGCTCAAAATCATCAATAACCGGAAGAATATTAACGATAACCGATTCGCCACCTGATTTAATCAGGTCAGCTTTTTCTTTCATCGTTCTTCTTCTGAAGTTATCAAACTCAGCTTGCAAACGGAGGTGTTTGTCCTGAAGTTCCTGAAGCTTTTCTCCCAATTCTTCCAACTGTTCTTCCTTTTTATCTTTTTTCGATTTCTTCTTCTTGTCTTTCTTCTCGTCTGCTTTCTCCTCCTTTTCGGTAGCAGTATCTTCAACCTGAGTTGCTTTATCTTTTTCTTCTTCTGTTTCCTTGTTTACTTTTTCTTCCGCCATTTTACCTAAATTTTCAGTATAAATAATTAACTGTAAGCCTTTTTTATGCTACGCTGACATAGCAAAAATTTTGCCATGCAAATATAAACGACAAATTGGCACCCGAAACTGATTTCGAGTGCCAATTTGAACGATTTATACTATTTTTAAACTAGTATATTACAGCTCTTCTCTGAGAATTTTTTGCAAAGCAGCATCAAGTGATGGACCACGAAGCTTTTTGGCAATAATTACCCCGTTTTCATCGATAAGGTAATTATCAGGAATTCCGCGAACCTGGTAAATCATACGATATTTTGAATTCCACTTTTTGAAATCGCAAATATGATTTGGCCATTCCAAACCATCCTGTTTTATGGCTGCTTTCCATCTTTCGGGCGAGTCGTCGAGCGACACGCCAAAAACGGTAAACCCTTTGCCATCGGTAAATTTGGCATCTTTGTATTTTTTGTAGGTAGCCACAACATTTGGGTTTTCGCGGCGACATGGACCACACCACGCTGCCCAAAAATCAATCAACACAACTTTGCCTTGCAAGTCGGATAATTTTATGGTTTCGCCATTCGGTCCTTTGCCAATCAGTTCGGGTGCTTTGTTGCCAATGTTTAAACCAAGTTCCTGGGCATTAATAAAAGTAGTGCCCATAAAAATGATCGCTGCCAGTAAAATAAGTCTTTTCATCTTTTGCGTATTGATATTTCTAAAAAGTTCAAATATAGAATTTTAAGTAGTAACACAAAGCTCGAAATAATGTTTTAACAACGCGTTTACATTCTTGAGATGTGAGCTCCGAGGGCATTTAACCTGCCATCAATATTTTCGTAACCACGGTCTATTTGCTCGATGTTATCAATAGTGCTGGTTCCTTTTGCCGACATGGCAGCAATTAAAAGTGCAATACCTGCACGAATATCAGGAGATACCATTTTGGTGGCACGCAGCGTATTTTTTCGGTCGAGGCCAATAACAGTGGCACGGTGTGGATCGCAAAGAATAATTTGCGCCCCCATGTCAATCAGTTTGTCCACAAAGAATAAACGGCTCTCAAACATTTTCTGATGAATAAGAACACTTCCTTTGGCTTGTGTGGCCACTACAAGAAAAACACTCAGCAGGTCGGGAGTAAGTCCCGGCCAGGGTGCATCCGAGAAGGTCATTATCGATCCATCGATGTACGAATCGATTTCGTAATGTCCAGTATCTTTTATCAGCAGATCGTCGCCATTTTGTTCGACGTTAATTCCCAGCCGGCGAAATGATTCGGGGATAATTCCCAGGTGCTCAATACCTACATTTTTAATGTTGATTTCAGAAGCTGTCATGGCAGCAAGGCCAATAAAACTGCCCACTTCAATCATGTCGGGAAGAATGCGGTGAGTACATCCTGTTAACGATGAAACGCCTGCGATGGAAAGCAGGTTGGAACCAATTCCTTCAATTTTTGCACCCATGGAAACCAGCATTTTGCAGAGTTGCTGCAGATAAGGTTCGCAGGCTGCATTGTAAATTGTTGTGGTTCCTTCGGCTAAAACGGCGGCCATTACAATGTTTGCCGTTCCCGTAACCGAAGCCTCGTCGAGCAACATATAAGCACCGGTAAGTTTTTCGGTTGAAACGGAGTACCATTTGTTTTCGCGGTCGAAATCAAAACGGGCGCCAAGTTTTTGTAAGCCAATAAAGTGAGTGTCAACTCTGCGGCGGCCAATTTTATCGCCACCCGGTTGCGGAATAAAGCCTTGACCAAAACGGGCCAACAGCGGGCCGATAATCATTATCGAGCCACGAAGCACGGCGGCTTGTTGGGCGTATTCCTCACTTTTTAGAAAGTTGGTGTCGACTTTGGAGGCATCGAAACTATAACTGCCTTTGTCCAGGCGCGTTACCTGGACCCCCAATCCTTTCAGAATCTCGATTAATTTCAGCACATCCCGAATTTCAGGTATGTTCTCGATGATTGTTTGTTCGGCAGTTAACAGGGTGGCACATATTATTTGAAGCGCCTCGTTTTTTGCTCCTTGCGGCTCAAGGTCTCCTTTTAATTTAAAACCACCTTCAATTTTGAAAGTCGACATGGGGTATGATATTATAGCGTATTACCTATTTTTTCTTTTTTATTTTTTTCTTTTTTGGAGCACTAACCAGTGTTTTGGCGTCGGCCAGTTGAGTTCCCTCAGGTACTTTTAATTTGCCGTGCGACATTTCCTCCAGGTCGCTAAAAATCATGTGGTCCTCAACGGCATCTTTATTCCACGACAGATACGACTTTTTCATGTGGTTGGCCAGTTGTTCGATAATGATATCACGCTCTTCACCTTCAAAGTTATCGGCTTCCTGAATCAACAGTTCCATGGTTCGGCCATAGTGTTTGTGTTTTATGCGGTGTTTGGTGTAAGGTACTGTATTGGGACGTTCTTTTAATGATTCCGGCGTTGGCGGATCGTAAGGATAGTCAATGTCTAGTTGAAAATCGGACATAATGGCCAGGTGATCCCAGAGTTTGTGTTTGAATTCCTGAACATCGCGAAAATGAGGGAAAAGGTTGCCCATAACATCGATAACCGTTTGTGCCGATTTGTTTCTTTTTTCGCGGTCTTCGATGGTCATCAGGTAATCAACCATGTTTTGTATATTTCTTCCATATTCTGGAAGGGCCATTTTTTTTCTCTTGGTATTATAATCCATCTGTAAATGTTTAATGCTAAAAATCTAACTTTCAAGTAAATTGGATTTATTTGCGAAAATGATGTTACAAAACTAATCATTTCCCGACAAATCCCGAAGTTTATTTTTTAGTTCGTTTTTATTCGATTTTGGATACAGGATGCTCGATACTCGCAGCTCGTCTCTCTAATCCTTTTATTCTTTAATTTTCAGCTTGGCGAATTTTAGCAGCAACTGCTTCTGTGTACCCGATTTAAAAAATACAGTTGCTTTTATATTTGGTGCAGCGCCTTCAATATTAATTACTTTTCCTTCGCCAAAACGTTGGTGTTCTACCACCATTCCGGTTTGTATTTTTTCCGGTGCATCGCCCTGAAAAGTGTTTTGCACTCTGCTGCTTTCCTTTAACGAAACGAGTTTTTTATTTAAAAAGTTTTGCGACTCACGTGTTTTAAATGCTCCGGGTGGTTGACGACGAACAGAATTTTTGTGATAAAGTTCGGGCTGAATGTCGTCGTTATTCTGTGCCCGTCGTGTGGGAGAGGAGTGTGCAGCAATTCCCGAAGTATCGAGAAACTGCTCATCAATTTCTTCGAGAAAGCGACTTGGCGTACAAAAATCAAGATTTCCCCAACGGTAGCGCTGGTTGGCATACGAGAACCATGCATTTTCTTCGGCGCGGGTTAGGGCCACGTAAAACAGCCGGCGTTCTTCTTCCAGCGTTTCCGGTTTGTTATCGCCATTTTGGTTCGACGGGAAAAGGTTCTCTTCCATCCCCACAACAAACACATTTTTAAATTCCAGTCCTTTCGATGAATGCACCGTCATCAGGGTCACTTTATCGCGGTCTTCTTCCTTTTCGTTGTCCTGATCTGTTAAAAGTGCCACATCTTCCAGGTAGTTTTCCAGTTTTTCAGGTTCACCGGTTTCTTTGGCGTTTATGCTAAATTCCTGGATACCATTCAATAATTCCTGGATGTTTTCGTGGCGGCTCAATCCTTCGGGCGACTTATCAGTGTACAATTCTTTCAGAATGCCAGTTTGTTCGGCGATGGTCTTGGCAGTATCAATAGCATCACTGTCTTGCGACAGTTGCATAAACCTCTGAATTAAACCTACAAAGTTCAGAATTTTACCAGCGGTTCCTTTATTTAATTTGGCATGGTTAACTGTTGGTAAATCGCTAACGATCTTCCAAATCGATGTTTCGTTATTAATGGCCGCCGCCTCCAGTTTCGCCAGGGTAGTGGCCCCAATTCCACGCGCCGGGTAATTGATAATACGTTTTAGCGCTTCGTTATCGGCCGGATTAATGGTCATTCTGAAATAGGAGATAAGGTCTTTAATTTCCTTGCGTTGGTAGAAACTTAAGCCGCCATAAATTTTGTACGGTATATTTCTTTTTCGCAACGATTCCTCAAAAATCCTCGACTGCATATTGGTACGATACAAAATCGCAAAGTCTTCGTACTTGTAATGTTCGCGCAATTGCATTTGAGCAATTTCCTGCGCTACCAAAAAACCTTCTTCGTTGTCGGTTAGTGCCGAAATCAATTTTATGGGTTTGCCGGTGACATTTTCAGAAAAAACCTTTTTCGGGATTTGCCGTTTGTTTTTGGCAATTATGCTGTTGGCGGCATTTACAATGGTTTGTGTTGAGCGGTAATTTTGCTCCAGTTTAAACACTTTATGCTTGGGGTAATCCGATTTAAAATTCAGAATATTTTCGATACGCGCACCGCGAAACGAGTAAATACTTTGCGCATCGTCGCCCACAACGCAAATATTTTTGTGTGCCGCAGCCAGTTTTTTTACAATCAGGTATTGCGAGTAGTTGGTATCCTGGTACTCGTCAACCATCACGTAACCAAAGCGCTCCTGGTATTTTTTTAACACCTCGGGATGATCGCGAAACAATATGTTTGTTTTCAGCAGTAAATCGTCGAAATCCATGGCTCCTGAAAGTAAACAGCGTTTGGCATATTCTTTATAAATCTGGGCAATTTGCGGCATGCGCATGCTTTTATCAGCCTTTCGGATTTCGGCTGAATTTTCATACGCATTGGGCGTAATCAGGTTGTTTTTTGCCATCGAAATACGGCTGGCAACCACTCCCGGTTTGTAAATTTTATCGTCGAGTTGGAAACTTTTAATAATCGTTTTTATCAGGCTTTTACTGTCGGCACTGTCGTAGATGGTAAAGTTCGACGGGTAGCCGATTGTTTCGTGTTCAAAACGCAAAATGCGCGCAAAAATACTGTGGAAAGTACCCATCCATAGGTAGCGGGCGGTGTTTTCGCCAACCACGCTGGCAATACGTTCTTTCATTTCGCGGGCTGCCTTATTGGTAAACGTCAGCGATAAAATGCTTGACGGTTTGGCACCTTGTTTTAGCAAGTTGGCAATACGGAACGTTAACACACGCGTTTTTCCCGATCCGGCTCCTGCAATAACCAGAGCAGGTCCTTCGGTACGAAGAACAGCCTCTCGTTGGGCCTCATTTAAATTTTGAAGATAATCGAACACTATAGATTTCTTTTTTCTGCGTACAAATATAAAATATTGATTGTATTGAATGATTTCCCGGTTTGGTGTGGGGCGATTTCGGAAAAACATTCAGTATTCAATCGTAGTAAAACAACAACCGGCGCACCAGGTTGTTCTGCGTGCAAAAATAATGATGTCAGGTGGAATCTTTTCCTTATTCCCGGTGTTTTATTAACAAATTATTGAAGGCCTCTGTATTTCGGTTCCGGTTCACTATTTTTGCCTGTAACACGCAATTAAATAAAATTTATACGTTAATATTGTATCTTAAAGAGCAATAATTTATGAAGCGAAGTCTTTTTATTGTAACTATTCTGGTATTTTCATTTTACGCTCTCCAGGCACAAATATCTTCGCCCGGAGCTAATGCCATCGATGTGGCACAATACCCGGTATTTCCGGAAACCGACGATATTTTTATTTTTTGTAGTAACGATTCCTCGGCTGAAGTTGGGGCTTTAACCGCCACTACCGAACTAACAGGAACAAAAACCTGGTTGTGGGAAAAGTACGATGAAACAACTGGCGCTTTTGATTTACAATACCAGGAAATTACTGACGCTGCTTCGTCGCAAATAAATGCGCTGGCCGACGGTTGTTACCGGATTACCATCACGCAGGGAGTCACAACCGAGACCGACCGCGCGTGGGTTTTTAATAACTGGATGTATGCCGGCGGAGAAGTTACTGTATCAGACTGCGAGCATTTTGTAATTGCCGGCGAAATGAATTCGGCGGTGTTAACATATTTTGATTTAAGCAACAATGCACCTGTTTTTGTAAATAAAGATGTGCAGGTGGAATGGCTGGAAGATGGCGACCGGATTGCTTCGGTACTGAACTTAACGGTTTATGATCCGCCAGCAGAAAATACAAACTACACCTTGCGTATTTACGATAAATACGACTGCGATGCGCAGGCTGTTGTTTCGTACGAATCGATTGTTACAAAAGCCAGTTTTACGGCTGATCCGATAAGTGGTGAAGCACCGCTTGAGGTTACTTTTTCGAATAACTCGGAAAATGGAACACCGGGTTATTACGAATGGTTTTTCTACCGCGATTTAAATGCTATTAAAAGAGACTCGGAAGGAACAGAAAATCCGGTTGACAGTATCGATTTCGTAGCTTACGACGATGCTCCTGTTTATACCTACGAAAACTCTGGAACGTACATGGTTCGACTGGTTTCAAAACGCCTTTCTGAAACGTTAACCTGTGCCGATACTGCTTATATGGAAGACTATATTGTGGTAGACACCTCGTTTATTGCCGTGCCGAATGTGTTTACGCCAAACGGAGACGGAGTAAACGACGAGTTTGTGGTTCAGTTCTGGTCGATGCAAAATATCGAGATCAGTATTTTCAACCGCTGGGGAAAACGCGTGCATTACTGGAAAAGTGGTGATGTTCGTGGTTTTGGTGATACATACACCGAAACGGTTTGGGACGGCCGTATTATGGGAGGCCGTTTCGCCAGTCCTGGTGTATATTACTATGATGTTACAGGGCGCGGGCGTGATGGCGAAAAACGCAAAAAGCACGGATTTGTGCACTTATTCCGCAATAAGGATTAGGGGCATTTTGTGTAATTAATTTTCGTTTTATTCTGCAGGATTTTCATTGGTATCGTTAGCTAATTCAGCTAACGGTGGAAATACATTATATTCGTCGCCAAACTGTGCCAGAAACTCAATACTGAAGGCCCTGAACGTATAGCTTATTGGCAATAAAATCACCGCTCCAATATACGGTATGGCGATAAGTAGCAAGCCAATGCAGCAGGTAATCATCGCGAAGAAAATGATTGCAATGAGAACTGCAATTCCCAGTACAAAAATAAACAGACCATAAATGATAAATGGTAGCGCCTTTTTCCCGAATAGCATTAGAAATTTACCCCAGCCTTTTATTACGCCAACACGGTGTTTGTACATAATGGGCACCACAAAGTCTTTCAGGAACAGCGAAATATATCCAAACACAATCAGGTAACCGATAAACAGCAATACCATTTGGGTAATCCCGGCAAGCACTAACGCTTTTGGCGCATGGGTAAAGTACAAATCTTTGCCGGTAACAAAGCAGTAGGCGGTAAGCAGCGCAAATACGCCAAAGGCGAACCAGCCCCAAAAGAATTCAAAAATAAAAAGCGAGTTTCCCTGTTTTCGGAAGTCGTGCCAGGGTTTACCAATTTCGGCTTTATCGTGTGCCACATTATCGAGAAACATAAATTTACCACGCGAACTCACCCAGATAATCACCGAAATTATAATAAACAGAATAACCAAACCAACAAGAATGAGGTTGGCCCAGATCGGGTTGTCGAGCAGCCAGTCCCAGGCAGTTTGCGGGAAACTGAAAAACTCGTCCCAGTTTGTATTGTTCCCGGTGTTGTTTCCCGATCCGCTACCACCGCCACAATCGGTAAAACCGGCCAGCCAGGCTGTAAATCCTACTTTTATCCATTTGTTAATGTCGAACGGTTGAAACAAGGCTTTTTTCATGCGGTCCCAACCTGCAGAAAGTGGTCGGCTGTAGCTGATTTGCATGGTAGTAGTTTTTTGGTTTCCTGCAAGTTATATCATTCATTAAAGATTACCAAACCAATTGCCCATAAACAGTCACCCGAGCTAAATCCTTGTGTTGACAGCTATTGTATTTTGTTTTTGTCCGGCAATTCTAATCCGGTAATTTTTGAACTTCAAATACGTATTAGTTTATTTCTATTCCTTATATTTGCTCCCTCAGGCAAACCTTTATTAAATTGTGGTATATTCACGAGTGTATATGTTGTAAATGTACAACACGTATTTATTTTTACAGTTGAAATAACAAGTGTAAGGATTCTGCGTTACGTTGATTAGTTATTGAATTTGTTACAGATATTGGGCCATTGGTAAAAGGCCTGGCCATTAAATCGAAAATTGTTTGTTATATGAAAAGGATATTTGCTGTAGTTGTATTGGTTTTTATGGTTTTTAACACCTTCGCGAAAAAGGATATAAATGCCTGGAAACAGGAGCAATCCTTGTCGAGCCAATACGAAGTTTTTAAGGAGAACCTTAATTTCTGGAATGGATCTTATTTTTTGAAAGAAGATCAGTTGGATGATTTCTACGAAGCACTTACCGATACCATTGGTATGTTGGAAAAAAATGCGGAGCAGAAAAATGCAAAGATAAGAGACCTAAACAGCGAAATAGGCTCGAAAGATACTCAGATGAATACATTGCAGGAACAACTCGATGAGAGTTTGAAATTGCAGAATTCAATCGTGTTTTTAGGCATGAAAATAGATAAGAGCGCTTATTCGGTAACCATGTATTTGCTTATTGCAGGAGTTTTGGTGTTAGCCGGTTTTGTTTTCCTTTTATACAAACGAAGTCTTTCTGTTACGCGCCGTACCAAAAAAGATTATGAAGAGTTAAAAGAGGAATACGAAACACACAAAAAGAATGCACTGGAGCGTTACACCAAAATGAATATGGAGTTGCATCAAACACGCCTGGAGCTGAAAAAAGGTTCGATAAAATCGTAGTGAATTGAATTATCAGAAAATATAAAAACAGCCGGACTTTTAAGTTCGGCTGTTTTTGTTTGTGATGCTAAAGGATCCGATCCCGACTTTGGGAGTGGGATACCTAACGCCAGTATTAATGCCGGGGTTAAGTATAGCCTCTTGGAATCGGATTTTAGTCCTAAGTCTTGCTGTAAGCGGTTTCCCGATAATCTGCAATCTTTTATCCTTGTATCTGTCTGATGATTTGCTTTCTGCAGCACGGTAATTTTATCTTCTTGTACATTAAAACAAAACCCCGATCCGTTAAAAACGAACCGGGATTTATTAGTTATAGTAAAATGGATTAGAAAATGGTCTATTCTTCTTCCTGCTCGGCTTCGTAAGCTTTCAGCAGTTCTTCCTGTACATCCGAAGGTACTTTTTCGTATCCGTCGAAACTTATTTTAAACACGCCTCTTCCGCCGGTAATTGAACTCAGCGCAGTGGTGTATTTGTACATTTCCTTTTGCGGAACTTTTGCTGTAATTTTCTCCATTCCTTTTTCCGATCCCATGCCCATAATCATGGCTCGACGTCCCTGCAGGTCACTCATGGCATCACCCATGCGGTCTGATGGTACCCACACTTCAAGATTTAAGATTGGCTCAAGAATTTTTGGGCCGGCATTTTTAAAGGCCATGCTGAAGGCATTACGTCCGGCCAGTTTAAACGAAATTTCGTTCGAGTCAACCGGGTGCATTTTTCCGTCGTAAACATATACGATAATATCGCGGGCATACGAACCGGTAAGTGGACCTTGTTCAATTTTTTCCATAATTCCTTTCAGGATAGCCGGTAAAAAGCGGGCATCGATTGATCCACCAACAATACTGTTTACAAAAACCAGTTTTCCACCCCAGTCCAGTTTGTGTTCTTCAACGGCACGAACTGAAATTTTCTGTTCTTTATCGCCAAATTTGAACATTTTTTTAGGCTCTGCACCTTCTTCGTATGGTTCAATAATCATGTGCACTTCGCCAAACTGACCAGCACCACCTGATTGTTTTTTGTGACGATAATCTGCTTGTGCAGGTTTTGTAATCGTTTCGCGATATGGAATTTTTGGTTTCAGATATTCCACGTCAACTTTATGCACGTTATCGAAATACCATTTTAACACATTCAGGTGATATTCGCCTTGCGCGTGTATTAATTGTTGCTTTAACTCTTTCGAATACTCAATTACGTAGGTTGGATCTTCGTATTTTATTTTACTTAAAATTTCACCTACTTTTTCATCGTCAGCGTCGGCAATAGCTTTGGCTGCTACTGTATGACGCGGAGTAGGGAATACGATCGGTGCAAATTCTGTTCCTATTTCTTTTGCTGCCAGTGTTTGGTTAAACCTGGTTTCTTTCAGTTTAACAGTACAGCCCAGGTCGCCTGCATGAAGTTCGTCTACCTTCTCGCGGCTTTTTCCATCGGGTACAAACACTTGCGATAAACGTTCTTTATTGCCTGTTTTCGAGTTGATGAGGTCAATACCTTCTTTTGCAACTCCCGACATCACTTTAAAATAAGTGATTTCGCCAACATGTGGCTCAACAGCTGTTTTGAAAACAAAAAGACTGGTTGGTTCCGATGCATCCATTTTTACTTCTTTGCCAGAAATAATCTCAGTCATTTTCTTTTCCTTTGGTGCCGGAGCAATATTGGTAATAAACTCCATTAAACGACCAACGCCAATACTTTTCTTTGCAGTGGTACAAAATACCGGGTAAAGAGTCAGGTCTAGCATTCCCAGCTTAATACCTTTGCGCATTTCGTCTTCGGTAAGTGTTCCTTTGTCGAAATACAATTCCATTAAAGCTTCCTCGTTTTCGGCGGCTTTCTCAACCAATTCGTTGTGCAGTTCTTCTGCTTTTTCAAGCTCCGATTCGGGAATGTCAGAAATCTCAGGTTTACCACTTTCGTCTTTATAAGTGTACATTTTCATTTTAAGTACATCTATAATTGACGAAAAACCTGTACCAGCGTCAACAGGGTACTGGATAATAGTAATTTTATTGCCAAAGGCAGTTTTGCATTGTTCCAGTGTACTTTCGTAATTCGAATTTTCGTGATCGAGCTGATTAAAAACCACAACAAGTGGTGTGTTTGCTTTGTCTGCATGGCGGGCAGCAGCTTCAGTACCGGCTTCAACTCCATTTGAAGCGTTTATGGTTAACAAGCCAAGCGCCGTAACACTTAACGACGATACAACACCACCACAAAGATCGTCCATCCCGGGGGTGTCCATAATATTTATTTTTTTTCCGTTGTATTCGGTGTGCATTAGGGTAGAAAAAACAGAATTACCATAATCCTGCTCTATTGGGTTGTAGTCGGATACTGTATTTTTTGAACCAACATCACCTTTGCGATTAATAACTCCACCCTCGAACAGCATAGACTCTGCAAGGGTGGTTTTCCCACTGCCGGCATTACCAACTAACGCAATGTTCCGAACTTCATCGGTTTTATAAACTTTCATAGTATATAAGTTTTATTGATTTATTTATACTCGTTTTCTTCATCATTTTGAAGCGAGGTCATCAAAAATAGTAATAATTTATTAACAATCAAGAGGTAGAAATCAGGTGGAAATAATATATTATCTGAGCCCTGTTAGCAGTAGAACTTAATTTGCAATCGTACAGCTTTTTAGGTGCTATTGTTAATAATTGTTATAGTCTGAAATCATTATAAATAAGGGGGTGTGGCGATTTATCAGAATAGCATAACAATTATATCAATTAAAAAACATGTATTCTGTTTTTGGTCCTTTCAGCGCCCGTTTTGGTTTGTTAATTAATTTAGAATAAATAAAAATAAGTAAGTAAAATTCTTTTTTTGTCTGAAATTTTCATTTACATTTGCAGTGTGTGATAAAAGTCACATAGAAATAATTTTAAAGCGCAATGGTTAATAGTTTCTCTAAAATAACAATGATGAAAATGACATGTATGATGTGTATGTGTTGCGACAATATTGTTGTGCAGAGGGACTGACCATGGATTGAAAATATTACTCGATTTGAAAGGCTCTTCTGTATCTGCAGAAGGGCTTTTTTTTTGAGATTGATTCAAATGAAACTTGAGATTTTAAACAGGAAAGAGTTTTATGGCAAGGGAAAAAGAAAATATTGTTGAACGGAAAAGACGGAGTATTGTAAAAACGATTTCGTGGCGTACCATCGGCACGATCGATACCATTCTAATCTCGTGGTTTGTGGTAGGAGATATCAATTTTGCGGTTACAATTGGCGGGGTCGAGCTTTTTACAAAAATGGCATTGTACTTTTTTCACGAACGCGCCTGGAACAAAATCAGCTTTGGAAGGGTTAAACATACACCAATTGAATACGAAATTTAAACAGTATGGAAGAGAAGAATTTTTTACCAATTGCAATTGATATTGCCAACCAGAAAATACTGATTGTTGGTGGCGGGCAAAGTGCTTACAGCAAGCTAAAGATTTTACAGCGCCACAATGCCGAGGTTGAAATACTTGCCATTAATGTATGCGATGAGATAAAAAACAACGGGGTGAAATATATAGAAGCGCCGTACCACAAAAAATATTTAAAAGACTATTTAATGCTTTATTCCTGCTCGAATAATGAAGAGCTCGACCGGCAAATTGAAAAGGACTGTCGCGAAGAAAAGGTATTAGTTAATATTCATGATAAACCATCTCGCTGTCAGTTTGTTTCTCCTGCTATCTACCGACATGGAAAAATTTCGGTGGCGGTGAGCTCGAATGGCGAGGATGTTTATGAATCGATAAGAATAAGAAATATAATAAAAGATAAGTTGCAACTAGATTGATTTGAATTTATTCAATTCGGTCTTCTAATTAAAAATCAAAAATGAGTTTAAGAACAAATCCATTAAATGATGCACAGTTGAGTGCTTTAGGCCAGTTGGTTGAAGGCTTGAATAAGGAGCAAACTGTATGGTTAAATGGTTATTTTGAAGGGCGATTGGCAGCCCTGGGAGGCGTAGAAGTGCCAGGTGTTGGAAGTACAACTGCAAGTGCAGCAGTGGCCCCGCCACCCCAAAGTGCGATTAAGCTTACCATTTTGTATGGTACCGAAACCGGACATTCTCAGGGACTGGCCGAAAAATTAGGAGAGAAAGCTTCGTTTAAGGGAATTGATGCCCAGGTTTTGAGTTTGTACGATTACAATTACAAAAAGCTGAACGAGGAAGATAATGTAGCGATAATTGTTAGTACGCATGGGGAGGGTGATCCACCGGATATGGCCGAAGATTTTTATAAATATGTTACCGGGCCGCGTGCACCTCAACTCGAAGGAGTAAACTATTCGGTACTGGCACTGGGTGACAAAACCTACAAGCATTTTTGTAAAACAGGCGAAGAAATTGATGAGGCCCTTAAGAGCCGGGGAGGTTATCGTATTACGCAAGCTGTAAAATGCGATGTGGATTACGAACAACCATCGGAAACGTGGATGAATCTCTTTTTATTGAATCTTACACCGGCCGAAACACCGGAGCCTGTTGTTGCAGGCGCGTCAACGGCATCAGTGTCGGTTAATGGCGCCGGAGGTTTTGGCGAGGAGTTCTCGAAATCAAATCCATATATGGCAACAGTGCTGGAGAAAGTTCGGATTACCGGAAGTGATTCAGACAAGGAAGTGTATCATGTTGAACTTTCGCTTGAAGGATCAGGCCTGGAATACGAACCTGGCGATTCGTTAGGGATTTTCACCAAAAACCCTGAAGCGCTGGTAGAAGATATTTTGGCCTTTACAGGTTTCGATCCGGAACAGAAAGTTGATATTGAAGAGGAGGAATATAGCATAAAGGAAGCTTTGTCGCACCATCTTGAAATTACAATATTGACTTTCGATCTGCTGAATAAATACCAGGAGAAAACAAAGAATGCAGAACTGGCCAAATTACTTGCCGACGATGAGGCGCTCGACAATTATTTGTACGGCCACGATGTGCTCGACCTTTTGGAAGATTACCCGTACGAGTGGAATGCGCATAAGCTGGTTGAGGTTTTGCGCCCGATCCCGCCACGTTTGTATTCCATCTCATCAAGCATGGAAAGTGTTGGAGAAGAAGTTCATGTAACAGTTTCGGTTGTGCGCTACGAGCGTAAAAACCGCAAACGCAACGGAGCATGTTCATCGCATCTGGCCGACAGCATTGAGATTGATGAGCAGATTCCGGTTTATATCGACAAAAATCCGTCGTTTAAATTACCGGCCAACGGATCAAAGATTATCATGGTTGGTGCCGGAACGGGTGTAGCACCTTACCGTGCATTTATGCAGCATCGCGAGAGTATGGGAATTAAAGGTGAGTCGTGGTTGTTTTTTGGCGACCGTCGTTTTAGCTCCGATTTCCTTTACCAAACCGAGTGGCAAAAGCTGTTAAAGAAAGAATTGCTTACCAAAATGGATGTAGCATTTAGTCGCGACCAGGAAGAAAAAGTTTATGTGCAGCACAAACTGAAAGAGCAGCAAAAAGAGGTGTTCGACTGGCTGGAGAACGGTGCGCATTTGTACCTGTGTGGCGACATGAAATACATGGCCAAAGATGTAAATAAGGCTTTGCTTGATATCATTCAAACTCAGGGTGGAATCAGCGAGGAACAAGCCGAAAAATATGTGAAAAATTTGAAACGTGAAAAGCGTTTCCAAACCGATGTTTATTAGTGAGAATCAACTTTTAAAAGAGAAACACATTAAACGTTATTAGCCGAACTAATCCCGATAATGAAGTTAATCGGGGAAAAATTAAGGGTGTGTGGCCAACTCAGCCACGTGAGCACCCTTAGCCCAAAAATTATGATTTATGAGTGAAAATATTAACTGGCAGGAGCTTTCAGAAGTTGAAAAGCTCAAATACGATAGTAATTATCTACGTGGAACTTTGACTGAAAGTCTGGCCGACCCGATTACCGGGGCCATTTCGGACGGAGATACCCAAATCTCTAAATTCCATGGTATTTATCAGCAGTGGGACCGTGATGTAGACAAAGAGCGAAAAAGGCAAAAGCTGGAGCCTGCCTTTTCATTTCTGATACGGCTGCGCATGCCCGGCGGAAGATTTACGCCAAAGCAGTGGCTGGCAATGGACGAGCTGTCGGAGAAATATGCCAATGGTACGTTGAAATTGACTACAAGACAAACATTTCAGTTGCATGGTGTGCTGAAACGAAACCTGAAGGCTACCATTAAAGGGATGAACGACAGTCTGATGGATACCATCGCGGCTTGTGGCGACGTAAACCGTAATGTGATGAGCCACGCTAATCCGGCGCAGTCGCCGTTTCATGCTGAAGTAATTGAAACAGCTAAAAATATCAGCGAGCATCTTTTGCCAAAAACAGGTGCTTATCACGAAATATGGCTGGATAAAAAACTGGTTGCCGACAGTAAAGAGGAGGTTGAGCCTTTGTACGGAAATCGTTACCTGCCGCGTAAGTTTAAGATTGGGATTGTAATTCCACCACATAACGATTGTGATGTTTTTTCGCAGGATCTGGGTTTTATCGCCATAATTGAAAACGGAAAAATTGTTGGCTACAATGTTGCTGTTGGCGGTGGTTTGGGAACCACTTTTGGGAAACCCGAAACGTATCCCAGAACCGGAACTGTAATTGGCTTTTGTACTCCCGATCAGATTATTGACGTAGCCGAAAAAGTAGTACTCGTACAACGCGATAACGGTAATAGAAAAGACCGGAAACAGGCCCGTTTGAAATACACCATCGACCGAATGGGAGTGGAGGAATTCGTAGCAGAACTTATCAAATATCTGGGGTATGAACTGGAGCCGGAACGCGCATACACTTTAGAGCGAAACGGTGATGATTTTGGCTGGATAAAAGGTAGTGACAAAAAGTGGCACCTCACTTATTTTGTTGAAGGTGGCCGTGTACTCGACCGGGGAGAATACAAACTAAAAACTGCCCTTCGTGAGATATCAAAAGTAATTGACGGCGATATTATTCTTACCGGAAATCAGAACCTGATCATCTCGGGAGTAAGCACAAAAGTGAAAAACCAGGTTGATGCCTTGCTAAAAACCTATGGTGTATCTCCCGAAGATATCTCCGGTTTACGAAAGAATTCCATTGCTTGCGTTGCTTTACCGACTTGCCCGCTGGCCTTTGCGGAAGCCGAACGTTACCTACCTGATTTGGTATCGAAAATTGAATCGATACTGGATGAACATCAGCTGGGCAAAGAAGAAATTGTAATCCGTATGACCGGCTGCCCGAATGGTTGCGGACGACCTTACCTGGCCGAAATTGGCCTGATCGGTAAATCGCCGGGCTACTACAACTTATACCTTGGTGGAAGTTTTAACGGATCGCGTTTGAATACGCTTTACAAACAAACCATCAACGAGGAAGAGATACTGAACGAGCTGCGTCCGATAATTGCTGATTTTGCAGCAACCCGCGAGGATGGAGAGCATTTTGGCGACTTTGTTCTCCGCAAAAATTATGTGGAGGAAATAAAAGAAGGTCGGGATTTTAAGCACTAATTCCATTAGTAAAAGGACAGAAATCAAAACTTAAAAGGAAGTAAACATGAGAACAACAGTATCGATATTAGGTTGCGGATGGCTGGGAACGGCGTTGGGGCGGTCATTTCTCCGAAAAGGCTGGAAAGTTAAAGGCTCGGTAGCTTCAACACAAAGTTACAACCGACTTGAGGTGAGCGGAATTAGTGCATTTTATGTGAAAGCCAAAGCACAATCGCTGACAGTGGATTACAATAGTTTTTTTAATACCGATGTGCTTATCATCAGCATTCCGCCAACGCGAACCGATTGTGTGGAGGACTCATTTCCGAAAAAAATTGAGCAGGTAATTGCCAAAGTAGAGGAACTGAACATTAAAAAAGTACTATTTATCTCTTCAACATCGGTTTACCAGTCGAAAAATACAGAAGTGAAAGAAGGCGATGAAGGAACACCCGAGAAAGCTAGTGGCAGGGCTTTGCTGAAAGCGGAAAAACTGCTGCTGGATAATCCAGAATTTCAAACTACGGTAATTCGGTTTGGCGGTTTGATCGGCTACGACCGCAATCCGGCACGTTTTGTACAGAATCGAAATACACCGGTTTTTGATTCACCTGTAAATCTTATCCATCGCGACGATTGTATAAATATCATCACTCAAATCATTGAAAAGGATATTTGGGGCGAGGTGTTTAATGCAGCAAGCCCGGAATATCCGGGAAGAAATGAGTTTTATGCAAAAGCTGCAAAGATCAGCGAGCTGCCAATTCCGGTTTTTTCAAAAGACAAAGGAAGTTACAAGGTGATCAACAGCGATAAACTCATTCAGGTATTGGATTATAAGTTTGTGTATCAAAGTCCGATGGACTACCTAAAAGAAGTGGAAGAGTGGGCCTACAGAATTTAGAGATGGAACAGTTGGGGAAAGTATATATAGTAGGAGCGGGCCCCGGACCGGCAGATTTACTCACCGTAAAAGCGCATAATTGTATTAAAGATGCAGATGTGATTTTGTACGATGCGTTGATATCGCGCGATGTTCGGGCGCTTTTTCCGGAGAATGCAGAACTTGTTTTTGTGGGTAAACGTGCCGGCGATGGCGTTGACGTAACAGAACGGCAAAACTCAATCCATCAAAAAATTGAAAAGCATGCTAAGCTGGGCAAAGTGGTGGTGCGCGTAAAATCGGGTGATCCGATGATCTTTAGTCGGGGAGCAGAAGAAACTTCATTCCTGCAGGAAAAGAATATTCCTTTTGAAGTGGTGCCGGGAATTTCTGCGTTTAATGCGGCATCGGCAGAATTTGGTGTTCCGTTAACCGACCGGCGGGGAAGCAACTCATTGCACCTTCTTTCCGGGCGCGATGTGGCCGGGAAACTTCTTAGTGTAAAACAGTTGGTAAGTATTCTGGAGAACCGGGGAACTGCCGTAATTTACATGGGTACAAAAGTGCTGGAGGAAATTTACGAGGCGCTGGATACCGTTCATCGCGAGTGTATTCAGACTACCATTGTGTCGCGTTCTGGCCGCTGGGATGCCCAAAAATTTAAAGGAACATTGGAAGAAATGGTTGCGTTGAATAGTGAGACGCCTGTAAAAACTCCGGCTTTGATTTATCTACGAATGGAATGTTAGTTCAATATGTTTTTCGTTCTTCGTTTTTTGGCTGTCTAAAGTATTGTGCCTTTTTTCCTGCCGGAGGCCTTCATCTTTGCCTTGAAGCAAAGACGAAGCACGAGGAAGGCATTTCCGAGCGCAAGGCTTCTTTTGATCTTCACCCTCCATTTTCATAAAACCTAAGTTCGGACGGGTGATCTCCTCAATTCTTCAGAGCTTCCCGCTCTCACTAAGGTTTTATTTCAACTCCGGGCAACGACCAAAAGAGGCCGTCCACTAATGCAACGTCAGTTACAATGGAGCCTGGCCTCGGCCAGTGAGCCGGAAAACAAGTGATGGCGACGTAAAAAATTACTGTTGTTTGAGGAGGTACGACGAGTTTCAGGAATTTTAGTCGGCATCGCGTAGCTTTTCCGAGTGAAGTGGTCGCAGCCTTGGGTTTTCTGTCTACTCTTTGGGCTAAACCAAAGAGTAGAATCCGCCTGATAAGGCAAAAGTCAGTTTCTTATGCTTGGTTACTTAATTATTATTGAAACTCCTGGGATAAAACATTTTAGTTGTGTTTCACCATAGATTTCACTATGGTTACCTACCAAGTAGATACTAAATACCATTAAGCGTAAATCGATAATAACGAAATAGCAATAAGAACAACCGAAATTGAATAGTAGATAAGCACTTTCTTAAAACGACTCTGGCTTTTTTCCGTAAGAAATGAGGCTATCAATCCGAGGTTGGCGATAAAAAGGGCGAACAACATCAGTACGATGTGTTCAACCGGCCAAAGCCTTTTCGAAACCATGTTTGTACTTTCATCGGGGACGTATTGAAAATCGAAGCCTGCCCCCAGGTTGGTGAACATTATCAGCCCTAAAATAAGTTGCATGTACAGCGCTACAATAAAAGCAATCGCAACATACTTGTCGGTTTTGACGTAGGGGAGGTGGTTTTTGATTCCACGAACCGAGCGGTATATCAACGTTACCGCAAGAAGTAAAAATGATACACTAACAATGTCGTGTATTATTTTTACAAAGTCGGATGTGATTATGGCACTCAGATTCATCATTTTTAAGTATTCAGTCTCAGTTTCCTGTTTTCATTAGTACAGCTTTCTTGTCCTTCGTCAATCGAAAATCGTTAATCTTCATTCGTTATTCATTTGTTCCAATTTGCACTCTTTATCCAGTCGACAACGAATTTAGCATTTTCAACCGGAATGCCGGGAACAAATCCGTGTCCTACATTAAAAATCCATTTGTCTTGTTCAGCTCCAAACGAAAGGTATTCCTGCAATTTAGCTTCAATTACTTCCTGGTTGGCAAATAATATACGCGGATCAAGATTTCCCTGAACACCCATGTCTGCCGGTATCATTTCGCGTGCTTCTTTCATTGGCACCTGCCAGTCGACACTGATAAAGTCGGCATCGCCGGGTTGCAACTGTTTTAATCCGGTTCCCAAACCTTTTGGTAAGAAAATGGTTGGCGTGCCTGTTTTCATTACTGCCGCTGATATTTTTCGAACAAACGGCATAATAAATTCCATGTACAAGTCAGCAGGAATAAGTCCGGCGTGCGTCTCAAAGATCTGAAAAGCTGCGACGCCATGTTTTACCTGGTTCAGCGCATACTTAATCGATAGCTCAGTAATGGCTCCCAGCAGTTGTTTGGCCAGTTTTTTATCTTTATAAAGTAGGGAAACCGCATCGGGGAAAGTATGATTTGTTCCCAATCCCTGCACCATGTAACACAGTGTAGTAAACGGAGCTCCGCAGAAACCGATCAATGGGAAATCCTTTGGTTTGGTTTCCTGAATTTTATCGATTACATCGTAAATGTATTCCAGCTTTGTAGCGTCCGGATTGATGAGTGACATCGGGTCGTCCAGATCTTTTAATGCCGTTGCAAATCGTGGACCCGAATCGGTGAACGTTAATTCCATTCCCATTGCCTCGGGAATTACAAGGATATCGGAAAAAAGAATAGCTGCGTCAACACCCAAATCGTGTACAGGTAACAATGTTACTTTTGCTGCCAGTTCCGGATCGCGCATCAGCTCTTTAAAACTATACTGTTTGCGCATTTCAAGATACGACGGCAAAACTCTTCCCGCCTGACGCATAAACCACACCGGTGGACGTTCCGTTTTCTCGCCTTTTAGTGTTTTTATAAAGATTCCTTTTTCCATCTATGTTGGTATTTCTATCTTTTCTACAAATTACGTGAAACTATCTGCAAAATATTTCCAATTGGTATTAGATTGAAATGATTGAATGGATTGATGAGATTGAGTTGATTCGCTCAATCTCCGATCAATCTTTTATCGATCTACTTTCAATCTCTTATCTTTCTAAGCTAATTGTTTTAAGGCGTTTAAATTGGCACTGATGATGTTGTCAATGTCTTCGTCGGTGTGAGCATACGAAACAAACAAACACTCAAATTGCGACGGCGCGATGTACATACCGCTCTCCAGCGAGAGTTTGAAATATTCAGCATAACGTGTCGTATTTGCACTCATTGCCTCGTCGTATGAGCTCACTTTCTCTTCGTTGGTGAAAAACAATGTCATCATTGAGCCAACGCGATTCAATACCGCATTAATACCTGTTTCTTTGAGGTTGTTGCGAATTCCTTCTTCCAGCTTTTTCGCTTTTCGCTCCAATTCAGGGTAGAAGTCCGCAGTGTTCAGGATCAATTTCAGCATTGTGCTTCCGGCAGCCATTGCCAATGGATTTCCTGACAGCGTTCCTGCCTGGTAAATCGGGCCGTTTGGCGCCAGTTGATCCATAATCTCTTTTTTACCACCATAAGCACCAACCGGCAAGCCTCCGCCAATAATTTTTCCCAGAGTGGTAATGTCAGGCATTACGTTAAAGAATTCCTGTGCACCACCTTTTGCCAGACGGAAACCGGTGATCACCTCGTCAAAAATTAGCAATGCGCCATTCTTAGTGGCAATTTCGCGTAGACCTTCCAAAAATCCTTTTTCAGGAAGAACAACACCCATGTTTCCGGCAACCGGCTCAACAATAATTGCGGCAATATTTTCTCCGTCTTCTTTAAAAAGTTGTTCTACCGAAGCCAGATCGTTATAATTGGCCAGTAAAGTATCTTTTGCATTGCCGGCAGTTACTCCCGGGCTGTCAGGCAAACCTAAAGTTATAGCTCCGGAACCCGCTTTGATGAGGAAGCTGTCGCCATGTCCGTGATAATTACCCACGAACTTTACAATTTTCTCCCGACCTGTATAACCACGAGCCAAACGGATGGCACTCATGGTGGCTTCCGTTCCCGAGTTCACCATACGCACTTTTTCTATCGATGGCACCATTTCAACGATCAGTTCTGCCATTTCGGTTTCGTATAAAGTAGGAGCACCGTAACTGGTTCCTTTTTGTGCGGCTTCGTTAATAGCCGACACGATTTCAGGGTGGGCGTGACCAAAGATAAGTGGTCCCCACGACGATACAAAATCAGTGTACTGATTACCGTCGAGATCAACAACTTTTGACCCTATGGCATTGTCGATAAATACCGGATTTAAATTAACACTTTTAAAAGCCCGAACCGGTGAATTCACACCTCCCGGAATACTTTGCTGAGCTTGTTTAAATGCTTCTATACTTTTTGAAAACTGCATGTTCTATCCTTTTATTCCATTCAAAATTTTCGCTGCATCAACAGCTGAATACGTAATAATAATATCGGCACCGGCTCTTTTAATTGAGGTAAGAATTTCCATCATTACGCGCGGCCCATCGATCCAATCTTTCTCTTCAGCTGCTTTTAGCATCGAGAATTCGCCACTAACATTATAGGCTGCTGTTGGCATTTTGAATTCTGTTTTTACACGGTAGATAATATCGAGGAACGAGAGCGCCGGTTTAACCATAACAACATCGGCACCTTCAGCAATGTCGAGTTCTACCTCGCGCATGGCTTCGTCTGAATTAGCCGGGTTCATTTGGTAAGTGGCGCGGTTGCCAAATTTTGGTGCACTTTCGGCAGCTTCACGGAATGGCCCGTAAAAACCCGATGCATATTTTGCCGAATAAGCCATGATCGGAATTTTCTCGAATTTATTTTCGTCCAATGCCTCACGGATTCGTCCTACACGTCCGTCCATCATATCGCTCGGCGCGATCATATCGGCACCGGCTTCGGCCAGCGAAACTGACTGCGCGGCCAGTGTTTCAAGCGTGGTGTCGTTATCCACATCGCCGTCAATTATAGTTCCGCAATGTCCGTGCGTAGTGTATTCGCAGTTACACACATCGGCAATAATGTACAAATTGGGAAGTTCTGCTTTTATGGCACGAATGGCTTGCTGTACAATGCCGTTGTGCTGACAGGCAACTGTTCCGTCTTCGTCTTTTTCGGCAGGAATACCAAACAAAAGAACGGCTTTTACGCCTGCTGCAGCAACATTTTTACATTCCTCAACCAGGTTCTCCACCGACAATTGAAAGTTGCCCGGCATCGAACTGATTGGGTTGCGCACGTTGGTCCCGGCACAAACAAAAAGTGGCATTACCAAATCGTCAACAGAAAGTTTTGTTTCGGTTACCATGTCGCGTAAAACCGAATTATATCTTAATCTTCTTAATCTTGTTTCAGGAAATAGCATAGCGTAGTTTTTATTTTGTTTGATAATAGTCGATTATAGCTTTGTAAAGTCCTTCCGCATTCGAATTTTCTGCAGTAATCAGTGGCTCGGTGCCACCTTGGTGAATGGCCTCCGAAGTTGTTTCACCAATGCTGGCCATTTTTACTTCTGAAATGTTTTCGGTGCCATAAAAGTGGCAGAAATTGTTAAAAGTGGATGGACTTGTAAATACGATCAGATCGTACCTATCATTCGAAATCGCATCCAAAATTTTTGAATCAGCTCCCGATGGTTTTACCGTTTGGTAAGTATTTACACGGGTAATCGAATTTGCTTTCGACAATTCTGTCTCCAGTTTATCACCAGCCAGGTTTCCGAGCGCCAGCAGAATATTTTGGTTTTGCAGATTGTGTTTTTCTTTCAGTTCTTTTAACAAGCCGTCGGATGAGTTTTCATTGGCAGTAAAATAAGGTGCATAACCGTAATAATCCAATTCGGCTGCGGTGTTTTTACCGATTACGGCAATCTTTAAATTGTTGGGTAAAGTAGTGTTGCCTTTCAGTTCAATCAGCTGTTTAAAGAAACTTACAACACCATTTTTGCTGGTGAAAATTACCCACTGAAACTGATCGATATTTTGTAAAGATTGTTCTTCTACAGTACTAAGTTGTGTCTGCTCAATTTGAATCATTGGCAACGAAACTACCGATGCACCTGCTTTTGTTAGCAGATCGGGAAGATCATCGTGAATATCTGCCGGACGTGTAGAAATAATCACCTTATCTTTTAAAGGAAGTGCTGTTTGTGAAGAAGGTAAATTTTCGTCTCTAATCGCATCAAGAATTTCTTTTCCGCCGGCATTAAATAATTTGTTCGCCAATTCTTTTGCAAGAACATTGGCATTTCCTACCGGTCCGGTTGCGGTCTCTTTCAGAAATTTACTTCCGTTGATACTAGCAACAAAGCCGGTTATTTTTACCTGATTGCCTTCAATTTTGCAAGTGCTTCCAACAGGAATCTGGCAACCGCCTTCCAAAGTGTTCAGAAACACACGTTCTGCCGAGCTTGTTATCATCGTTTCCTTGTGATTAATCTGTGCGATGATGGTTTCAATTTCCGGATCGTTGTCTTTTATTTCGATGGCGATGGCACCTTGTCCACAGGCCGGTATCATGGTTTCTGTGTCCAGAATTTCGGTGATCGCTTCATTCATTTCCAAACGTTGCAATCCGGCTCCTGCCATGATCATTGCATCGCAGTAACCTTCATTCATTTTGCGGATGCGCGTATTTACATTTCCTCTGATTTCAACAATATTAAAATCCGGATTCAAGCGTAGCAATTGTGCTTTGCGTCGTAAACTTGACGTTGCTATTGTGTGCTCCGAAGTCAGTTCCGAAAGTTTTAAATGATTTTTGCTGACCAATGCATCGTTAACGGTGCCTCTTTCCAGAACTGCACCCAGTTTTGTTCCTTCAGGAAAAATAGTGGGCAGGTCTTTTAAGCTATGTACCGCCATGTCGATCTCGTCGTTGAACATGGCTACTTCCAGCTCTTTGGTAAATAGTCCTTTATCGCCGATTTTTGACAGCGGGACATCCAGAATCTTGTCGCCTTTTGTTTTTATAACGACAATCTCAAATTGCTTTTCAGGGAATTTTTGTTCCAGTTCGTCTTTTACCCTATAAGCCTGATATAAGGCAAGCTTGCTGCCTCGAGTGCCAATGCGAATCGTATTTTTCACTAGTGCTGAGTTCGTTTTAAGGTTTGTTGTTTAATAACGGAAGATACGCTCGGATAAAAATTATTGATATTTGACCGTGGAACTCGCATCGTTTTTTCCCTATTCATTTTTATTATTCAAATTCACTTAAATCTTTGGATCAAGTTCGTTTCGATTTAGCTCGTTTCATGGAGCAATCTTGAACAGGTCGTTAACGAGTTCGATGTATTCTTTTTTGCGCCCGTTATCGGTAATCGATTTTACGTTTTTGATCATCAGGCGAATAAATTTATTGGTAATATGATCGGCATACATCGACGCTTCTTCTGTGTTGTCTTTCGACTGGCGTTTAATAAAACCTTCGAGTTCGGCTTCATTTATTTTCCTGAAATTATCGCTGATATTTTGAAAAGTCGGAGTCAGATTACGGGTAAATTGCCAGTCGCTAAAATCACTTACAAACTCGGCAATAATTTTTTCAGCTTTTTCAATCTCACCCCTGCGTTTGCCAAAAGTTCGCTCTACTACTGCATGCAAATCATCAACATCGATAACAAAAACATTTTGTATTTCCGCTACATCCGGTGCAACGTTATGTGGTACCGAAAGGTCGACAAAAAACATTGGTTTATTTTGGCGTTCAATCATTGCCTGTTCCACCATTTCTTTTGTAATAAGTGGCTTTTTCGATGCGGTTGATGTAATTACAATATCGTTGTAAACCAACTCATTTTGCAGTTCCGAAAATTCTTTTGCCACACCTTCGTAGCGTTTCGCCAATTCTTCTGCTTTTTCTGCAGTACGGTTAATAATGGTGAACTTGTTGCAACCTTTTTTCAGCATGTTTTGCAGTGTGAGTTCTCCTGTCTGTCCAGCTCCAAGGAATAGTGTTGGGTGAGAACTAAGATTGTGCAGTTTTTTGTTAGCCAGTTCAACGGCAGCGTAGCTAATTGAAACGGCTCCTTTTGAGAGTGCGGTTTCTGTTCTTACTTTTTTTCCGGCCTCAAAAGCTTTGTTAAACAGGCGAATTAGCGTTGGGGTGTGCAGCTCATATTTGTCGGCAATGGCAAAAGCATCTTTCAACTGGCCAACAATCTGGTATTCTCCCAGCGCCATCGAGTCGAGGCCCGATGCTACACGAAATAAATGTTGCGAAGCTTCGTCCTGGAATTTGTGGTAAAAATGTGCCCCCACACTTTTATCCGCTTTTCTCCAATCAAAAAGCATTTTTGCCAATGTTGATGTACAATCAAAAATGTCTTTTTCCGGGTAGTCAAAATATATTTCGGTCCGGTTGCATGTCGAAACAACGATTGCACCGTTTATTCCTGCATCGATTAATTGCGGCACAAAACGCTTCACATCTTCTTCGCAAAACACGAATTTTTCGCGAACTTTTATCGGAGCAGTTTTGTGGTTTAATCCAAGTAATCCTATCATGAATGATTTGCTTAAATCTTGATTTTGAAACAATACTATTAAAACATTCTGTAGAAAATCTGTAGAAAAAATCAGATTTGGAGGGGTATTGAACAAACGCTTGTAAGTTGTGTATTAATGTGTCAGAGGTACAAGGAGTTAGTCGGTTTGGTGATTTGGAGATTCAGGCTTCAAAATTGTTTGTTTCCGGATGAAAAATGATGCTGAAATTGTGCAGGTTATTCTCATAAGAATAAAGGGCCTTAAAACCCGATACTTCGCATATTTTCTGAACGATGGCAAGACCCAATCCAACCGAGCTGTCGGATGATGATGATTTGTAAAATCGTTTAAAAATATCGTCGGCAGTTCCCTGAATTTTTTCGCCGCTGTTGGCAATTGTTAGCTGCTTTTCTCTAGTCGTTATTGAAATAGAACCGTTTTTGTGATTGTGGCGGATGGCATTTTTTAACAGATTGGCAATCAGGATGTCTGCCAGGTACGGATTCATTTCAACAAAATATCCTTTGTCCGGACTTTCCACCGAAATCTTTTTGCTTGCGATAACGTCCTCGAGGAATGAAAGCTGTGTGTCGATGATTTGTGTTAAGTCGACCTTTTTCACTTCAGGAAATTGACGATTTCCAATCTTTGAAAGAAGCAACAAAGTATTCGTTAGACGAGAAAGTTTGGTGGACGCTTCATAGGCATCGCTAATGGTTTTTAGCTCTTTCTCCTGCATACAATCAGACTGTAGCAAAAGCTCCATTTTCGAAATAATTACGGCAATTGGTGTTTGCAGCTCGTGCGAGGCATTTTCGGTGTATTCTTTCAGGTTGAAATAGTCGTCTTTTATACGCCCGGTCATCGAAGTCAAAACCTTGTTTAGCTCATTAAATTCCTCGATATCGCTTTCTTTCAACTGAAAATCTTCGTGGGTGTTCAGGTCGTATTTTTTGATTTTGTTGATGGTGTCGTAAAACGATTTTAGTGTTTTTTGCGAAATGTGCCGGTTCAATATCAGCAAACCTAAAATAAGGGCAACAACCAGCAGTGTCATCGATAAAATAATACGAACCATCAGGTTGTCGGTTTCAGCGTGCGATTTGAAGATCTTTACCAGGTATTTTTGCCCGCCAATCTCCGAAACAAACTGTAGTTGACGGTAAGCAGTGTAAGCGCCTGTTTCGTTGTTCACAATAAGCGTATCGGAATAACCCTCATTCGGATTTTGATTAGCGGGAATGGGAGTTATTTCGACTTTTTTTTCAAAATCGGTTGGTGTCGTTGTAGTTGAGTGTGCCGATTTTAATTCATTCTGTATACTGGTTTGCCGTTTTTGCAACTCAACATTTATGTTTTGGTTTACTTGTTGTCGGAGTAAAAAATAAAAAGCGATAAGCCCTACCAGAAAAATGAAAAGTGAAATGGAGAGGAAATTGAGACTTATTTTGGTGAGTAGTTTCATACTTTTTGCATGTCTGATCTATACTTTTCAAATAGAACACAAAGTCACTAAGGCACAAAACTAAACGAAAAAAGCACAATGTTTTTGTGTTATTGAGTCTTTGTGTTTAATCTTTGTTTTTATCATTGTTCTGTATCGAATTTATATCCAACGCCGTAAATGGTTTTTATATAATCGGTGCATCCTTTTTTTATCAGTTTTTTGCGCAGGTTTTTTATGTGTCCGTAAATAAAATCATACGAATCGGCAATGTCCATATAATCGCCCCAAAGATGCTGTGCCAATCCGGTTTTGGTGATCACCTTGTTTTTGTTGGCCACAAAAAACTGGAGCAGTTCGTACTCTTTCTTTGTGAGTTGCAGCTCGTTGTCGTTTACAAAAACCTGGTGCGAGTCGGGGAGGATTTTTATTTCGTTAATGAGAATATGATTGTCACCATCGAAATTTATCCGCCGGTTAATCGATTTCAGGTGGGCATTTAATTCGGCCAGGTGAAAAGGTTTTGTGAGGTAATTATCAGCACCAATTTCAAGCCCTTCAATTCTGTTTTCCACCGAATCGCGTGCCGAAATAATAATGATCCCCATTTTTTTATTGTCCTTTTTTACCTGCCGGATGAGATCGAGACCGCTGCCGCCCGGCAAATTAATATCTACCAAGATGCAATCGTAAAAATGGATTTCAATATGTTCGGCCGCCGTATTGTAATCGTAGGCTGTTTCGCATACATAACCTTCTTCGGTCAGGTACTGAAAAATGGCGTCGGATAGAGCTATTTCGTCTTCTATAATAAGAATCTTCATGCAAACTTCTTTTCAAATTGCAATATAATAACTTTTAAAGCTTATGACGACATTTGATTGGATTCAGTTGGAATACGAATGAACAGGAAGTTTATATTGTTTCAATGAAAAACTTTATAATTATCTTGCACCATGCAAAAAAATAATCTTTGTTGCCGCATTTATCCGGTAGTTATAATTCTTGTATCGGCCGTTATTTCAGCTGCCATTTTCTATTTTAAAAATGGAGCGCACCAATTTCGTTTTCTTTCGGAAAAGGGAGCTTTTTTCGATTTTTTAGGTATAAGTTTAGTGATTGCTGTACTGCCGGTTGCACTATTTTATTATTTAAGCGAGAAGGAAAAATTTGAGAATTCAGCACGGCGATTGTCTTTACTGGGATTTATTCCTGCTCTGGTTTATTTGGTTTTCCTCATGTTATAGTTAATAAAATGGCACGACTAAGCTTATGAGGACCTGATTTTTTTTCTATCTTTCCGCAACAAAAGAAAGCTATGTCAAAGTTCCCGTTTTATCAGCAATTTGATGCAATGGATTGCGGCCCTACCTGCTTGCGTATGGTGGCTAAATATTACGGGAAGCATTACACTACAGAATTTCTTCGCGAAAACTCTTACATCACCCGGGAAGGTGTGTCGTTGCTGGGAATTAGCGATGCTGCCGAAGCGATTGGGATGCGCTCGATGGGGGTGAAGATTACCTTTCAGCAATTAAAGAATGAGGCGCCGCTGCCCTGCATTGTGCATTGGGGGCAGGAGCACTTTGTAGTTGTTTATCAGTTTAAGAAAGGTAAAGTTTATGTTGCCGATCCTGAATTTGGGCGCATTGAGTACACCGAGAAAGAGTTTTGCGAAAAATGGATATCAACAGTTTCTGGAGGTGAAGAAAAAGGGATTTGCCTGCTTTTGCAGCCCACTCCCGATTTTTACCAAAGTGAGGACGACAAAGTAAAACGTACCGGGTTTCAGTTTGTATTTAATTATCTGAAGCCGTACAAGAAGCTCGTTATTCAGTTAATTCTTGGTTTCTTTCTCGGAAGTTGTATTCAGCTGGTATTGCCGTTTTTAACCCAAAGCGTTGTCGATATTGGTATCAATAATCAGGATATTGGTTTTATCTACCTGGTTCTTATTGCACAATTGGTATTATTTATCAGCCGAATGTCGGTTGAGTTTATCCGTTCGTGGATTTTATTGCACATCAGTACACGTATTAATATTTCTATTATTTCTGATTTCCTGATCAAGTTGATGAAATTGCCGCTGGGCTTTTTTGATTCGAAAATGATCGGCGATATTTTGCAGCGTATTGAAGATCATGATCGGATTGAGCGTTTCTTAACCGCGCAATCTATTGGGGTATTATTTTCTGTTTTTAGTCTCGTGGTTTTTGCCATTGTATTGGCCATTTACAGTTGGAAAATATTTTTCATATTTATTATAGGTTCTGCTCTTTACTTTGTGTGGATATATGTATTTATGAAGCGCCGACGCGAGTTGGATTTTAAACGTTTTAGTAAACTCTCCGAAAATCAGAGTAAACTCATCCAGATCATTAACGGGATGCAGGAGATAAAACTGAACAACTACGAAAAACAAAAACGCTGGGAGTGGGAGCGTGTTCAGGCCGGTTTGTTCAAGGTTAGTGTAAAGAGTCTATCGCTTCAGCAATATCAGGATGCCGGTTCGGTATTTATTAATGAAACAAAAAACATTCTTATCATCATCATTTCTGCCACTGCGGTTGTAAATGGCCAATTAACACTTGGTATGATGCTGGCCATACAATATATAATAGGTCAGTTGAATACACCATTGCGCCAGCTCATTAATTTTATGCACACAGCGCAGGATGCCAAGATTAGTTTGGAGCGCCTGGCAGAGATCCATGAGAAAAAAGATGAGAGTGAAGCCGGTAAGTCGTATGTGAGAAATTTACCTGAAAATAAAGGAATATTGGTTAACGACCTGGTTTTTCAGTACGAAGGGCCACGTTCGCCAAAGGTTTTGAATAATATCAATCTTGAAATTCCTGAAAAGAAAACAACAGCCATTGTAGGAACCAGTGGTAGTGGTAAAACCACATTAATAAAATTGTTGCTCGGTTTTTATCCCCCGGTAGCAGGAGATATTAAAATTGGAGGAACGCGATTGTCCAATTATTCGCCGCAAATGTGGCGCGACAACTGTGGCGTGGTCATGCAGGATGGTTTTATCTTTTCCGACAGTATTGCAAAAAATATTGTGGTGAACGATGAGCTTGTTGATCAGGAGCGTTTGTTGAATGCCGTTAAAATGGCCAACATACAAGATTATATTGAAGCATTGCCTTTGAGTTACAATACAAAAATTGGACAGGAAGGTGTAGGGCTGAGTCAGGGGCAGAAGCAACGAATACTGATTGCCCGCGCAATATATAAATCACCGGAGTATCTGTTTTTTGATGAGGCAACCAATGCGCTTGATGCCAATAACGAGAAAATGATCATGGAAAATATGGACAAATTCTCGGCTGGTAAAACTGTGGTTGTGGTGGCGCACCGTTTAAGTACGGTGAAAAATGCCGATCAGATTGTGGTGCTCGAAACAGGTGAAATTGTTGAACGCGGAACACACGAAGAACTGATTGCAAAACAAGGGAAATATTATCAACTGGTGAAGAATCAATTGGAATTGGGGAATTAGTAATTGTAAAACTGCTAAATTGAAAAACTGTTAAATTGTAGATTATGCCTAAAGAATATCTGACATTGGAGAAGATTAGTGCTTATCAAATGGCATTTACATTTTCAAACGACATATGGAAGGCGGTTTTAGCCTGGGATTATTTTGCGAAAGATACAGTTGGGAAACAATTAGTAAGAGCAGTTGATTCAATTTCTGCGAATATCGCAGAAGGCTTTGGGCGTTATTCAAAAAAGGATAAGGTTCGGTTTTACAGGATTAGCATGGGATCGCTAGAGGAAGTTGCCGACTGGATAAAAAAGTCGAAAGCAAGAGAGCTGATTTCTTCTCATGATAGCAACGAATATCTTCAGACACTTGATGGTCTTAGAAAGGAGATTTACAATTTAATAAACTATACAAACGAGAAGCTGAAGTACTAAGTTGCTGAAAACAATTTAACAATAGAACAATTTAATAATTTAACAATAGAGCAATTTAACAATAGACCAATTTAACAATGGAGCAATAGAATAGAGTGAGTCGTTAAATAAAAACAAACTTTAGATTAAGTGGCTGATGACAAAAAAATAGAAATTCGTTCCGGTGAAGTACAGGAGATACTTGGCGGAGTTCCGTCGCGCATTGTGCGGTATGGAATTCTTGTGTTTGTAGCTATTTTCTCACTCATCATTCTGTTTAGTTTTATTTTTTATTATCCTGATATTTTACGTTCGAATATTGTGGTTACCACCGAAAATCCGCCGGCGACATTGGTTGCACGGGCAACCGGAAAAATAGAGCAGCTTTTTGTTGAAGACAAAGACCATGTTCAATCCGGACAAACCATTGCCTTAATAGAAAATCCGGCAGATTATAACGATGTGCTCGAGTTGGAGCAGATGATAAGTACTGTTCAGCCGGCTTTTGATACACTAAACTTCACTGTTTCGCAACGTTTTAATAAAAGTCTGCAACTGGGGGCAGTGCAAGAGTATTATTCGCAGTTTTTAACCCGTTACGGCGAGTTAAATGAATTCTATCAACGCAACTATTATATATTGAAAGAGGAGTCGTATAAGGAGCAGTTGAAAAATGCACGGATTCTGTATGACCGCCTTTGGGAGCAGAAAGTGGCCATCGATAAAGAATACCAGATTAAACTGCGTAATTACGAGCGCCAGAAAAAGCTGCTGGCCGGTGAGGTTGTTTCTTCCACTGTTTTGGAGCAAGCTGAATCGGAAATGTTGAGTAAAAAATCGGAACTCGATGGTATTCGCTCAACCTTGGCAGAAAAGCAAATTGCAATCAGTGAGCTGGATCAAAAAATTATTGAAAACGAAAAGGAATATCACGATTATAAAATTCAGTACGAATCGGCATTAATTGAAGCCTTTAATAACCTGAAAAGCCAGGCAAGTGATTGGTTTCTTACTTATGTATTGCGATCGCCAATTGATGGGGTGGTTACTTTTAATAAGTTTTATGCCGAAAATCAAAATATTACCGAGGGCGACCGTGTATTAACCATCGTGCCTGAAGATGTTGGTGAGGTAATTGGTAAGGTAGAGTTGCCTGTTCGAGGATCGGGGAAGGTAAAAGAAGGTCTTGATGTAAATGTGAAATTCGACAATTACCCGTACATGGAATATGGTTTGGTGCGTGGCAAAGTTGAAAGTGTTTCGCTGGTGCCCGAAGATAGCTTTTATATGGTAGAGGTCATTTTTCCTAATGGCTTGATAACCAATTATGATAATGAACTACAAATGCAAAGTCAGTTAATGGGGCAGGCCGAAATTATAACCGAGGATCTTCGGCTTATTCAGCGAATTTTTAATCCATTAAAATCGCTTTGGAAAGAAAGAATAAAGCAATAAGCGGTTTCAATGTTCGGTTGTTAGTTGTATTTTACCTTTTGATTACATCTTTTTGCGTAATTGCTGATACTTGCAGCTTTTTTCTTCAATCTTCTCTCTCTCAACTCATTTCAATCTTAATTATTTCAAAAAAAAAGTAGAAATCTATTGTCCTTTAATAATAATTCGTACTTTTGCGAGCCGTTTTTAGGGGAAAAGTGTGCTTTTTCGTCTCGAAACGATTGATAATTAAGGATTTTTGCATAATTTTGCAGTCCATTTTGGATAAAGATTATTAACTATATAAAAAACAGGTAGTTATGCCAACTATTCAACAGTTAGTTAGAAAAGGAAGACAAACTAAAGTTGAGAAGAGTAAATCTCCGGCTTTAGATTCATGCCCACAACGTCGTGGAGTATGTGTTCGTGTTTATACCACTACGCCAAAGAAACCAAACTCGGCAATGCGTAAAGTAGCAAGGGTAAGGTTAACCAATGGTAAAGAGGTGAATGCTTACATTCCTGGTGAGGGCCACAACCTTCAGGAGCACTCAATTGTGCTTGTACGTGGAGGTAGGGTAAAAGACCTTCCGGGTGTACGTTATCACTTAATTCGCGGTGCGCTGGATACTGCGGGTGTTGAAGGACGTTTGCAACGTCGTTCGAAATATGGTGCGAAAAAACCGAAAAAATAAGAAAGTAAAAAAAGTAATTAACTACGTTATTTTCAGTGGTTTGGTTGAGTAAGGAATTCTCTCTATTGTCTTCCAGAGATGAACTGAAGACCGCCTTAGGGCAGCCGATTTAGATAACACTAAAAAGTTTTAAAATGAGAAAGTCGAAACCAAAGAAGAGGATCCTTTTACCGGATCCAAAATTCAACGACACTTTAGTAACCAGGTTTGTTAATGACCTTATGGTTGATGGTAAAAAATCAACAGCATATGCTGTGTTTTATGAAGCCATGGATATGGTAGAGAAACGCATGAAAGATGCTGAACAATCACCTCTTGAAGTTTGGAAAAAAGCATTGGAGAACATTACTCCAAATGTTGAGGTTAAGAGTCGCCGTGTAGGAGGTGCTACTTTTCAGGTTCCAATGGAAGTTCGTCCGGAAAGAAAGAACGCTATCAGTATCAAAAACATGATTTTGTTTGCCCGTAAACGTTCGGGAAGATCTATGGCTGATAAATTATCTGCTGAGATCATCGCTGCTTTCAACGAAGAAGGTGGAGCATACAAGAGAAAAGAAGATACACACAGAATGGCCGAAGCTAACCGTGCATTCGCACACTTCAGATTCTAGGATAGTTTAGTAAAATTGGAAATAGAAAATAGGTTAAAAAAATGGCTAAACAAGATCTGAAATATACCAGGAATATTGGTATTATGGCGCACATCGACGCCGGTAAAACCACTGTAACAGAGCGTATTCTGTTTTATACGGGGTTGACTCACCGTATTGGTGAGGTGCACGATGGTGCTGCTACCATGGACTGGATGGAGCAGGAGCAGGAAAGAGGTATTACCATTACTTCTGCTGCAACTACTACTTTCTGGAAACATAATGACATTGAGCATAAGATCAACATCATTGATACTCCCGGGCACGTTGACTTCACTGTTGAGGTTGAACGTTCGTTGCGTATTCTGGATGGTACCGTTGCTCTTTTCTGCGCCGTTGGTGGTGTAGAGGCACAGTCGGAAACTGTATGGCGTCAGGCTGAAAAGTATGGCGTTCCACGTATTGCATTCGTAAACAAAATGGACCGTCAGGGGGCCGATTTCTTTAACGTATATAACGATATTAAAGAAAAATTAGGTGCTAACCCTGTTCCAATGCAAATTCCTATCGGTTCTGAAGAAAGTTTCGAAGGGGTAATCGACCTGGTAGAAATGAAAGCAGTTCGTTGGGAAGACGATGCAGCAATGGGGACAAAGTACGTACTAAGCGAGATTCCTGCAGAATTGCAAGAGCAAGCTGAAGAGTGGAAAGAAAAGTTGGTTGAATCAGTTGCAGAAGTTGATGACGCAATTTTAGAGCGTTACTTCGAAGATCCTGACTCAATAACTAAAGACGAAATGATGGCTGTTATCCGTAAAGCAACTTTGGAAGGTGTAATCATTCCAATGATGTGTGGATCAGCATTTAAAAATAAAGGTGTTCAGCGTTTGCTGGATGCTGTTTGTGAGTTCTTACCATCACCACTTGATAAAGAGGAAATTACTGGTATTAATCCGGTAATCGATAAAGAAGTGGTGCGTCACCCTGATGCTGATGAGCCTTTGGCAGCATTAGCATTTAAAATTGCGACCGACCCATTCGTAGGTCGTTTGGCATTTATTCGTGTGTACTCAGGTACGCTGAATGCCGGTGATAGTGTATACAACTCGCGTACCGGTAAAAAGGAGCGTATCTCGCGTTTGTACCAGATGCACTCTAACAAGCAAAATCCAAAAGATTCTATTTCAGCAGGAGATATTTGTGCTGCAGTAGGTTTTAAAGATATTCGTACTGGTGATACTTTAGGTGATATTAAAAACCCAATTGTTCTGGAAAGCATGGACTTCCCTGAACCGGTAATTGGTATTGCTATTGAGCCTAAGTCGCAAAAAGACATAGACAAACTAGGAAACGGTTTGGCAAAACTGTCAGAGGAAGATCCTACATTCGTTGTTAATACCGACGAAGATTCAGGTCAGACTGTAATTCGTGGTATGGGTGAGCTTCACCTTGAAATTTTGGTCGACCGTTTACGTCGTGAGTTCAAAGTTGAATGTAACCAGGGTGCACCTCAGGTAGCATACAAAGAAGCTATTACCGAATCTGTTGAATTACGTGAAGTATTCAAAAAGCAGACTGGTGGTCGTGGTAAATTTGCCGATGTTATTGTGAAAGTAGAGCCTGCAGAAGAAGGAAAAGATGGTTTGGAATTTATTGATGCTGTAAAAGGTGGTCGTATTCCACGCGAATTTATCCCTTCTGTTGAAAAAGGTTTTAAAGATGCATTGTCAAATGGTCCATTAGCAGGGTTCCCTGTGGACAGCTTGAAAGTAACACTGCTCGACGGTTCGTTCCACCCTGTGGATTCAGACCAGTTATCGTTCGAGATTTGTGCTCGTCAGGCATTTAAAAGCGCTGCTTCGAAAGCAAAACCTGCGCTTCTTGAGCCAATTATGAAAGTTGAGGTTGTAACTCCAGAGGAGTACATGGGTGATATTATTGCCGACCTTAACCGTCGTCGTGGCGAAATTGCAAGCATGGATAGCAAGGGTAACGCAAAAGTAATCGAAGCTAAAGTTCCTCTGTCAGAACAATTTGGTTACGTAACAGTATTGCGTACACTTTCTTCGGGTCGTGCTACTTCATCAATGGAATTTAGCCATTATGCAGAAGTTCCACGAGGCCTTGCTGAGAAAGTATTGGCAGATTGTAATGGAAAAGTTGATTTATTAAAATAATTTATAACAATTTTCTCTTATGAGTCAAAAGATCAGGATTAAGCTTAAATCGTACGATCACAACTTGGTAGACAAGTCGGCTGAGAAAATCGTTAAAACCGTAAAAACTACTGGAGCTGTAGTAAGTGGTCCTATTCCACTTCCTACTCACCGCAGAGTTTTCACTGTTTTACGTTCAACCTTCGTAAATAAAAAATCGAGGGAGCAATTTCAGTTGTCATCTTACAAACGTTTGATCGACATTTACAGCTCAACCGCTAAAACAATCGACGCACTAATGAAGCTGGAGCTTCCAAGTGGCGTTGAAGTAGAAATTAAAGTTTGATAATTTAAAGTAGTCGAAAAAAATGGCTGGTATTATTGGAAAAAAAATCGGAATGACATCCGTATTCAGTGTTGAGGGGAAAAATATCCCATGCACTGTGATTGAGGCCGGACCTTGTGTAGTTACACAAGTGAAAACGGCAGAGACCGACGGCTACGAAGCGCTTCAGTTAGCTTATGGCGAGAAAAAGGACAAGCACGCCACTAAAGCTGAAGTTGGCCACTTTAAAAGGGCTGGTGTTTCACCAAAGCGCAAAGTAGTAGAGTTTCATAACACTTATCAGGAAGAGTTTGAATTGGGACAAGAGATTGATGTTAGCATCTTCGAAGAGAAGGACTATGTTGACATTATCGGCGTTTCAAAAGGTAAAGGTTTTCAGGGTGTAGTAAAACGTCACAATTTCCGTGGTGTTAATGATGCTACACACGGTCAGCACAACAGGCTGAGAGCACCTGGGTCTATCGGTGCATCTTCATGGCCTTCACGCGTATTTAAAGGTATGCGTATGGCTGGTAGAGACGGTGGAAAAACAATTACTATCGAAAACCTTGAAGTAGTAAAGATTATTCCTGAGAAGAATGTATTAGTGGTAAAAGGTTCGGTACCTGGAGCCAAAGGTTCATACTTAATTATTAGAAAACAATGGAACTAAGTGTACTGAATATAGAAGGAAAAGAAACCGGAAAGAAAGTCACTTTAAACGACCAGATTTTCGGTATTGAGCCCAGCGACCACGCCATTTATTTGGATGTAAAGCAATACATGGCTAATCAACGCCAGGGAACAAGTCAGAGTAAAGAACGTGGTGAAATCACAGGTAGCACCAAAAAGATAAAAAGACAAAAAGGTACAGGTACAGCACGTGCGGGTAGCATCAAGTCTCCTTTATTCCGAGGTGGTGGTACAATTTTTGGCCCACGTCCGCGTAACTACGGTTTTAAGCTGAACAAAAAAGTGAAGCAATTGGCCCGTAAATCAGCATTAACTTACAAAGCAAGCGAAAAGAGCATCGTTGTTATTGAGGACTTCAATTTTGAAGCTCCAAAAACAAAAGAGATGGTAGCATTACAGAGCAATCTGCAAATTGCTGAAAAAAAGGCACTTTTCGTTTTACCAACTGAAAATAATAACATATATTTGTCGTCGCGAAATTTGCAAGACGTATCGGTTGTAACTGCTTCAGAGTTAAGTACTTATCAGATTTTGAATGCAAAGGCGATTGTTCTTTGCGAAGGATCTGTTGCGAAAATTGAAGAAGCATTTAAACTTTAACGGATAAAAAAAGATGGAAATTTTAGTAAAACCATTAGTTACAGAAAAAATGACCGACCAGTCGGAACGTTTTAACCGTTACGGTTTTGTGGTAGCTCGCAATGCAAGTAAACCTGAGATTAAAAAAGCGGTTGAAGATCTTTACAACGTTTCGGTTGAAAACGTAAACACCATGGTTTATGGTGGTAAAGTAAAATCGAGATACACCAAAGGCGGTATTATTACCGGTAAAACAGCGGCATACAAAAAAGCCATTGTTACTTTGGTCGAAGGAGATAGTATTGACTTTTATAGTAATATATAATCGTATATAATTAATTAGTATTATGGCAGTAAGAAAACTGAAACCAGTAACTCCGGGTCAAAGGCACAAAGTAATTGGCGCTTTTGATACCATTACTGCATCTACGCCTGAAAAATCATTGTTAGAGCCCATTAAAAAGTCCGGTGGTCGTAATAACCAGGGACGAATGACAATGAGGTATATAGGCGGGGGACATAAACGCAAATACCGTATTATCGACTTTATGCGCGATAAAGACGGTGTTGCAGCTGTTGTCGATTCAATTCAGTACGATCCAAACCGTACTGCTCGCATCGCTCTTCTGAAATACGAAGACGGTGAAAAACGTTACATGATTGCGCCTAACGGGTTGCAAGTTGGCCAAACTGTAAAGAGCGGTACTGGAATCGAACCTGAAGTTGGGAATTGTCTTCCCCTGGCTGAAATACCTCTTGGTACTTTGGTTCATAACATTGAACTTCATCCCGGACAGGGTGGAGTTATGGCGCGTAGTGCAGGTGCTTATGCACAATTGACCTCACGTGATGGCAAATATGCAATTTTAAAATTGCCATCAGGCGAATCTCGTATGGTACTTACGTCCTGCAGGGCTACAGTAGGTACGGTTGGAAATACAGAACATAACATCGAGAAATCGGGTAAAGCCGGTCGCTCTCGTTGGTTAGGAAGAAGACCTCGTGTTCGTGGTGTTGTAATGAACCCTGTCGATCACCCAATGGGTGGTGGTGAAGGCAAAAATTCAGGAGGACACCCAAGATCACGTAAAGGTTTGCTTGCGAAAGGTTATAAAACCCGTTCGAAGAAAAAAGCTTCCAACAAGTATATTGTAGAACGTAGGAAAAAATAGTAAAGAGGAATAAATTATGAGTCGTTCATTAAAAAAAGGCCCATTTATCGATTTCAAGTTAGAACGTAAAGTTGTAGCTATGAATGAATCGAACAAAAAATCGGTTGTGAAAACCTGGGCCAGAGCATCAGTAATTTCTCCTGATTTTGTAGGACACACTATTGCAGTACATAATGGAAACAAGTTCATCCCGGTTTATGTCACCGAAAACATGGTGGGACACCGTTTGGGCGAATTTGCTCCAACCCGTACATTCAGGGGGCATGCTGGTAATAAGAAAAGATAGGCATTAATATTTAAAAAGTAAGTACAATGGGTGCCAGAAAAAGACTAGCAGCTGAGAAAAGAAAAGAAGAGAAAAAACAACAATATTTTGCTGTTTTACGCAACTGCCCTACATCTCCCAGGAAAATGAGGCTTGTAGCCGATATGATCCGCGGAATGGAGGTTAATAAAGCCTTAGATGTATTGAAGTATTCTTCAAAAGAAGCATCACGCAGGGTAGAGAAACTTTTGCTTTCAGCCATTGCCAATTGGCAAGCTAAAAACGAAGGAGTTCGTTTAGAGGAAAGTGAACTTTACGTATCACAAATCATGGTAGATTCAGGTCGTATTTTGAAACGTTTACGCCCGGCTCCCCAGGGTCGCGCACACCGTATCAGAAAACGCTCGAATCACGTGACTATTTACGTAGATAGTAAGGAAAGTGTTGTTGAAGAAAACCTTAATTAATATTCATGGGACAAAAAGTAAATCCGATAGCAAATCGTTTGGGATTCATCAAAGGATGGGATTCAAACTGGTTCGGTGGTGATAATTACGGCGACAAGCTGGTTGAAGACCATAAGATCAGGAAATACCTGAACGCTCGTTTGGCCAAAGCCAGCATTTCAAGAATCGTTATTGAACGTACCTTGAAGCTGATCACCATCACCGTACATACTTCTCGCCCTGGTATTATTATTGGTAAAGGCGGTCAAGAAGTTGACAAACTGAAAGAAGAATTAAAAAAGATTACCAAAAAAGAGGTTCAAATCAACATTTTCGAGATTAAACGTCCTGAACTTGATGCTAAGATCGTTGCAAATAACATTGCGCGTCAGCTTGAGGGTAAGATTGCTTACCGCAGGGCAGTTAAAATGGCCATTGCTTCAACCATGAGAATGGGAGCCGAAGGAATCAAAGTTTTGGTTTCGGGTAGGTTAAACGGAGCAGAAATGGCACGTTCTGAAATGTATAAAGACGGCCGTACTCCGCTACATACTTTGCGTGCAGATATTGACTACGCATTGGCAGAAGCATTAACAAAAACCGGACTTATTGGAATTAAAGTTTGGATTTGTAAAGGTATGGTATACGGAAATCGCGACCTTTCTCCTAACCTCGGACAAAAGTCCGGACGTGGTGGAAACAGAGGTGGTGGTGGTAACCGTAACCGTCGTAGAAAATAGTGGTTTAACACTCATAATCTAAAAAAGGATGTTACAGCCAAGAAAAGTAAAATTTAGAAGAGTACAAAAGGGCCGAATTAAAGGAAACGCTCAACGCGGAAACCAATTAGCATTCGGTTCATTTGGAATAAAGTCGTTGGAAGAATCGTGGCTTACCGGTAGGCAGATTGAAGCTGCCAGGGTTGCGGTAACACGTTACATGCAACGTCGTGGACAAATTTGGATTCGCGTATTCCCCGATAAACCGATTACCAAAAAGCCAGCCGAAGTAAGGATGGGTAAAGGTAAAGGTGCTCCTGAAGGATTTGTTGCTCCGATAGCTCCGGGTCGCATTATTATTGAAGCTGATGGTGTTTCGTTAGAAGTCGCTAAAGAAGCTTTAAGACTTGCCGCTCAAAAACTACCGGTAAAAACAAAGTTTATGGTTAGACGTGATTATGTTGAAGAATAAAATTAGGTGAATCATGAAAGTAAGTGAAATCAAAGAAATGACAAACAACGAAATCGTTGAGCGTCTACAGATTGAAAAAGAAAATCTTATTCGCCTAAGATTGAATCATGCCGTATCGCCGCTTGAAAATCCTTACAAGTTAAAGGAAACTAAAGCAACGATCGCACGGTTGAATACAATTCTTCGCGAAAGAGAATTAAACGAAAATCAGAAGTAATTCAACGATGGAAAATAAAGAAAGAAATCTCAGAAAAGAGAGAATCGGGGTCGTTGTTAGTGATAAAATGGATAAGTCGATTGTGGTTGCCGAAAAACACAAAGAAAAGCACCCAATCTATGGTAAGTTCGTTAACAAAACTACCAAATTCCATGTCCACGATGAGAAAAATGATTGCAACGTTGGAGATACTGTAAGGATTATGGAAACTCGTCCTTTAAGTAAAACCAAATGTTGGAGAGTAGTTGAAATAATTGAAAGAGCTAAGTAATCATGGTACAACAAGAATCAAGATGTTCGGTAGCCGATAACAGTGGAGCAAAAGAAGTTTTAGTGATTCGTGTATTAGGCGGAACACGTAAACGTTATGCGACATTGGGCGACACTGTTGTGGTTACTGTAAAAAGTGCACTTGCCGGAGGCGAGATGAAAAAAGGTACTGTATCACGCGCAATTGTTGTACGTACGAAAAAAGAAAACCGTCGTC
This sequence comes from uncultured Draconibacterium sp., assembly GCF_963675065.1. Taxonomy (NCBI): domain Bacteria; kingdom Pseudomonadati; phylum Bacteroidota; class Bacteroidia; order Marinilabiliales; family Prolixibacteraceae; genus Draconibacterium; species uncultured Draconibacterium sp. The sequence goes on along the minus strand of NZ_OY775905.1, from coordinate 205,119 downwards.
AGGATGGTTCTTATATTCGTTTCGACGATAACGCAGTAGTACTTCTTAATAACGCTGGAGAAATGCGTGGAACACGTATTTTCGGGCCTGTAGCACGTGAATTACGCGAGAAGAATATGAAAATTATCTCACTCGCTCCAGAAGTATTGTAAAAAGAAAAAAGCTCAAAATGCAGAAAAAGTTACACATAAAAAAAGGTGACACTGTGGTTGTGATCGCTGGTAACAGTAAAGGCCAAAAAGGTCGTGTACTGGAAGTGATCCGAAAAACCGACAGAGCAATAGTTGAAGGTGTTAACATGATGAAAAAGCATACCAAACCAAACGCGGAAGCGCCACAGGGAGGTATCATTGAACAGGAAGCACCGGTGCATATTTCTAACCTTATGTTGGTTGATCCTAAAACAGGTGAAGCTACACGTGTAGGAAAGAAATTGAATGACGATGGTAAATTAGTTCGTATTTCGAAAAAATCAGGAGAGGAGATTAAGTAATGGCTTACGTACCAACTCTTAAGAAGAAATATCAGGAAGAAATAATCCCTGCTTTAAAGAAGGAGTATGATTACTCTTCTGTTATGCAGGTTCCGAAATTAGAAAAAATCATCCTTAACCAGGGTGTTGGAGCAGCAATCGCCGACAAAAAACTGATCGACGTAGCTCAAACCGAAATGACAATGATAGCCGGCCAGAAAGCCGTACAAACAATGTCGAAAAAGGATATCTCTAATTTCAAATTGAGAAAGAAAATGCCAATTGGCGTGCGTGTTACATTACGTCGCGACCAAATGTATGAATTCTTAGATCGTTTAATTGCTGTGGCACTGCCACGTATTCGCGACTTTAAAGGTATCGAAAGCAAAATGGACGGCCGTGGAAACTACACACTTGGCGTTCCGGAACAAATAATTTTCCCGGAGATCTTGCTTGATAAAGTAAGTAAGATCAACGGAATGAATATTACCTTTGTCACTTCTGCAAAAACCGATGAAGAAGGTTTTGCTTTGTTGAAAGAATTAGGTTTACCATTTAAAAACGTTAAAAAGAACTAGTAATGGCTAAAGAATCAATGAAGGCACGCGAAGTGAAACGTGCAAAATTAGTTGAGAAATACGCCGAAAAACGTGCCAAGCTGAAAGCTGAAGGCGATTGGGAAGGTTTGCAAAAACTACCTAAAAACTCGTCGAAAGTGCGTTTGCACAACCGATGTAAATTAAGCGGACGTCCGAAAGGATATATGCGCCAATTCGGTATCAGCAGGATTGATTTTAGGGAAATGGCCTCAAACGGTTTAATTCCCGGAGTTAAAAAGGCAAGTTGGTAATCGTTAAAAGAAACTTGAAAAATGAGTAAAGTAACAGATCCAATAGCAGATTATCTGACAAGGGTAAGAAATGCAATTATGGCAAAAAACCGTGTAGTTGACATTCCAGCTTCGAACTTAAAAAAGGAAATGACCAAAATCTTAAAAGAGAAAGGTTATATCTTAAACTACAAATTTGAAGAAGGTGTTGGCGTTCAGGGTAATATTAAAATTGCGTTGAAATACAATCCAGAAACAAAAGTATCTGCAATAAAAGCGTTAGAACGCATTAGTAAACCAGGTTTACGTCAATACTGCGATTCAGCAAGTATTCCACGTGTGCTAAATGGTTTAGGCATAGCAATAATCTCTACCTCGAAAGGTGTAATAACCGATAAAGAAGCTCACGAGCTTAATGTAGGTGGAGAAGTTTTATGTTACGTGTATTAATAGGGAGGAACAGTCATGTCAAGAATAGGAAAATTACCCATTTCAATACCAGCAGGAGTAGAAGTAAAAGTTAACGACAATGTTGTTAGCGTAAAAGGTCCTCTGGGTGAATTGACTCAGCAAGTTGATCCGCTAATCGAGGTAGCTGTAGAAGATGCAACTATCGAAGTAAAAAGAAACGGCGAATCAAAACGTGAAAAGTCAATGCACGGACTGTACCGATCTTTGATCAATAACATGGTGGAAGGTGTATCAAAAGGATACGAAATTAAGTTAGAGTTAGTAGGTGTAGGTTACCGTGCAGAAGTTCTGCCAGATAACGTACTTGACCTTGTATTAGGTTTTGCTCACCATACATACCTGCAACTTCCATCTGAAGTAAAAGTAGAGGCTGTATCTGATAAACGTAGTACTCCAACCGTGACCCTGAAAAGTCACGACAAACAATTAATTGGTCAGGTGGCTGCGAAAATCAGATCATTCCGTAAACCTGAACCTTACAAAGGAAAAGGTATTAAGTTTGTTGGCGAAGAATTGAGGCGTAAAGCTGGTAAAGCCGCTGCAAAATAATTTTTTAAAAGATTAATTATTATGGCATTAACAAAAGTTCAAAGGCGAGCAAGAATAAAAAGTCGCGTACGCACAGTTGTTTCCGGCACAGCAGAACGTCCAAGATTAAATGTTTACAGAAGTAACAAACAAATCTACGTTCAGGTTATCGACGATGCACAAGGAACAACTTTATTGGCAGTATCATCTTCAGATAAAGGTATCGCTGAAGCAAGCGGAACAAAAACTGAAAAAGCTGCAATGGTTGGTAAAGCAATTGCTGAGAAAGCTCTGGCAGCCGGAATTACTGAAGTTGTATTCGACAGAGGTGGTAATTTATACCACGGTAGAGTAAAACAATTAGCTGACGCTGCCCGTGAAGGTGGCCTTAAATTCTAATATTATGGCGAAAGTAAGTAATAAAGTAAAAACGAGCGACCTGGAGTTAAAAGACAGGTTGGTAGCCATTAACCGTGTAACCAAAGTAACAAAAGGTGGACGTACATTTAGTTTTTCTGCCATTGTTATCGTTGGAAACGAGGATGGAATTGTAGGTTGGGGCCTTGGAAAAGCAAGTGAAGTTACTACTGCAATTTCAAAAGGTGTTGACGCAGCTAAAAAGAACCTGGTAAAAATTCCGGTAATTAACGGAACTATACCTCACGAACAAATCGCTAAATTCGGTGGTGCAAACGTCCTGTTAAAACCTGCTTCGTCGGGTACCGGTCTTAAGGCTGGTGGTGCGATGCGTGCAGTACTGGAAAGTGCCGGTATTCACGACGTTTTGGCTAAGTCAAAAGGATCGTCAAACCCACACAACCTGGTAAAAGCTACAATGACAGCTTTGACAGAGTTAAGGGATGCATATATGGTAGCAGAACACAGAGGTGTATCAGTTGAAAAAGTTTTTAAAGGATAACACAGTTATGGCTAAATTAAAAATAACACAAGTAAAAAGTGGTATCGGTTCAACAAAACGACAAAAAGCAACATTGGAGTCGTTAGGTTTGAAAAAATTGAACCAAACTGTTGTTCACGAAGCTACTCCTCAAATTGTTGGTATGGCTAACAAATTGAGACATTTACTGAATATTGAAGAAGTTAAGTAATATTTCAAACTATTGAAATTATGAAACGGGTCTCGAGCACTCGAGACCCGTTCCATCTTATTCAATTGAATATAAAAATATTTAATAAGATGAATTTAAGTAACTTACAACCTGCAGAAGGATCGACTAAAACTACAAAACGAATTGGTCGTGGTCAGGGCTCAGGCCGTGGCGGCACATCAACTCGTGGTCACAAAGGTCAAAAGTCGCGTTCAGGTTACTCAAGAAAAATCGGTTTCGAAGGTGGTCAAATGCCTTTGCAACGTGTAGTTCCAAAAATGGGATTTAAAAACATCAATCGTGTTGAATACAAAGCAATCAACCTTGATGTACTTGAGAACCTTGCAACTAAAAAGAACCTGACTGTAATTGACAAAGAATCCTTGGTTAACGCAGGCATCGCGTCGAAAAACGACAAGATCAAAATTCTTGGCGGAGGTACTTTAACTAAAAAATTAGAAGTTAAAGCCGCTGCATTTTCAAAAAGCGCGAAAGAAGCAATAGAAAAATTAGAAGGAACAACCGAAATAGCTTAAACCGCAATGAAACGATTTATTGAGACCCTAAAGAATATTTATAAGATTGAAGATCTAAGGTTCAGAATTGGAACAACAATGTTTTTCCTGTTAATTTACAGGTTAGGATCGTTTGTTTCGCTTCCGGGAATTGATCCGGCACAGTTACAAAACCTGCAAAATCAGACTTCTGACGGATTGCTGGGATTGATTAACATGTTTTCGGGTGGTGCGTTTGCACAGGCTTCTGTCTTTGCTTTAGGAATCATGCCGTATATTTCTGCCTCAATTGTTATCCAGTTAATGGGTATCGCAGTTCCCTATTTCCAGAGGTTGCAGAAAGAGGGAGAGTCAGGAAGAAGGAAAATAAATCAGATTACACGTTATTTAACCGTGTTAATTCTGATTCCGCAGGCATCGGCATATCTCACTAATCTACACATGCAATTACCCGATTCGGCTTTCGCAATGCAAGGAATATGGTTTAACGCCCCTTCCATTGTGATTTTAACAGCAGGATCGATGTTTGTGTTATGGTTAGGAGAGCGAATTACCGATAAAGGAATTGGTAATGGTATCTCCTTAATCATTATGATTGGTATTATTGCCCGTTTACCAATGGCCGTGGTTCAGGAATTTGGATCGCGAATCAATGGTGGAGGTTTAGTAATGTTCCTGGTAGAGTTTGTTATCCTGTTTATCGTATTCATGGCATCAATTGCCTTAGTACAGGGAACCCGTAGGATTCCGGTACAATATGCGAAACGAATTGTTGGTAACAAACAATATGGCGGAGTACGTCAGTACATCCCTCTGAAAGTTAATGCTGCAGGTGTAATGCCAATCATTTTTGCGCAAGCAATTATGATGGTGCCTATTACGATTGTTGGTGTTGCTAATTCTGAAAATCTGCGTGGTGTGGCGGCTGCCTTATCAAACATCACAGGTCTTTGGTATAATTTAACACAATTTTTATTAGTGGTAGCTTTTACGTATTTTTACACCGCTATTACTATTAACCCAACCCAAATGGCAGAAGATATGAAGAAAAACGGTGGTTTTATTCCGGGTGTTAAGCCAGGAAAGAAAACTGTTGAATTTCTTGATACTGTTATGTCTCGTATAACATTACCTGGTTCTATTTTCTTAGGATTAGTGACTATTATGCCGGCATTTGCCATGATGATTGGAATCAGCCAGTCGTTTGCCCTGTTTTACGGTGGTACATCGCTGCTAATTCTTGTTGGTGTTGTGTTAGATACATTACAGCAGATTGAAAGTCACCTGTTGATGCGCCATTACGACGGTTTGATGCAATCAGGCCGAATTAAAGGTCGTCCGGGACTTGGAGGAATGTAAGACAAATTGTAAAAGAGATATTAGTATAAACTTATTCAAAAAAATTAAAAGAGAATTTTATGGCAAAACAACCTTCCATAGAACAAGATGGAACAATTATAGAAGCATTATCAAACGCAATGTTTAGGGTTGAACTGGAAAATGGTCATGTTATAACAGGACACATCTCCGGGAAGATGAGAATGCATTATATTAAAATTTTGCCAGGGGATAAAGTTAAGGTCGAAATGTCTCCTTACGATTTAACTAAAGGTAGAATTACGTTTAGGTACAAAAACTAAAAATTGTATATGAAACGAGTCCCGACAAACGTCGGACATCGATACAAAAAATTAAAAAAATAATTAAGATGAAAACTCGTGTTTCAGTTAAAAAACGTAGCGAAGACTGCAAAATTATTCGCAGAAAAGGACGTTTGTATGTGATTAATAAAAAGAACCCTAAGTTTAAACAACGTCAGGGGTAATTAATCTTTTAAAAGAAGAATTTTATGGCACGTATAGTAGGTGTTGATATTCCAAGTAATAAAAGAGGTGAGGTTGCTCTTACCTATATTTATGGTATTGGCCGCAGCAGAGCCATCACAATCCTTGAAAAAGCAGGTGTAGACACTAACCTGAAAGTACAGGATTGGAAGGACGAAGATTTAGCAGCTGTACGTGAAGTTATCGGTGATAACTTCAAGGTAGAGGGTGAGCTAAGATCTGAAGTTCAGATGAACATTAAGCGTTTAATGGATATTGGTTGTTACCGTGGTATCCGTCACCGTATCGGTTTACCGGTTCGTGGACAGAGCACAAAAAACAACGCACGTACCCGTAAAGGTAAACGTAAAACTGTTGCGAATAAAAAAATGGCCACTAAATAAGGAATTTGAGTTATGGCAAAAAAAACAGGATCAAGTAGAAAGAGAACTGTGGTTGTTGAAGCCAATGGTATGGCTCACATCCATTCGTCTTTCAACAATATTATCATTACGCTGACAAATATGAACGGAGAGGTAATCTCTTGGTCGTCAGCTGGGAAAAAAGGATTCCGTGGTTCTAAAAAGAATACTCCTTATGCGGCTCAGGTAGCTTCAGAAGAGTGTGCTAAAACTGCTTATGACCTTGGACTACGTAAAGTTAAGGTATATGTTAAAGGACCTGGTAACGGTCGTGAATCAGCAATCAGAGCAATGGCTACTATTGGTATCCAGGTTACTGAAATTGTAGATGTAACACCGCTTCCGCACAACGGTTGCAGGCCACCTAAAAGACGTAGAGTTTAATTTTAAAACGAAAAGGAAATGGCAAGATATAGAGGACCAAAATCAAAAATCGCTCGTAAATTCGGAGAACCTATCTTCGGACCGGATAAAGTTTTTGAACACAAAAACTACCCTCCGGGGATGCACGGTTTATCTTCTAAAAGAAGAAAAACTTCGGAATACGGGCAGCAGTTAAAAGAGAAACAAAAGGCAAAATATACTTACGGTGTATTAGAAAGACAATTCCGCACACTTTTCAAAAAAGCGCAAGCTGCTAAAGGTGTAACCGGTGAAGTATTACTTCAGTTGTTAGAGTCTCGTCTCGACAACGTAGTATTCCGTATGGGTATTGCTAAAACTCGTGCCGCGGCACGTCAGTTTGTATCACACAAACATATTACTGTTAACGGAAAATTAGTAAATATTCCATCGTACACGGTTAAATCTGGCGACGTTATTGGCGTTCGCGAGAAATCAAAATCGCTGGAAGAAATTACTGGCTCATTGCAATCGCGCAGAAGCTCACAGTACGAATGGTTAGAATGGGACGGTCAAGAAATGGCTGGTAAATTTCTGAACATTCCGGAACGTGAAGAGATTCCAGAAAACATCAAAGAGCAACTAATCGTAGAGTTGTATTCAAAATAATAAAATTACTTAGAATATTATGGCAATATTAGCATTCCAAAAGCCTGACAAGGTAATAATGTTAGAATCCGATGACAAGTTCGGACAATTCGAGTTTCGTCCCCTGGAACCGGGATACGGTATTACAATTGGTAATGCACTTCGTCGTATTCTGTTATCGTCGTTGGAAGGCTATGCAATTACAACTGTTAAAATTGAAGGTGTTGACCATGAGTTTTCTACGATTAAAGGAGTTATTGAAGATGTAACTGATATTATCCTTAATCTGAAGCAAGTTCGTTTTAAAAACGAGGTGGAAGATTTTGACAGCGAAAAGGTATCTATTTCAATCAGCGGCCAGGAAGAATTTACTGCAGGCGACATTAACAAATTTATGACCGGTTTCAGAGTACTGAATCCAGAGTTGGTAATTTGTAGAATGGAGTCGGACGTAAAAATTCAGATGGAGTTGAACATCAGCAAAGGACGTGGTTACGTTCCTGCTGTTGAAAACAAGCCGGTTGAAGAAGAATTTGGTGTAATTCCGATCGACTCGATCTACACACCAATTAAAAAGGTAAAATACGCTGTTGAAAACTATCGTGTTGAGCAAAAAACCGACTACGAAAAATTAGTTCTGGATATTGCTACCGATGGTTCTGTTCACCCAAAAGATGCATTAAAAGAAGCAGCTAAAATTCTGATTTATCACTTCATGCTATTCTCAGACGAAAAGATCACTCTTGATACGGATGAGAAATTTGCAAACGAAGAGTTTGACGAAGAAGTACTGCACATGCGTCAGTTGTTGAAAACTAAACTGGTTGATATGGATCTTTCGGTTCGTGCTTTGAATTGTTTGAAAGCTGCGGATGTAGATACATTAGGAGACCTGGTTACCTACAACAGAAACGACCTGCTGAAATTCAGAAACTTTGGTAAAAAATCGTTAACCGAATTGGATGACCTTTTAGATAACATGGGACTGAATTTTGGAATGGATATTTCCAAGTATAAACTTGATAAGGAGTAAAAGGCAATGAGACATAATAAGAAATTTAATCACTTAGGCCGTAAAGCACCACATCGTAAAGCGATGTTGGCAAACATGGCAAGTTCACTTATCGCTCATAAGAGAATTTCAACTACTGTTGCAAAAGCGAAAGCATTGCGTATGTACGTTGAGCCACTGATTACTAAGGCAAAAGAAGATACTACACACTCTCGCAGGGTAGTTTTTAGCTACCTGCAAGACAAAGATGCCGTATCGGAATTGTTCCGCGAAGTAGCTGTTAAAGTTGCTGACCGTCCGGGAGGATACACTCGTATTCTTAAAACCGGTAGCCGTTTAGGCGACAACGCTGATATGTGTATCATCGAGTTGGTTGACTTCAATGAAGCTATGTTGGCTGCAAAAGAAGAAGCTGCTGCACCTAAAAAACGTCGTTCGCGTCGTGGTAGTGCTAAAAAAGCAACTGAAGTTGCTGCTCAGGCTGCACCTTTAGCCGATGTTAATACGGCAGTTGAAACAAAAACGGAAGAAGGAGCAATGGACAAAGAGGAAAATGCTGTAGCTGCACAAGCCGCACCATTAGCCGATGCTGAAGAAGCAACCGAAGAGCCTAAAGCTGATGAGTCAGCTGATGAAGAAAAGAAAGAAGACTAATAATTTTCTTTATCATATTGAAAAGCCGGTTCGTCATTTGACGAATCGGCTTTTTCATTTATAAAAGGTAAAGGATGTGATCCGTCTATGTTTCAAATCAAACTGATGACATCCTTTTTCTAATACCCAATAGCTAATACCCAATCGTATTTGTTTTTACTGGTGATCGGGCTTTCCGCTAAAGTTGCCTTGCGTTTGGCAGGTCCATCAAAGGCATTTGGCTAGCTCCCTGTGGTCGCTCCCAATTGCCCGGAGTCAATAGGCCAAACATTGCGGCAAGCTACCGCTGCAATCCCTGCCAGGGGGAGGTGGCGCTGTTCAGTCCTGCCGCCGCGAGATTATATAGCCGAAATAAACCACGCGTGAGGACACGCGCAGTAGCAGGGTGATGCGAGTGAGTTTACTTAGAATTGGATCGGTTCCTTAAATGCTTTTAAGGCGGTTTATTACGCTATTATAACTTATGGAACTATAACTAACAGTTTCACTATCGTCCCAAAAGGATGAATATTCTCAATGGCAAAATCAATTTTATATCCATGGTATTTTTCAAATAACTGGTAGAACTCATTCATAATATTAACTCCATTTCCTGAGTTGGTTTTATATACGGAAGCTGCTTTTCGTCCCATGCCATTATCTTCTATAGTGATTGATATACCATGAGAAACAGATTCAACGCTGATTCTAAGACGACCACCATCCTTAGTGTTGCGAAATCCATGTTTTATGGCGTTCTCAACATAGGTATGGATACACATTTTAGGCACCTGAAAATCAAGATTCACATCCGGGGCAATCTCAAATACTGCTTTAAAGCGATCTTTAAAACGATGTTCTTGAACACTCACGTAGTCCTTAGTAAATTGAATCTCATTTTTCAAAGAGCGTTTCACCTCTTTAGCATCATTCATCATCCTCTGTATCATACGCGAATTAAGTGATAAAAAGTCGTACGCTTCATCAGATTTATTTTCGTTAATCATCAAAGCCACAGAATTCAACACATTAAACAAAAAATGTGGATTCAACTGGTTTTTCACCGAATTAAACTGAAGCTCAGTTAATTGTTTTTCGGTATTACATTTTCGTTCAATACTTGTTTTTTGAAAATAAAACATTAGTCTTATCAGACCCGAAACGGAAATGAAAAGAAATATATAGATCAAGTATAGAAGGAAATACATTTCATTTCTGGAATATTCTAGAAATATAAATCCACCAACAGTAGTAATTACATGTTTAGTTATTTTTCCATTTTCATAAAACGGGTAGATTTTTAGACCATATTTTAATGGAAAGGGAAATTCAAATTCAACTTTATCCTTGGTTTCCTCATCATAGATTATTGCTTGGTATTTCATATTACAGAAAAGTAACTCTGACGATCCGTCTCCACTAAAATCATAGGGAATTGGAATACCAAGAAGAGGATTTTCTTTTCTTGGATTGAGATCGGCTGGTAATGGGTTTATACCTTTATCTAAACGGATTCGACTAATGTCTTTAATAATTAGATACGGTATTTTATTAATAATATTTAGGTCAACTTGTAGATTCTCTGGATTAGATATGTTTTTCCACTTCTTTTCTGTTATTAATTGACCTTCATAATCTAGCATCATAAGTCGCAGTGGCACAGTACTGTTGGAGCGACAATAATAACAGGCGAAGAAAGTAGAATCATTAGTGTTCGGAATACACTTGATTGAAGAATACCTGCCTTGCATTGGAATAGGATCAAATAAAGGTTTTAGGTTATAGTCCAGAACGGTTATATAACTGCATGTATCTGACAATTTATTCAAATCGATTGAATTATCAGGAGCGGAGGTTGAACATAGTATTTCAGGAGTACCATCATTGAACAAATCGACAAAATTTATATCTATAACTAACATGTGATCTGTGGGGGAGGCTGATATTTTTAAAGATGGGAATTCAATCTTGAAAACCCCACGGGGATACAACCCAAATCCGGCGTCGAAGACAAAAAACAGTTCATTAGTACCGTCATTGTTAAAGTCTCCGAAGTTAAGGAACTCTGAAGCGTATGCGTAGTTGTCTCTCTTACGCTCAAAGGTGTTGAAATAGTGATGATCGATAGATAACTCGAATGAGTGTAAATTGATAGCATTAAAGAAGATTGAATCATTCAGAACAGAAAAATATAATAGTTCTTTTATCCCATCTTCGTTAATGTCATATATCTCAGGAACCAAGGTGTAATTCCAATCTGAACCTTCATAATGGTAATGATCTAACAAATTGCCATTATTATCGTATGAAACCAGATCTATCGACTCTGCATCCATAGCCTTAAAACACCTGATTCTTTCGCTATTCCCGTCACCGTCAAAGTCATCAATAAACCATAATACTTCCTCTGTTGTATACTTTTCAAAAGGATCAACCTTTACGTTAAACCTTTTTATAGGTTCATCCCAACTAAAATAAACCAAAAGGATTACCAGTATTCCCACTAGAGCTGATTGCAGATGTGGATTGGAAACTATGGTTTTTATTCTGGCTTTCACAATGGATTGAATGGTGGATTCTTGATATAGGTTAGTTGAGATGAATATGGCTAACAAATTCTGTTAACTTAACTCATGTTTTAAGTCTCTCATTTTAATACTTACTTCCAATTGATGTTCTTCTTGGTTGTTTGAAATAATACAGTATCGTTTACAAAAATTCATAAACAATAGATAGTTTTTGTTTATGATATGTTTGCGGCTTATGCGTACAAATTCAGTTTCTGGTAACTGTTTGTGTAATTTGCCAAGGTTTACGCTCGTTAATAGTTTCTTGCCATCTTTTAATATCAAGTTGGTGTAATTACTGTCGGCTTCCAGGAACAATATCTGTTCTGTGTCAATATAGTGGTGTCCTTCGGCAGTCTTTAATAAAACTTTTGAATTGGCTTCGGCGGTTAATTTCGGTTTCTCGCCGTTAATTGCATTTATAATTTTATAAACCACCCGTCGTAATTCTGCTTTCGAAACAGGTTTATAAATATAATCGAATGCGTTGTTATGTATAGCCTCCAGTGCATAATGCTTAAAAGCGGTAACAAATATCACTTTAGTGTTTGGCGAATACTTGTTTACCTCTTGCAAAAACTCTATGCCGTTTATCTCTGGCATGTCAATATCCAAAAAAATTACCTGTGGCTGTCGTATAATTACCGCATCAAGTGCATGCAATGCATTGGTAAATACTTCTTTTATCTGTATAACAGAATACTCTTTTAATAAATTCTGTAGTAGATGTCCTGCATCGGGTTCATCATCGATTATAAAAATTTCGAGGTAAGGCATTAGTCTAAAATTTGATTGGGTTTTTATTTTTTAGCTTTTGTTTTACGCAATATAGTAAATCCATTTTTGAATAAAGCACAGTTCGTTGAAGAAAATGTAGTCGTTAATAATAAAAAAAACTGTGTCAATAAATTGAGTATATGTAATTTATATAAACGCCAAAAATCAATAAGTGTGGTTGTAAGTGTTTGGTTGTTAGAAACTATTGTTTCGATCATAAAAAACATGGCTTCAATAATTCAGACATTTTCTCAATCAGTTTTAAATGACGACTCGTTACTTTTATGACCGATGTTACACAAAAATCGTTTCAACACTTGAATCAACTATTGCATACCAATCGGATACTATTAAGCACGCATGTCATATATATCAATGTAAATTGTATGAAAAGTAGAGGCTGATAACAACCAAATTGTGAATGTCAGTGGTTGAAAGGCGTCAACAGGTTATTAACCGTTACCAATTGGTTTGTAACAGGCACCTATAAGTTATTAACTGGTGCCATTTAAAATACTTATGGGAATATAAAAAGTATTGAAACAGCATTGTAAAGGATTTTGAAAAAAACGAAATGATTAGCCTGATATTATTCATAACTACCAAAAAAAAGAAATTTTGCGCGACACACTAATTACATCCAGAGCGACAAATAAGGTTTGTAATGTGAAATGATAGAAGGCTGATTGAAGCGGAAATAGTGATAGCTCACTTAGTTGGGCAAAAATGAATTTTTTAATGTTTAATAATCTTAACAAATCATGAAGATGAAAAATTATTTTGGTTACAAGTTCCTAACAGTTTTTTTGGCTGTTAGTGTATTATTAAGCTCGTGTGTTGACGACGAAGTCGCACCTGAGGTTAGTGCGCTTCGACAAGCACAAGTAGATTTGCTAAACAGCAAAACAGCTATGCAGGATTTACAAAATGCCGCACAGTCTATTTTGAATAATTTCGACGAGGCTATGAATGCCCTGAAATTGCAATCTGAAGAAAATAATATTGCCGCACAGGAAATGGCTCTTACTCATCAGGAGGCTTTAAATGCACTGGCAATTTTGAGGATTACTGAACAAGATGCCTATACTGCGGCAATGAATGCTTTAAATCTCCAAGATAATGAAGCCGATTTGGCATACAATGAAGCTATGCGAGCGTTGGCCTTGCTTAGCCAGGAGCAGCAAGTTAGCTACGACGCTGCAATGGATTCTATCAGTATTGCAAGAATGGAACTTCAATTGGAAGAAGATCTGGCTTGGTTTGAGGTACAGGCCAAGCAATATGAAAAGCAATTGGTACAGGCTGAATTAGACTTGGAAAAGGCACTGGCCGATATGGCAAAATATGTCGCAACCAGTGGTCTTGACGAAGCTGGCGAATACATGGATAAATACGGGTGGGCTATGAATGATTATTATAGTCTGGCTCAGCAAGTTATTGGTAAACAAACCGATATCGCTCAAATGGAATTAATGTTAGGGGAAAACCCCGATGTAACCGGATATTTTGAAGGTATTGCCGAAATGTTACAAAAACAAGTAGACGAACAAACTACAGAACTAACAGCTTTGCAAACTTTACTTAGCGGGCTAACTGCAGTTGCTGGAGACCCAACTACTGCCGAAGCGGCAATTATTAGTGCAAAAGCCAAAATACTTAGCCTTTCAAATGCCAATGCCCAGTTAAATGTTGATCGTGAGAAACATTTGCAGGATGTGGTTGAAGTAGCAGAAGAAGAACGGGACGAAGCTAACAGTACTATAAACGATTACAATAACGCAAAATCTCAAATTGAAAATCGCGAGCAATGGATTGAAAATCTTGAAGAGAATATCGCAAACTATGAAAGTGATATTGAGAATTACAATGAATACATAGCGCGTTATGAAGCTGAATTAGTAACAAGGGAAGCTATTCTGGCTGCCAACACTGAAGAGTACGAAAAGCAGGAAGCATTGCGTGAAGAGGCATATGAGGTATTGATGGATGCTCAGGATGCCAGGGATTTAGCATGGAATAATCTTGAATTAGCCGGTATTGCGAACCAGGCACTTTGGAACGATTACACAGAGGCAAACAATAAATATTGGGATGCACAGAATGCGTTTTACACAGCAGAAGGTGAATTAAATAATGCAGAGCAGAATTTAGCCAATGCAAACGACTATTACGAAGCTAATTACACTTCTTTTGAGACGGAGCTTGCAACAGCTGAAACAGCAGAATCAGCTGCACTAACAGCATTAAATGCAGCTCAAGATGCGTTTGATGCTTCGCCTACCAATGCTAACCTAACAGTACTTCAGAATGCCCGTTCAGATTATAATGCGGCTATGAGCACAACAGAAATGTGGCAATCGAATATTGAATGGTTAGACGAATGGTTAACCGATGCGACGGCTGCATTACCCGAGGCCAAAGCAGCACTGGCGACAGCAGAAAGCAACCTCGCAGCTGCAACAACAGAAAGAGACGCCGCAAATACAGCTTATTATGAAGTAGGTAATCCTGCCCAACAGGCAGCACAAGAAGCTTATAATAAAACAGACCAGGATTATTCGAATGCCTATCAGAAGTATACAAACCAGTATTGGTTGACACGCGATGTTGAGGATTTAATGAATTTGGCGCAGCAAGATGTGGATTGGCGTAACAATTATATTGAGAATTACGAATCTAATATTGAATATTTCAATACACGTATTGCCGATTATGAAGAAAGTATTGAAATGTATACTCTTCAAATTGAGGGTTATGAAGCAACTGTAGCTGCATTGCAAACAGCTTATGATGCTTTAACAGTGGAAGCAATGTATGCCCTTCAAGAAGCACTAAATGAGGCATGGGATGCTTATTATGATTTCAATGATCAAATAGCTGCCAATCAACAAATGATTTGGGCACAAGAGGATTTAATATGGGTATTAGAAAATCAGGTCAACAGTATTAATAATCAGATTGAATATGTTGAAAATGAAATTGCAGACTTGATGGACAACATGAATCAAAAGAAAGAAGCCTTGGCTGATAACGCCATCAATAAAACAGAAGCCATGGCATTACTTGAGTTGGATAAAGAAGAACTGGCTGATCTTATTTCAAAAAGAGATGCAACAATGGAGTTAGCCAATAAATGGATGGAATTATACGAAGCAGCAATTGCGGAATAATCCTTCTTTAGGGGTGTTAGCGAAAAGTATTGGGGATTCGTCCCCAATACTTAACAACTTTATTTTTAATATCGATCCTAAAGAAAGAAAATATGAAAAAATATATATTATACACGTTTGTTCTGTTGGCAAGTATTGGCCTTGCGCAGGCACAAGACGTAAAAAGCGAAGTTTCGGGTTTTGCGCCCACCAAGGGTAATTTTACTGCTTCACTATTATTTGGTAAAGGCAATGTGCTCACTGGTGGCCTGGTAAACACAATGCCAGCCGGAACCAATGGCAGTTGGTCGGTACCCGGAGATGCGCCTTATGCAAATATGGTATCAATGGATTACAACAACGCTACCAATATGATTGGAGCAGAGGCAAGGTATTTCCTTACCGACAAAATTGCATTAAAACTAAGTGGTTTGGGTGTTGTTAGAAGTACACCATCGCAAGTAAATATTCCTGCAACCATCGATCCCGATTCGCCCAATGCAGCATGGATTCCGGGATACGATGCCGTTGTGGCCGACGATGAACTTAATTTTAGTATAATTTTAGGTGGCGAATACCATTTTAATACATCAATAGAGCGTTTACAGCCCTATTTGGGAGTGAATGCTGCCTATTATTACGGACGAGAGTCGGTTTACGACCCGACCATTGAAGATATAGCTGGTGAACCTGTTATTATGGACGTTGGAATAAGAACTGTGGAATTAATTGGCTTGGGTGGCGCTGCCGTTGCCGGAGTTGATTATTACCTTATGGAAGGTTTTTATTTTGGAATGGAAATAAAGCCGGTAAACTACTTGTATGCTTACAATGCTAAAAAACCTGGGCCCGGACTTGAAATACTTGATGCGAAATCGAATACCTTTTCGTTTTTTACTCAACCATTTTTAAAGCTTGGCTTTAAGTTTTAAAAAATAATAGTAGATACTTATATAAAAAGACCGTTGCAGATTCATTCTTGCAACGGTTTTTTTATGTTTAGACCCATTCAAGCATTTCAGCAAAGAAAGACTCATAAAAAGGCACCAATCCGCAGGATGAATGCTTCCCATATACAATATTTGTTATTATTCTACTGTAGGAGCTTCAATAGGACTTTTTTCTGCTATCAGCATGCCCATGTCTTGCAGTAAGCTGGGGCAAAATATTCTTTATCTTCTGATTTATCTCCATTAAAAAGTTCTCGATCTAGGTAGTTGCCATGCGTCAAGGAACCAATGCATTAATGCGATTTCCCAAAGCTTTAAATAACAGAATGAAAGTTATCTGAATTTATTCTGCTTTTCCGATTTCGCGATTTGCTTTATTGCTGTCTTGCTGGTTTAGCAAGTTGTTTATGGCAATGTTTTCGGCTTCGAGTGCCAAAACCCTGGGCGAAGTGGCTATGTTTTGCGATGCACAGCCATTTTCGTGTCTTTTAGGTTATTATTAAGGTTGCATGCAGCAGCCGTTTCTACTTTTAACACCAGATACCTGGTGTTACCATATAAATAAAAACTATATGAGATGTTTTGCTGCTTCAACTTCTTAAGGGATAGGGCTAAAATACATTGCTTTTCGTAAGTACCAATCGTCACGACCGAATGTAAAATTGCCAACTTGCTTTTGGGAGAATATACCCACTTAACGACAATAGATCAATAAGGTTCAATCTGTCAGTCGGATTAGATTTACCGTAATAAAGTAACCAGAAAATTGGTAAAAAACAGAATCCGGATTAATAGCTGAGAACTATACATGGAATTATGAAAACAAAATACTTCTAACCGAATAATTAATCCGAGAATATAATTTCCATTTATTGGAGTTTATGGATTTTCGATTTCATCAATAGTCCAAATAAATAGAGACAGGATTTGTTACAGTATTGGAGTTGGACAAATGATAGGATGATTTAAAAAACAGAAATGATTAAGAACAACCAAAAGATGGTGCTCAATAGTGTAAGTGAAGAACAATTACCCAATGCACTAATTTCCGGTCGAACTCAAATGCTTGTTAATTACGGCAAGCAATTGTTCGCGGGTAAGTGGTTTACCCACAAAATCGTCGCAGCCGGCTTCAAAGGCTTTTACTTTATCATCGTCGGAAACATAAGCCGTTTGTGCAATTATTTTAATTCCTGGAGCCGCCGATTTTATCCTTCGGGTAGCTTCATAGCCACTTATATCGGGTAGCCCAATGTCCATAAGTACGAGCGTAGGCAACTTTGCGCAGGCCATATCAACAGCTTCTTCCCCGTATTCGGTGAACAGTAGTTTGAGACCGGTATCGGCAAGCATTTTTTCTATCAGGCGCGTGTTGGCCAGGTTATCTTCAACCAGTAAAATGGTTTCCTCGTTAAACCGATATTCTTTCCCGTTAACGGTGGTATTTTCTTTGGCCGCTTTTGCCTCTGCTTTTTGGTACGGAATGCTAAAATAAAAGGTGGTTCCTCCGCTTTGTTCTTTTGTGCGGTCTTCAGGTACCGACTCCAGCGTGATCGTTCCTCCGAGCAGATCTAACAAGCCTTTAACAATCGAAAGCCCCAAACCGGTGCCACCGTATTGTTTCTTTTTATCGGTGTGCAGCTGGGTAAATCGTTCGAAAATAGTCTGTTGTTTATCGGCCGGAATACCAATTCCTGTATCGCGTATATAAAACTGAATTTTGTTTTCTTCAACCACAGAGCAGCCGCCTTCAATTGTTCCTTCGTTGGTAAACTTAAAGGCATTACTGATCAGGTTAATCAGTATTTGTCTCAATTTGCCTTTGTCGGTAATAATGGTATTGCGTTGGCACGAACAGGTTTTAAAATCGAAGTGTACGTGCGGTTTGTTGATCTGGCGTTGGTATTCATTAAAAAAGATTGTTAGTTCGGTAAACAGTTCATTTAAACAAAAAGCTTCATTAAAAAGCGGTAGTTGCCCCGATTCTATTTTGGCAATTTCAAGAATGTCGTCGATAATACTCAACAGGTTGTTCGAGCTTTGGTTAATTATATCGGAGTATTGTATCAGCTGTTCTTTGTTGTTGTATGAGTGAGGCAGTAATGACGAAAACCCAATAATAGCATTCATGGGGGTGCGTATCTCGTGGCTCATATTCTGCAAAAATGCGGTTTTAAGGCGGTTGCTTTCTTCGGCCTGTTCTTTTGCAACAATTAATGCCCGGGCCGCTTTTTTTCGTTGTGTAATATCGTGTATAACAGAGTGGAATACGATATTATTGTCGATCTCAACTCTGCTGCTGAAAACTTCAACATCGCGTATTTCGTTATTTTTTAACCGGTGCCTGAATTCATAACGAATACTTCCTTTTTTCTTCAGATTTGCAAATTCTTTTTTGATATTTTCATCCGAAAGGGTATTGATCTCCTTAATGGTCATATTCTGAAGTTCCTCTCTGCTCCATCCGTAAAACCGGGTCGCCGATTTGTTGGCATCAACAATTCGAGATGTTTCGGGATCGATCAATAATTTTATTGCCGAATGATCTTCAAATAACCTACGGAATTTCTCCTCGTTTTTTTGTAATGTCTGTTCAGCTTCCCTTCTTTTGGCTTCTACTTTTAAAACATTTCTGACTTTTGCCAGCGAATAAATGTAGAACGCCAGGGCAAGCAGTAACAGAAAGAAGGCAATAAAAGAATGATTCCGGAAACGGGTTAGCGCATTAAAAATATCTGCTTCATGCGATGAAATAAGAATGGTCCAGTAGGTATTTCCCAGCGGAGTGCGGTAAAAGGTAACATATTGTTCTTCAATAACGGCCTCTCCATAGCTGGTATCTGCACTATGATAACTTCTAATAACTCCGCTGCTGTTGCGGGTTATATTTGACATTAGTTGTTTGGCAAGTTCCTGGTGTTGGTTGTTATCTATAAACGTTCGTCCGGTGTGTTCTTCAACCGAGCAATAAATCTCGGTTCCATTTTCGCTCAGCAGCCAGGTTTGCCCTGTTTCAGGCGTTTTTATATTGCCCAGGTACTGTCTTCCTAATTCATCCATTGGGATAAGAATAGCAAGACTGCCCATAAAAGTAGATCCGTTAAACACCGGAACATGATAGGCAATGCTCAAATAGCCCTGCACCGACATAAATACATCGCTGATAACAGGTTGGTGTGTTTTCATAACCCGTTTTACATGATCCTGGTAAGAGATATCATTACCGATTACCGATGGATTTTCCGGGTAGGTCGACAATATGCTGCCCGAGGAGTCGATTCGGGTTATAGCTGCTAAAATAGAGCTGTGTTCATTATAATAACCTTGTAATATTTCTTTGCTACTGTCAGTTACCCTAATAACATCTTCAAGCTTTGCAAGAAATTTTAAATCGGCTTCCGAATCAGCAAAAAACGAGGTAATTCCCATTGAGGCTGTTTGAGCCAAAATCAGTTGCTCGTTATTGAATTCGTTAATTGTGCTAAGTTTAATATTGCGGTATACCAAAAAGAAAACGATGGAGAATAGCGTTAGCAAAACGGGAATAAACAGGTAACGGTAAAACGATTTTATTTTGGTGATTAGCAAATAATTCATGGTCTCTGTATACTTACCCACTACCATGCTGTTATATGGGTAAAGGGTTGTTATTAAGATTATAAAGCTATATAGAATTATTGTGGTACACAATACCAAACATATAAAATTGTATTATTCAGATTTGAATAGATTGAGATTGAAACGGGGCTTGCGCTTATTAAAGCTTTGTATTGCTATCCCAACCAACCGATTGTACATTAATATTTTTACTGATAGAGTATGTACAACTTCCTTACTTCTTGCTAATAAACGAGACGATTTTTAGAAAAGGTCTGTTGAGAAGTTAATAATCCAGTTTTTCCGTCATCTCTCCCACATTGGCTCCTTCGAAATGACAAGTGTATGTTACCGCTTAATCTCCAATACCCCGCCTTTCACCATATCAGCGTGATTGATGAAGAAGGATTTTTGCTTTTTGCCGTTTAGCGAAATGCTGCTTATTTTATCACCCGAACCGCTTTTTCTGATGATAAGTTCTGATCCCGGATAGAAGTTTTGATCCAGCTGAATTCTCACTTCATCGAAAACAGGTGAGGCGATGGCATAATTCATATCGCCCGGCAAAACAGGGTAAATCCCCATCATCGAATAAACGATCCAGGTCGACATGGTTCCGGTATCGTCGTTGCCCGGCAAACCGTCAGATGCATTTTTAAAGTAGGTGGCCAATAAACGGTTGAGTTCTTTTTGGGTGCGCCATTCTTCGCCTTTTACGTAGTTAAAAAGCCATGGGTAATGAATATCGGGTTCGTTGGCCATATCAAAATGTCCATCATCGAAAATGGCCTGCAATTTTTTTACAAAGTTCTTTTTGCCACCATTCAGCGCAATCATACCATCCATATCGTGGTGGGCACAAAACGTATATTGGTAGGCATTTCCTTCGTGGAATCCCGGGCTTGGTTCAAAATTTTCTCCCTGACGCGGGTTAAAATCCGGCATAAATTCTCCATCTTCCAACTTCGGACGTATAATTCCAAACTCTTTATCGTAGTAGTTTTTGTAGCCTTGCGATTGTTTCAAAAAACGCTCGTAATCGTCGTTTTTACCCAAATCTTTTGCCAGTTGTGCCAGGTTCCAGTCGGCAATGTAATATTCCAGTGCATGCGACACCGAGTTGTCGAACTTCTCTGTTAGCGGCACATAACCATGCGAAATATAGTGGTCGATATCCGGGCGGATTTTGTTTTCAGGACCGGGTGTAGTTGCCGATTTGTACATGGCGTTGTAGGCCTTCTCAATATCAAAATCGCGGATGCCACGAAACCAGGTATCTACAATTACCGGTAGAGCCGGGTCGCCCTCCATAACGTGAGTTTCTGTGCTGTTGAGTTCCCAGCGTGGCAGCCAGCCACTTTCGTCGTACATTTCTATCATCGATTGTACAACATTCAATTGTTGTTGCGGAAATACAAGGCTCATAAACGGATGCAAATTACGGTAAGTATCCCAAAGTGAAAATACGGTGTAGCGCTCGCCATTGGGATGCGTTTTTATCTCGAACGACTCCATGGCCGGGTACTGTCCGTTTATATCGCTTAAAATATTCGGGTGAATCTGAATGTGATACAAACCGGTGTAGAAAACCGTTTTCTGATCATCGGTTCCGCCCTTTACAGTAATGGTCGACAAGGCTTTGTTCCACTTTTCTTCCGCTTGCTTGCGGGTAGCTTCAAAATCGAAATTCTTCGTTTCGAAGTTCAGATTCATTCGGGCATTATCGATACTCACGTATGAAATACCCACTTCAACCAAAATCTCATCGTTGGCTTTGGTGTTAAAGGTAAACCAGCTTCCAATGCTGTCGCCAGCCATTTCTGCCTTAAAATTTTTGTAGTATTTTATTTTATCGCTGGTACCCGACCACGCTGCTTCCGGTCCCATTTTTGGCATTTTTTTCCACACGCCAAATTCTGCGGCAGGTTTGCTAAAACGCGCTACAAAATATACCGGGCGTTCGGTGCCGTCGTTGTAGCAGAAAGTGCCGGTCATTCGCCAGCCTTCAATCTCCTGGTTGTTTATTAATTTTATTGATCCACCGCTTTCGTTGGTTAATCCGTTGCCCAGATCTATCAGAATATTCGATTTCCCGGCAGGAAAAGTAAAGCGACTGATACCGGTTCGTTCCGTGGCCGAAACTTCAGTATTGATAGCGTATTTATTCAGGTAGGTAGAATAATATCCCGGGTGAGCCACCTGCTTACTCATTTCTGATCCGTATTCGCGGTGATCGCCGTTAACGTCGCCCATTGTTGGCATCAACAGAATTACACCCAACTCGGGGCAGCCAACACCACTTAGGTTGACGTGCGAGTAGCCTGTAAAATATTTATTGTCCCACGAGTAGGGCGTCGACCACCAGCCATTGTCCTTATCATGCTTATTAAATGGCGAATTGCCACTTACATTAAACGGCACCACCGATACCATTCCGCGTGGAACCACAGCTCCCGGATTGGTGGTTCCATAGTTGGTTGTACCGATAAAAGGATTTACCCAATCAGCCGGAGTTTGTGCAGAGATAGTAAATGCGCAAAATAGAAAAGCGAAAAGTTGAAGTACTGTCTTTTTTAGAATATTCATTTTCTATCGGTAGTTTTTAAATATTTTATAAAGTGCAAATATAAACATATCTTTATCCCAATATATCGAAAGCGTAATTTATCATGAACAAGTTCATTCCATTTTTAATCGCCTGTATAATTTTTGTTTCCTGTGGGGGCCAAAAAGAGGTGAAAGACGAAGCCGAAAAAACAATAAACGTAATGGCCTACTACGTTCCGCGCGAAGGCTACATGCCCGATCAATTGCCGCTTGAGCAGTTAACGCATATCATTTTTAGCTTTAGTAAAGTTATTGATGGTAAGATGCAGTTTAGTAATGAGAATGCAGATGAAGTTATGAAACAACTGATGGAACAAAAGGAAAAGTACCCGCAGTTAAAAGTAATGATTGCTTGTGGTGGCTGGACCGCCGATGGTTTTTCGGATGCAGTTTTTACCGAAGAAAGCCGTGCGAAATTTATTACCAGTACCATCGATTTTATTGAGAAGTACCAGTTGGATGGTGTAGACATCGACTGGGAATACCCTGCTATTCCGGCAGGGGGAACAAAAGCGCGCCCCGAAGACAAACAAAACTTTACCCTGTTAATGAAAGGTTTGCGCGAGGCCTTGGATCAACTCGATCGCCCGCAAACACTAACCTTTGCTTCGGCAGGGTGGAAGCGCTACTACAAAAATGTGGAACTGTTGGAAGTAATGAAATATGTAGATTACATGAACGTAATGACCTATGACCAGGCGGGTGGTGCAACAAAGTTTGCTACCCATCATACCGCATTAGGTCACCGCTCGTTACACGACATTAAACAATCACCACTTGGTGTGGCCATGACAAGACAAAATGCTGAATTATCGGAAGATGAGGATTTATGGGAACCACAATCGGCCGAAGAGATTATTCGTTTTTGCGTGGAAAAAGGTGTCGATCCGAAACAGATCGTAATTGGTGCCGCTTTTTACGGCCGCGGCTGGAAAGGTGTTCCGCCCGAAAACAATGGTTTGTACCAACCCAATACCGGCCCAATTAGCGGAGGTACTTCCTATTCCGTTCTCTTAACTGATTTTACTGAGGCAGATGGCTATGAAAAACATTGGGATCCGGTGGCCAAAGCTCCGTTCCTCTATAATTCGGCCGACAGCATATTTGTTACTTACGACGATACCGTTTCGGTAAAACTAAAAACACAATACGCCAAAGAAAATAATCTGGGCGGAATTATGTTCTGGCAATTGAGCAGCGACAGCAAAGATGATGCAAGTTTGCTAAAGTCGATTTACACCGAGGCATCAAAAAAGTAGCTTCAGCCATGGCGCATCGGTTTTGATTGCTAAATTTGTGGTAGAAGCTATAAACGCATGGATGACTTTTCTTTACTATATTCCTATTTCACTAAAATTGGTAAGCGCGAATTAACCGAAGCTGACAAAGCACAGATTCATTCCGTTTTCAGAAAGGAACAGTTTAAAAAGAAAGGCCGGGTATTTAATGCCGGTGAAGAAAATACTCGTCACTACTACATCGAGAAGGGGCTGCTTCGTATGTATATTATCGATCAGAGCGGAAAAGAATTTAATGTACTGTTTGCCAAAGAGCGTCAGTGGCTGGGTGATTTAGCTACACCCGCTGTCACTTCGTATTTCATGGATGCGGTGGAAAACACCACAGTATTTTCGGTTGACGAGGAAGGTTACTCCTTACTCACAAAGAAATATCCAGCGCTGGGAGCTTACATCCGGCGCTCGTATATCTTTCTGCAAAAACGTTTTGTTTCCATCTTGTCGAAAACTGCCGAAGAGAATTACGAGGAGCTGTTAAAAAACGATCCCGACCTTGTTCAACGCCTTCCGCAATACCATATTTCATCTTATTTGGGGGTTACTCCCGTGTTCTTAAGTAAAATTATTGCTAAAATATCAAGGAAAAAGACATAAAGGTGTTTTTCTTAAACTAGTTTATTTTTTCCGTTTCAAATTCCCCGTATGTTTGCAGTAGAAAATTATTAGTAAACATTAAATAAGAATTGAAAATGAAAAAATTAGCTACATTATTAGTACTTGCAATAACAATCACAACAGCAGGTTTTGCATCGAACGGAAAAGGCGAAAAGACAACTTATAACGTTGACACAAAAGCCAGCAAAGTATATTGGACAGGTAAAAAAGTTACAGGAGAACATACCGGATACCTTAACCTGGCCGGAGGAGAAGTTTTTGTAGAAGGCAAAAACGTTACAGGTGCTAATTTGAACTTGGATGTGACTTCGATTGAAGTAACTGACCTGGAAGGGGAGTGGAAAGACAAATTAGTAGGCCACCTGAAATCAGACGATTTCTTTTCAGCAGAAAAGCACCCGGTAGCCAACTTCAAAATTACGTCATTCGAGAACGAAAAAGTTACTGGAGACCTAACCATTAAAGGAATTACAAACGAAGTTTCGTTTCCTGCAGAGGTGAAAGTTGACGGAGATGTTTTAACAGCAAATGGTACAGCTTCTATCGACCGTACAAAATGGGACATTAAATACGGTTCTGGTAAATTCTTTAGCGATTTGGGTGATAACATGATCAAAGATGAATTCGAGATTAAATTTGAATTGAAAGCTACAGCTTCAGAAGGAACGACTTCGGGCAAGTAAGAAAATACGCCATAAGAAAACAGTAATTCAATTAAGGTTCGGAAGAAGGGAGCTAGTTAGGAGTTTGTGATGGGGAGAACCTTGGCCGGTGTCTGAAAATGCGCTTAACGCATAACCGGGCACCGGCTTTTCTTTTAGGAAGCTTATCTAAATTTTTTATCTGACCCACTAAATCCCCCGAAGGGGAACAATTCCTCTCCGCTGGCTGGCGGGAGGTAAGGAGGGGCAAAAAGTTTATAGATTTTGATTCCCAAATAAAATGAATGTTTAAAAGGAGAAAACAATGAAAACAAAATTATACAAATCAGATTCAAGAGGATATGCCAACCACGGTTGGTTAGAGGCAAGACACAGCTTTAGTTTCGCGAATTATTTTGATAGAGAGCGAATGAATTTTGGCGTGCTGCGTGTGTTAAACGACGATGCAATTGCAGGAGGACAAGGTTTTGGAATGCACCCCCACGATAACATGGAAATTATTACCATTCCGCTGGAAGGCGATTTGGAACACAAAGACAACATGGGCAACCAGGCCGTTATTCGCGAAGGCGATGTGCAGGTAATGAGTGCCGGAACAGGGGTTTACCACAGCGAGTTTAACCATCATCCGGATAAAACACTAAAACTTTTCCAAATTTGGTTGTTTCCCAACAAACAGAATGTACAGCCACGTTACGATCAGATTTCTATACTCGATGTAGCCGAAAAGAATAAGCTGTATCAGGTACTTTCGCCCAATCCTGATGACCAGGGCGTGTGGATTCATCAGGATGCATGGTTTTTTCTGGGCAATTACGAAGCCGGAAAAACAGATAAGCACACCATTAAAAAGCCGGGAAACGGTGTGTATGTAATGGTTATTGAAGGGGAAGTAAATATTTCGGGAAATGAATTACAAAAGCGCGATGCCATTGGGATTTGGGATGTTAATGAGATAGAAATATCGGCCACAAGCGATGCCCGGATCTTATTGATGGATTTGCCAATGGAAACAAAGTAAACAGAAACAGAGAAGAATATGGAAGTTATGACAAAATATGAGATTCATCCATTATTGGAGAAGAGATGGAGCCCGCGGGCCTTTTCTGCGGAGCCGGTGATAGAGGAGGATATAAACGAAATTTTTACAGGTGCTTCGTGGGCGGCAAGCGCCAATAACGAGCAACCCTGGCAATATGTGTATGCTATGCGCGGCACTCCCGGTTTTGAAAAGCTTTGGGAGTGTTTGGCTACAGGAAATAAACCCTGGACAAAACAGGCTGCAGTACTTTTCGTTGCTTTGCAACGAAATACCTTTGTGAAGAACGGAAAAACTAATCGCTGGGCAATGCACGATGTTGGGATGGCGAACGCGCAATTGTTGTTACAAGCAACAAGTAAAGATATATATGGCCACCTGATGGCCGGTTTCGATGCCGAGAAAGTGGAATCGGCACTGGATTTAAACGAGGATGTTACCCCGGTTTGTATGGGAGCATTGGGGTATTTGGGCGATGCCGATTCGTTGGAGGAACCTTTCCGTTCGCGTGAAAAAGCACCACGTACAAGAAAGTCGTTGGAGGAGTTTGTTAGGAAGTTATAGTGAGTAAAGACTGATATAAAAGAAGAATCCCGACTCGTTTTAAGCCGGGATTTATTTTGCTCTTAATTAAGAGTGTCCTTTTACAATGATATTGGTGATCTTCAGATTCACTTTTATAATTTTCTGATTTTAATGTTTCTGAACCATACGGTATAACCATGGTCCTGTAAACCGATAAAACCTTCTTTTGGAATTCCTTCCTGGAAACCTTCAAAGTCTTTGAATTTGCTGTTTTCCACTAATTGGTCCCACTCATCGGTCCAGTGACTATACGAAA
Source organism: uncultured Draconibacterium sp. (assembly GCF_963675065.1). Classification (NCBI taxonomy): domain Bacteria; kingdom Pseudomonadati; phylum Bacteroidota; class Bacteroidia; order Marinilabiliales; family Prolixibacteraceae; genus Draconibacterium; species uncultured Draconibacterium sp. Next base: position 178,213 of record NZ_OY775905.1, on the reverse strand, counting down.
CTACCTCAGTACCGTTCATCGATACGGTAACCTGCCCGTCTTTAACTTTTACTACGCAGGTATTCCATTCGCCTGCAGGATTAATGGTTGAAGGATCTGCTGCAATCATGTCGTACAACGAACCAGCCAGGTGACTGTCTATTTTATTATCGGTAGCGTCTTTATTGTCGAGTACCTGAATCTCCGGAGCTGCATAATAAATTGGTTGTCCGGGCAACTCGCGAACATTATAGAAAATTCCTGAGTTGGCCATTTTTCCGGCTTTCCAGTCAATCGAGAATTCAAAATTCCTGAACTTCTCTTTCTGGAAAATAATATCGCCTCCGGCGCCATGTCCTTGATTTTTCCCTTCTCCGGTAAAAACCTTCATGGCATTGTCTTCAATCTCCCAATTGGCAGGCATGGACGTTCCGTTGTATTGACGCCAGCCGTCAAAATTTTTGCCGTTAAACAGCAAAACCCAGCCTTCTTTTTTCTCTTGCGACGAGAGTTTGTTTGCTTTTTGCGAAAACGCAGGATTGGCAATCAATAAAGCTGCCATCACTGCTAAACTGTAAAAAATACTTTTTCTCATGATAAATTTATTGAAATTACGGTTTAATTGATATGCGATAAATATAGCAAAAACAATTTCTGCCTGCTAGGAAGAACAGGAGATTCTGTCGATAAATATTTTATCGCGAGTAATTTTACCAACTATCACCTGGCTGCGATCCTTCTTTATCTTCGACCTATGCCTGACGGCAGCCTTTTGTTTAGTTGAGATGTCGGAAACGTTGAATGAGCATAGGAAAAATGGGTTTGGTGATTCTTTCGGCTACCGTCTTCTTTTCTCTCTACATACATAATATCTTTAATTTGTAGAATACATCCGTAATCAAAATTAGTATACATTTGATGTATGAAATGAGTTGCGAGCTATTGAGGTGGGTTCAATACCATCCCGATTAAAATAAACACTTTTGATATATGAAAAAGCTAATTAACTATTTTCTTCAAGGTCTTCTCTATATTGCCCCATTTGGAGTTACTGCGTATATCGTTTTTCTGATTTTCAGTTTCGTCGACAATTTATTAGACGATATCATTCAGCGGTATTTAAAAATTGATATTCCCGGATTGGGGTTGGTAATTATTTTCTTTGTTTTGGTGTTGGTTGGCATTGTAGGGCAAAGTATTCTTGCCCATCCCTTTAAGATTATTATTAAACGCCTTTTGGAAAAAGTGCCACTGCTAAAATTGATTTATTCTGCCATGAATGATCTTTTTTCAGCGTTTGTTGGTAAAGAAAAGAAGTTTAACAAGCCAGTTATGGTGCAGGTAAATCCCATATCGAATTTAGAAAAATTGGGTTTTCTTACCCAGGATGACTTAACTAAACTTGAAGAGAAGGATAAAGTAGCTGTCTATTTTCCGCATTCATATAATTTTTCAGGTGAATTATTTATCGTGCCAAAAGACCAGATTAGGACTATTGATTTAAATCCGGCAATTGTTATGAAGTTTATTGTATCGGGCGGTGTGTCTGATATTTATGAAGAGCCTGAAAAATTGGATTAGATGGGGTCAGAGGCTTAGAATGTCTTGACAGCACTTCTGAGCTCTTAAATATCTGATATTTATAGCGTATTTTATTCATAGGGGAAGTATTCATAGATTCAATTTATTTCCGAGAAATGTTTAATAGAACTTGAATAGTTTTGGGAAATTGTTAATTTTATAAAAAAACAGATATGGAATTGCATGACACCAACAGCAATCCCGCACACCAATTGGCAAAACTTCGCCAGGATTATGATCAGTTAAAGAAAAACTTCGAAAAAAGTATCAATCAACATAAGCAACGCGAAAAAGAGCTTAAAGAAAGCGAACAAAAGTTTTCTGTTCTGTTCGATAAATCTGTTTTCCCATCAATAGTAACTAGATTATCTGACGGAGTTATTTACGATATAAATGGAGCTTTTGAACGCGAATTTGGCTATACTAAAGAAGAGGCTATTGGAAAAACTTCTGTTGAGTTAGGTATTAACCCGAACGCCGAGAAACGCAAACGACTTCGGAAAAAGGTAAAAGAAGAAGGTGCTTTACGCCATGAAGAAGTTATTTTATTTTCTAAATCGGGAGAAAAAGCCTGTTATGAAAGCAATAGCGATAAGGTTAGTATAAACGGTGAGGAATATCTTTTTAATACCGTACGTAATATTAGTGCTTATAAAAATGCAATTCGTAAACAGAAAGAAAGTTTTGATTTGATACGTATTGCCGGAGAAAAGGCAAAAATGGGCGGCTGGAATGTAATTCTCAGTGAGAACCGATCGTATTGGTCGGATGAGGTAGCAGCCATTCATGAAATGCCTGCCGGTTACGCTCCTTTGCTTGAAGATGCAATAAGCTTTTATGCCCCCGAATGGCGCGATAAAATAACTGAAGTTTTTACAAAGTGCGCACAGCAAGGTATTCCCTACGATGAAGAGCTGGAAATACTTTCCTCAAGCGGAAAACGAGTTTGGGTACGTACAATTGGCGAAGCTGTGCGCAACGAAGAGGGAAAAATTTATAAGGTACAAGGTGCATTTCAGGATATTACCAAACGTAAACAAGCCGGGCAGAAACTAAAAGAAAGTGAAGCCCGGTATAGGGCAATTTTTGAAGCAACCGGAACCGCGACATTAATTGTAGCGGAAGATAAAACTATTTTAATGGCGAACAACGAGTGTTTTGATATGTTTGGTTACGATCCAAATCAGCTTGCCGGACAAAAATGGACTCAGATTGTTGCGCCTGAGAGCGTTGAGCTGATGACAGAAAATCATCGTTTAAGACGAGAAAACCCTGAGTTGGCTCCAAAAAAATACGAGGTATTGCTACTGAATCGCAAAGGCGAGAAACGTGATGTGTTACTTCATGTTGGTATGATTTCTGGAACCAGGGAAAGTGTAGTATCAATGCTGGATATTACGGAACGTAAAAAAGCAGAACAGCACTTGGCTCGTATGTCGGGTATTATGAAAAATGCTCAGGAAATTGCTCACCTTGGTAGTTTTGAGTATGTGGCTTCAGATCAAAGTACCATTTGGTCAGAAGAAGAATTCCGAATTTACGGTTTAGAACCTGGCGAAGCTTCTCCGGCCTATGATGAAATGTTAAAAAATTGTATTCATCCTGATGATGCTAATTTGCTTCATGAAACTTTTATGCAGGCTTTGAAAAATGAAGCCATTTATGAGTTGGAACACCGAATTATAAGACCTGATGGAAGTATTAGGTGGGTTCATGACAAAGCTCAACCGTATTTCGACGAAAATGGCAAACTATTGCGTTATGTTGGTACTACACTAGATATTACAGAGCGCAAGAGGGCAGACGAAAAACTGCGAAAAAGCAAAGAAGAATTGGAAGAATATTTTCAAAACGATATTTCGGCTGATTACGTGGTCGCACCATCGGGACAAATCTTAAGCTGCAATAAAACGTTTTTAAACTTATTTGATTTTAAATCGCAATCGGAAGCAAAGCAGTTTAATTTAACAAAATTGTATAAAAATCAGCACGAAAGGCAACAGTTAGTACACAAGGTAAAACAAGAGCGTAAGATTGAAAATCAGGAAGTTGAGTTCGTTTCAATGTCTGGAGAAACCATTTGTGCAATGTTGAATGTCATCGGTATTTTCAATGAGAAAAATGAACTGGAAAAAATAAGAGGATATATTGTTGATATAACACAACAAAAAAAAACCGAATCAAAGCTTAAAAGAAGCGAAGAGAAGTATCGCCGGTTTTTTGAGGACGATTTGACCGGAAACTATCATGTTACGCTCGATGGGAAGATACTGATGTGTAATGATGCTTTTGTTAAGATGTTGAAATATAAAAACAAGGAGGAACTTTATAAGGTAAATACTGAAGAACTTTACTTTACCTCTTCTGACCGAAAGAACTTTCTCTCGAAGCTTCGTGAGAATAAAAGACTACACAACAGCGAGCTAACTTTGAAGGCGCGCGATGGATCGAAAGTTGAAGTTATTGAAAATGTATTTGGATTATTCGACGAATCGGGAGAAATAACCGAGTTTGTGGGCTACATGTGGGATGTTACCCAAAGTAAAAGAGCGGAAAAGCAAATGTTAAAACTAACGCATGCAATTGAACAAAGCCCGGTCTCAATAATTATTACCGATTTGCAAGGAAAAATCGAATACGTAAATCCTAAATTACAGGAAGTTAGTGGTTATAAAAAAGAAGAGTTAATTGGGAAGACTCCCCGGATTTTAAAATCAGGTGAAACACCTAAAGAAGTATATAAAACATTGTGGAAAGCTATTTCTTCAGGTGCTGACTGGAAGGGTGAGGTATATAACAAAAAAAAGAATGGTGATTTTTATTGGGAGTCGGTATTTATCTCTCCAATTAAAAACGAAAAAAATGAGATAATCAATTACGTTGCCATAAAAGAAGATATTACAGAGAGAAAGAAAGTTACAGAAGATTTAAAATTAGCTAAGGAAAAAGCAGAAGAAAATGCGTTGAAATTATTGGAATCTCAAAAGGTTGCCAGGCTCGGTTATTTCGATTTTAATCTTGAGGAAAATTTCTGGAAGAGTTCCGTGGTTATGGATGAGATTTTTGGGATAGACAATAGCTATGTAAAAGATTTTGATGGTTGGCTGAATATTGTTCATCCTGATTTTAGACAAGAAATTACTGACTATTTTAAGCATAGCTTAATTGTAGATAAAGAGTATTTTGATTATAAATATAAAATCATCAATAGAAAGAATAATGCGGTCTTATGGGTTCATGGATTGGGTAAATTTGAGTATAATGAACTAGGGAAACCATTAAGAGTCGTGGGAACCATCCAGAATATAACCGAAAGTAAAAAAATAATGGAAGAGCTTATAGAAGCTCGTAATAAAGCAGAACAAAGTGATCGTTTAAAATCTGCCTTTCTGGCAAATATGAGCCACGAAATACGCACCCCGATGAATGGAATACTTGGTTTTACTGATTTGCTATTAAATCCAAATCTGAATAGTGCCGAGAAGGAACAGTATATTAAAATTGTGCACAAAAGCGGGCAGCGTATGTTAAGCACCGTGAATGATATTGTAGAGATCTCAAAGATCGAAGCCGGGGTAGTTAGTGTGCATAATGAAAATATTGATGTTAATGAAACAGTGGAAGAATTGATCCACTTTTTTGAACCGGAAGCCAGAGATAAGGGAATAGTGCTACAATTACAACAGCTGTTGCCAAACGAAAAAAAACACCATTATACCGACAAAAATAAACTAGACTCCATCTTTACTAATTTTATTAAAAATGCCATAAAATATACCGAAAGGGGAACAATTAAAGTTGGCTGCCGGCAAAAAGAAACAGAGATTGAATTTTATGTGGAAGATACAGGTATTGGTATTCCTAAAAACAGGTTGGAAGCTATTTTTGAACGTTTCATTCAGGCCGATATTGAAGATGCCAAGGTATTTGAAGGCTCCGGTTTGGGTTTGGCAATCTCTAAATCATACGCCGAAATGCTTGGTGGAAAAATAAGAGTGGAGAGTGAAGAAGGAGTAGGATCGACATTTTATTTTTCTTTGCCCGTAAAACAGAATGGAGACGATGAGGCGAACAATGCTGAGCAAGCAACTATAAATAAGCTGCAAGGAAAACCAAAAGATAATGGCTTGAAAGTTCTTATTGCTGAAGATGATGAAACGTCATTTCAATTTCTATCGCTTTTGGTAGAAGACTTTAGCAAGGAAATTATGGAAGCAAAAACAGGAGTACAGGCGGTAGAACTTTGTCGCAACAATGTTGATTTCGATATTATTTTTATGGATATCCGAATGCCGGAAATGAATGGTTACGAAGCGATACGCCTTATAAGAGAGTTTAACAGAGAGGTAATTATTATTGCACAAACGGCCTATGCTTTTTCGTCGGATAGAGTAAAAGCCATAGAAATTGGATGTAACGATTTTATTACAAAACCAATTCAATCGGAGGAGTTGAAGAGAATTGTAAAACAGTACTTCAATATTTAAATCACAAATATATTTTATTGTTACTACATTTTAAGAGTAACTTTATTTTCGATAATTATAAAAATGAAAGATGTAGAAAAGATTTGCATCTATATTTTTTATATTGATAATAACATGGAGGGCATAACCTTCGAAAGGTTAAATCTACTGCATCAAGCGAAAGTATGGTAAAACGCGCCATTTCGTTTTTCTGGTTTTTGCAGGCGTGTTGGTATTTGCACATCAATAGATCGTTGAAAGGGCATCAAATTGGGCCTTTGGAAGATTTGTCGCAGCTCTTGTTGTATACTTTGGTTATAAACATACAAATCCGACGGATTTTGTTTGGTTTGCTTTTTAAACATAAGATAGCTACATTTAAACCACTAAAATTTAAACCGTTGAATTCGCGTCCTGAATAACAAAAGAAAAAATTAGATTCATAAAATAAGACGGGTTATACACCTAATTTGGAATAATAATCCAACCTGGTAATAGAGGAATAACCCAACTTGTTGGATTATACATACGTTATGCCACATATTGAAAAGACAATGAAGTTTATTTTTACAATATTGATTTTCCTTTCAGCTTTTAATTCATTTGGACAAAAAAATGAATCGAAAATTGAAAATATACTTATGAATTGCCTAATCAATAGTTATCAAGCGAAAGGAATTGACATAGAGACAGAATTGTCAAAGCTTGAGAAACATTTAATTGAGAATGGTGATTTAAAGTCAAAATCAGGACAAGCATTTTATGACTTTTATAAAAAAGTAGTCTCATTAAATGATATTCCAACAACTTTAAATTATGACAAATTCGAAGCTATTTATAAACTTAATCCAAATGAGTATTATTCAAATGATTGCTTGCGCGAACTGACACGACTCGATTCTTTAGAAGTTGCAACTTCAAAATATTTTCTTCTCAATCAAAAAATTCAAGAAGTTTCACAACAAAGGAATATTAGTCCTTCGAAAATTTCTGAAGCTATTTTATCTGTTCTTTCTCCGTCAGACCTTGAAAAACCATATTATCGTGCATCTGGACTATTGGCAATTGCATGGACAAGTAATCCAGAAACCGGAAAAACAGAATTAATCGAACCGAAAGCAATTGATTATTCAAATTTTCCAATTATTACAATTAAAGCATCTGACAAAAACGAAATAATTGTAAATGGAGAAACGGTTAATGAAAATAAATTCGAGACAGAATTAACAGCGTTTATCAGAAAAAATCAATCAAAACATCAGATTGAATTTTCGTCAGACAAAGAAACGGCTTACGGCTTTTATATAAAAGTGCAAAACTCAATCTTAGAAATTTATTCATCGCTGAGAGACGAGAAAGCAAAGGAGATTTTTAATAAATCCTACTCAAATCTGACAGTTGACGAACAAAAGAAAATTAATGAAATATATCCGACAAGGATAAAAGAATAAATAAAATACGTGGCATAACACAGTACATATTGCAGGGCGGGGTTCGGTGGTACGCCAACTGCGGATTCTCGCATCGCAGTTCCATGTCCTTCGGACAGGAACGCTCTTCGAAATCCGCCCCGACAACATGTACCAACCGTTCAGCGACTTAAAAAGTATATCACCCAGAATAAAAAGCAAATAGAAATGAAAACAAAAAAACTATTTAAAATTATCGGAATTATTGCAGCAATAGTCGCGATCATTCTTTTTCTTGATTATGCCCTTGGAGGAATCTTTGCAGGATGGAATAATCCACGATAATTTATGCTCAAACCTTTGCTTGCAACGGTTTTTCATTGATTGCAATTTGAAAGAATTGAAAAAAAACAAACTAATATGGAACTATTTATTTTTGGAGCGATTTTAGTCTTTGGAGGTGGAATTGCAATTATACTAAAAAAAGGATTTAATGAAATTATTAAGGGTCTGGAGTCGATTGATGAGCGCCTGGAAAAGATTGAGGAGCAGTTCGAAAAATAATTCTCTGCCCGCAAAGAATTAAAAAGAATAAGCTTTTAGCCATTGGCTGAGGTACGGATTGCAAATCCGCACCAGCGAAGGTTTACATCCCGGTCTTCGGGAAGTACCAGCAGGGAGAAAACCGGAAGATAAAACTATTAAAAATGAAAAAGACAATAATTAAGTATTTGATTCTATTATCATTTATGATTTCGGGCTGTTCAGCTGATTTAAAAACAAAAGAACTTGCCAAAACAAATTTGAAAGACAATTCAATAGTATTAATTGAAAATGCTTTTGACCTTCGATATGTTGAGAATCACTCAATCGCTTTTGGTTTTCTGAGTTCAATTAAAAGTAGTATCAGACTTCCGTTAATTTTCTTACTAACTATTTCTGCAACCATGTTTGCTTTCGTAATGATTTGGAAAATTAGGGATAGGAAATTCAGATTATTGCTTCCGTTTTTTATTTTGATTGGTGGTGCCTATGGAAATATCCTGGATAGGATGTTTAATGGATTTGTAACAGACTTCTTGCATGTTCACTATTTTTATGAATATAATTTTCCGGTTTTTAACGTTGCTGATGTACTGGTAAATATTGGAGTATTTCTGATTATTATTCAATGGAAAGATTTTCGACCAATTTTCGACCATCTATTTAGTGGAAAATCGGAACGAATAACAGAATAAAGTAAATTTCCGAATGTACGAGAACTAAATAATGGTAGAAGTACTTTGATCTCATATAAATAAAAGAAAGCCGGTTTTACCGGCTTTCTTTATTATATCGTTGCAATTACGGATTTAGCCTTTCACTTTCTCAATCATGTGATTGATTACATGGCTATGCTCGTGCTGAGGGCTAAACATAACAATTTCGGCATCTTCATTCACCTTTACATTATGACCTGAGGGCCAGTAGAAAAGTTCTTTAGCGTTCACCGTTTCCTCAATACCTTCTGCATCGGTGGTGGTAAGTTTACCACTAATTACGTATCCCCAATGCGGGCACTGGCACAAATTTCCTTCGAGTCCCATAAAAAGCGGGGTGGTATCGACACCTGCTGAGAGACTAAAATACTCGCCGCTGATTTTGCCTAAACCGGTTGCGTCGCCAAAATCGGTTTGCTGACGAATTATTGCGCCAGGAATCTCCATTTTGACTTCAATGTCATCTTTTAGAATTTTCATTATTGTTTCTCCTTGTTAGTTGGGATGAATTATCCACTTCGGAAAGATATTGCTGCATCCGTTTCAGACAATACCTGTTAGTATAACAGGGAACATGAAATTAGGACAATTGTTCGTTTAAAATTAAGGAGTAACAAAATGCCTCAAACAAAAAAAAGCCGGCAAAACCGGCTTTTTAAATTATATCGTTGCAATCTTAACAATCTGATCCTTTTCCTTCAGCCTGTTCTTTAAACCAGCTCAATGGGTGCGAAGTCGGGCGCTCGATCGGCATTCCGTAAATACGGTCGTTAACCAACGATGCCAGTACTCCCAATGCTCTCGATACTCCAAACATTACGGTATAGAAGGTGTATTCCTTAATTCCGTAATGGTATAGCAACGAACCACTGTAAGCATCAACGTTTGGCCATGGATTTTTAATCTTACCAACAGAACCCAAAATTGGAGGTACAACGCGGTACAACTGGTTGGCCAGATTCACCATTTTGTCGTCTTTGATGTATTTGTCGGCAAATTCCTGTTGTGCGGTAAAACGTGGGTCGGTTTTACGCAATACTGCGTGTCCGTAACCCGGAATTACACGGCCGTTCTCCAGTGTTTGTTTACAGTATTCGGCCACCTGCTCATCGGTAGGAGTGTCGGTATCCAGTTCTTCAATCATTTCAAAAATCCAGAAAATAACATCCTGGTTTGCCAGTCCGTGCAATGGTCCGGCCAAACCGTTCATTGCTGCCGAGTAGCAATAATATGGATTACTTAAAGCAGATCCTACAAGGTGCGCGGTGTGTGCCGATACGTTTCCACCTTCGTGGTCGGCATGAATAATCATGTACAGACGGAACAAACGACGGATATCTTCCGAGTCGAAGCCCATCATGTGTGCCAGGTTACCGGCCCAGTCTAAACGTGGGTTTGGCTCAATATGATCGCCATTGTGAAACTGACGACGGTAAATGTATGCTGCCACACGTGGTAAACGTGCAATCAGATTCATTACGTCTTCGTAAGTGGCATCCCAGAAATATTTTTTGTTTACACCGGCACGGTATGCTTTCTGGAAAGTCGATTCGGTTGCCATGGAAAGAATAGCTGCACTAAACTGAGTCATTGGCTTCGATGTTTTTGGCATCGCGTCAATTACATCAAAAGTATGCTGCGGTACGTGTGCACGTGTTGCCAGGTCTCTCGACAGGTTCAGCGCATCTTCCTGCGACGGGATTTCTCCGATCAACATCAGGTAAAGCAGTCCTTCGGGAATCGGTTCGCCCTCCGGATTTATTTTTGGCAGTTTCTCGCGCAATTCAGGAATTGAATAACCTTTAAAACGGATACCCTCTTCCGGGTCGAGTTTTGAAGTGTCGGTAACCAAAAGCGGTATACCTTTCATTCCTGTTAATACTTGCCCGAGTTTAACTTCACCCAGCACCACGTCGGCATGATCTTTTTTGAGTCTTTGGAACTCCTTAGCGCACTTATTCGCTTTCTGGTAAAATCTGTACTTAATGTATTCCATCTGTTATTGTTATTGATTTATTTAATTAATGCATATTTCGGATTATGGCATCGGCAAATTCAGAAGTCGACAGCAGTGTTGCTCCTTCCATTTGCGCATGCAGATCGCTGGTTACTTTACGTTTTGCAAATACGTGTTCCATTGCATCGTAAACATGCTCTGCTGCATCGTTCCATCCCATATATTCCAACATCATAACCGCCGACAGGATCAGTGATCCCGGGTTAGCTTTACCGGTTCCGGCAATATTTGGAGCTGTTCCGTGAGTAGCTTCAAAAATCGCGTAACCACTTTGGTAGTTGATATTTGCTCCCGGCGAAATACCAATTCCACCCACCATTGCTGCCAGCTGATCCGAAACGTAATCGCCGTTCAGGTTCATGGTAGCAATTACCGAGTGATCCCACGGGTGTAACAACGATTCCTGTAAAAAGGCATCGGTGATACAGTCTTTAACAATCACTTTTCCGGCTTTCTTAGCTTCGTCCAACGCTTTGTTTGCATCCAGTTCGCCTTTGTTCTTTTTCAGGGCTTCGTATCGTCGCCAGGTAAAAGTCTGTTCGGCAAATTCAGTTTCCGCCAGGTCGTAGCTCCAGTTTTTAAAGGCTCCCTCGGTAAATTTCATAATGTTTCCTTTATGAACAATGGTAACCGATGGCAGCTGGCGCTCGATGGCATATTCAATAGCTGCTTTTGTTAAGCGCTCCGATCCGTCTTTTGAAATGGGTTTTACTCCAAACGACGACGACTCGGGAAAACGAATCTTGTCGACACCCATTTCGTTAATCAGAAAATCGCGAAACTTTTTCGTCTCTTCTTCGCCCATCATGTATTCGATACCGGCGTATATGTCTTCGGTGTTTTCGCGGAAAATGTGCATATCCACCATCGACGGGTATCGAATAGGCGAGGGCACCCCTTTAAACCAACGCACCGGGCGCACACAAACGTACAGATCGAGCGTTTGGCGCAAGGCCACATTCAGCGAACGAATTCCACCACCAACAGGCGTTTGCAGCGGGCCTTTTATACCGATGAGGTACTCTTTAAAAGCTTCAATGGTTTCGTCGGGCAGGTAACTTCCGGTTTCGTGGTAAGCTTTTTCGCCGGCCAGCACTTCTTTCCATGTAATCTTTTTAGTATCGCCGTAGGCTTTGGCCACAGCAGCGTCGATTACACGTTGCGAAGGCAGGCTGATATCCTTTCCGATTCCATCGCCCTCGATAAAAGGAATGGTCGGATAATCCGGCACTACCAGCTTCCCGTTAACTATTTTGGTTTTTTCTGTCATATTTTATTCTTTCAATGATGTCATTTCGAAGGAGGTAACGACTGAGAAATCTGTTTCATGAGAGCTGTGAAGCTACAGATTTCTCTCTGCGTTCGAAATGACAGTTAATTCAGTTTTGCCTGTAAATTTTCATCCAACGCTTCCAAAAATTGCTCTGTTGTTAAATAATGAGCTTCCTGCAATTCTTTAGCATGAATGATCAATGCCAGGTCTTTAGTCATTTTGCCCGATTCTACGGTTTCAATACAAACTTGTTCCAGTGTATGCGCAAAATCAATTAAATCCTCGTTTTCATCGAGTTTTCCGCGGAAAGCTAAACCACGTGTCCACGCAAAAATCGAAGCAATCGGATTCGTTGATGTTGGCTTCCCTTGCTGGTGCTGACGGAAGTGGCGTGTTACCGTTCCGTGAGCTGCTTCGGCTTCCATGGTTTTCCCATCGGGAGTAACCAGTGTTGATGTCATTAAACCCAGCGAACCAAAACCTTGCGCTACGGTATCGCTTTGTACGTCGCCATCGTAGTTTTTACAAGCCCAAACAAATCCGCCTTCCCACTTCAGGGCTGCGGCTACCATATCGTCGATTAAACGGTGTTCGTACCAAATTCCTGCGGCTTCAAATTTCTCGCGGTATTCGTTTTCGTAAACCATCTGGAACAGGTCTTTAAATCGACCGTCGTAGGCTTTTAAGATAGTATTTTTAGTGGACATGTACAATGGCCATCCTTTTTCAAGCGCCTGATTCATACATGAATGGGCAAACCCGATAATCGATTCGTCGGTGTTATACATGGCCATTGCCAGTCCGTTTCCTTCAAAGTCGAAAACCTCGTGCGAAATGGGTTCGCTGCCGTCTTCCGGAGTGAATGTGATGGTGAGTTTACCTTTCCCTTTGGTAAGGAAATCGGTAGCGCGGTATTGATCGCCAAAAGCGTGACGACCAATGCAAATTGGCTTTTTCCAACCCGGTACCAAACGCGGAATGTTCGAAATCATAATGGGCTCGCGGAAAACAGTTCCGCCTAAAATGTTACGGATAGTACCGTTTGGCGACTTCCACATTTTTTTCAGGCCGAATTCTTCCACACGGGCTTCATCGGGTGTGATGGTGGCACATTTTACACCAACACCATATTTTTGGATAGCGTGGGCTGCGTCTATAGTAATTTGGTCGTCGGTAGCATCGCGGCTTTCCATTCCCAAATCGTAATATTTCAAATCGATATCAAGATAAGGAAGAATGAGTTTTTGTTTGATGAAATCCCAAATTACATGGGTCATTTCATCACCGTCGAGCTCGACAACCGGATTTTGTACTTTAATCTTTTGCATGGTCGTATTAAATTAATTTACTGGTTATATTGATTTTGTTTTTATCACTTCTGATTTTTCCAGAGTGCGGCGAATAGTTGGCTTTTCGTTCTGTTGAACTGTACCGGATTCGCCGTTTGTACTATTTTATTTTAATCCCCAGGCTGAAGCCCGGGGTTATTTATCTTTCTTGCGATGATCATTAAAACAGGAAAATTCAACGTCGGCAAAGATTTCATTGTGCAATACAATGCCGAAGTTTTCATTATAATGCTTATCACGCATTTTGTTGTCTAATCAGGCTTAATGCTGATCCTGCTTTAAACCATTCAATCTGTTGCTTATTGTAAGTGTGGTTCACTTTAATAGTATCTTTTGAACCATCGGCATGAACAAGCTCAACAGTCAGTGGTTTATCCGGTGCAAAATCTACCAGGTCAACAAAGTTGAATGTATCGTCCTCCTGAACCAAGTCGTAATCGCTTTCATTATCGAACGTCAATCCTAACATTCCCTGTTTTTTCAGGTTGGTTTCGTGGATCCGTGCAAACGATTTAACGATTACCGCTTTTACTCCCAAATGACGAGGCTCCATGGCGGCATGCTCGCGCGACGATCCTTCGCCATAGTTATGATCGCCAACCACAATCGTTGGAATTCCTTCAGCTTTGTACTGGCGCTGAACGGCAGGAACTGCATCGTATTCGCCGGTAAGCTGGTTTTTCACTTTGTTGGTTTCGCCATTAAACGCGTTAACGGCACCAATAAGCATGTTATTCGAAATGTTATCAAGGTGACCACGGAAACGTAACCACGGTCCGGCCATTGAAATGTGGTCGGTGGTACATTTACCTTCAGCTTTTATCAGCAATTTGGCGCCTGATATATTTTTGCCATCCCAGGCTTCGAATGGATACAACAATTGCAGACGCTTCGATTCCGGTGAAACATTTATTTCAACACCCGATCCGTCTTTAGCCGGTGCCTGGAATCCCGGATCTTTTACATCAAATCCCTTACTTGGTAATTCTACACCTGTTGGAAGATCAAGTTTTACTTCCACACCGTCTTTGTTGGTCAAGGTATCGGTGGCAGGATTAAAATCCAAACGACCGGCAATTGCCAATGCGGTTACCATTTCGGGCGATGTTACAAAAGCGTGGGTATTTGGATTTCCGTCGGCACGTTTCGAGAAGTTACGGTTGAACGAGTGTACAATCGTATTTTTTTCACCCTTTTCAGCTCCCGGACGTGCCCACTGACCGATACAAGGTCCACAGGCGTTGGCAAAGACTTTTCCGCCAATTTTCTCGAAAGTGTCGATAAATCCATCGCGTTCGATGGTGTAACGTACCTGCTCCGATCCCGGTGTAACGGTAAACTCCGATTTTGCTACAAGTCCTTTTTCCTCAGCTTGTTTGGCAATCGATGCCGCACGTGAAATATCTTCGTATGATGAGTTGGTACAGCTACCAATTAAACCTACTGAAATATCCATTGGCCATCCGTTGGCCTGAGCTTCTTCTTTCATTTGTGAGATAGGAGTTGCACGGTCGGGAGTAAAAGGCCCGTTAACGTGTGGCTCTAATTCTGAAAGGTTGATCTCAATTATCTCGTCGTAATACTTTTCTGGATTTGCATATACTTCGGCATCGGCATCAAGGTGTTCTTTTACACCGTTGGCCAATTCGGCCACTTCTGCACGACCTGTAGCGCGTAAATAACGCTCCATACTTTCGTCGTAAGCAAAAATACTAGTGGTAGCACCTACTTCAGCACCCATGTTACAGATCGTTCCTTTACCGGTTGCTGAAAGCGATTTTGCACCTTCGCCAAAGTATTCGATAATAGCTCCGGTTCCACCTTTTACGGTCAGGATTCCGGCCACTTTAAGAATTACATCTTTTGGAGCCGCCCAGCCACTTAGTTTCCCGGTGAGTTTTACTCCGATCATTTTGGGCATTTTCAGCTCCCACGCCATTCCTGCCATCACATCAACAGCATCGGCACCACCAACTCCAATGGCAACCATTCCCAGTCCACCCGCGTTAACGGTGTGCGAGTCGGTTCCAATCATCATTCCTCCCGGGAACGCATAATTTTCCAAAACCACCTGGTGGATAATACCGGCTCCCGGTTTCCAAAAACCTATTCCGTATTTATTCGAAACGGACTCCAGGAAATCAAAAACTTCTTTATTGGCAGTTTTCGAAACGGAGAGGTCGGTTTTTCCTTCCACCTGCGCCTGAATCAAGTGGTCGCAGTGTACGGTTGACGGAACAGCTGTTCGCTTTTTACCTGAGTTAATAAATTGAAGTAATGCCATCTGTGCAGTGGCGTCCTGCATGGCTACTCTGTCTGGAGCAAAATCAACATAATCTGCTCCTCGATTAAAGGCAGCTAATTCCTGCGCTGCAAACAGGTGAGAATAAAGAATTTTTTCTGCGTACGTCATCGGCTTATTCAGAATACCTTTGGCTTGTTTCACCTTTCCGGGGAGTTCTGAATACACTTTTTTTACAAGGTCTAAATCAAACATAAGAAATTTAGTTTTTTTGAATATTGTCGGCGTATTATTTGTCGCTTTTACTAACAATAAATATCGTGAAAAGTTGACTTAATTCCTATAGAAATTTACTATCACAGTTCACTGATATCAATAAATGCCGTATATAAATAAACCATAATATAAGTTTTCTATTTGTAATTTTAATCACACAACAGCACCGGGGAGATTTGATATATATCAATATGTGAAATTAATGAATCGGATGAATTATTACGGCCTGATATTCAGTGTATTAATTGATGATTTTATGCTGCATTGATAACCCGAATTGTGTTATGTTATGAAACATGTTGCTGAATGCGCTTAAAAGCTAGTTTTGAGCTGATTATAGCCATTGGAATTCCGGCTCCGGGAACGGTTGATGCTCCTACATAAAACACATTTTTATATTTCTCATCAACATTACGCGGACGCATGATGCCAATTTGGTTCATATTGTGCGAAAGTCCGAGTCCGGCGCCACGGTGTAAATTAAAGCGGTTTTGCCACACTTTTGGTGTGTAAATCGTTCTTGATATGATTTCGCTTTTAATGTCCTGCCCAATCCTGTTGGAGAAATCTTCAATGATACTATCTGCAATTTCATCTTTATCCGACCAGTCTTGCTTAAAATAGAGGTTGGGCACCGGGCACACAAAAAACAAGCTCTCGCATCCTTCTGGCGCGCAATCGGAATTGTGTTTTGATAAGACATTTACATAGTAATACGGTTTCTGTAATGTCCCCGGATCCTTCATTACATTTTCGGCATAGTCTTTATAATTCGTTCCCAGGTAATAGTTGTGATGATTTACCTGTGGTAGTTTGCATTTTAGCCCGATGTAAAAGGTAAGGTAGCCCATTGTCCAGCTCATTTTGTCGAGCTTTTCAGGAGCAAAGGCAGGGCGTTTAAAAATATTCCCACGGAACCACGCAGCATCTGAATTGATCAGGTAATTATCGGCCGACCAGCTTTTGCCATTTTGGTCAGTCAGCGCTTTCAGTGCTCCCTTGTCTTCCGAATATCCTTTTATCTCAGTGTTATAATGAATGTTTACGTTTTCCTTTTTTATCACATCCACAAAACCTTCAATAATTTTATACATTCCGCCTTTTACGTTGTAGTAGCCATCGTGTTTAAATTCGGTGTAGGAAAGCAGACTGTAAATTCCCATTGTATCGAAAGGAGTGCGCCCGAGGAAAAATGCTACAAGCGATATAATTTGTTGGGCTTGCGATGACGAGAAGTATTTGTTTACATGATTCCAGAAGCTTTTAAACAATACCGGAATATGCACCGGATTAACACGCATTAAGGCCCAAACGTATCCTGCCAGCGAATCGAAGTTTTGTTTGATCACAATGTCGACGGTGTCGTGAAAAAGTGCCCCGGCTTTGTCCATGTAGCGTTCAAACTTTTCTTTAAAATCGGGTTCGATGTCGGCAAATTGTTCGGCCAGTTTATCAATGTCTTTATACAAAAAATAGGTTTTGTCGTCGCCCCTGAAATTAACTGTGTACAATGGATCCAGCTCCACATATTCAAACGGAAGCTGAATGCCACAATCCTGGGCAAATTCCTCGAACTCGTACGACATGCTGAAAAAACTTGGGCCGGTATCAAATGTAAATCCATCTTTTTTTATCTGGTTTAGCCGGCCGCCTGCCTGTTCGTTTTTTTCAAGAATCTCCACCTCGTAACCGTTTTTTACCAGGCGGATTGCTGTGGCCAGTCCACCGATACCGGCACCTACTATCAAAACCTTTTTCTTCATTATTTCTTCAGTTTTGTTTTTAAATCAGGATAAAGTTCGTCTCGAATCCATTTAAAATTGGGTTCAAACTTTAAAGCTTTTTCGTATATGTTTTTCGCCTTATCGTATTCGCCCACTTTTTCGTACGATTGCCCTGTTAAACTCAGTAAACTCAAATAATTCCAATCGTTCTCCAGTTCTGCGGGTGAAGCTTCCATCTGTTCAATAGCCAGTAAAAAATGCTCGATGGCAACTTGTTTCGATCCGCCAAAAACTGCCGGCATATAGAAATAAGCATTGCCGTACTGCACATGGGCAAAAGGGAGCTTGTTGTTTATTTCCAGCGCCTGATCGACATTTTTAATAGACCTGCGTCCGAATATTGGAGCCTTTATAGGAGACAGACCAATTTTGAATCCCCAGAAAGCCGCTTTATACGAATTAATAAGAGCCGGATTATAATTTTTATTCTCCAGTATTTCGAGGTTGTTTTCAGCCAGGTCGAGGTAGTCTTTGGCTTCTTTATCCTTGTCCGCTCCTAAACAATAACCAATGTAACCGTATTGGAAGTTTACCAGTTCGCTGAGGTAGTCGGCATTTTCTGTTTTGTTCTGCTCAAGGCCGTCGATTATGACTTTCCAATCGTCCATACGGTTGCCAATGTAGGCCTGATAGATCTTTTCCTTGTTCGAAGCAAAAGCACCTCCCGAAAGGAAAAAGACCAACAGTAGTGTAATTATGAAATCGTTCTTCCTTTCCATTGATAGGCCTTTTTTGATTTGTTGAGAAATGCTTTTATAATAAAAATACCCAGCACCACTTGTTGAGGAATGGCCAGTAGCAAGTTTTTTAACGGACTTTGATGGCTGACAACACTAATTAAAATGCGAATGGTTACAAGCATTAACAGATAGATAAGAATGAGCGTTGTTGGTAAACCAATAAGAATGGGAATAAAACCTAGCGTGGTGATCAGCCAAAAGAGGACAGCCAGTAATCCGGAGTTTCCGAAGAACATAATTACATTTTTAGAGAAGCCATTAATGGCATCGTTAAACGAACTGTACATACGGCATGAAATTGAAAGATTGCCTGATAAACATGCAATTCGAATTCCATTCTTTTTAAAGGATTGCGCTATCGAAATGTCTTCCACTTTATTATCCCGAAAAGTCTGGTGTGGTTGATTATTACGGTATGTTTTTGCATCAAACAACATAAATTGCCCGTTGGCAGCTGCCATTGACGAAAAGGGCAGAACCCGCACAAAAACCAACGGCAACAAACTTAGCAGTATGAAATTCATAATTGGTACAGTCAAATATTCGCCCAGAGTATACATGTTTTGTTTCGGGAAAATGGACAGCAAGCCAAGCTTGTGTTTTTTTGCTTTAGTAATTGTTCCGGAGATAATTGCTCCCGAAATTCGTACATCGGCATCAAGAAATAAAAAGTAACTTCCTTTTGCTTTTTGTGCCAGTTGGTAACAACCATAATTCTTCCCCAGCCAACCCTCCGGAAGTCCGTTTGAATTGAACAGCTGAAAACGTTGATCCGTTTTTGTGAATGCATCAACAATTTCAGCAGTATTATCAGTCGACTGATCATTAAACACCAACACCTCAAAATTATTCCACTCCTGTTGTTGAATATCCTGGAGTAGTTGGCCAATGTTTTGTTCTTCGTTACGCGCCGGTATAAGAATGGAAACCAGTGGATTAAAATCGATTGAACAAGGGGGGAGTGGCTGCCTGAAAATTGCATTCAGTAAAACAACCCAAAGTTGAATTACCGTAAAAATGAATATGATCCATGCTGCAATTATCATCCTTAAATTTCTTTTTTAGCCTGCTTATTCAGGCACTTATTGTAAAAAGTGTTGTATGCATTTTCTATTTCAGTACTATTCCATGCACCGGTGTAGTGGTGCAGGTAAAAAAAAGCATTGGGTTTCGCATCGGCAAAATAGTCGATGAGGTTGGCATGGAAAATGATCTGGATATCATTTTTTGTTCGCTGCAAAATCTTTTCAATTCCCTTCTCGAAAACAAATTTGTTCTGGTAGATGCTTTTTATGTTTCCCTGTGGAAACATCAATATGAGGTTGTTTTTATCGGAAAGTAGTTCTGCGGTGTAATCAAGTGTTTCGATTATTGATTTAGATTCTTTTTTGATAGAAAAACCTCCGGTGTATTGGAAAAACCAGTTCTTTCGCAGTTCTTCCTCCAGCATCATAAAATGGTATTTCCGTTTAAACAGTTGCTGATTGGTGTATAAAGTCCAAATGCCATCCCACCAACTCACATGATTACAAATTAAAAGAATTGGCAATCCGCTGTCTTGTATCTCGCCATTAATAGAAAACGACTTAAAGTGTCGTTTCATTTTCCAGATTACATAGTGTCTGAAAAACGGATCAAGAAGAAAATGATGTTTCGCTTTTAGTATCAATGTTTTAGTTTAAAGTTAAAAGTAAGGCGGCAAAGAATAAAGCCTGAATGCCAAAAACTATTGGTGCTATTCTGTTTTTTGTATTTATTTTAAGCAGGTTGATTACCAGTGAGAAAAGAAAAGCCAAAAGAAACCAGGCTACATAATTTTGTATCGGTACTGTATATTCACTAAAAGTCCACATCGCCAATAGTGGCGCTACTTGTTCAAGAAGCACATCGTAGGCGAGCAGTAGAAAAGACGCCCCAAAAACTTTTACTACCGGGTTCCAATCGGTTCGTTGCATTACCGAGTTAGAGACATAAACCAGCAACAGCCAGTTTAGTCCGATTATAAGTGGCGTGTTAAAAAGTTTTATTCCCAGGCCATGACCATAAGTGTAGCTGCCAAAAATACTTCCGGTGTTTACGCCTATTAATTCAACGAAAAAGCTAATGAGATAAATGAAAACAAAGCTTACAACGATTTTTATAGTGAATTTGCTGTGAAACAAGCCAACAATAATGCTACTAAGTAACAAGGCAAAAGGAGTTAAGTGTATAAAAAACGGGCGGGTAGCCGGAATGGAAAGTCCTACAAATCCTACGATATAGAAAATGATAATAAAATATACAAGATATTTGAAATTGGACCGCAATGTATTTACTATGTTTTGTATCTGGCTCATTTACTAACGAATTTTTTGATTTGTTCAATCAGCAAAAGGTTGTATAAAATCATACTAAACGCATAGGCAAAATCTTCAATTGGTATGGTAAATAGTCGTATCCCCAGGTTTTCGTTGTTGTTGTACCAAACCACTTCTTCGTCGATATACGACCCTGTTAAAATTCCGTTTACGATCAGAAAAGGAATCAGGATTACTCCGAAGGTGATAAAAAATGAACGGGTAATTCTGCTTTTTAAAAGCAAGGCGAATATTAATACAGCAGCAAGTTTTATTGCAATGTAAAACGTATAACTTTTATCGGCGTTAAAAATGGCTATCAGCACATTCATTAAAATAAAAACTATTAGCAGACCTTTATTCAACGACTTTTGTAATTCCAGCTTTGGAAAATATTCCCGAATGGATTCATGTAAAAAAATGCTGGCATAAGGAATAACAACAAAAAACAGTATTTCTTCCAATGGTAGTGAAAACAAATAAATACCCGATAAATAATCAGGATTAAATCCCCAAATACCCCGGTTCGTGAAATTCACATCGAAAATTATGTACACCAAAGCTACCAACAGAATGGAAGGAAATACATATTTCCACTGTTTATAAAACTGCAGTCGTTTATCGAAACTAAGCAGCAAAGGCACTGCGCCGGAAGCCATAAGTAATATAAAGTACAATGACATTTATTTCTTTAAAAAACGAAATTGAAAGATTAGTAATCCATAATTGTCAAAATCGCGAATATTCTTACCGCGATGGTGTGCCAGGTGTGCCTCGCGCACTGCTTTGAGGTATTTATTTTTTGTATGGGTTAAAAAGGGAATATTCAGTCGCTGATGAATCATTACATCGTGAATGGCAAAATAAGTTAACCCGTATAAACTAATGCCAATACCCAGTGTAATTAAAGCTGAAATATTAAAGAAGAACCCAATGATCAGAACGATAATTGCCGGTATGGCATACACCAGAAAAAAATAATCGTTCTTTTCAAAACCGGGTTTGTAGAGTTCAGTTTGTGACGCATTTTTTTTGTGGTCGTTTACATGATGATCGCGGTGCCATTTCCATAAAAATCCATGCATAACAAATTTATGGTTCGACCAGGCTACGAACTCCATAAAACAAAAGGCTGCTATGGCAATTACTATATTCACGTTTTTATTTTTAAGTGTTCCTCAACGCGTTCATATATCTTTTTAAACCAAACGGTGTAGTTATCCGGATTGTTCTTTACATCCTTCCTTAATTCTTCGAAATTGATGTATTTCCAATTTGAAACTTCATCGGCATTTGGTCGTGGCTTTTTATCGCTGAATCCAATAAAAACACGGTCGAGTTCATGTTCTGTAAGCTGGTTGTCCAATTCTTCTTTGTAGGTAAACGCAAATATTTCCTGCAAGGGAGCTGTCATGCCCATCTCTTCCATTAATCTGCGGTTGGCTGCATCAACGCTGGTTTCTTCAGGGTAGGGGTGACTACAACAGGTGTTGGTCCACAGCCCGTTGGAATGGTATTTATTAAATGCCCGCTGATGAATCAGCCATTCTCCTTTTGAGTTGACGATAAAAACAGAAATAGCCCGGTGCAGCAGACCTTTCACGTGTGCCTCCATCTTTTCCATTTCTCCAAGAACCTTGTCGTTTTCGTCGACCAGAATAACTTTTTCTATTTTGTTGTTGTCCGTCATACCAGTCCGAGATTATAGAGTGTTTTTGCTTTTACCATGATCAGCATTTTTTGATAATTAGGAATTCGTACCCGGTTTTGCATAATTACCGAGGCAGGAGTTTCTTTTAACTTATTAAGTAGTAAACGGTAATAGTAATAAGCAAGCAGAACGGCGAGTTTCGATTTTCCGGGCAGCTTTTTTATGCCGTTGTAGGCGGCTTCAAAATCGGCTTCAATATCTTTTATAATGCGTTTCTTTTCTTCGTCGCAAAATTCTTTGCTGCTTAATTCCGCGAAATAATTCCGGCCCAACGTTTCGGTGTCCTCACGCAGGTCTCTCAAAAAGTTTACTTTCTGAAAAGCTGATCCCAGTTTCATCGCAGGCATTACCAACTCGTTGAATTTTTCCTGATCACCGTCGCAAAATACTTTCAAACACATTAATCCAACTACATCAGCCGAGCCGTAAATATATTGGTCTGCCTCCAGTTTTGTTTTGTATTCTTTTTTCTCCAGATCGTATCTCATGCTGGTTAGAAAAGCATCAACATGAGCCAGTGAAATATTATATTTCTTTACAGTGTATTGAAATGCCTGCAAAACCGGATTAAGACTGATTCCTCGTTTCATGGCATCTTTAAAATCTTCTTCGAATTTATTGAGCAAATAGGCTTTGTCATTATCATGAAAAGTGTCTACGATTTCATCGGCTAAACGAACAAAGCCATAAATGCTGTAAATAGCATCGCGATGCTGTTTTTGCAGTAAACTGGTAGCATACGAAAAAGAAGTGCTGTAACTGGATGTTACAACTTTAGAGATCTTTATTGAACAGGCGTTATATAACCTCATATACATTCAGGTTTCATGTTCATTACTACTGTAATATACTAATAAAATCGCAATGCACTAAAATCCCAAAGTCTGATAAATCAGGGACTTTTATAAAATAAAGTATATGCGTATTATTTGTAACTAAACAACGCAGAATAATGCTGTTTTGTTTACTTACCGATACGTTAAAGTAGTGGAGGATAGAAAGAAAGGCGAATGGTTAGATTCTCACGATACAAGAATCGGGAAGCCATCCCTGGTTGCCGTCGGCCAGTTTTATTTCTGTCCAGCTGTCGAGCTGATCGGTAATTTCCAGTTTTAATCCTTCGTAAATCAGAAACAGGTCAGTACCACTTTCACTGGGCGAACTTTTTACTGTAACACGTGGGCAAAAAACAATGGCAGTATTCCGGTTATTGATCCTTGCTTTTTGTTGTGCTGCGTGAGAGACAGCAAAACCAGATAGCAGGATAGCGAAAATTCCAATCCAGAACGAAATGCGTTTTACGGCAACTGTTTTACTAAAGAAAAAACCACCAAGCAGTAAAAGGAACAAAACAAACGACACAATGCTGATGTATGCCCAGGTATCGGCAGGGTATTTATTGATAATAGAGTCTTTCCAACGGAGGAAAAACGGTTTTGGTAATTCTTCGATTTGTGTAACCACATACTGGTTGGCAACCTGCAGGTTAAAAGCAATGTCTTCGTCGTGTGGAGCCAGTACTTTAGCGCGTTCGTAATTTAAAATGGCATTGTTAATATCGCCGGTTTTAAAATAGGCGTTTCCCAGGTTGAAATATACTTTTGCCGACTCTTCGCCGGTGGCTAAAATCTGCTCGTAAGCAGAAACGGCCTGCTGGTATTCTTCGGTGGTGTAATAAGCGTTGGCTTTCTCCCAAAGTTGCTCGTTTGTTTCCTGTGCGAACACAAAAAACGGAGCTATAAGTAGTATGAATATTATTATCCTCTTCATTGTTCTAGCGTTTAATTTGTTTTTCAAAACGGCTCATTGTCGTCTCAGCCTTCTTATACAAATCATGGCGTGCTTCTGATCCTCCAGCCGGAGCATAGCGTGCAAATTCGCACTGGTCAACAACTTCTTCAAAGTCTTTAATCACTTCTTCTGCAACATTTCTGTCCTTCAGTTTGGCTACTGCAGTTTCGCGGTTGAGGTCGGCAACCGGAATTCCCAGTTTGTCGCTCAGGTAACCCCAGAAAGCTTTTAAAATAGCATCGTGGAACGCTTCGTTGTTGTTTTGTTTCATATAACCGGCAGCCGCTTTCAAACGTTTTACAGCCACACGGCTGGCTTTTTTATTACGTACCAGTGCAATGTTGGCATTTTCGCGGGCCTTTTTACGGTACACGAAATACAGCACCACAAACAGCACGGCAGTAATCAGGTAGAGCAAATAAAAGATTGTGCTTCCGTAGAACGTGTGTCCTTTTATCTGTAGCATTGGTTTTCCCTGCTTGATGAAGCGAATATCCTGACCGATTAACTGCAGGTCTTCTTTGCGGCGCGAGCTGATTACGGTTGTCGATTGCTCTTCTGTTCCTTTTTCAACGTGCAGCGTGTACGCATCGGTTGATTTGGTTACATACTTTCCTGTTGACGGATTAAAGTACGCAAACTTAATTGGCGGTATTTCATAGTCGCCCTCAAAACGCGGCTGGAACAGGTATTCAATGGTTTTATTTCCTGAAACGCCGTTATCGTTGGCCTGTACATTGTCGGTTGCCCGTGGGTCGTAAACTTCAAAATCGCTTGGCAACTCCAGTTCAGGCGAACGTACCAAACGGATATTTCCGTTACCCGATATCTTCATGGTAAGCGTTACTGCATCGTTAGTAGTTACATTGGTACTACTAATTTCTGATGATACATTAAAATTACCCACACCGCCCATAAAGTTGGCGGGTTCGGTTGGCAGGTCTTTTACATTCACCGAAACGGCATCGCTGGTAACGCGTGCTTTAACCGTGCGATAGTTATCAAAGAAGTCATCGAAGAAACTACGTGCTTTTACCCGCTGGCGGATCAATAGTGCCATACTGAAAGGCTCGATTGTTAATCGTCCGTTTTGTTGGGGGAAAAGAATGGTCTTTTTCAGCGTACCAACCTGGTAAATTTTATCGTTGTACACCTCGCGGGTGAAATTGATCTGCTGCGGAATATCAATGTCCTGGGTGTAAAAACCTTCGTAAGTGGGTAGGTTTACTTCATCAAAACCATGAACCGGTACGTTTGGATTTACATATAATTTTACGGTGGCTATAATTTGCTCTCCGCGGTAAACGTTTCGTTTGCTTAAATCAACACGAACAAAAAGGTTGTCTTTGTCGAGCTCCACATTTTGCGATGCTCCTTGCTGTGGCTGTGTTGCGCCTCCCTGCGATTGGCTGGGTTGCGATTGTGCTTTCACCACCTGAATGGACAGCTTATTGGATTCGAAAACCTTTCCATTTACTTCAATCGATCCCGGGCGGATTTCGAAAGTTCCTTCTGCTTTGGCACGCAAAATATAGGTGTACGAAAACGTTACCTCTGAAGTCGTTTTTCCGTTAATGGTTTGAATGCTTGTTGACTGACTGGTGCTTGGCCCCATTAAAATTTGGAAATTATCGCTTAATCCCGGAGGAAGCTGCAAATTTGTTCCCCTGTCGTTAATTTGAAAGCTAAGTCTGAATTGTTTTCCCATTTCGACGGCACTAGGTGCCGACATGGTAAAACGGGTTTGTTCAGCCCGGACTGCAACTGCCGCGCAAAAAAGAAAAATATATATTACCAGTTTCTTCATCATTGTATCAAAGCCTACAAAATTATTATTTTTGTTCAATTGCTTCTTTTTGTATCCGATTAATGCTTTATAATTAATCTTTTATCCTTAATCCTTCATCGTTTCAATTACCATTCTTTTTCCGATCGCGTACGTTTGGCTTTGGCAGCTTTCGCCTTTTTCACCTTGTCCTGTATATCGCGTTCATCGTTTTGCAAGGCCTGCAACAGTTGCTCAGCATCCTGTTTCGAAATTTTATTTTGCTGAGGTTGTTGTTGCTGCTGGTCTTTATTTTGGTCTTTGTTCTGATCTTGATTTTGCTGATCCTGATCTTTATTCTGGTCCTGCTGATCCTTGTTCTGGTCTTTGTTTTGATCCTGATTGTCTTTATTCTGATCGTTTTTGTCCTGGTTTTGATCTTTATTCTGGTCCTTATTGTCTTTATTCTGATCCTTGTTCTGATCTTTATTTTGCTGCTGTTGCTGCTCTTTTTTCTTTTTTAGCATTTGTGCATAGGCCAGGTTGTATTTTGTTTCCAGATCATCGGGATTTTCACGCAGTGCCTTCTTGTACGATTCGATACTCTCGTCCAGTTTTTCCTGCATTAGTTGTGTGTTCCCCAGGTTGTGGTTAACACGGGCACGTTCAACCGGTTCCTCCATTTTCTCTGCCAGCTCCGAAAACTTACCTTCGGCATCTTCAAACTTTTGCTGTTTGTACAAGGCATCGGCCAGGTTATAATTCCACTTCAAATCGTCAGGGCGTTTTTCCAGCGCTTTACGGTATTCGGTTTCAGCATTACTGTATTTTACGGTATCAACTTTCATGGTATCGCGCACGGCCTCCATAAACAGCTTGTTTCCGTTGCGCACAAACTTTCGTTCGTTTTGCCCGAAAGCAATCCCCGAAATCGTTAGCAGAAATAGTATGAAATATATTCGTCTCATCTTAAAATCGTTTCAGGTTGCAAGTTACACGTTGCAGGTTCTTCTCAAACTTTTAACCTGCATCCAGTAACCTGTAACGTGTTATCCAAATAACTTAATTCGCTTCAAATACTTGTTTTTGCGTTCAAGAATTACAAATTCCAGTAACAACAAAAACAATCCCACTGCAAAGAAATACTGGAACTGGTCGTCGTACTCCGAATAGGTACGTGTTTCCATTTCCTGTTTTTCCATTTTATTAATTTCATCGAACAAGGCATTTAATCCCACCTGTGCATTATTGGCACGTACATAAATTCCACCACCGGCAGCAGCAATTTGCTCCAGCATTTGTTCATTCAGCTTTGTTACCACCACGTTTCCGTCGCGGTCTTTCAAATAATCGGTTTGTCCGTTGCGTAAAACAGGAATTGGCGATCCTGATGGCAATCCCATTCCAATAGTATGTACAATGGCTCCTTCATCCAATGCTGCCTGCGCTGATGCCAATGCATCATCTTCGTGGTTTTCTCCATCGGTGATAATTACAATTGCTTTATTGGCTTCGCCGTTTGGCGTAAACGATTTACGTGCCAAATCAATGGCTGCTCCAATGGCTGTCCCCTGTTTCGGAACGATTTGCGTATTCACCGAATTCAAAAACAGTTTTGCTGAATTGTAATCAGTGGTAATTGGTAGCTGTGTGTAAGCATCGCCGGCAAATACGATCAAACCGATCTTGTCGTCCTTTAAACGGTCTACCAGCCTTGAAATTGCTCTTTTTGCACGTTCTAAACGGTTGGGCTGAATGTCTTCGGCCATCATACTATTCGACACGTCCAGCGCAATCATCAGCTCAACACCTTCTCGTTTCTCAGTTTTTAATTTCGATCCGAACTGCGGTCGGGCAATTCCAACAATAAAAAATGCCAGTGCCAGCATCAGAATGATAAACTTAACAACAGGGCGGTTGCCTGAACTGTAAGGCATTAACTGCCCCAGGATTTCCTGCTGACCAAACTTTTTTAATGCACGGCGGCGCGAAATTCGCGACCATACAAAAAACAGTGCCAGCAGCGGAATTATTAGCAATCCCCATAAATATTCGATATTTCCAAACCTAAACATTTCCATACACTATCAACTTATGGGATACTTCTAAAAATCGTTAAACGCATAAACAGACTTGCAATCAAAAACAGTGCCCCAAGTAAGGCAAATGGCATAAATTCTTCCGACTTGCGGCTGAATTCGCGCACTTCAATTTTTGATTTTTCCAATGCATCAATTTCTTTATAAATCTCTTCCAACTTGGTGTTGCTGGTTGCTCTAAAATACCTTCCATCGGTAAGCGACGATATTTCCTGCAGGGTTTCTTCGTCTATCTTTACCGGCATATCGCGTAACTGAACGCCAAACTGCGTTTGCACAGGGTAGGGTGCCGTTCCAACGCTTCCTACACCAACGGTGTAAACACGAATTCCAAAAGTTTTGGCAATTTCGGCAGCTGTAACCGGGGCAACTTCACCACGGTTATTTTCCCCGTCGGTAAGCAGAATTACCACGCGGCTGATGGCTTCGCTGTCTTTTAGGCGGGCAACCGAGGTTGCCAGTCCGTTACCTATTGCTGTTCCATCTTCTATCATTCCGCTTTCAATATCTTTAAAAAGATTTAGTAACACAGCGCGGTCGGTAGTCAGCGGACATTGGGTAAATGCTTCGCCGGCAAAAACCACCAATCCCATCCTGTCGTACTCGCGTCCCGCAATAAATTCCATGGCTACATTTTTTGCAGCTTCCAAACGGTCGGGTTGAAAATCCTGTGCCAGCATCGAACTGGATATATCAAGTGCAATAACGATGTCGATACCTTCCGTTTCGCTTTTTTCCCAGTTTCTGGATGATTGCGGACGAGCCAGAACAACCACAAAAAAACTGATGGCAATTAGCAGGCATAAAAACACCAGGTGGCGCAAGTAATGCCTGATGGTTTTTGGGGCTTTTATTACCGAAGCGGTGGATGAAACCTGGATGCTTGCGGTATTTTTTTTCTGCCTGAAGATATACCACGCTACCATGGGAATCAATACCCACAGAATGTGAAACAGCTCAGGGTTTTTAAATGTCAATCCTTCAAACATCTTTTTTTATTTTATCTCAACTTCTTCAACATTTTCATCATCATCTCCTTTGTCAGCGTCTTTGCTGTCAGCCTTTTTCTGTTCCTCTTTCTTCGTATCGTTTACAAAGAAATAGGCATTTACCAGCGACAGGTTATCGTCGTCGGGCAGCGGCTGATACTTGGCAAATTTTACCAGGTCGGCTAACTGTAACAGATGTGTCAGGTTCGAGAAGTGTTTTTCTTTAATCAAACCTTTCTGTATCCTGAAACTTTCAATCGTTTCGTCGGTAGTTTGCTCCAATGCCCGGATTCCAAAACGGTCTTCAATATATTCCCGAAGTGTATCAGTAAGCTCGCTGTAATATTGTTTTGTTTTGCCTTTCTGCCACACTTTTTCCGTTTTAATACGGTCAAGTTCCCTTAGCGCAATAATATGCGCCGGTTCTTTTGGTTTTTGTGGACGCGCAAATATTGGCTTGTTGTTTTTCTTCCGCTTAATTGAATATAACAGGAAGAATATAATCGCTCCGATAAGAATCACTCCCAAAATGTAAGGCGTAACTTCCTTTAAAGTCAGCGGAGCATCGTATGGCATTTTAATATCTGTCGGCCCTTTTGTGGTGTCGATTTGCATGGTATAAACATTCAGTATCACACCATTGCTTGGGATGGAGTCGATCGTTCCGTCCACATCAATTTTAAACCAGTAGGGCGGAATCCGGTAGCTTCCACTGTCGAAACTGGTAATGGTGTAGGCCTGAATTTGTTTCATCAGCTTCTCATCGTCCAATTCAAAAGTGTCGACACCCGAACGGCTGATCACTTCAATCAAGTCGTTAATCGTATCCGGAACTGCCGGAAATTGTATGTTTACATCTTTCGGATGATCAACTTCCAGGAAAAGTTTTACCTGGTCGCCAATCAGAATATTTGCAGAATCAAGACTGGCAGTGGCTTTTATTCGCTGTGCCTGCGTTGTTCCTGCAAATAAAAACAGGGTAATAAACAACAGCATAACTCCGGTGTTCATCACCCTTCGACTTCGCTCAGGATGACAGTCACAGTGAGCGGAGTCGAACTGTGCTTTGTTACTCTTTAAAATATCTTTTTTCAATTGCATGCTACTCTATTTTAATGCCCGTCTTTTAAAAAGGGTCATTAACGATTTTACATAGTCTTCGTTGGTATTTATCGATACATAATCAACACCACTTTTTTTGAACATCACATCCAGCCGGCCCATGTGTTTTATCCACCAGTCGGCATAAAGTTTACGTGTTTTTCGCGAGCTGCTGTCTACCCAAACGTAGTTGCCTTTTTCTGCATCTTTCAGCTTTATCATTCCAATCGATGGCAGTTCAGTTTCGCGTTTGTCGTATATGTTCAGCGCTACCATATCGTGCTTGTTATTTGCGATAGAAAGTGCCATTTCCAGGTCTTTGTTATCGTCCATAAAGTCGGAAATAATAAAAGCAGTGCAGCGCTTTTTAATGGCGTTGGTCATGTAGCGAACAGCCTCGGTAATGTCGGTGCCGTTACTTTCCGGGTGAAATTCGATCAATTCGCGGATAATACGCAAAATGTGACTTTTCCCTTTTTTGGGCGGAATGAATTTCTCGATTTTATCCGAAAAGAAGATCACTCCGATTTTATCGTTGTTTTGAATAGCCGAAAACGAAAGCACTGCAGACAGTTCTGTAATCACATTTTTCTTCAGCTTCTCAAACGAACCAAATTCGCGCGAGCCGCTCACATCAATCAGCAGCATCACAGTGAGTTCGCGTTCCTCTTCAAATATTTTCACGTAAGGATGACTGTAGCGGGCGGTAACGTTCCAGTCGATGTTACGAATATCGTCGCCAAACTGGTATTCGCGTACCTCCGAGAATGCCATACCGCGCCCTTTAAAAGCACTGTGGTACTCGCCGGCAAATATGTTGCGCGATAAACCACGTGTTTTTATCTCAATCTTCCGTACTTTTTTTAATAAATCAGTTGTCTCCATGAAATTTGTTTCATGTTCCACGTTTCATGATGCAGGTTCAGGCCGATTCTAACTTGCAACCTGCAACCTGTAACCTGTAACTTGTAACCGTTTAAGGTACTTCTACCTGGTTCAATATATCGGTAATAATTTCTTCCTGTGTAATGTTATTGGCCTCAGCTTCGTAACTCAATCCGATACGATGACGCAATACATCAGGACAAACGGCGCGCACATCTTCAGGAATTACATAACCACGACGCTTGATGAAAGCAAAAGCCTTTGCTGCCTGTGCTAAGCTAATTCCTGCCCTTGGCGAGGCACCGTAAGCAATCATGTCGGCATATTTTTCCAGTTTATATTCCTCCGGTTCGCGTGTGGCAAATACAATATCAACAATGTATTTCTGAATTTTTTCATCCATGTATACATCTTTCACCACGTTGCGGGCTTTCATAATGTCTTCCGGTTTCAGAATTGTTGAGGTTTCCGGAAATTGTGCCAGCAGATTTTGATTAATGATCTGGCGCTCTTCCTCTTTTTTCGGGTAGTTGATCACTACTTTAAGCATAAAACGGTCGACCTGCGCTTCAGGCAGCGGATAAGTACCTTCCTGCTCAATTGGGTTTTGCGTGGCCATTACCAGGAATGGCTCGTCGAGTTTAAAGGTCTCATCTCCAATCGTGATCTGACGCTCCTGCATGGCTTCAAGCAGTGCCGATTGCACTTTTGCAGGTGCACGGTTGATCTCATCAGCCAAAACAAAGTTGGCAAAGATAGGTCCTTTCTTTATGCTGAACTCTTCTCTTTTCTGACTGTAGATCATTGTTCCAAGAACATCGGCAGGCAGCAGGTCGGGTGTAAACTGAATACGTGAAAATTTAGCACTGATTGTTTGCGACAACGATTTAATGGCAAGTGTTTTTGCCAATCCTGGTACACCTTCCAATAAAATATGTCCGTTTGAAAGCAGGCCTATTAGCAAACTTTCAACCAGGTGTTTTTGTCCTACAATCACCTTGTTCATTTCCATGGAGATCATATCCACAAATGAACTCTCTCTCTGAATTCTCTCATTCAATTCTTTGATATCAACTGCTTGATTCATATCTTTTATAAATTTATTTGCTAATTTTTTTCGAAGGCACGAATTTAAAGCATTATGACGTTTATTTCCCTATTCTTTTGTTAAAAAAAATTAAGTAATGGCGAAACGAATTATGATGTTAACAAAGAATAACAGCTTATTAGGAATTTATTAAGAAATTATGTCTTGATTAGGGTATTTTTAATAATATAATGGTGTTTCAGTTTAATATTGAAATCTACGCATCACTTTATTGGAATGATGCACAACTGAGGCCATTTACTGATAAAGAGAATAGTGTTAAAAAAAAATAAACAAGTTACAGGAAGATCTGTTGTTGGTGTACATATTAGAAATTGTGTTCATATATTGACTGCCCGATACTATTAGCGGTGAATATGTCCTAATGTTAATTCATGAATTGAAGAAATTGTGTTGAAATCAATCGTTTTTATAATCGTTATTCTCCTGTTCGCCAATACCTGTTTTTCGCAAAGCAGTTTAAATGGAAACGAATCTTACTTCGAAAAGAATCACATCCTGATTCAACATATGAATGATATTAACTTGCTCTTTTCAGGCAATTCAGACGATGTGGCATTTACTTCATCGTTTTTAGTAAAAGCCTTTTTTAATCAAAAAACAGAGAAAAAGAGGTTGCTTTCGTTTGGAATCAGGACGGATCTTTATACACGCCGGGAATATAGCCAGCGTTTCGATGAAAATGGCCGGTATTACAGAGGTGAATCATTTACAGAAATTAGTGCAGCAGAGTTTTCCTGGGTAAAGTTTCTGACGAATAACCTGGCCATTCAATTGTCTGGAGGCCCCGGTATTTTAAATAAGAAAAAACCAATTTCCGGATTGGCTTTGTGGATGCAGGGAGGGAAAGATGGTGCCGGTGGAATTCACAAAATCATTGATAGTTTTGGAAAACAACATGGCCAAATTATTGAAGGACGAGACGTGTTGACTCATTTCCTGTACTTTAACCCCGCTGTAAGTTATTATCTGAATCTTTTTCCAAAATCTGCTTATACGCCGCATACTTTGGTTAGCGAATTAGGCGTGAATTTATGTGATCAGTTTGCCGGTAACTGGATATTCTTTGAAAATGACCTGACCTTACACCTTTTTAGGTTTCCGCTTTCAGAAAGATTGGTTTCGTTTGATTTGACAGGAGCCGGAGATTTTCGTTTGCATCGTTCAGGAGTAAAATCAGATACTCGCCTGGGAACGGAAATTTCGTGGGGGAAGGTTACTTTTGGTTATGAACTTACAAAACAGTTTGGTAAAGGAAATATTGATTGGGTTGATTATTACGATGATGATGATTTATACCGGATTTACTTCAAGGTTCGGTTAGAAAAGCAAAAGGGAAACTATTAAGGACTATGCTGAATTTGTTACGGAAGTTATAAGATGGATTAAATTTAAGCTGCTTAGTTAAATCGATTTTTAGACCTACCCGATATTGGAATTTGGAGTTCATTAACTATTGATTGTTGGTAAAAGTAAACTGCAATTTTAATTTAGAAAGTCTTCTTTTATAGATTTATGCCGACGCAAAACAACTTTATAATTCTATGGATGAGGAGAATTTTAAATATGAATACAAAGATTGTATCGTATTAAAGTCCTATTTCGGTTTAATAGCCGTTAACGATGTGAAAAAATCCTGGCTGTATGCCATTGAGAAGAACTTATTTCCGACAGATACTATTGGGTTTGTACTTGATTATCGGGATGCTCATTTTGATATTGAGCCGGGCAGACATGTCGAGATTCCCGAATTTTACCGGCAACATCCTGAAGTTTTTGAAAATAAAAGAATCGCAATAATTACGGAAAATCCTGACGATATTGTGTATCCCATGTTAATTCGACTTCAGGATAAAGGTTATGAATCCCGGCCTTTTAGTACAATGGATGCCGCAGTTCAATGGGTTTTAAGAGAGAAGTAGGGTGATTAGGTTTCTGAATAGCTACAAAAAACGTCGCCCAAATCAATGAGCGACGTGTTGATCAATCATTAAGAAATTTTAATTTGTCTTTCCGGTTGTGGTTTCACTTCGTCACGCTTAGGCAGTACGATGTGTAAGATTCCGTTATCGTATTTGGCTGAAATTTTTTCGCCAACTACAGCATTGTCGGCAACCGTGAACGAACGTTGAAACGACTGATAACTGAACTCTTTACGTGTGTACTTATCATTCTTTTCTTCGTTTTCGTTTTTCTTTTCCGAAGAAATGGTAAGTACATTGTTTTTA
This sequence comes from uncultured Draconibacterium sp., assembly GCF_963675065.1. NCBI lineage: Bacteria > Pseudomonadati > Bacteroidota > Bacteroidia > Marinilabiliales > Prolixibacteraceae > Draconibacterium > uncultured Draconibacterium sp. The sequence goes on along the minus strand of NZ_OY775905.1, from coordinate 143,825 downwards.
AAGTTCACATTAAAATCTTTTTTGTCCATTCCCGGTGCTGCAACCTCAATTACAAAATCATCGTCGGTTTCTTTTACATTAATTGCAGGTAACGATGTATTTGTGCTTGAAAAGTTGTTGTAATCCCAATCCATCAATTCATTGTTGAAAAACCTGTCAAAGACTGATGGAAAATACGGTTCGTTTCTTCTTGCTGGTTTCATGACTTTATCCTCCTTTAACTTTAATGGTTAAACAATTCATTGAACTTTACGGAAAGAAAAAATCAAAAGGTATACCATGCCGGAATTTCTGAAAATATTTCAGGGTTAGCTGTCTGTATGTCAGTTGGTTTGGTGTTGTTTTTTTATTGCTGTTGAAAGTCAGCGTTTTGGGAAATGTCAAAATTTCACTTATTAGTAATTATTGTTAAACAACATCTTTGTCGCTCTTGCTTTTAATGAATTAATGCTTTAATTTTATTAACTAAATAAAAGCTAACCGACCCAATTTACGGGCCGCCAAATAAAAATTGACAATGAAAAAGTTTTATCTCCATAAAATCTGAGCTATTAATTGGCTTTTGGATGATAAACTTGCATTAAAACAGCACAAATTGCATTCGAAACTCAAGGGATAGGATTGAAAAAGTTAATGAATACTTTCAAAAACTTTTAGGCTTCGTTCTGAAGTCACGTGTTTGGGGTTAACTGGGGCCGCCTCTCTGAAAAAGAGAGGCGGCTATTTTTTACGGATAGCTTGATTGATCTCTGCTTTAAACTTTTTCTGTAATTTTACGCCCTGATAAAGAAAGAACAATGTCGCAACGCTATTTTTTACAACTCAGTTACAAAGGAACCAATTACCACGGTTGGCAAATCCAACCGAATGCTGTTTCTGTTCAGGAGGTGATGGAGGATGCATTATCAAAAATTCTTCGTGAGAAAATAGCAGTGGTTGGTGCCGGACGAACCGATACCGGTGTGCATGCTTCGTATTTTATCCTGCATTTTGATACTGAAAGTGGTATTCCCGAAAAGCTGGATATCGTTTATAAGCTAAACAGTTTTTTACCATCCGACATTGCTGTACAAAAAGTCTGGCCGGTTGATGGGGAGGCGCATGCCCGGTTTGGTGCAACTTCTCGGACATATCATTATTTTATTACCACAAAAAAAGATCCGTTTGCTACAGAAACGAGCCTTAAGTACCTGAAGCCACTCGATGTGGAGAAAATGAACCGGGCAGCACAAAGGCTTTTTTACTACACTGATTTTACAAGTTTTAGTCGTCTGCACACCGATGTAAAAACCAACAACTGCAAAATAATGCAGGCCGAGTGGACGCAGCGTGGCGAACAATTACAGTTTACAATTAAAGCCGATCGGTTTTTGCGTAACATGGTGCGAGCAATTGTGGGAACTTTGCTGGAAGTAGGGCAGGGAAAACTCAGTATCGAACAGTTTTGTGAGATTATTGAAAAACAGGACCGAGGTGCAGCAGGAGCATCGGCACCGGCGCAAGGATTGTTTCTGGTGGATATTAAGTATCCTGGATCAATTACACAGAGCCGCCTTTAAATTTTTTACGGTATTGTAAAGGTGTTAAACCATTAATCCGCTTAAACTGACGATTAAAATACGAAATGCTGTTATAGCCACATTCGATGGCGATATTCCCAAAACTATCGTTACTGCCGGCTATTAATTTTCCTGCATACTCAATCCGCATATCATTCAGAAATTCAAAATAAGCTTTACCTGTTCGTTGTTTAAAATAGCGGCAAAACGAATTGGGAGTTATGTTCGCGACATCCGTCAGTTGTAGACCGGTTACTCCAACCGGAGTTCCAATAATTGGCCGAACAAGCAAGTACAACAACCTGCTTGTAGCAACCGGTCATGCCATGATGGGAGTTAGTCTAGGCCCTATAACCGGGAAAATTATCAACCAGTTGGTAGCAGGCGAAAAACCCGATTTCGACATGGAACTGATGCGGGTTTAGTTCTTGCAAAGGCAAATGTTAACCTCCGCAACACCGCAACACTCATCCTCAAATAACAATAAAGAAATCAGAAAACTTTCCGGCAGAAAAGATTCTGCTTATATTTGTCGGCGAGTTTGGTTCGATGGTTTATAGCACTATAAACACGATGAAAAGGGAATCCGGTGTAAATCCGGAACTGTACCCGCAGCTGTAAATCCTGAAACTGATCATTACTCACGCCACTGTCGGTTCAGCCAATGACGGGAAGGCAATGATCAAAGGGGATAAGTCAGAAGACCTGCCAACAATATGGATGAACGAACTTCGGGAACAAAGTTTCGGGAATCAATCTATTGATTTCTGCACCTGATTTCCTGTTAATTTTAAACGGATGAGAATTAAAATACTCGTAGTATTGCTGTTCGCCGGTTTTTCGGTGTTTGCACAGGACGTTAAACGCGTAATTTCGCTGGCACCATCGATTACCGAAAATATTTACCTGGTTGGCGGTAAAGAGAAACTTGTGGGATGTACAAGTTATTGTATGTTGGCGATTAATGATGGTATTGAACAAATTGGTTCGACTGTTGATGTAAATGTGGAGAAAATCTTCGCTTTGAAACCCGACTTGGTACTAACCATGAAATTAACCAAACCACAGGATATTGCTACTCTTGAAAAACTTGGATTACGCGTTGAGGTGTTGGAGACGCCGCGAACATTTAACGAAATTTGTGAACAAACACAGCAAATAGCCGAGCTGATCGGTTGCGAAGATCAATCGGCAGAGGTGGTAGCTAAAGCTCGTAAAACAGTCGCCGGAATTCAGGAAAAATCAAAGCAATTGCCTCCTTCAAAGATATTTTTTCAAATAGGTGCTAATCCCGTGTTTTCGGTGCTGGACAAAACTTATATGAACGATTTTATTCTGTTATGTAATGCCACAAATATTGCTTCCGGGGTAACGCGCGGAACCTTAACGCGCGAAAGTGTATTGCTTAAAAATCCGGATGTGATAATTATTGCCGAAATGGGCGGTTTTGGCAAGGAGGAGCAGAAAGTATGGAACAGTTACGAAGGAATGGCGGCGGTGAAAAACAACAAGGTTTTTCTTATTTCTTCCGAAACATCTTGTAGTCCTACGCCGGCAAATTTTGCAAGTGCACTGAAAGATGTTTATCGTTTTATAAGCGAGTAAATTCAATATCTAGAAAACAATGAACAGCAAATATTTAAAATGGATACTTTTTTTAGCCGCACTTTTGGTGTTGTTGCTGGTGTCTGTTTTATTTTCATTATCGGCCGGAGAAGTAAAAGTGTCACTCTCGCAACTGCCACAAATTTTGTCGGATAAAGGCAGTATCGAATATACTGTTTTAGCCAAAATCCGCATTCCCCGAATATTGATGGCCATTGGTGTTGGAGGCGCTTTAAGTCTGTCGGGGGTGGTACTGCAGGGCATATACCGCAATCCACTGGTTGAGCCATATACGCTGGGTATTTCGGGTGGTGCTGCATTGGGCGTAGCCATTGCCATTGTTTTCGGTCTGAATACTTTGAGTTTCTTTTCGCTTCCGGCATTTGGTTTTCTAGGGGCGCTTGTTACGCTCATCGTCGTGTATCTGTTAAGTATTAAACGTGGCGGATTAAGTATTAACAGCATGTTGCTGATTGGTGTGATGGTAAGTTTTGTGTCTTCCTCGGCCATGATGTTTCTGATGTCGATTTCTACTACCGAAAACCTGCATAACATAGTCTTTTGGGTGATGGGCTCACTGGATGAATCAAACAATTCGCTGATTGCAATTGCTTTCTATTCATCACTTGCCGGATTGGTAATTTCATACTTTTTTGCACAAACACTAAATGCACTTCGCCTGGGTGAGGTAAAAGCACGGCACCTCGGAATTAACACCGGACTAGCCATAAAATTGCTGTTTTTTGTGGCTTCGCTGCTCACCGGTATAGCGGTTTCGGTAGCAGGGGTTATCGGTTTTGTTGGTTTGGTTATTCCACATCTAATCCGTCTGATTATCGGTAACGATTACCGTATTCTTTTAGCCGGTTCGTTTTTGGGAGGAGCTATTTTTCTTATTCTTTCCGATACCATTGCCCGAACCATTATTTCACCAAACGAATTACCAATTGGGGTAATAACCGGTTTTGTTGGTGGATTGGTTTTTATTATTGTACTGAGTCGCTCAAAATCTCATTTCAAACTGAATTAGCATGGAACAGTTTTTTCAGATCAATAATTTTTCCTGCGGTTATCCTGGTAAGTTTTTACTGAAGGATGTGAGTTTTAATGTGGCCAAAGGCGATTTTGTGGGGATTATCGGTCCAAATGGTTCGGGAAAAACTACGTTGTTTCGGGGGATTTCAGGAGAGCTTCCTCCGCTGAAAGGAAAAATGGAGCTGAAGGGGTTGGATACCCGAAAAATGAATCTGAAGCAGCGTGCTCAAAATATTGCCATCGTTACGCAGAATATTGAAATAGGCAGCATGACTGTGGAGGAATATGTGTTGATGGGGCGCATTCCGTATCACAAACAATTCCAGTTTTTCGAAACCAAAGAGGATTTTGCCATTGCCGAAAAATACATGAAACTAACCGGCGTTGAAAAGTTAAAAGGCAAATACATGAATGCTTTAAGTGGGGGAGAGCAACAACTTGCTGGAATTGCCCGCGCTTTAACGCAGGAGCCCGATCTGCTTTTGCTCGACGAGCCAACTTCGCATTTGGATATCACACACCAGGTACAAACGCTGAATCTGATACGTCGCCTGAGTCGCGAGCTGGGATTGACAGTTCTGATGATTATCCACGACCTGAACCTGGCCGGCGAATATTGCGACTCGCTGATTATGATGCAGGAAGGGCATATTCGTAAAAAAGGCCTGCCAACCGAAGTGCTGAATTACAAAGATATTGAGGCGGTTTACGAAACTGTTGTTGTGGTACGTACCAATCCTATTTCAAATAAACCTGTGGTATTTTTGGTGTCGGAGGAGGTTATCGAAAAAAGTTAAGTTTGTTTTATCTAATTAGATTGTTGTTCCACAGGGCAAGTACAACATCCATTTGAGAGTTATGCTTTTTGTTATTTCCTTCTGTGACCAACCTCCAAAGTTCATTTTTAGTAGTAATGCCTGTTTCTTGCTTCAAAATATTTATTGCAGAAATGGCATAATTCTTATTGTCAATCGATTTTGAGTAGTTTCCCGGTTCTGAGTTTTTTATAATGCCTTCTTCGCATAATCCTAGAAAAGCATTTTTAGGGCAACTTTTTTTTCTAGATTCTTCACTTTGCGGGAATATTTCTTGAACAGCAAATTGCCATGCGTCCATTGGATTTCTTGTCTTTAAAGTTTGAGCAGCAATGATTGCAGCTTTGGCGTATTTGTTCATGGTAAATTTTTTTGTTAATCAAATATAAATAAGATAGTTAAAACTGATAGATTCATATTCATATTTTATATCTAAAAATATGATCACTATTCTCTGATACAATTTCAAAATAGCTAGATTCCTACATTTCTCAAGCACAACGGCTGATAAATCAGCATGGTTTGCATGGTGTCGAATTCCAGCGGCTCTTCACGTTCAATTTTCCGCATAAAACGATTCAGAAATAGAATATTCAGGAGAATGCTAAATCATTCTTAATTCACAGTTAAACTTTGCGGTAGTCGTGTAATGGTCAATATATCAACGGCCTGTGAAGTATTTGCGAGTGCTGTTAATAAGTCCGTGCAATTTCCTTCGTATCTTTTTCAATAAAATCATTGTTGTTAAAAAATGTGACTATCTTTGTCGGTGAATTTAGGTTCTTAAAATTTCTGTATCAGAAATAAGATGAAAAGGGAATCCGGTGAAAAACCGGAGCTGTACCCGCAGCTGTAAGTCCTATCCGTTGTTAAACGGATCGTGTTATTGAATCATAAGCCACTTCTCGAGGGAATCGGGAGGGAAGGCATCAATAACCGGGATGAGCCAGAAGACCTGCCATAAATTCAACAGTTATAAATTAAGCTTCGGGATAAAAGCTTGAGAAATATATCCGTATTTTTCATTGATTTATCCAAAGCTCCTTAAATTTTGATAATGAGGAGGTTTGTAGTTATTGGAATCGTATTGTGGGCGCTGGCACAAAGTGTAGCGGCGCAGGAACTCTTTACCGTGTTCGATACCGTGCAGGTTGAAGAAGTGGTGAGTTATGGAAAGCTTCAGAAATACCAGTCGGGAGCAAAGATCGAACGTATTAATGCCAACCAGTTTTCGCAGGCTCAGGATGGAAACCTGGAGCAGTTGCTCTCGCGCAGTTTACCCATCGCCTTTAAAACCAACGCAGGTGGTTTGGCCACTATTCGTATCCGGGGATCGGCACCCGATCATACCAGTTTTAATTTTGGCGGCATAAATATTAATTCGCTCACGCTTGGCCACTCCAATGTAAATAACGTACCCATTTATTTGTTCGATAATATTGGGGTGCAGTTTGGTAGCGCCAGTTCGGTAAACGGATCGGGAAGTATTGGCGGAGCCATTCATTTGGGGCTGCAAAATCACTGGACCAATGGTTTTAAGGCGGAAGCCCGTATTGCAAACGGCTCGTTTGGAGAGCAGCTCTATGGTACAAAACTCTTTTGGGGTAACGGAAGGTTTGAGGCAGTGACACGTGCTTATTATTATTCCAAAACAAATGATTTTAAATTCACAAACCCCTATTACCGCGATTTTGAAAACGACATTTTTGAAATAGAAGATATACAGCACAACGCCGCTATCGAAAACATGGGATTGCTGCAGGAACTGAATTATAAGTTCGATAAAGACGAGTTCTTCATCTTTAATGTGTGGCTTGAAAAAGACTGGCACCTGGTTCAGCAAAACATGCAAACCAACCTGAGTAATACGGATTTGCGGGAAGAGTACAACGATGACCATGTACGTATCTGGACAGGTTATAAAAACCGCAAAAGTCCCTTCAAATTCGAAATTAACGGCGGGTATGTATACGATAATGCCGTTAGCAACGAAAATACTTCCGACACCATCTCAACCCAACGCATAATTGGCGAAGCCTTTATTGAACACGATTTTTCACCTGAGGCAAGCTACAAAGCTGGAGCAAAAGTTACCCGGATCTATCCCACAGTTTACGCTTATTCCAAATCACTGAAACACGAGGATCGGGTAGATTTATATGCATCGTACTACCAACGTTTTTTTAACCGTTTAACCGCAACACTGAACTTGCGCTATGGTTATGTTACCGACTTCGATGTGCCTTTTACACCTTCGTTAGGCTTGAATTACCTGGCGCTTTCAAAAGAAAAGTATGTGCTTCGGTTTACCGGAAATATTGCACGCAGTTATCGTGTTCCAACCTTTAACGACCGCTTTTGGGTTCCCGGCGGAAATCCGGATCTGAATCCGGAAAAAGGAATGAGCTACGAATTCGGCTCAAAATGGAGCTACTGTGTTGGAGACCTTTCAGGAAATGTAAAACTGAATGCATTCTTAATGGATGTCGACGACTGGATACTTTGGAAAAACGGAGGTTCATATTGGTATGCTGAAAATGTACAAAATGTGCAAAGCAAAGGACTGGAGTTTATGACCGATTGGAATTACCGCATTCTCGGATTGAAAGCGAATTCGGGCCTGAACTACACTTATACTTCCGCCCGGCGAAAAGAATCAAAAAACAATACTAACGCACTAAACCGTCAGCTGGAATATGTGCCGCTGCATGCCGGTAATTTTTTCACAACGGTTGCGTATAATAAATTCGATTTTACCATCGACGGAAGTTACACCGACGAGCAATTCACTGATGAGGAAGAAAAGAATATTCTGGATGCTTATTTTCTGATGAACGTGGCGCTTGGTTACAACTGGAAAATTGACGGTCAGAATCAACTTCGAATTAACGGAATGATCAACAATGTGCTGGATAAAGGTTATCAGGCAAGTTGGGGCTATGCTATGCCCGGCATCGCCTACCGATTAAGCATTACATACAAATTCAAATAAAAAACAAATTACAAAATGAAAAACCGATTTAAAATTTTAATGTTTTTGGCGGTGTTGGCATTTGCCTTTACTGCTTGCGATGACGATGATCCGGCAAATGTTGCAGCCGGGTTTACATACGCTCCCGAGGAAAATATCCAGGCGGGAGACACCGTGTTCTTTACCAACACTTCGGTAGAGGCAGCTGGTTATGAGTGGAGCTTTGGTGATAGTGAAACATCAACGGAGGCCAATCCTTTTCATATTTACTCCGAACCCGGTATTTATGATGTTACGCTGATTGCTGTAAATGATGGGGTAAGCAATACTGTTACTCATCAGGTGAATGTTGATGCCGATTTAGGATATATTATTAACTATGGAAGTTACAATGGTGATAAATCAACGATTACAGCTTACAATAGATATGCAGATGAGGTGATTAATGAATTTTATACTTCTGCCAATGGAGTAAGCATGGTAGCGAATGTACAGTATGCATATCTATATGAGGGCAAAATCTATTTAATGGAGAATAATGCTGATGGTGTTTCGTGGGTAGATGCAAGCACCTTTGAGCAAACTATGAATACCATCTCTGAAGGTATTATTAAACCGCGTTACTGTATCGGATATGGCGATTATCTGTATGTTTCTTGTTACGGAGGAGATGCTTGGGCTGATAGTTCATTAGGATATATTGCAAAGATTAATCTGGCTACTAGTGAGGTTGAAAAAATTGCCATGCCTGGTGGTCCCGAAGGACTTGAAATTATAGATGGGAAATTATATGCCGCGTTAAGATACGGAGAACAAATTGCTGAAATGGATTTGTCTACCGAGTCAATAACATACTTTGATGTAGCAGGGCAGCCAATCTTCTTTGAAAAAGATCCACAGAATAATTTGTATGTTACTATTAGCCGAAATTATAATGATTACGAAACTCAGGTTGGGATGGGGTATTTTAATACGCAGACAAACACTATGGATGCTGTTTATCCTTTAGACGGAATTGGAAATACCTATGACAATGTAATTGATGCGAACAGCGATTTCTCTAAATTATATGTTTCGTACACTACCAGTACCAACTATGATACCTATATTTCAACAGGAAGTATCGCTGTTTTTGATGTGGCAACAAAACAATTTGAATCAGAAAATTTAGTTGATGGAATTGAAGGAATAAATGGCTTGCAGGTTTTTGAAGACGACATAATCAGCTACGTGTCTCCAAGTGCTACAATAAGTGGCACGGCTGTATTTTATTCAAAAAACGGGGAAAAGGTTGCTGAATATAGTACAGGAATTTCTCCAATATTAATGGTGAAGTCAAAATAGCTTGCTGGACATGAAAATTCGGAAGTTGAAAATATTTTGCCTTAATCTGCTGTTGGCCTGTTTTATCGGATTATCGGCTTTTGCCAGCAACGGAGAAAAGGTTACTGTTGAAATAGATTTTGGATCGGGAAACCATCCAAAACTGAAAATCGAGACAAATTGGAAAGAAGGGCTTTCAGCTTTGGAAGCCCTCCAGTTTGTTGCGGAAGTAAAAACCCACCCCGTGGGGCAATATGTTTTTGTCGATGAAATTGATGGTGTAAAAGGCGAGCCGAACCAAAGTGTTTGGTACTACAAAATTAATGGCGCGCCTGCCAAAAAGATTGCTATCGACCAGCCTCTTGAAAGCGGCGATAAAATAACCTGGATTTATAAACAAGATGTTTGTAGTCCGAAGGAAGGTGAATAGCTAGACGAATATTTATAGCAGTTTTGCACTAAGTGCGGCACTCAAAGCACATGATAATGATTCTTACCCCTGGTTGCGTACCGGGGGTTTGATTTTTTGTAACTTTTGAGATTCAATTTTAAAGAATGGCACAAATTACATTTACAACAGGCGGTCAGCGTTCGGGTAAAAGCAGTTTTGCTCAAAAACGTGCCGAAGAGAGTTCCGATGAACCGGTTTATCTCGCAACTGCCCGTATCTGGGACGAAGATTTTCATAAGCGGGTAAAACGCCATCAGTCCGATCGGGGTGATCAGTGGCAAACCATCGAGGAAGAGATTGAAATCAGTAAGCATGATTTGGCCGGGAAAACAGTCATGCTTGATTGTATTACGCTGTGGCTCACCAATATTTTTTATCAGAACAAAAATAATGTAGATGCCAGTCTTGAATTAGCCAAGCGAGAGTGGGATAAATTTATCAAACAGGAGATGAAGCTTTTTGTGGTAAGCAATGAGCTGGGAATGGGCGTTCATCCCGAAAATGAAATAGCCAGAAAATTTGCCGACTTACAAGGCTGGATGAACCAGTACATTGCCAAATCGGCGAACGAAGTTTTTCTGATGGTTTCGGGAATCCCTGTTCAAGTAAAAGGAATATTAGAGGATTAGAATATTCGAATGATGATTAACGAATAACGATTTCAGAAGGAATATGCAGTAGGCAAAATACAACAGGCAAAATGTACTGTGTTCTATGTGCCTAATGTGGTTCAAAATTAATCGGCGGTTATCAGCGAAATCTGCGAGAAATTAAAAACCAATAACAATGACATTAAAAGAGCAACTTCAACATAAAATCGATAATAAAACCAAGCCGATCGGATCGCTTGGACTACTTGAAAAATTGGCTCTGCAAATAGGGATGGTTCAAAATACCTTATCTCCCAAGATAGAAAAACCGGCACACCTTGTTTTTGCTGCCGATCATGGTCTGGCCGACGAAGGCATCAGTCCGTACCCAAAAGATGTAACCTGGCAAATGGTAATGAACTTTTGCGCCGGAGGTGCGTCCATCAACGTTTTTTGCCGTCAGAACGAGATGGAACTGAAAGTTTTTGATGTGGGTGTTGATTACGATTTCGCACCAGAACTTCCGGTAATTAGTGCAAAGGTTGCAAATGGAAGTCGTAATATGCGAAAAGAACCTGCTATGACTGCGGAAGAATGCCGGGCTGCCATGGAAGTTGGTGCCAAAGCCGTTCGCGACGAGGCTGCCAAAGGTTGTAATACCATCGGCTGTGGCGAAATGGGAATTGGAAACACTTCGCCTTCGTCGTTGTTAATGCACAAATTTACGCGCCTTGCTTTGGAAAATTGTACCGGCCGCGGTTCGGGTTTGGGAGACGAGCAGGTAGATCGTAAAACAAGAATTCTGAAAGAAATTGCAGCAAAATATAATCCCACAACACCTGAAGAAGTTTTGGCAACTTTCGGCGGACTCGAAATTGCTGCTATGACCGGAGCTTACCTTGAGGCGAAAAAACAAAATATGCTGATTCTTATCGATGGTTTTATTGCCACCGCTGCTGTACTTACCGCCATACAGATGGAGCCGGCTGTAAAAGATAATTGTGTATTTTGCCACAGTTCCGACGAAAAAGGACATAAACTGATGCTGGAGCACCTGGGTGCAAAACCGTTACTTCATTTGGGAATGCGACTGGGCGAAGGAACCGGAGTTGCCGTTGCAATGCCGCTGGTAAAATCGGCTGTTAATTTTCTGAATGAAATGAGCAGCATGGAAGACGCCGGCGTAAGTAATAAAGATTAATATAGTTTGAGATCTAATGCTCGAGATTTAATGAGGCTTGCAGCTAGTAGTTACAATTTATGAGAAACGAGATAAAAATATTCCTCACCGCCCTGATGTTTTACACCCGAATTCCAGTGGGACAAATCGAAGGATGGTCGGAGAAAATGTTGAACAAATCAACGCGCTACTTTCCGGTAATCGGATGGATTGTTGGAGGAGTTGGTGCATTGGTTTATTTTGCTTTTGGAGCATTGCTGCCTGTGACGCTGGCAGTAGCACTCAGCATGGTAGCCACAATTCTGTTAACCGGTGCGTTTCACGAGGATGGTTTTGCCGATTTCTGCGATGGTTTTGGCGGTGGTTATACGTCCGAACGTATTCTGGAAATTATGAAAGACAGCCGGATCGGCACCTATGGAACGGTAGGACTTTTATCGGTTCTATCTATCAAATTTCTGGCCTTATCGCATATCGATACAATTCGGATTCCTTTTATTTTAATTGCCGGGCATGCCATAAGTCGTGTATTCCCGGTGTTGCTGATATATTCTTCTGCCTATGCACGGCTAGATGCCAGTAGTAAAACCAAGCCTGTTGGCAAAGCTGATTCATTGTTTTCATTGTTATTTGCTCTGGTTACAGGAGGAGTATCTTTGTTCTTTCTTAATTGGCACGAAACGGTTTTGGTAGTTGCCGTTTTGCTTATCATAACCTTTTTCTTTAGGAATTATATTACGCGCAAATTAGGTGGCTATACCGGCGATGTTTTAGGCGCCTTGCAGCAATTATGCGAAGTGTTTTTTTCTTTGTGTATTCTTGCTTATCAAAATATGTGATGAAGATATACGCGATTCGACATACCAGTGTAAATGTAAAACCTGGCATTTGTTACGGGCAGACCGATGTTGATGTGGCCGAATCATTTTATGAAGAACAAAAAAGCTTGTTACAGGAGTTGGAGCAGGTGAGTTTTGATGCCGTGTGGTCGAGCCCATTGTTACGTTGCCGGAAACTGGCCGAAAGTCTTTTTACAGAAAGAGAAATACATTTTGATTCGCGTTTGAAAGAATTGAATTTTGGCGACTGGGAGATGTTGTCGTGGGATGAAATATACGCCCAACCTGAAGGGAAAATCTGGATGGACAATTACCAGGCATTACCAACAAAAAACGGCGAATCGTATCCTGAAATGGTAGTGCGCGCTTCGGATTTTATTCGTGAAATTAAAAAACAAAAGGTTGAGAATATTGCCATTGTTGCGCATGCCGGAGTAATTCGCATTTTAAAAAGTGTGATCGAAAAAGTACCCATTTCCCAGCTCTTTGAAAATTTTAAACCGGCCTACGCCAGTGTTACCGTATTCGAAATAAATGAGCATGACTAAGATAAAAAAATATCGCCCGATAATGTTTGTTGGCACCGGCTCCGATGTCGGTAAAAGTGTTGTTAACGCAGGTTTTTGCCGCATTTTTAAGCAGGATGGTTTAACTCCGGCACCTTTCAAAGCACAAAACATGTCGCTGAATAGTTTCCCAACTCCCGATGGGTTGGAAATTGGTCGTGCGCAGGCCGTTCAGGCAGAGGCATGTGGTATCGATTGCCGTGTGGAAATGAATCCGGTGTTACTAAAACCAACGGGTTACATGGATTCGCAAATTGTGCTGAATGGCAAACCCTGGGCAAATAAATCGGCAAAAGCGTATTTTAACGAAACCGACCGCGATTTTTTGTTTAATGAAGCAATGCAGGCTTTTTCGAGATTAGAGAACGAATTTAATCCGATTGTAGTGGAAGGGGCAGGAAGTATTTCGGAAGTAAACCTATGGGAAAAAGACATTACAAATATGCGGGTGGCAGTCGAGAAAGATGCAGCCACTTATCTTATAGCTGATATCGATAAAGGCGGTGTGTTTGGAAGTGTTTATGGTACAATGTTGCTGTTGCCTGAGCAGGAGCGAAGATTGGTGAAGGGCATCATCATCAATAAATTTAGGGGCGATATTTCGTTGTTCGAGGACGGCGCTAAAAGACTTGAAGAACTTTGTGGTGTACCGGTGGTGGGCATTATTCCGCATTTCCGCGATATTTATATCGATGATGAGGACTCGGTGGTGGTCGATAAGAAACAGTTTAAAGCCGTGGAGGGAAAAACAAATATTGCCGTGGTTTTGCTGCGGCACATGTCAAACTTTACCGACTTTAATTTTCTGGAACAATTACCGGAGGTTAACCTGTTTTATGCAGCGTCGCCCGAGGATATCGATGAGGCCGATATTGTGCTATTACCCGGTTCAAAAAATACTATTTCTGATATGCTGTTTCTCCAAAAACAGGGAATGGCAAATGCTGTAAAAAAAGCGCACGAACAGGGAAAAGCCGTTTACGGAATTTGTGGCGGTTTTCAAATGATGGGGGAGTGGATTGCCGATCCGAACCATGTGGAAGGCCAGATTGAAAAAATACCGGGGCTTGGAATTTTGCCAGTTGAAACGATTCTTACTGAAGAAAAAGTAACCGAGCAGTGCACTTTTTCTTTTCAAAACAGTGAGGAAGGAAAGGGCTACGAAATTCATATGGGCGAAACTGTCGCAGCTCATGAAAGTCCGGTTTGTTTAATCAACGGAAGTAAACCTGATGGCTATTATCTGAATGAGCGAACCTGGGGAACCTACATTCATGGCATTTTTGATAATATAAGTGTCGTTAACCGAATTTTGAAAGAATCGGGTAAGCCGGTTTCTACTCAAATGGATTTTCAACAATTTAAAGAAGAGCAATACGATAAACTGGCCGCGCTCATCAGGGAAAATGTTGATATGGCGTACATTTATAAATCGATGGAAATTGAATGAGCATCTTGATCTAATTATTCCACTTCTGGCTGGTTTTGCACTCGATTGTCTCCTCGGGGATCCACATTCTTTGCCGCATCCTATCCGTTGGTTTGGCAAGGCAATTTCTGTAGGCGAAGCGAAGTTAAATCGTGGACTAAACAGAAAGATAAAAGGCGCACTTCTGGCTTTCTGTCTGATTTTTACCACTTACTTCGTTTTTAAACTGGGGTTAACGATTTTATCCGCTTATCAAAACCTGTACTTTGTTGTTTCTTCCATTCTTGTTTTCTATGGATTGGCTAATCGGTCACTTATTCAGGAAGCATTGCGTGTAATATTAAAATTGGAGAAGGAAGGATTGGAAGCCGGTCGCCAACAATTATCGATGATCGTTGGTCGCGAAACATCACAATTGAATGAGAATCAGATTAGAACTGCAGTATTGGAAACGCTGGCTGAAAACCTCAGTGATGGCGTAATTGCTCCTTTGTTTTTCTATTTCATAGGAGGAGTGCCTGCAATGTTAGCTTATAAAATGGCGAATACACTCGATTCGATGATCGGTTATAAAAATATGCGTTATAAAGATTTTGGATTTTTTGCCGCAAAGCTCGATGACGTGTTGAATTTTATTCCTGCACGATTAACGGCAATTTTAATGGCTGTGGTAAGTTTTAGCTTTCGGGCGATCCGATTCATCTATAAATACGGACGTAAACATTCCAGCCCAAATGCCGGTTATCCCGAGGCAGCTCTGGCCGGTATTCTCAATTGCCGTTTTGGCGGCCCAAACCGCTATCATGGGAAATTAGTTGAAAAGCCTTTTATTGGCGAGAATCCAAGGCCGGTATCGGCGAATGATGTTTATAAAGCTTGTTTAATCAACGGGACAGTCTCACTGGTGTTTATCGGAGTTTTTATTCTGTGGTTGGTATAAATAAAAAAAGGACGGGTCAACACCCATCCTTTTCACTAACTAAACCAATAAAACTAATCAAACCTAAACTTATGAACTAAACTTGTATGACAAATGTAAGGTGAAAATCTGAATCGGAGGTTATCTGAATGTTAAAAAATGTGTTTTATAACATCTTTTTAATCTATTGCAACTTAGGGAAAATCTATTGAGGAAAATGAGAATGCTGTTAAGTACCTTGTCTGATGTATCTTTTTGTATATAAATAAAAAAAGGACGGGTCAACACCCATCCTTTTCACTAACTAAACCAATAAAACTAATCAAACCTAAACTTATGAACTAAAACTTATGCTACAAATGTAAGGGGTTTATTCGTAATAGAGGTTAATCTAATGTTAAGTAATCAAATATCGTATTGTTATTATTTACGCATGATAAATATCATCTATTGCAGAAATCTATTGCAGGAATATAAAAAAGAAAGTGAGTTGGCATTAAGAGTGACAAAAGGATATTGATAATTGATTTATGGCAATAAAAAAAGGACGGGTCAACACCCATCCTTTTCACTAACTAAACCAATAAAACTAATCAAACCTAAACTTATGAACTAAACTTGTATTACAAATGTAAGGCGAATACCTGTACGGGAGGTTAATGGAATGTTAAAATGTATGCTCAATAACATATTTTAACTTTATGGATCATCAATCAAATCGATTGAAATTATATGGGCGAGATTTTAAGTGCCACAGTATCAGTGATTAGTGCATTTTATTGGCTTTGAGAAAACCTATGATAACAGGCTTTTGGTAGACGTTTGTGTTGATTCACATGTTAAATACGTATTAAGGACGTTGAAATATCCCGGTATTTTTATTTGGCAACAGGGGGGCTAGCCAGTATTCCGACCTCGTTACGACATGCAGAATTTATTTCAGCATCATTTAAATAATATTGATTCAGAATCCGTCAGCTGACGGATGGAATGATATACCAAAGATTAAGAATCAACTTCACACAAGATCATCTTTCGGCATTTTCTGCAACAGGTACATCTTCAAAATACCCTTAGATTGATTTAGATCTGTTCTTATTGAAAAGTGGCTGGGAAGAATAATCGGATTGTGAATAAATGAATTCCAGAGGAAGTGGATTTTCTGATGGTGTTATGGTTCTGATTGGTATAAAATAAAAAAGGACGGGTCAACACCCATCCTTTTCACTAACTAAACCAATAAAACTAATCAAACCTAAACTTATGAACTAAAACTTATGCTGCAAAGATAAGGTACGTATGTGAACCGGAGGTTACCCGAATGTTAAAAAATGTGTTTTATAACATATTTTAAATCTATCCGATCTTAAAGAAAATCTATTGGGTAAATATAAAGCTGTAAGATAATTTGTGTAGAGAATTGGATTTGGTTTAGGGAATAAAAAAAGGATGAGTCAACACTCATCCTTTTCACTAACTAAACCAATAAAACTAATCAAACCTAAACTTATGAACTAAAACTTATGCTGCAAAGATATGCTGAAAAACATGTTCAGGAATCAAAATGGATCCAAAATCGTCTAAAAAGACAGATATTTTAACAAACACTTAAGCTTTGGAAAAAATTTTAGAAACAGTTGCATTAAAAAAGCCCGCTACAACTTGCAACGGGCTTTACTATTTTATCGTTAATACGTTTTATTGATCGTCTGATTTGCTGTTGTCTTCATCGGCAATCGACTCACGCATGGTAGTATCGGCCATTATATTTTTGTATTTCATGTAATCCATAATTCCAAGGTTTCCACTACGGAAGGCCTCCGAAATTGCCAATGGTACCTGGGCTTCAGCTTCAATAACCTTGGCTCTCATTTCTTGTGCTGTAGCTTTATTTTCCTGTTCCAGGGCAATTGCCATGGCACGGCGTTCTTCTGCTTTAGCCTGGGCAATGTTTTTATCTGCCTCAGCCTGGTCCATTTGAAGCACTGCTCCAATGTTTTTACCAATGTCGATGTCGGCGATATCAATTGATAATATTTCAAATGCTGTTCCTGCGTCCAATCCTTTTTCAAGCACTACACGCGAAATAAAATCGGGATTTTCTAAAACAGCTTTATGCGAATGCGATGAACCGATTGACGAAACAATTCCTTCACCCACGCGAGCGAGTACTGTTTCTTCTCCGGCTCCTCCAACCAATTGTTTAATGTTGGCCCGAACGGTTACCCTTGCTTTTGCAATGAGCTGAATACCATCTTTCGAAACAGCAGTTACAGGCGGAGTATTAATCACTTTCGGATTTACCGACATTTGTACAGCTTCAAAAACATCGCGACCAGCAAGGTCAATGGCGGTTGCCATATTAAAAGGTAGTTCGATGTTTGCCTTTGCTGCAGATACCAATGCATGAACAACTCTCGCTACGTGACCTCCGGCCAGGTAATGTGCTTCCAAGGCATCGCGACTTAATTCAACATCGGCTTTTGCTCCTTCAATCATTGCACGCACAATAACTCCCGGAGGTACCTTACGGAAACGCATTAAGAACAACTGTAAAAGCGAAATTCGCACGCCGGAAACCAGCGCTGAAAACCATAATCCTATCGGGATAAAATAGAGAATTATAAAAAGTAAAACGATGGCCCCAATGATTAATCCCCAGGCACCTACTGCATCTACTAACATATTTTATTTCTTTAAAGGTTCTACAATAATTTTATTGGATTCAATTTTCAAAATTCTAATTTCGGTATTGTGGTCGATGAAAGCACCGGTTGATTGTGCTTCCACTATCTCTCCATTCACTTTTACTTTTCCCATTGGTGCTAATCTACCAATCGATTTGCCGGTTTCGCCCACAACAATCTTCTCCCTGTTAATAAGGTCAACTTTTCCTACAATGTTCTTTTCAAGAATCATTTTTTTCCCTGTCCGCGATTTAAAAAAGTAGTAAATCATTGCAGGGGCAAGAATAAGAACTGCGGCTAGTGTTATAAAACCCGCAAGTGTTCCGTATTCCGCAAAAGCCACATAAACCGCTCCTCCTAGAAGAAGGAAACCGCCAATTCCGGCGATGGTAACTCCCGGAATCACTGCAAACTCGATGAGTAGCAGAAGCAGGCCCAGAAGAATTAGTAAAATAATAGCAAGAATGCTCATATGTTTTAGTCAATAGTTGCGTTTAATTCGCGCTCAATTAGTGCATCTTTCAGTGGCTTTAGTGCATCAAAAACTCCCTTTTTAACATCGCATTTGCCTTTGTAATGCACCAGCATTGTACATTGTGTAGCCTGCTCATAACCATGTTTGCAAACATCAATCAAAGCATCGATAACATAATCGAATGTGTGCACATCGTCGTTATGCAAAGTCAGGAAATTCTCCTCAACAACTCCTTCTTTAAAATCACCTTTTGGGATCTTTTTTGTCTCTTTCTGCGTCATTTGTCGTTTTCAATTTCTTTAGCTTCACTCAAAGTTATTCTTTTTCCGTTAAAATACGGCACAACATAGGCATCTTCTACACCTTCCCGGCGCACTTGCTCCTGCATTTTTACTGCATCGTCATAGCTTGTCAGGTTTCCGGTAGTATAAACTACAATGCCGTTTTCGTCGGTGTAATTCTCAATTTTACGAATATAGGATAACTTGTCGAATAATCGTTTTACATAGGCTGGTAAACCTCGGCTGTAAGCGCCCAACTGGATTTTATAGATCAATTCGTCTTCTGTTGTGTCGTCGGTTTCGCTGCTAGTTACTCGGTTAGCCGGGGCAATTGACGGCGCCATCAGGATGATCGAATCCGGTTTTTCCGGGATGGATTGTGAATTGAAGGCTGCCAAATAATCATCGGTCTGTTTATGAAAAGTTTCTATTTCTTCGAAAGAAGCTTCCTGCCAGTAAGAATTTTCTTCCTGTTGCGATTTTAGCAGCAATTCTTCTGCTGCTGCTCGTAGCTGGAAAATACTTGTTTCTTTCTCAAGAATTTGTTTTCCCAGTGTTTGACGCTCGGTGTACGACGTTGTGGAACCATATTTTTTTCGCAGTTCATCGGTATTGTTGATCGTTTGCTCCAGTTCTTCTTGTTTCTCTGTTCCTTCGGTATAGAGTTTTAAACCTTTTTTTGTTTTAAAAAAAGTAGTGTCGGGGTAAGTGATCTCTGCATTCACTACAAAATTTATCGGCTCTGTTAATATTTCAACGGGTTCTGTAATAACTACCGGCTCGGCAACAATTGAGTCGTTAAATGTTGAGTCAGTGACAACCGAATCGTTTGCGGCAATAATTTGGGTTGAGTCAGCAAGGTCAGATGCGATTACAGTTCCGCCAATAACCGGATTAAATGGTTCGGGTTCTGTTGCTCGCGGCACAGCAGATGGCATTACATCGGTTGCTGCAGTTTTAACAATTTCTTCTGTTTCTTCCTGCTGTTCAAACGGATTTATTTTCTCAGTGCAAAGCTGCATTTTTTCTGCAAGTCCAACTTCCTGTGCCGTTGTTTCGTCGGTTTTATTCTTAAATAATGTATAATACTTTAAGGCGTCGTCCCAACGGTTTTTTGCGTGGTACTGAATGGCCAGGTAATAATCGGTTTTTAAAGGGGATTCGCCCAGGCTTCCATTCAGCAGGTAAATGATTTCGTTGGTTCCGTAATGCCCGTTTTCGGTTCGGCAGGCACCATAATAGTAGTTAACCATCAGGTGGTCAGGTTTTTCATCCAGCATTTTTTTCAGGATAACCTCGGCATCGCCAAACTTACCTTCGTCGTATAAACGAATGGCTTGCGATAAGGGATTTTCCTGCTTGCCTCCAAAAACATTGTTGGACGAAAACAAAAAAATAGAGAATATTGTTAGTAGTGCTAAAACCTTTCTAAAAATCATATAAAAATCAGTTCTGTTTTATGTTTGTAAAGCTACAAAAAATCAATTTTTTTCAGAGATTAAATTATACTGAAGTAGCAGCTAAGATAAAGAATAGAACTGAAATTTATCATTTATTAAACTATATTTGTAAAATTGAATAAATCGTAACACATGGCAGATTTAAAAGTAGGAGATAAGGCACCGGATTTTGAAGGTAAAAATCAAAATGGCGAGAAAATCGCACTAAAAGACTTTGCCGGCAAAAAGCTGATACTTTATTTCTATCCGAAAGACAATACTCCAGGTTGTACGGCCGAATCGTGTAATTTAAACGACAACTACGACACATGGCTGGAAAAAGGTTTTGATGTAGTGGGAGTGAGTCCCGACAGTGAAAAATCGCATCAAAAATTTATTGAGAAATTTGGCTTTAAATTCGACCTTATTGCCGATACTGAAAAAGAAATTCTGGAGGCTTATGGCGCGTGGGGCTTAAAAAAGAATTATGGAAGAGAATACATGGGCGTATTACGAAAAACCTTTGTTATTGATGAAGAGGGCGTAATCGTCGAAATTTTTGAAAAAGTACAAACAAAAGACCACACCAATCAAATTATTGAATCGTTAAATTTATAACCTGACTGAACATGACAAAAGAGGAAAGAGCTCTGATGAATAAAGACAAGCTGAAAGCACTTCAGCTGACAATGGATAAAATTGAAAAGAGCTATGGTAAAGGCTCGATAATGCGAATGGGCGATCGCGCCGACGAAGATGTTCCCGCTATTTCATCGGGATCTATTGCACTTGATGTTGCATTAGGTGTTGGTGGATTTCCAAAGGGCCGTGTTATTGAAATTTATGGTCCTGAATCGTCGGGTAAAACAACCCTTGCCATTCATGCAATTGCAGAGGCTCAAAAGGCCGGAGGGATTGCTGCCATTGTTGATGCCGAGCATGCCTTCGATCCTTCCTATGCACGAAAATTAGGAGTTGATATTGATGAACTTCTGATTTCTCAGCCTGATAATGGTGAGCAGGCTTTGGAAATTACCGATAACCTGATTCGCTCGGGAGCCTTGGATATTGTTGTGATCGACTCGGTTGCAGCGCTTACTCCAAAAGCCGAGATAGAAGGCGAAATGGGAGACTCAAAAATGGGGCTTCAGGCACGTTTGATGTCGCAGGCCTTACGTAAACTTACCGCTAATATAAACCGAACAAAAACCTGCTGTATTTTTATTAACCAGTTGCGCGAAAAAATCGGTGTAATGTTTGGTAATCCCGAAACAACAACCGGCGGTAATGCCCTTAAATTTTATGCATCGGTGCGTTTGGATATTCGTCGAATTGGCCAGATTAAAGACGGCGATGAGGTGAATGGTAACCACGTTCGTGTGAAAGTGGTGAAAAACAAGGTGGCACCACCATTCCGTAAGGCTGAATTTGATATTATGTATGGCGAAGGAATTTCCAAATCGGGTGAGATTATCGATTTGGGCGTTCAGTTCAATATTATTAAAAAGAGCGGATCGTGGTTTAGCTATGGCGAAACAAAATTAGGTCAGGGACGCGAAACAGTGCGTCAGTTAGTTATCGATAATCCCGAGCTTGCTCAGGAGTTGGAAACGAAAATTGTTGAAGCCATTACCGGAACCACCACAGAATAGATAAAACTGATATAGACAGAATATACCGGGTGAATTGATTCTGTCGATTCATCCGGTTTTTTTATAAGGAAGGATTAAAATTGGAGTAAGTTTTACAAATATAAATAGTTAAAAAAAATCGTATGAAAGTGTTAAAGTTTGGTGGAACATCCGTAGGTTCCGCCGCAAACATTAAACGTGTAAAAGACATTGTACTAAACCAGAACGACGACGTTGTTGTGGTAGTATCGGCCCTTGGAGGCATAACCGATAAAATTCTAACGGCAGCACACAATGCTGCCTCTGGTACAGGCGACTTTCATACGGAACTTACGGAAATCAGACAAAAACACAATGAAACAATAAGTGAGCTTTTTAACGGATCAGGATCAGTAAAAGAGAATGTTGACGTACTACTCGACGAGCTGGAGAAATTACTTACCGGTATAACTTTGGTGGGCGAATTAACATCGAAAACACTTGATCGTATTGCGGGTTTGGGTGAGCGAATTTCGTCGCATATTGTTGCCGAATTTATTGGTTGCCCCAGAAAAGATTCGTCGGAGTTTATCCAAACCGACAGCAACTTTGGTAAAGCAGCAGTTGATTTTGAAGTGACCAACAGCAAAATCACAAAAACTTTTGCCGGGTTTAAAGGTGCGGCCGTTGTTCCCGGTTTTATCTCGAAAAATGCCAAGGGCGAATTTACTACGCTGGGGCGGGGAGGATCCGATTTTACCGCGTCTATTCTTGCGGCAGCGCTCGACGTTGAAATTCTGGAGATCTGGACCGATGTAAACGGTTTTATGACTGCCGATCCGCGCGTGATACGTAAAGCATACACTATTCCTGAGATCACTTATTCCGAGGCAATGGAACTTTCGCATTTTGGTGCCAAAGTAATTTATCCTCCAACCATTTTGCCGGTGTACAAAAAGGGAATTCCAATTCAGATTAAAAATACATTTGATCCTGAAAATCCCGGAACAAAGATTGTTAAAGGTGTGAAGAATGGATTCGATCGCCCGATTAAAGGTATTTCATCCATTTCAGGAATTACGCTTGTTACTTTGCAGGGCATCGGAATGGTTGGTGTTACCGGAATTTCAATGCGATTGTTTACCGCACTTGCAAAAGTAAATGTGAATGTGATTCTGATTTCGCAGGCGTCATCGGAGAATTCAATCAGTGTGGCTATTGAAGAAAAAGCACTGGATGTGGCAGAAGCTGCAATTCGTGAAGAATTTGAAAAGGAGATTTCCACCGGACAGGTGAATAAAATAGAGCTCGAAAGTAGCGTTTCGGTTGTAGCCATTGTTGGTGAAAACATGAAACATACTACCGGTATTGCAGGCAAACTTTTCTCTACCATGGGAAAAAGTGGTGTAAATATTATTGCGATCGCGCAGGGAGCATCGGAGCTGAATATTTCGTGGGTAGTTAAAAACGAAGACCTGCGAAAAACGCTGAATGTGGTACACGAATCGTTCTTCCTGTCGGAGAATGTGGAGCTAAATATTTTCCTCATGGGGATTGGTACTGTTGGAGGAAACCTGCTTCAGCAGATAAAGCAACAACAAGAACGTCTTTTAAAAGAAAATCACCTGCGATTGAAGTTGGCCGGAATTGCCAACTCAAAAAAAATGCTCTTTCACCGCGATGGAATTGAAATTGATTCCTTTAAAGAGCAGTTGGATGCTTCAGAGAAAACATCTTCGTTGCAGGGGTTTGTTGACGAGATCAAGGAGATGAATATTTACAATTCTGTGTTTGTGGATTGTACGGCCAACGATGCAGTTGCTGATCTTTACAATGAAATTTTAAGTTCCAACGTTTCCATTGTTACGGCCAATAAAGTAGCCGCTTCATCGGAGTACGATAATTATGCCGAACTGAAAAAAATCGCCAAAAAGAAAGGGATTAAATTTCTTTTCGAAACCAATGTTGGTGCAGGTTTGCCAATTATTAATACACTTAATGATTTGGTAAATTCGGGCGATAAAGTGTTGCGGATTGAAGCTGTTCTTTCCGGTACGCTTAACTATATTTTCAATACAATTTCGGCTGATATTCCATTGAGTAAAACCATTCAAATGGCCAAGGAAGAAGGTTATTCAGAACCCGATCCTCGTGTTGATTTAAGTGGTGTTGACGTGGCTCGTAAAATTTTGATTCTTGCCCGCGAGTCTGGTTATCGTATTGAAATGGATGATATTTCGATCAACCGTTTTGTCTCCGAAGAACTTTTTGCCGGTACACTCGATGAGTTTTGGGCCGGTGTTTCGGAGTTGGATGCCAAATTTGAAATCCAGCGTCAGCGACTTGAAGCTGAAAATAAAAAATGGCGTTTTGTGGCTAAGTTCGAAAATGGTAAAGCCGAAGCCGGATTGCAGGAGGTTGATTCTACGCATCCGTTTTACGACCTGGAAGGAAGCAATAACCTGGTAATGTACACAACCGAACGCTACCATGAATTCCCGATGCTGATAAAAGGATACGGTGCCGGAGCTTCTGTAACCGCAGCCGGAGTATTTGCCGATTTAATAAAAGTGTCGAACATCTAGAACAAAATGCCGCTAAAAGCATTGTTATAAAAGACAATAAAAAAACATTGAAGATCGGTTGCCAACTGCTGTCACCGGAGATTGGTCTTCTGCTATTTACTGAACAAAATGAAACACATAATTATACTTGGCGATGGCATGTCCGACGAGCCACTCGCTGCTTATGGCGGAAAAACTCCGCTGCAAATGGCAAAAAAACCACATATCGATTGGCTGGCAAAAAACGGCCAGTCGGGCTTATTAAAAACCGTACCGGAAAGTATGCATCCGGGTAGCGAAATTGCAAACATGGCCGTAATGGGCTACGATGTTGAAACGGTTTTTGAAGGCAGGGGAGTGCTGGAAGCTGCAAGCATGGGGGTTGAATTACAGCCCGGAGACATGGGGATGCGTTGCAACCTGATTTGCGTTGAAGATGAGAAGATTAAAAACCACTCGGCGGGACATATTTCAACTGAAGAGGCAGAAGTACTAATTCAATATCTTAATGAGAAACTGGGAACAGATAAAATAAAATTCTATCCGGGCGTTTCGTATCGTCATTTGCTGGTGATAAAAGATGGTATAAAAGATTTTTCTTTCACTCCGCCGCACGATGTGCCGGGATCACCATTTGCCGACTGTTTGCCAAAAGCAAAAACCGACGCAGCAAAAGAAACCGCTGATTTGGTTACTGATTTGATCTTAAAATCACAGGAACTTTTAAAAGAACATCCGGTGAACCTTAAGCGCAAAGCGGCTGGAAAAGACCCTGCTAACTGTGTTTGGCCCTGGTCGCCGGGTTATAAACCGGCCATGCCAACGTTAAAGGAAATGTTTGGTATTGAAAATTCTGCGGTAATTTCAGCTGTCGATCTGATTCATGGAATTGGCGTGTATGCCGGAATGAAAGTAATTCATGTTGAAGGTGCAACCGGTTTATACGATACCAACTACGAAGGAAAAGCACAGGCTGCAATTGAAGTGCTGAAAGAAAATGATTTTGTGTATTTACACATCGAAGCCAGTGATGAAGCCGGCCACGAAGGAGATGTGGAGCTAAAAACAAAAACCATTGAATACCTCGATCAACGTGTGGTAAAATACATTCTGGAAGAAACGGCAAAAATGGACGAGGAAGTGGCAATTGCTATTTTGCCTGATCATCCAACACCCTGTGCACTAAAAACACATACCCGCGATGCCGTGCCGTTTACCATTTACAAACCGGGTGCTAAAGCCGATGAAGTTGAAGTTTACGATGAATTCGATCCGCGCAAAGGCATTTTGGGAACTTTAAAAGGTGACGAATTTATTCGTGAATTTTTGAAATAAATATCCATTTATAGGTATCAAAAGATGTTAAGTTTCTGATATATGTCATGTTTTTGTGGTGTCAGGAATAAATCCTTAAAACCAAAACTATATTTTTGTGCACAGAAATGAAACGAGCTTATAAACCAATTTTTCACGTAGATCGATAGTATTGTGCGAGTTCCATCGAATGCCCCTAAAGTTATAATTGAAATGAGATGAAATATTATAGTACAAATAGAAATACACCTGATGTTTCTTTAAAAGAAGCAGTTGTAAAAGGATTGGCAGCCGATAACGGATTGTTTATGCCCGAGCGGATTGAAAAGTTCGAGCCTGTTTTTTTTGATAACATTCAAAACCTGTCGTTTCAGGAAATTGCTTTTGAAGTGGCAAAGAAATTCTTTGGCGAAGATATTGAAGAGGCTAAATTAAAGGAGATCGTTTACGATACGTTACAGTTTGATTGTCCGGTTGTAAAAGTTGCCGATTCTATTTATTCCCTGGAACTGTTTCATGGGCCAACACTGGCATTTAAAGACGTTGGCGCGCGTTTTATGGCGCGTTTACTGAATCATTTTCTAGGCAAACAAGAGAAATTGGTAAACGTTTTGGTGGCCACATCGGGCGATACCGGAAGTGCTGTTGCCAATGGTTTCCTGGGCGTTGATGGCATTCATGTTTACGTACTTTATCCAAAAGGAAAAGTTAGTGATATTCAGGAATCGCAGTTTACAACACTGAAGCAGAATATTACAGCGCTTGAAATTGACGGAACTTTCGACGATTGTCAGCACTTGGTGAAAACGGCATTCCTCGATGATGAACTGAATAAAAAGCTGGTACTTACATCGGCTAACTCAATAAATGTTGCTCGTTTTCTTCCGCAGGCATTTTATTATTTTAATGCTTATGCCCGCCTGAAAGAAGCAGGGAAACTCGATAGTAACCAATTGGTTGTTTCAGTGCCCAGCGGAAACTTTGGAAACCTTACGGCAGGATTGATTGCAGCAGAAATGGGATTGCCGGTAAAACAATTTATTGCAGCTAATAACGAAAACGATGTGGTTTTTGAATACCTCAACAGCGGAGAGTATAAACCTCGCCCGTCGGTTGAGACCATTGCCAATGCTATGGATGTGGGGGCACCGAGCAACTTTGCGCGTATTCTCGATTTGTACAAAAACGAACATGCGATAGTTGCCCAAAAAATTAAAGGTTACCGCTATTCTGATAAGCAAATCAGGGAAGTTGTTTTGAAGGTTTACAACGAATGCAACTATTTATGCGATCCGCATGGAGCATGTGGGTATCAGTCGTTAAGCGAATATTTGTCGGAAAATGAAATTGGTGTTTTTTTGGAAACAGCACATCCGGCAAAGTTCACTGAAACTGTGGAGAAGGTTATTGGAAAAGGCAAAGTTGAGTTGCCTGAAAAGCTTGCCGCCTTTATGAAGGGCGAAAAACAAAGTGAGCAGATGACCAGTGAGTATGCTGTTTTTAAAAGTTATCTTCTGAATCAGCCGAATTGAAAGGAGATATGCAGTTGAACAGTTGACTGATTTTCGTGTTTTAGTTGATAATGATAAATTTAATGGTAAATTTATTCAGTTTTGAGTGTTACTTTTATCCCCGAAATGTAATATTATTATAGAGTATATCATTTTTCAAAAGGATTAATGTTAACAATATCAATATATGAGACAACTAAAAATTACCAAACAGGTTACTAATCGCGACACCCTCTCGCTGGATAAGTACCTGCATGAAATTGGGAAGGTAGAGTTGTTGTCTGCGGAGAAAGAAGTGGAGTTAGCCAAACGCATAAAAAAAGGTGATCGCGAAGCTTTGGAAACGCTGATAAAAGCAAACCTCAGGTTTGTTGTTTCCGTTTCGAAACAATACCAAAATCAGGGGCTAAGTCTGCCGGATTTAATAAATGAAGGAAATTTAGGATTGATAAAAGCTGCGGAACGTTTTGATGAAACCCGCGGATTTAAATTTATATCGTACGCCGTATGGTGGATTCGCCAATCGATACTTCAGGCTTTGGCCGAACAATCGAGAATTGTTCGTTTACCTTTGAATAAAATTGGCTCGATAAATAAAATCAACAAAGCATTTAATAAGTTAGAGCAGGAATTTCAGCGCGAACCCACTGTTGACGAAGTGGCAGAATTAATGGAGTCAAAACCGGATTTGGTAGAGGATTCTATGAATTTTTCAAGTACACATGTATCAATGGATGCCCCTCTTCGTGAAGAGGATGCGAATAATTTATATGATGTGATGCTAAACGAAGATTCACCGGATCCAGACGGAGAGCTGATGGATAATTCACTTCGTAAAGAAATTGAACGATCATTGTCTACCCTGGGAGAACGTGAGGCGGAAATTCTGCGGTATTACTTTGGTTTGAAAGGATATCAACCGCATACCCTGGAAGAAATTGGCGATGTTTTTGGATTAACGCGCGAACGCGTTCGTCAAATAAAAGAAAAAGCAATAAAAAAACTAAAAAATCAATACCGAAACAGGTTACTAAAATCATACCTGGGTAAATAAACGAAACTTATGAGAGCTTTGGTAGCACCCTCCATTCTGTCGGCCGACTTTAACAATCTCGGAAAGGATATCGAAATGATCAATCAAAGTGAAGCTGATTATATTCATTTTGATGTAATGGATGGTGTGTTTGTTCCGAATATATCATTCGGGATTCCGGTAATAAAACATGTAAAAAAAATCGCAGAAAAACCGCTCGATGTGCATTTGATGATCGTTGATCCGGATAAATTCATCGAGCCTTTTGTTGACGCCGGCGCATCAATTATCACGGTGCATTACGAGGCTTGTCGTCATTTGCATCGTACGGTTCAGCTAATAAAATCATTTGGTGCCAAGGCAAGCGTGTGTTTAAATCCACATACGCCAATAGCCGTTTTAGAGGATATTATCGGCGATTTGGACATGGTGTTGCTGATGTCGGTAAATCCGGGTTTTGGTGGCCAGGCATTCATTGAAAATACTTTCAAGAAAGTGGCTCAGTTGCGGGAACTTATCAATAACAGAAATAGTGACTGTAAGATTGAAATTGATGGTGGTGTAAACTACGAAACGGGTAAAAAGTTGCTCGATAAAGGAGCGGATGTACTTGTTGCCGGAAGTTTTGTTTTTAGCGCCGGGAATCCAAAAGAAATTATTTCAGGATTAAAATCATTGTGATGAAGGTACCGCGTTGTCGTGGCACTCTTCAATATTCTTCTCAATAACCTTTCGTGGTAAATCCCGTAAAGCACAGTCGCCTGCCGAGCAGTCGGAGCAGTTGTGTACCATGGTTATTTTATCCTTCTTAAAATCGGTTTTTCTGGCTTTTTTAGCCGGTTTAAAAAAACGACGGTACATTTTTAATGCTGCCCAGAAGAAAGCAGCAGCAACAATCAGGTATGTCAGAATTTCCTGTACCATTTTATACGAATAACATGCCTATATTATAAGTTACAAACGCTGCTACCCACGCCAACGCCGTGGTGTAAAATACTGAAAACGCGGCCCATTTCCACGAGCCCGATTCGTTTTTAATGCTTGCCACAACACCAATACACGGGAAATAAAGCAGAATAAAAATTATAAATGCCAGTGCAGCAGGAGTGGTAAATACTGCCTGTCCTTTATGTTTGCCTAACTGGTGAACTTCGTTTTGTAATTTTTGCTGCAGGTTGATGGTTGTTTCGCCATCCTGCGATTGGTAAAGCACTCCCATGGTACTCACCACAATTTCTTTTGCCGGCAGACCTGCTACCACGGCAATACTCATTTTCCAATCGAAACCTAACGGATTCATAATCGGTTGAATGAGTTTTCCGGTTCGGCCAAGGTAGGAGTTGATTAAACGGTCGGATTCCATGGAATGGTTTACCTCAGCAATGCGTTCTTCTTTTTGTATTTCGGGTATTTCCGAGCTTGTTATCTGCTCAATTTGTTCTTCAAAACCGGCAGTATTATTCGTTTTTCGCGGAAAATATTCCAGTGCCCAAATAATAATAACACCCAGCAAAATAATCGTCCCGATCTTTTTTAGGTAATGTTGCGTTTTGTCCCACATATGGTATACCACATTCCTGAAAGTTGGCAGACGATAGGTGGGGAGTTCCATTACAAACGGTGTTTCTTTATTCTTAAAAACCGTTTTATTGAGCACTTGCGCTGTAATAAACGCAAAGAGAATTCCAACTGCGTAAATTCCAATTAAAACCCAGGCTTCGTATTTCTGGAAAAAGGCTGAAATAATAAGTATATATACCGGTAGCCGCGCACTACACGACATAAACGGTATGATAAGCATGGTAAGAATGCGGTCGCCACGATTTCGCATGGAACGTGTTGCTAAAATGGCCGGAACATTACATCCAAACCCCATGATCATAGGAATGAATGAACGGCCGTGCAAGCCAAAGCGGTGCATAATATTGTCCATTATAAAGGCAGCACGAGCCATGTACCCCGAACCTTCGAGAAGGGATATAAAAAAGAACAAAATAAGGATATTGGGCAAAAACACCAGTACACTTCCGGCGCCACCAATTATACCGTCAACCAGGAGGTCGTTCAGCATTCCGTCGGGGATTATATTGCCCACAAATTTGCCCAATGCCACTACGCCCGCATCAATCCAGTCCATTGGGTAAGCTCCCAGTTTAAAGGTAGTCCAGAAAATAAAAAACAGCATTGCGGTAAATATCGGAAATCCAAGGTAGCGGTTGGTTAACACACTATCTATTTTCTCCGATTGGGTTTTCTTTTCCTTGTGTTTGTTGCTGTATGTTTCGCGTAAAGCACCGGTAATAAAACTGTACTTGGCATTGGCAATAACCGTTTCGCTATCATCGTTTTCAAGCAGTTCTATTTTCTTTATTTCCTTCAGGGTAACTTTCTGTATTTCGTCGAAATTGGAGTATTTCGAGAGCAGTTCGATTACCTGGTTGTCTTTTTCAAGCAGTTTAATGGACAGAAAACGCGACGAGATCTTATCGGTGATCGGTTTGTCTTCTTTTATTTTCTGACGAATGGTGCGGATTGACTTTTCAAGCTCTTTTCCATAATTGATATGAATATGGCGCGAAAAGTTGTCTCGGCCCTCAAAAACTTCGATCACTTTTTCAATTAACGAATCAAGACCCAGTCCTTTTGAGCTAACTGTTGGGATAAGCGGAATTCCAACCAGTTTAGACAACTCTTCCTTGTCCAGTTTTAGCTCGTTTTTTTCCAGCTCGTCGAACATGTTCAGGGCCATTATAACCCTTAAATCCATGTCGATTAATTGTGTGGTAAGAAACAGACTTCGTTCCAGGTTGGTTGAATCCAGTACGTTAATTACAATGTCGGGAGTTTCTTCGTAAATAAACTTCCTTACAAAAATTTCTTCTTTTGAATAGGCTGTTAAACTGTATGTGCCGGGCAGGTCGTAAAAGTTGAAGGTATAACCGCCGCTTTTAAAAGTGGCTTTGTGAACGTCAACCGTCACCCCACTGTAATTGCCAACTTTTTCTTTCGAGCCGGAGATAAAATTAAACAGCGTGGTTTTTCCGCAATTGGGATTACCTACCAATGCGATATTGATTGTTTTTGTACGCGCCGACTGGTCGATAAGATCAATATTCCGATCAATAGTACCCTCGTAATTGGCAGTAGATGTTTTTTTGAACTCGGACGCTGGAATAACCTCAATTTGATCGGCTTCCGATTTCCGCAGCGTAATATTGTAGTTCAGAATTTTGTATTCGCTGGGGCCTTTAAAGGGGGAATCTTTTATGGCCCGAACTTCGTTGCCACGGATAAATCCCATTTCAGTAATTCTCTTCCGAAACGAACCATGACCTAAAACTTTGGTGATAACCACCGGTTCATTATTTCTTGCTTCGCTTAATTTCACTCTCTCCCCTGCTTTCTGTATTTAAATTAAATAAAAATAAGCCTACAAATATATTTAAATTCCAATGATAAAAAATAAAATATATTTGTTCTTTACATAGTTACAACAAGTGATTACTTTTGTTCGAACGAAGGAGGATAAATGGAGGAAGATAAATTTTATAATAATATTCAGAAAGCTTTGGATGACCTGCCCGAGAACTTTAGCATTCTTGAGGAACAGATTGATGTTGCTATTCAAATGAAATACTTTGAATTCACTAAATCGTTACGGGATAAGGACATTTCAGAAGAATGCTTTGAGGCGAGAGAAGAGCTTTTTGATAAAGAAGTGGATGAAGAGCGTAAAAAAGAGATACTTACTGCCATTGCTGTTTACGACGATGTGAAAGCATATCGAACGCTTGAAAAGTTTGTGGATGAAGCTGAAGGCGATATGAAACAGTGGGGAACACTGGCATTGCAGGAAAGCAGAATGCTTATGCACAGTTCGTTACTCGATGAGCAGCAGGTTTTTATTTCAACCGGGCTCGGAGGAAAAGGTAAGAAGTTGCGGTATTTTGTGGTGTTCCTGTCGGTTAATGAAAATGAAATGTTGAGCAGCACGCAACAAAAACTTCTTAAAGATGAGTTAATATTCGAACTAAATCAGCAGGATGGTGTATTCGAATCGATGGATTTTATGGAAGGATTTTCGTCGGCACTGGTAATGTTACCCATTACTGCTGAAATTAAAGATACTTTTCAGAACGTAATTAGCGAATGTAATCAGTATGGTGGTTTTTTACGTGAAGATATGGTAATTACCAATGTTAAGATTTTGTCTCGTGGCGAGATTATTCAATTAATACATCAAAAGAAAAATAAGAGTAACGATGAGTTGGAAGACGAATAAGGTAAATGTGGCCATTCAGGTATTGCCTGAAGCGGATGGAAAAATAAAATACGAGTTGGTTGACAAAGCAATTGAAACTATTCAGAAATCGGGCTACCGTTATCAGGTGTGCCCGTTTGAAACGGTAGTTGAGTGTGGATTTCATGAATTGCCGGCTTTGTTGGAGAGTATTCATGCAGCCTGTGGCGAAGCAGGAACACAACGAATGATAACGAATATGAAACTTCAGGTGAACTTTGAAAAAGATGTGGCCATTGAAGATAAAATGGAAAAATACGCGTAATTATTTTGTTGTTAGGCGGTTGAATACTTTGGCAAAAAAGCAGGCCAAAATGATTTGTAATTTATTTCAATAAAATTTCTACACAGACTTGTATTTATACAAATAAGCGTTATATTTGCACCGCTTAAAAAGCAAACAGGTTCTGGACCTGTAGCTTAATTGGATAGAGCACCGCACTACGGATGCGGAGGTTGCAGGTTCGAGTCCTGCCAGGTTCACCAGAAAAAAGGCGTTTACAATTTTGTAAACGCCTTTTGTTTTTTAGGTACAACACAGGTACAACAAGATCACCCAATATAAGCCGCCAAAAGCTACCAAATACAAAGAGACATTTTATATTCTTCAAGATTTTGGAAGCCAAATACATTTATCCGTATTATCGTCTATTCCTCCATATGTATTACTGGATTGTTTTTAATTTTAGTAACTAACGGCTCAATCAATAAAGCTCGCAGATTATCAAAAACAAGTACCTTTCGGGTGCTTCCGGTTTACCAGGAGTAATTTGAACGGAATCCATCTGCCAGATTTGGGCTTTGCAGAAAAAAATAAAGAAGATATTAATCTGGTACTACATGGACTTGAAACAAAAAGCAAAATTGATTTTAAACTGATTTCTGGTTATTATCGGAGTGGCTAATATTGGGGGGTAACTCAGCTTAATGGGACTTAAGCATCTATTCATGGAGCAATAGAGTTCAGCAAAGGAACATTGATAAAGGGATAAACAAAAAATCAAAGGTTTCGTAATTTTAATAGCTTACCTTTAACTTGTTAAA
Source organism: uncultured Draconibacterium sp. (assembly GCF_963675065.1). NCBI lineage: Bacteria > Pseudomonadati > Bacteroidota > Bacteroidia > Marinilabiliales > Prolixibacteraceae > Draconibacterium > uncultured Draconibacterium sp. The sequence goes on along the minus strand of NZ_OY775905.1, from coordinate 110,285 downwards.
ACAAACTTGATTTGAAATTATACATTAAAAATATGGTTTGTATTCGCTGCCAGATGGTGGTAAAAGCCGAACTTGAAAAGCTCGGCCTTCGCTATGTTTATGTGAAAATAGGTGAAGCAAATATTATTGGAGATGTGCAGCTGGAGCAGTTAGAACAATTAAAAGTTGATTTGAAAAAGGCGGGCCTGTTACTAATGGATAACAAAAAAAGTGTGCTGGTTGAAAAAATAAAAAGTGCCATTATCGAATTGGTTCATTATACCGAAGATCAAATTAAAGTAAACCTTTCCGATTATCTGAGTGAAAAACTCAATTACGATTATACTTACCTGTCCAATCTTTTTTCAGAGGTGAAAGGTACTACCATTGAAAAATTTTATCTGACGCACAAAATTGAAAGGGTAAAAGAACTAATTGTTTATGATGAACTGAATCTTTCAGAAATCGCTTTTAAAATGCACTACAGTAGTGTCGCTCATCTTTCCAATCAGTTTAAAAAATACACCGGCCTCACACCTACACATTTCAAAAAACTCAAGAATATACGGCGCGACACACTCGAAGATGTGTGAATGATGTAAATAATCATCAGAATTGTGTAACACATTACACGTTCAATCTTACGAAATTTACCTTAAATGAGCAGCCCCGGCAATTGAGTTCCTCAAAAAAGGGGAAGAGATTATAGTTAGGAGTTTACGGAAAATCAGAGAAAATGAAAGTATTATTGGTTTATCCAAAGTGTCCGGATTCGTTCTGGAGTTTTACCCATGCCCTGAAATTTATTTCGAAAAAAGCTGCAGTTCCGCCACTTGGTTTAATTACGGTGTCGGCAATGCTGCCTGAAACATGGCAAAAAAAACTGGTGGATTTAAATATCTCACCGCTTCAGACAAGCGATATTCAGTGGGCTGATTATGTTTTTATCAGCGCCATGTATATTCAAAAGGAATCGGTAACCAAGGTAATTGCGGAAAGCAAAAAATGGGGCAAAAAAATAGTTGCAGGTGGTCCGCTTTTTACCCAGGAATATCCCAATTATCCGGATGTAGATCACTTTATTTTGAATGAGGCAGAAATCACCATGCCCCTTTTTCTGGCCGATATCAATACCGGACAACTCCAACGGGTTTATGCTACAGATAAATATGCAGATTTAACCCAAACACCAGCTCCCGATTTTCATTTGCTATCAGCAAAAGACTATGCTAACATGAATATCCAGGTAACACGTGGATGTCCATATAACTGTAGCTTTTGTGAAATTACGTCATTGCTGGGGCATAAAATGAGGATGAAAAGCACCCCCCAAATTATTAACGAACTGGATGTTTTGTACGATACCATTAAATGGCGTGGGCCGGTTTCAATTGTCGATGATAATTTTATTGGAAACATCAAAGAAATAAAAAAGAGTTTGCTTCCGGCAATGAAAAAATGGATGCAAAGCCATAAGTACCCTTTTAATTTTAGTATCCAGAGTTCGATAAATCTGGCCGATGATAAAGAGCTCATGTCGCAGTTAATTGATGCAGGTTTTAATGCTGCTTTTATTGGCATTGAAACTCCCGATGAAGTATCTCTTCAATCGTGCAATAAAGTTCAGAATAAAAACAGGGATCTTATTCAAAGCGTTAAAACGATACAACAAGCTGGAATTCAGGTGTCAGGTGGTTTTATTGTTGGTTTCGACAGCGACACGCCGTCAGTTTTTCAACGTCAAATCGATTTCATTCAACAAAGTGGAATTGTTTCGGCTATGGTTGGATTATTAAACGCGCCCAAAAACACCAAACTTTACAATCAGTTAAATGCAGAAAACCGGTTAACCGTGGAAGCTACAGGAAATAATACCGATTCATCAATGAACTTTATTCCTAAAATGGATTCCAACGAGCTTCAGGAAGGTTATAAAAGAATAATCAAAAATATTTACTCGGTAAAACCCTATTACAAAAGGGTCAGGCGGTTATTACTTAACTACAATCGTTTGACAAAAGGAAAATCCAAAATAAAATTTTCGCTGCTGTTCGCATTTTTAAAATCGGTTTATGTAATTGGTTTCCTCGACAAGGGGAGAACTGAATATTGGAAATTTGTCATCTGGACCCTTTTCAATAAGCCAAAATTAATGGTTGACGCCCTTACATACACTGTTTATGGGTATCATTTCAGAACCGTTTACGGGTTGCGCCAAATTGGCATCAAGTAGCAAAATGTGTGAATGATGTAAATTATAACATCGATTGTGTAACACTTTCAAAATTGAGCGGATGTAACTTTGAGGAGATTATCTTATTTGAAGACTCATGCAAATGAAGGAATTAGAAAAATCGAAAATTCGCATCCTCATCGAAATCATTCAGTATGTTCCCAATTCGGTGGTAAGTAAAACAATTATCCGGAAAACAACCGGAAACATAGTTGTTATGGCCATTGATACCGGCGAGGCTCTGGCCGAGAAGATATCTCCGTTTGACACCTTTATACAGATAATTGAAGGTACAGCCGAAGTAGTGATTGATGATCAGTCAACCATAATTCAAACGGGACAAGGCATAATTATTCCGGCTCATAGTTCCAATACAGTTAAGGCGAATGGTCGATTCAAGATGATTTCAACAGTGATTAAAAGTGGGTACGAAGGAAATATATTATAGTTTAAATATCTAATAATAAATATCATGGCAAAAAGTAAGGAAGGAAAAGAACGGAAGAACGAGAAGAAGGAAGCCGTTATGAGCTTGAAAGAAAAACGGGCAGCTAAAGCAGCCAAAAAAGCCAGGAAAAGCGATTAAGGCCTAACTTAGTCAGAGTAGTATTCATCTATCGCATAAAATAGTTGAAAGAAGAGCTTTAAATCGAGTTAGCCGAAAACCGAATAGAGTAGGCATAAGCATCTTAAAAGAACAAAATGATGACAACAATTGTAGCACGACATAAGGTAGGAGATTTTGACACATGGCTTAAAGGACATGATGACAGGAAAAGGGTTTTTGCACCCGCAATAACCAGTTTCAAAACGTTTAGAGATGCTAATGATCCCAATTCGATTGCATTGGTAATTGAAGTTACGGACATGGAAAAATTACAGTCAATCATTGACGATCCGGCAAATGCTGAAATGCAAAAAAAACATACCGTATTAAGGCCAATTACCATTTCAATGCCGGTAGATATTTAAGTAGAACAAAACAGAAAACGGAAGAGGTGAACCATGGAAAACAAATTTAAAGAAGGAGAAGTTGTACGGGCAAAAGTTAATCCAAATCAAAATCTGATAATCAGGCGGTATATCGACCGGATTTATTATTGTAAGATACAGGAAAAACCCAAGCATAAAGATCTGGTTTATTTCGAAAGAGAACTCCTCCCGCTCGACATAAATAACATTGGAATATTAACTTCCTTAAACGTAATCATCAATAAATGAAGATCACTTATATTGCAACATATCCACCACGCGAATGTGGTATTGGAACCTTCACGAACAACCTGTTCAAATCGATGTTACGACAAAATGAGCCAAATGAACTAACAAATGAAGGTTTTGTGGTTGCATTAAACGATAACGAGCTCACCTATAAATATCCTGAAGAAGTAAAAGTTACCATCAGGCAAGATCATCAGGAAGATTATTTGAAAGCCGTGAAATACATTAATTTAAGCGGCGCCGATGTTTGTGTTCTCCAGCACGAATTTGGCATATTTGGCGGACAAAGTGGGGTATATATCCTTCCCTTGCTTCACCGGCTTGAAATTCCGCTCATTGTTACGCTTCATACCATTCTTAAAACGCCTTCTTACAACGAGAAAGCAGTACTGAAGGAAATCTGTAAAATGGCACATAAAATTGTGGTGATGAGCCATAAGGCGATTGAGTTTCTGACAACAATTTATGATGTACCCAAAGAAAAAATCGCATTGATTGAACATGGTGTGCCGGACATTCGTTTCAGTCCCGAAAAATCGAAAAAGGAGTTTAAACTTGAGAAAAAGAAAGTGCTGCTTACTTTTGGCTTTATTGGCCGAAGCAAAGGTATTGAAACAGTAATTAAAGCTTTGCCGGAAGTAGTAAAAAAATATCCGGAGCTTATTTACATTGTTTTGGGTAAAACCCATCCGAATGTGCTTCGTCATTCAGGCGAAGAATACCGGATTTTTCTTTTACGTCTGGTAAAAAGTCTCCAACTCGAAAATCATGTGACATTTCTCAATGAATTTATTGACGAACAGGACTTATTCAAATATTTGTATGCCTGCGATATTTACATCACTCCTTATTTAAACGAAGCCCAGATTACCAGCGGAACCCTTTCGTATGCAGTAGGTACTGGTGCGGCTGTTCTCTCAACACCATACTGGCATGCTGCTGAATTGCTGGACAAAGGAAGAGGCCGGTTGTTCAGGTTTAATGACTCGGATGATTTGGCTGAAACTCTAATTGATCTTTTTGATAACCCAGAAGAGCTCAGGAAACTGAAACAAAATGCCGATGAATATGGCAAAAAAATTACCTGGCCAAAAACGGGCGAAAGATACATGCAACTTGCTGAAAAAATAATGAAGGATGAGCAACCGGTTCTTAAGCGAAAAGAACCTGAACCAGATTTACTCATTCTTCCTCCCTTTTCCCTGGCTCATATAAATCGATTAACAGACGATACAGGTATTATTCAACATGCAAAATTTGGCATACCAAATTTAAAGGAAGGGTATTGCCTTGATGATAATTCGCGCGCCTTGCTAATGGTTTTAAAAGCTTACCGTCAGAAAAAAGATATGCGTGCACTTGAATTATCGCCTGTTTACTTAAGTTACATTCATTATATGCAAAACGCTGACGGGACCTTTCGGAATTTCCTGAGTTTTAACCGAAATTTCCTGGATGAAGTGGGCTCTGAAGATTCGTTTGGAAGAACAATTTGGGCCCTGGGTTATTTATTGGCGAATGCACCAAACGATGCTTATTATCAAACCGGCAGACTGGTGTTTTTCACGGCTGCTCCTAATTTTGAAAAACTAAAATCAATTCGGGGAATTGCCAATACAATGATTGGTATTAGCTATTATCTGAAGAGTAATCCATCTGACGATTCAATGACCGAAAGATTAAGAAATCTGGCGAATGTATTGATGAAACATTACGACGAAAATCGTTCAGAAGACTGGAATTGGTTTGAAGCATTGCTGGCTTACGATAATGGAATTTTACCCTTGGCTCTTTTACATTCTGCCGAAATTTTGAACGACCAGAACATTACAAAAACAGCCATTGATTCGATGAATTTTTTAACAAAACATACGTTAAAAGATGAATACCTTTCGGTTATTGGCAATGAAAAATGGTATAAAAAGGAAGGAGAACGTTCTGTTTTTGCCCAGCAACCTATTGATGCAATGGCCACGGTTTTAATGTATCATCAGGCATTTTACCTGACAAAGGATAAGGATTATCTCAACAAACTGTACACCTCCTTTTTGTGGTTTCTGGGTGAAAATGATTTGCGGATGAGTTTGTACGATTTCGAAACCAAAGGTTGTTGCGATGGTTTCGAAAGCTATGGTGTTAACCGGAATCAGGGAGCAGAAAGTTCGCTTGCGTATCTAATTTCTCATTTAACCGTACTGCAGGCCTACGAAGAGTTTCACCGGTCGGATTTAAAATTGGTATAAAAAAAAATCCCGCTATTAGCGGGATAAAAATATAAATGATCGTAATCGTTGTAAACTAAGCCAGTTTAACATTTACTGCATTTAATCCTTTTTTTCCTTCTTCCAAATCAAACGTTACTTCATCATTTTCCCCGATATTATCCGTTACTCCGGTTGAATGTACATAATATTCTTTCGATGATTCGGCATCTTTTATAAACCCAAATCCTTTGGTTTCATTGTAAAATTTTACTGTTCCTTTGTTCATTGTAATGAAATTTAATTTGTTAAATAATTTTATGTCTTATCTCGTCAAAAAAGGGCGTACTCTTTTGTTCGACACATTTTGCTGCATACAGATACATTGCTGCACTCCATGTCTGCCAGTCCTGTCCCATTGGCTTGCCATCCTGTGCTTTTATCCATTCGTTAAATCCAAACTCAAGGTTTTCAGTTCGGGTGAGTTTAACACATTGAGTAAACGCTACCAGTTTTTCTTCAGCAAGTTTATATCGTTTGGCAGCAACTAAGGCTGCAATATAAAATCCGCATATAAATGGCCAAATTCCGCCGTTGTGGTAGTCTCCCGGTTTGTTGTATGTCGAATATCGCTCGTGCCAGTCGGGATCTTCCGGTTTTGTAAAAGGGAAAAAATTGGGTGGCAAGTCTCCAGTTAATTCACCGCTTTTCCGCATCGCATTGCATTCATCTTCAATCCAGTAAATCATTTCATTGGCTCGTGAAGGTGATGCAATTCCGGAAAGAATGGCCAGACTGTTTCCAAGTAGATCGAAACGCTCGCTGCTAAAAATTTTGTACGACCAAAAGGCATAATAAGGTTTGTGTTTTACCACCATTCCTTCGTGCACATGGCGGTGCAGAATTCCGCCGGTTACGGTAAAACGGCTCATAGCTCGTTGCATATTATCTGCCAATTCATGTTTGTCAAGAATTTTCAGATAACTATATACCAGCGTATTTACATAAATACCATATCCAAGTACCCATTGCTCGTCGCGCCAGTCGCTGGTAGGTAGTTGAGCTATTAATAACTTGTCGGCAGGGCTTTGAAAACTCATCCACACCAATGATTTTTTAACTGCTTCAGCAAGAAAGTCCGCTTCACCTGTAACTTTTCTGAATATACCGGTTGCCAGTAAAAACAGAGGAGTGGTATCACTGGCACCACGATCATCGTTGTCGTGCACCAGCGATGGAATATGGCCACGTTCGGTTTGGTTTTTTGCAAGTGTTTCCAATACTTTCCGAATGCTGTCGAGCAACTTTTTATTTCCGGAAACAGCTATCCCCAGAATGGAAATCATCAGATCCCGTGTATAAGGTTCCGGATACCCCCAACCTGCTGTTCGGGGTAATCCGTGAAACGGCCCGTGAGCGTTGTGAAGAAGTACTTCCAGTGCTGCTTTCTTTGCTTGTTCAATCTCTTTTCCGTTATTGGGTTGCATGATCTTGTCTTGTTAATTTATTTAACTACTATCCTTCATAAAGCCGAAGCCTGTTTTTAAGCGCAACTATCTCATTTTGTAGGTTTTCCATTCGTTGCAATAAATAGTTTATGGTCTCAATTCCTTCGAAGTTAATATCCAGATCGTAATAGAAACGAACAAATTTTTCAAGCTGAGGAAGCTGCTCCTTTTCAACAAAGTTCTTTGATTCTATAATATAGATTTCAATTAACCCGCTTTGCTGCAAATGGTCTATAAAAGTAATTCCGATGTTGTGATTGGCACAGAATTCATTTACCGCTATTAAATCATCTGGTTGTGTTTCCTTCATGATTAAAAGATTAAGATTTTGATAGCTCGGCAAATAAGCCTTTTTGCTTTTCGGTTAAATGAGTTGGGATTTTAATCACATAGGTTATGTATAAATCTCCGAACTGCCCCTCCTTTTTATAGACAGGAAATCCTTTCCCTTTGAGTTTTACCTTGCTTCCATTTTGCGTTTCGGCCTTTACTTTTAATTTCACTTTTCCGCTCAAGGTATCGATGGTTATTTCGCCACCCAATACCGCTGTGTATAATTCTAAATCAACATGCGTATATAAATCATTTCCCAGTCTTTTAATGCCCGGATGAATAGCTATTGAAAATGTAATATACAAATCGCCGTTTGGCCCGCCATTTATTCCCGTCCCCCCATGTGCTGAAATCTTAATGGTTTGTCCGTTTTCAATTCCGGCGGGGATGGTTATTCTTATATTCTTACCATTTACCGAAAGGGTTTGTTGGTGGGGCTTATAAGCATCTGTAAGTTTAAGCTGAAACTTCGCATAATAATCCTCGCCTCTGAATTTTACCTGCCTGCTTCTTCCTGTATTTGTTGAACCACCAAACATAGATTCGAAAAAATCGGAAAAATCACGGCCAGAATGAGCCTGCGAATATTCCCGCCCGCTAAAACCTGAACTTTGTTCCTGATACTGTTTTGTATTTTCAAAATGATCGGCATGTTGCCAGTCTTTCCCATATTTGTCGTATTTCTTTCGTTTTTCGGGGTCGCTAAGTACAGCATTGGCTTCATTAATTTGCTGAAAGTTCTTTTTGGCATCTGCATCTTTGGGATTCAAATCGGGGTGATATTTTCGGGCTTGTTTACGATAGGCCTTTTTGATGTCACTTGCAGTGGCTTTTTTGTCTATCCCTAATATTTTGTAATAATCGATGAAATTCATTTGTTCCTCAGATAATTATTATCAAAAACCTAATTTATCCCAACTCCAAACAGGTATCCAATTAATGCTGACATTACCATTGCAATGGTACCCCATATACAAATTCTCAATACCGATTTGCTAATTACCGAACCCCCAACCTTTGCTGCAATAGTTCCGGATAAAGCAAGAAATAAAATTGAGAAACCATATTGGAAGTATATCATTTGACTTAAGGGAGCAAAAATTGAAATCAAGAGTGGAAATATTCCGCCCACTAGAAACGAAAATGCAGACGCAAAGGCAGCCTGCAAAGGTTTTGCCCTGGATATTTCATTAAGGCCCAATTCATCACGTGCGTGTGCTTCCAAGGCATTATGAGCAGTTAGTTGGATTGCAACTTCTATGGCCAAATCGCTGGTCAGGCCTCTTTTTTCGTAAATTTTAGAAAGTTCATCCAATTCAATTTCCGGCGTATTGGCAAGTTCATTTTTTTCCCTTTTTAAATCAGCTGTTTCAACATCCAATTGCGAACTTACAGAAACATATTCTCCGGCAGCCATTGACAGTGCTCCTGCAACCAGACCTGCCAGAGTTGCCAGTATGATTGGGGCTCTCGCTACACTTGCGGCACTAACACCAATGGCTAAACTGGTGGTGGAAAGAATCCCATCATTGGCACCTAATACAGAGGCTCTCAGCCATCCGCTTCTTTTTACAAAATGATTTTCACTTTCCACAAAATTTATTTACAGGTATAACCTCCATCAATAACTAATTCACTTCCGGTAACAAATTTTGATTCGTCAGATACCAGATATAGTATTCCGTATGCGATGTCAATCGCTTCGCCAACATGTCCTATCGGATGCAGGCTATCCAGTTGTTTTCTAAATTGAGGATTATTTTTACCTAACTGTTCCACCAGTGGCGTCCAGATAAAACCCGGATGCACGGAGTTCACTCTAATATTGTCTTTTGCATAAATAAGTGCATCATTTTTTGTCATTAGCCTCACTGCACCTTTTGAAGCATGATAGGGAGGAATATCTCCTGCTCCAATTAAACCGTATATGGAGGAAAGGTTTACAATGCTTCCTTTGCCCGATTTTTGCAGGTGAGGAATGGCATGTTTGGTGCAGAAGAAAACTCCTTTTACGTTTATATTCATAACCGCATCCCACTCTTTTTCGGTTAACTCATGGGTTGGCTTGTCGGCACCTGCAATTCCGGCATTATTAACTGTGGCATCCAGTTTTCCAAATTCTTTGACCACTTCAGCATAAACTTTTTCAACCTCTTTTTCGTCTGCTACGTTTAGATGCCAGAATTTTGCTACTCCGCCTGACTGACTAATTTCTTCGACTAAATTCTGACCTTCTTTATCAAGAACATCAGTTACGGCAACTTTTGCACCCTCCTTAGCCAATAAAATGCTTGTTTCGCGTCCAATTCCTAAAGCACCGCCTGTAACGATGACAACTTTGTTTTCTGTTCGTTTCATGGTTATTTGTTTTATATTAAAAAATGGGCCGATATCAATATATTCCCAACTTATCGTTGATGATCTGTACAAAGCGTTTTGCCACCACCCGGTAATCGAAATTTTCCACCACTCTTTCCCTGCCTGCTCTGCCCATTTTTTCGCGTAATTCGGCATCAGTCATTAGTTGCAATAAATACTTTGCAATATCCTGGACATTTGCCCGGTAATCGACTGTTCGAGGTACTTTAAACGTAACTTTATGCTCATCTTCAAATCCCGATTCTTCGCCAAGAACAACTTCATTCACAGCAATTTTACGTGCTACTTTTGCCAGAAGTGCCGTTTCGCCATGAATTAGGGTATCCAGCATTCCCATGGCTTTTAAACTTATAACCGGTTTCCCGCATGCCCCGGCTTCCACCTGCGGCATTCCAAAACCTTCGAGTCGCGAAGGAGCTGCATAAATATCACATGCTCCAATCAGGTAGGGCATAAAATTGCGCGAAATAGTGTTGGTTGCATAGGTTACATTTTTTTCGATACCGAGATGTGCCGCCATTTCCAAATCGAGCAAATTTTGAGTTTTGGTTCGTGGTTGCGGCCATACTTTGCATACGTATTTCCAGTCGGGGGCTTGGGCATCGATAATCGCTAATGCCTGCATTACTTCCTGTGCCCCTTTGGATGCAGCGTCGCCACCAACGGTAAGGATCATTAACTGCTCAGGTGAAACACCCAACGCTTCGCGAACGGCCAGGATTTTGGGATCATTCTTTTGAAAAGGGATAAACGTATCCGTATTGCAACCAACCGGCAACACTTCTATTTTGCTGCCATCAATGCCATCGCGAACATACATTTCTTTTACCCAGTTTGACGTTACAAGGATTAGGGGAAGTGCATTTAAAACCTCCTGGTAGTTGGCGATATAACCATCGGCAACGAGCCAGGGAATAGGCTGAACACCATATCTCTGCGGATGAAGAATCAACTGTGGAGTGTGCCCCCAATAGCCAACTCCAACCACCACATCGGGTTCAAACCATCGGTAATACCATTCCTTTTCCTGTGCCGATTCGAAATGCACCGGATGGACATCTATTCCCATTTCAACAAGTCCCTTGTAAAGCAAATCTCCTTGCGTGGCAAGTCCTCCGGGAGATGGAGGATAATCATATAAAACCAATACTTTCATAAGTAAACTCCTCCATTATTAAGCCATTTTACGGCTGTAAACGAATCTGTGAATTGACGGAAAGCTTCGTCTTTAGGTGTTGTTTTTGCCTCCCAGCTATCTTCATCAAATCCATAGGTTTCAGTAATTATGCTGTATTTTCTCTTCCAAATTCGCTTGGTAAGTGTACGGTAAATTGCCGCATCTTTCTCCGGACGTGGGTAATACTTTTTTTTGCCATCTTCATAGGCAAAAGTCCAAAGTTTGTCGGTTGCTATTTTCTTCTTGTACCAAAGTTTAATTACGGCTTTGCTTACTTCTTCGTGTCTAATGTGCCGGGTGTATTCACCCGATGGATTATGCGAAATAATTAAATGATAATGTTTTGCCGGCAGAAGTTCAAGAATGGCCTGTTCCACGATTTTAAGATCGAGAGGTTTTTGTTCCGGACTATCATCCAGGGTTCCCATTGCTCCCGTCGCATTAAACGTTTTTAATGCATTATAAAATTTAGCTGACCGGTCGGGATCGTTTCCCCGGCAAACCGAAACAACAAAACAATTCCACGATGGATGGCTCAATATTGTTCCCCCTGCCCACAATGTTTCATCATCGGGGTGGGCAACAATAATGGCAACCTCTTTTGGTTTTATTTCAGCCATTATTTTACTCCTTTAATTTTTAAAGGGGCATTAAAAAAATCTTTGACATAAGCCTGCTGCTGATTATTAGTCATATTATCAGCAGATTGAACAGTAATCTTCACCCTTTCAAAACGACGATTACTTTTTAAGGAGTTGAATAATTCGGTTTTTGCCTCGGTAGGGCCAAAAAGCAGAACTTCACTGTAATCATTAATCACATAACTCAATTTTTTATAATAGTCGGACACTTGATTTTGTTCCTTATTATGCATCAGGCTTTCATCCATTCTCAAATTTTCGATTTGTTCAGGGAAGGCCGGAGTTGAGTCCAGTGTTTTTGATATTACTATGCCATCCGATAATTCCATAATATTGGCGGTTGAATGGTCCATCCAAATTCCTAATTGTTTTGCCTGTTTCATTGTGTATAATTTATTTCTGTCTTCTTTCTACAGGCACTATCCCGGCCATTTCCCCGATAACATTTACTAAATCGGAACCGGTTGGTACCACAATTTTTGCGTTGTTACCCAGCGATGCTTCCAGGGCTTCCAGTTTTCGCAAAAGCTGAGCATTACCAATAAAATATTTATCGGCAGCTTCGTTAACCAGTTTTATAGCTTCTGCTTCTCCCTGTGCATGCAATATTTTCGATTGTCTGTAGCCTTCTGCTTCTTTTATTTTGGCGCGTTTTACTCCGTCAGCAACCGTTTCGGCAGCTGTTGCAGAATCAATGGCTGCAATTTTTTCGTTTTCGGCTTTCACCACTTTATTCATGGTTTCCTGCACATCCGAAGGGGGATCAATCTGTTTTAATTCAGTACGTATAATTTCAATTCCCCAGTTTTTGGTTTCTTTGTGCAGGGTTTCATGCAATTCGGTGTTTATTTTGCCACGTTCGCTATTCGCCGATTTTAAGGTGAGTGTACCTATAATATTACGAAGCGTTGTACGCGCCAGGTTTACAATCTGCCATTGGTAGTTGTCAACATCATAGGTTGAACCTTTTATACTTTCCTCATCCGCTTTTACACGAAAATATACCTGGGCATCTACACTTGCGTTCAGGTTATCGTTGGTAATAATTTCCTGAGGTTCGGCATCCACCATTTGTTCGGTAATGTTGACCATAAAAAGGCGATCGACAGCCGGTATAATCCAGTGAAATCCGGGATCAGCGAGTTTTTTATATTTCCCCAAACGCTCAATAAGTCCGCGGTGTGTTGGTCTGACAATTCTAATGCCTAAGAGCAAAAAAATTACTATCGGAAAAATTAAATACAAATAATTCATGTGCTTATAATTTATTTTTTGGCGACGCCTGATATTCTCAATAACCCGACGTACATATCTTTACTAATTAATAGTTAATCTATAATTCATTATTTCATTCCAATACTTTCATATTGTCATTTTTCCGGTCAGGAAGAATACACCAATGAGTCAATTACATCTATCAAGTCTTTTTTTTTTTGCCCAATTTGGTTGAAATCATTTCTATTAAATCATCTCGTGTGGTTCTTCCCCAAACCAAGTCAGCATTGGATAATTCAGGAAATTTAGTTCTAAGTTGTTCCTTTACTCTTCCCCATTCGTACACGCCAAATTCTGTTTCCATAATTATATTTTAATTGTTAATCCAAATTTTCCGTTACTAAAAGCATTTCCGCCACCAAATTCCAGGTTTATACCCACTTTATTACTGAAATAGTACCGGCCTCCTATCTGAGCGCCCAGTCCAACTCCAGAATTATGTGAGCCATCGTAATCGTTAGGTGAGTTCCAGTTGTAAAAGCCAAGATTTAGCCCTGCGTAAAAGTCCCAGGGAGAAGGTATATTCAACACATTGTTGAAGTGATAATTGGCATTGCCCAAAAAACCAATAATGGAGTGATTGTATTTATTTTGGTTCCAATTGTTGTTATAGGAGCGATACGATAGTTCTGCTCCCAGCGTGATATCGGGATGAACTCCATAATCAAATCCCACATAAACGGGAACTCCCCATGAAGAAAGCCCAACTCCGAAATTTACTTGGGTTTCGCCTTTATTAATCGGACCCTGCGCAAAAATTACACTTGCTGTCATCAGTAAAACGACAGTTAAAATCTGTTTTTTCATTTCAATTGTTTAAAGTTTATTTATTATGATTCCGGGGTGACTTTTTATTAAAAAGAATTTGGAGAAGTACCATAAAACCTGCCACAAGAAGAAGTAAATCAAAATAGCGGAATGAGTAGAACCCAAATGTTATTATAGCCCAAAGAAGTGCAAGTAGCCCCGCGACGATATAAAGTGAATTTTTCATCTCATAGTTTTTATTAACACTACAAAGAGCTTTAATTATTTTTATAAAATTACGTTGAAAGTGCGCAGGAAGTGTTGCATAATTCTGAATAATATTTACATCATTCACACATTTCTACTGGTGCAATGTTGTACTGTAACTTTTAGTAAGCTGCTTTATTATCCGGTTACAGTATATAAAAGCTACAAGCCTCTTCAATTGTTTTTACGCGGACATCTTCCGGCGCAAAAGAAGTTCGGGCCGGGATGATTACCTGTGCACTTTATTAGATTTGTAAGCAATATTAAAAAAGAAAGTCGACCCCTGGCCTTCTGCGCTTTCAACCCAAATTTTTCCACCCAGCATTTTTGTATATGCTTTTGCAATTGCTAAACCCAACCCCGATCCTTGCAGTGCATTCTTATCATCAATATCGGCCTGAATAAAACGTTCGAAAATGGCTTGCTGTCTGTTGAGGGGTATACCAATGCCTGAATCCTTAACATAAAATTGCAGTCCTCTTTCTTTTTTAAAACAGCCAAATTCAATTTTGCCCTTATCACAAAATTTAATAGCATTTTTAACCAGATTTGTGAGAATTGAATCTAGTTTCTCCTTGTCAGATTCAATCACATCGTCCTGTTCTGTCAATGAATTTTTTAAAATAAATTGGATGCCTTTTTTATCGGTTTCCGGTTTAAAAAAGGAATAAATAGTTTTGAGTTGTTCGTCAATATTAAATTCAGAAACAAAAACTGTCGTTTGCCCGGCTTCAATTTTGGAGATATTGATAATATCATTCACCGTATTTAACATTCGATCGCCACTTTTTTGAATAATTCCAATATATTCTTGCTGTTCTTCGCCGGTTAACTCAGGGTCTTGCAAAAGATTTGTAAACCCAAGAATACCATTCATTGGTGTGCGGATTTCATGGCTCATATTGGCCAAAAAAGCTGATTTCAGACGGTCGCTTTCTTCTGCCTTTTCTTTGGCATAAGTCAATTCTTCCTCAATCTTTTTACTTTCAGTAATATCATAGCCGATCCCAACAAGTCCGGTAATTTCACCTTCGTTATTTCTTAAAGGTATTTTAGTAGTGGATATCCAACTTCTTTTCCCTTCGCTATTGTAAAAATCTTCAACCCTGTTATTGATTGCTATTCCTAAGTTAATTACCTTTTGATCATCGGCATAACCTCGTTGGCCAATGTCCCCCGGGAAAAGTTCAATGTCTGTTTTTCCAAGGATCT
Organism: uncultured Draconibacterium sp.; assembly: GCF_963675065.1. NCBI lineage: Bacteria > Pseudomonadati > Bacteroidota > Bacteroidia > Marinilabiliales > Prolixibacteraceae > Draconibacterium > uncultured Draconibacterium sp. The sequence continues at coordinate 95,112 of NZ_OY775905.1, read as the reverse complement.
CTTCTTCGTTTTGATATCCAATATTTTTGATATCAGTTATATTGGCAATAACTTTCCTGCACTCAATATCTTTAATATAAATCATTGCGGGAAGGTTATCTATCAATGTACGCAGCATATTTTTTCCATTGATAATTGTCGCTTCTGATAGCTTGCGCTCTGTTATATCGCGTATATTGCATTGGATAACCTTTTGACTGTCTGATAAGTATACATTGCTCACAAATTCTACATGAATTCTTCGCCCGTCTGCTGTTTCCAGAGGTAAATCTTCATAACGGACATATTTCTTTTGCTGTAATTCCAGAAATTTTTCTTTATTGTCAATAATATCCTTTAAGAACCCTATTTCCCATATTGTTTTTTCAATAAAACTTTCTTTCGAATAACCCAGTAACTCTATTAAAAACGGATTCACGTCAACAATCATCCCCGTTTCGGCATCAAGAATTAAAATTCCGTCTTTTGCCGATTCAAATAAGCGGCGGTAACGAATTTCAGAGGTAATTAAAGCTTCCTTTGCAGAAGGTGTTGATTTTCTTTTTCCTGAGTTTTGATTGGTAGTTGAATTAGCCATAGCATTTAATTTAAGGATTTAAACAAATACCCGCTTATTAACTATTTGTCTAGATTTTTAAATATCAGGCTTTTTAATGAATGTTATGTTACACAATTCTTGATAATAGTTACATCATTCACACATTTTTATGCCAGAAAAGTGAGGTTATTTCGAATTCTTCAACTCATTCAAAAGTTCTCTAAGGTTAACGGTGGCATAAGTAGATGCATAATCCGACATGGCGTATGGAATTATCAACTCATCATTATTGATCATCGATCCGCAGGAATAAACTACATTGGGCACGTATCCTTCTCTCTCTTCGGTATTAGGTATTAGCAGTGGCGATTTCAACCGGCCAATCTCTTTTTCCGGATTTTGAAGATCGAACAGCGATGCACCGAGAACATATTCGCGCATCGGTCCTACTCCGTGTGTAATTACCAGCCAACCTTCCGGTGTTTCAATAGGAGAGCCTCCATTTCCGATTTGAATAAATTCCCACGGAAATTTTGGCTGCTGCAACAATTTTGCTTCGCGCCAAATTGAAATATTATCAGAAAAAGCGATGTAATTGTTGAAACCATCCAAACGGCACAGCATGGCATATTTACCGTTCACTTTGCGCGGGAAAAGTGCCATTCCTTTGTTTTGGGCAATCTCGCCATGAAGAGGCAACACCCTGAAATGGTAAAAATCTCTTGTGTCAAGCATTTTAGGTAAAATGGTGGTGCCGTCGTATGCGGTGTAGGTGGCATAATAATTCATTTTGCCGTCATCATCAGCAAATTTTACGAAACGTGCATCTTCAATTCCATTTTTTTCATTTGTCGAAACCGGAAAAATTACCCGTTCCGAAATGTTGGTATCTAATGAGAAATCAAGTTCGTAATGTGACGAGGCCAGCCAGATAATCTGGTTAAACAGAATTTCTTTATCTGCTGCAAGATGCAATGATTTTCTACCTTCTTTTATACAATCGCGCAGTTCTCCATACGTAAATGTATCGTTCAACTTATCCAGAATTAGACCAGGAGGAATAATGGCGTGAAAATCCTTCATCTCGTTCAGTTTGCTTTTGAAGGCATCTTTTTCATATACATACCTCCTGATATGCTTTGCTTCTTCCAGCATTTTGCCCACCGGTTCAATCGAAAGATTGTTGTTTTTATCCAGGACTCCTGTTCTGAAAACAATAGAAGAAATATGTCCTTCTCCGGTCGCCCTGAAACTTAGAATAACCCTTTTTTCTTCCGTGCCCGTCTCCGACTGATCGGGATGCTCCATAATCGACGGATTAAAAAAGGCTGCCGATTCAATTGAATATTCCATGGTAAAGTAGGAGCCAATCAGTATTTTTTGAAATACGCTGAGAGTGTCAGAATCAATTTTCAACTGTTTTAACAGATGAGAAATTTTGTTAAAGTGTTTTTCAAATATTTTAGAGATATTTCTATGACGCATGGAGTAGTCCCTTAGAATGGGATTTAGCGCCTCTAATGCTGATACTTCTGTTATGCCAAGTACCGATCGAATGGTATTTAGCGCCCGTTCATCGCCGGTGTATAGAAACCGTGCAATTACCCTCGATGAATCAGGCATAAATTTTATGTCCTTTCTGTTTATGGCTACCTGCATTTACTTTTTGTATTTAATCTTTCTAAAGGTAGTGTTTAAAGTGAATTTACTACTATTATAGTCTGATAGCTAATATTTTAGGACGATGGATTTTATTGGTACCAGATGCCTGCCTACAGAAGGGGTATTCGCAAGCTTATTTAAATTTTGAAATATTCACCACCGACAAAAGGCATTTCTGATCCTCTTCAGTCACAACTCCTTCCATATACACCGGGCACAAAGGTTTTTTATCATAGCCCAGTAACACTTCGCACGATTCATTTGCATTGGTGGAGTAAATTTTTCTAAAAAAATTATTAAAAACCGGCTTCGAATCTTCTGAAATAAACAGTTTAAAATTGCTGTTTATCAAACTAAAACGTCGTTCTCCGAGCATTTCTGCACCCCTGAAATTCAGCTCGCAAATGGTTCCATCTGAATCGAGCGTAAAATAGCCCATGGGGGAGAGGTCGAACAGCATGGTATATTTTTTTAGTGCTGTTTCCGCAGTTTCATAGGCCTGACGTAATTCCTCGTTTTGCATTTCCAGTTCTATCTGGTGTACCTGCAATTCATGCAGGAGTTTTTTCATATCGGTTTCTTCCTTAATGAAGTTCTCTTTCTGTTGTTTGTCTTTGAGCAGTTCTTCCGCTTTTTTACGCAACATTTCGGCATTTGTATAATCCATTTCTAATCGATCCATGACTTCATTTTTTTGTAGTAATAATAACAACCATTGGTAAATTCAGTTTATTATGAAGGACATTAGCCGTCCAGTTGATTTCCATTTCAACACCGTTTGCACCAATTGCCTTCATCTTTATTTTAGTCTTATCAGGCTTTTTCAACAGCTTGTCCATTTGTTGTTTCGTTTTATCCCTTTCAGGTTCAGGAACAAACAATTCCAAATAATTTTTATTTATCACATATTCGCACTTTTTCCCAAAAACTTGTTCCGCGGCTGAATTAAAGTCCAGTATTTTCCAATCGGCAGATAATTTGATGATTACATCGGGATGTTGCTCAAGTAGGAGACGGTTGAACTGGTCGGTTTCATTTAGTTTTTCTTCCGTCAGCATTAAATCTGAGACATTAATAAAAGTGATGACCAATCCATCAATTCTGTCGTCGAAAGTGCGATAGGGCATTATGCGTGTTGAAAACCACCTGCCGTCTTTTGTTGGGATTTGTTTCTCGATAAAAATAAGTGTTCGCAAAACTTCAAGGGCATCTTCTGCCAAATCCGGGTAAATGAGTTGGGAAACCTGGTCGGTAAACGGACGTCCGATGTCGCTTTTTATAAGCTTGAAAATTTTGGTTGCCTGGTTTGTAAACCGACGAATATTTAGCTCCTTATCGAGAAATAAGGTGGCAATATCGGTGCTGTTTAGCAAATTTTTCATGTCGTTATTTACCCGCGAGTAATCATCTACTTTCGACTGCAGTTCAGCATTTACGGTTTGTAACTCCTCGTTCAGGCTTTGCATCTCTTCTTTCGAAGTGGTTAGTTCCTCGTTGGTTGATTGCAGTTCTTCGTTGGTTGATTGTAATTCTTCATTGGTTGATTTCAACTCTTCCTGCGAAGTCTGCATTTCTTCCGTAATGTTCTGCACTTCCTCACGGGTATGCTCCAATTCTTCTTCCAATTCTTTTTCCCTGGCAGAACCGACTGCATGTTTTCCTTCATCAGGATGTGAAACCTGCTCAGAAGACCTGGCAACATCTGCAAAAATTATCAATATTTTCCCATATAACGCTTCAGGTTTATTCACCCATTGAATTGTAACATTTAAAGTGATTGTACTTCCGTTTGTACCAATTTTTACCTTGTGCAAAATCACCGTTTCCTTTTTTGTTACAACTTTGCGGAAAGCAATGGCAAAATCATTCTGAAATCCCGGGCGCAACATGGCAAAAATATTCAGGTTTGCCTTTCCTACGGCAGGTTCCAAATATTTCCCTGTTCGTCCGCTGATGTAAAGAATGTCGCCGTTTTCGTTTACCAAAACACTGGGAGGTGAAAATTGCTTCAATAATAATTGATCAACAAGTGATTGAATATTCATAATGGGTTTATCGGGTACTTTGTTTTCGTAAATGGTTAGTTTTGGCCTTGAAAAAGAAGAAGGGAAATCAAACAATTCGGGATACAGGTTGGCATTACCGCGTTTGTATATTTTTAGACTTGAATTTTCGGGTGTGAAAAGATGGCTTTGTGAACCCAGTGTTTCTGAATTTCCCAGCAGCAAAATTCCTTCCGGATTCAAGCTGTAATAAAACAATCCCAGCAATTTCTTTTGCAACTCGGGATCCAAATAAATAAGCAGGTTCCGGCACGAAATAAAATCGATGTTGGTAAAAGGCGGATGCATGATAATATTGTGCTGTGCAAATATTATGGATTCCCTGATCTCTTTATTTATCAAATAACCATCCTCCGTTTTGGAGAAAAAACGGCTCAGGCGTTTTGGCGAGACATCCGCTTCTATATTTACCGGAAATATTCCTTTTCTTGCCTTTTCAATGGCGTCGTTGTCAAGATCGGTTGCAAATACCTGCAATGAGAATCCTCCGTGCGGATTAATTTCTTCCAACACTTCCTTAAATACAATGGCCAGCGAATAAGCCTCCTCGCCAGTAGAACAGCCGGGTATCCATGCCCTGATTGTTGAGGCCGATTGTTTTTTATCAATCTTTGGCGGAATAACGGTTTTCTTTAATTCTTTCCAAACCAGGGGATCGCGAAAAAAATTGGTAACACCAATCATCAGCTCTTTAAACAGAATATGCACTTCTTCCGGGTTTTCCTGCAAAAAATGAACGTACGAATTGATTTGACCAATTTTATGCACACCCATTCGTCTTTCGATACGTCGGTAAACCGTGTTCTTTTTGTAGAGCAAAAAATCGTTCCCGGTATGTGTGCGGAGTAAAATAATTATTTTATCCAGCGCACTTTTGTTTTTCTCTCCAAAAGCTTTATCTGTTTGTACAAGAGTTACCTGTTCAAGAAATTCAACTAATTTTAAATGGATTTCTTTAGGAGGAGCAACAACATCAACCAACCCGGAATTAATGGCATTACGCGGCATACTGTCGAATTTTGCGGTTTCAGGTTCCTGTACCATTACAATTCCGTTTTTTTCTTTGATGGCACCAATTCCGACACTACCATCAGAACCCATGCCCGAAAGAATAATACCTACAGCAAATTCTTTTTGATCATCGGCGAGCGAATGCAGGAAAAAATCGATGGGTAGACGCATTCCCCGTGCTTCAACGGGGTCGAATAGATAAAGCGTGCTTTTTAAAATCGACATGCTTTTGTTGGGTGGAATCACATAAATACAGTTGGGATTCACTTTCATTTTGTCTTTTGCCTGGTATACCTTTATCCTGGAAATGCGTTGAAGCAATTCAGGAAGCATTCCTTTATGTGTTGGATCTAAATGTTGAATGACAATAAACGCCATTCCACTATTTTCAGGCACATTACTAAGCAATTGTTCCAAAGCTTCCAAACCACCGGCCGATGCTCCGATTCCAATTATTGGAAACTTCACGGGCTTTTTGTCATGCGATGAAACAACCGGTTTTACTTTTTTGATTTTCAAATTTTAACCTTTTATAATTTATTTACTACGAATTAACCCTCAACTGCCTGCAAAACAGAATATCAGAGGCCTGACATTATCGTCGCGCAATTTATTGCCGAAGTATGAATAATATGAAAGATGCTCTTCCCCATAAAACTATATATAAATATACGCATTCCCTTATTAGATTTACTATTCCAGACTAATTATGATTTGAGCCCATTCCCATCAGATTATGTCTGTTATTTCCCTGATCATACATTGGGCCCACCATCCAATTTTTACCGTCAGGCAGCAGATAAACCATGATTATGATCACAGCGATAATAATCGTATAAAAAGTCATTCCCTTTAAAAGCGTATTTCCATTCATCAATTTTCGGAATGATTTAAGTGCTAAAATAAGAAACACCGGGTAGAGGTTTGTTACACAAATCTGATAAAAATTTACATAATTCACACTTTTTTCACATGCGACCGGGTTGTAATAACCTGAGTTCGCCTATAAAATAACACACAGCTTTAGCTATTTTTTAGTCAGAAACTTTCTCTGGTTTTTGAGGTACTATCAGGATAATGCAAGAAAATCTTATTATCAATGGTTTCAATTCATTCCAAACACCTGCATAATGTGTGAATGATGTAACAGTTCTTGAAAGTTATGTAACACCTCACCAGAAAAACCCACCTAACTTTAATTGATTTTATAACAAGCTGTTAATAAAGGAAAAGTACAAGCGATGGGATTAAAAATAAAGGCGAAGAATAAGCGCTACAAAGATGTGTGGCAGGCCGTTGGAGAGCAAGATGTCTTGATACTTAGAGATCAACTAACGCAAATTCAAAATTCACGAAATAAAAGCCCTGAGCGATATGGAATGAATGCATTGGAAGATTTTAAAATTTGATGCCCAACTGACATTCTCTTCCGAATTAAATAAATGTTTTTAACAATTAAAACTACAAAAATGATTAAGCTAAAAATTAGTTTTCTAATCGTATTAAGTTCAGCCTTTATTTTTATGGGCTGTGCAACATGGAACAAAACACAGAAAGGTGCAGTAATAGGAACTGCAGCCGGTGGTACGGCTGGCGCTGTAATTGGCCGGACTTCAGGCAATACTGCACTGGGTGCAATAATTGGTGCCGCAGTGGGTGGCGCTTCGGGCGCTGTAATTGGTCGGCAGATGGATAAGCAGGCAGAAGAAATTAAAAATACTGTACCCGATGCAAAAGTTGAACGCGTGGGAGAAGGTATTGTGGTTGAATTTAGCAGCAACGTGCTGTTTGCCTTTGATAAATCAAACCTGTCAAATGATGCAAAAACAAACCTGGACAAACTGGTTCTGGTATTGAATAGTTATCCGGATACCGATATTGAAGTTCAGGGACATACCGACGATAAAGGGAGTGAAGCGTATAACCAAACTTTATCGGAACAACGAGCCGGTGCTGTTTCCGGTTACCTGTCGGGTAAAGGTATTGCCAATGATCGTTTAAGCATTAAAGGTTTTGGCGAAAATCTGCCAAAATATTCCAACGATTCGGCAAACGGCCAGACACAAAACCGGCGGGTTGAATTTTTGATTACTGCCAACGAGAAGATGAAAGCAGAAGCCCAGCAAAATTCAGTTGATTAATCCATAAACTCACTTAAAATTATTTATTATGAAGACAAAATTTATTTTCATCGCAATGGTATTAATGCTATCCGCTTCCCTGGTTTTTGCTCAGGGCACCGATAATTCAAAAACAGCATTTGCCATTTTGGGAGGCGTAAATCTTCAGAATCTGAACGGGAAAGATGCCAGTGGCGACAAACTAAAAAATGATATGCTTGTTGGTTTTCACGTCGGTGCAAATGTTCAATTGCCCGTTGCGCCTCAGTTTTATTTTCAGCCGGGTTTGCTTTTTAGCACAAAAGGCGCAAAAACTTCAGGCGTTACTTATAAACTATCGTATGTTGAATTGCCGTTGAATTTTGTATACAAAGCCCTGTTAGGGAATGGCTATTTTATGCTTGGATTTGGGCCTTACCTGGCGTACGGAATCGGGGGAGAAGATATTGAATTTAGTAAAGACCTGGGGTCAGGCAATCCGGACAGAACTTTTAAACCGTTCGATGCGGGGGGCAATCTTTTCTTCGGATATGAAATGGCAGGAGGATTATTTGTGCAATTAAATACACAAATGGGGATGATGAACATTTATCCGGATGATACTTCAAACAGTGAAAAAACGCTTAGAAATACCGGATACGGGCTATCGCTTGGATACCGGTTTTAACAGAATATCAGCAATCAATCAATTCACAAAAGGCTGTCGTTATTAACAACGACGGCCTTTTCAATTATCATTCGTTTCGTTATTGTTAATTCTGTTTTTCCTGAAAAAGGAAGGGGTTAAACCGGTAACTTTCTTAAACTGGTTGGATAAATGAGCCACACTACTAAAATGCATTTTGAAAGCAATGTCGCTGAGGCTAAGATCGGAATAGATAAGCAGCTCTTTCACCCGTTCAATTCGTTGTGCAATAATATACTTTTCAATGGTGGTGTTTTCCATTGCTGAAAAGACATTGCTAAGCGAACTGTAACTAAGATTTACCTTTTGGCTGATGTACTCGGAATAGTTTGGCCTTGGGAGATCGTCGGTGAGGTAGACCAACTGATCAACAGCATCTTTAATTTTTGCAATAAGTCGGCTCCTTTTATCCACCAGTATTTCAAGGCCCAAATTTTTAAGGGCCGAATCGAATAACTGTAACTCTTCATTTGAGATATCGCCTTCAAATTCTACTTCGCCCAGTTCTACTGAAATTTCATGAAAGCCAAGCCTGGTCATTTCCTGCTTTACCAATGTTTTACACCGGCTGCTTTCCATATTTTTAATTTTCAGTATCATCAGTATCCATATTATTACTTAATTCATCAAAGCAACTCTTTTCGCTTACAAAGCACAACGAAATGTTTTACAAGTCGGCAATTATACAACGCATTTCTTCAATCGACATTCCAAGTTTGTACCCCAGCATCTCTATCATTTCTACTTCCTTTCCTTCGCGAAAATTCAAGTCTTCATCGGTAATAAGCGGATATTTTTGTTTAATTTTTTCTTTTTTTCCGTTCCAGTAACCCATCGCATTGTTGTACATTTTTTTATTCTTTTTAATCAGATGCCAGTAATCCAATATAAAATTAAACCATTCGAATTTTTAAAATGTTACGCTATTCTTGAAAAAATTTACATCATTCACACATTTTTGGTTTGATAAGCAGAACATGAACTTTCCCAAATCCATGATTCTTTAACCTGAATAAAAACAAAATAAAAAACTTTGTGTAAGGAAACTCAAAGTCCCTGTTTAATCCGACCATTAATTTCTCCTAACAAAAAACAAACCTCTTCACATCATATTCAGTTAGATTTTAAAGCAAAATAAAACCGCACATTTTTTACAATGCGCGGTGATTTAGCTTTCAAATCAACAAAGTCAATTATTGATACAAAAGCTTATATATTTCCTGTAAATCAGGCGAAAGAATAACTTCTGTTCTTCGATTATCAGCGCGTCCTTCGGTAGATGAATTTGCACTTATCGGATGAAACTCACTTTTTCCTGAAGCAGTGATTCGCGATGAATCAAAACCATTATCAATGGTAAGAATCCGAACGATAGATGTTGCTCTTGCAGTGCTAAGATCCCAATTATCTTCGAATATTTTTGTTTTAATCGGAACATCATCGGTATGGCCTACAATGGCAACGGTGAAATCTTCAGAACTGTTTAAAACAGTGGCAAGCGATTTAAGTGCTGCTTTTCCTTTTGAATCCACCACATCGCTTCCCGATTTAAAGAGCAGCTTTTCTGCCAGCGATACATGTACGTTTCCATTCAGCATGTAAACATTCAATTCGTCGGTTTTATAATTCTTCAATGCATTGCCTATCGAATTTTTTAACCGGGTAGTTATTTCAGTCTGGGCATCAATAATATTCTGAAGATCGTTTAGTCGCCGGGCCTGTTCAGCAATGGTCATTTTTGATTCTGAAGAACGCATCATCAGATTTTTCTGAATCGTCGCATATTCCTTTTGCATCATTTCGTTCTTCTGTTGCATAATTTCTTTTTCATTCTCTACATCCATCAGAAGCATGTTGCTTTCGTTTAGTTTATTGAGTGCTAGTGCATTCTCTTTTTGCAGTTTAACTCCCCGGGCTTCTGAAGCCATAAATTTCTTATTGGATACGCATGACGTCAATAATAATCCAGCAACCAGGATTAATAAAGTAAGCGTGTGAATTGATTTTTTCATTTTGTTCTTTTTGGTGAATATTTAATGTGCGAAAGTTGAGGATATTCAAAGTAGAAAGTATTACATAACTTTCGGAAAGAGTTACATCATTCACACATGTTCCGAATCAATTTTCTCAAGATCGGTTTGATTTTCAATATAATTGTATTCCAACGTAGAGCGTCAGAACCAACAGCGCATGCCAGGGCGATGATTTTGTGACAACTCATCTAATCAGAGTTTTAAATTGTTGGAATAAGATGTGATACGTTCTTCAACCAACTGAAGCGCCGCGTCTCGTTTTCGATTCTTTGCTAGCCACAAGCTGCAGAATTTATTCTTTCTTATAAAGGATACGATGAGAAACAACATGCCAAAATGACTTTATAGCCTCAGCGTTACTGGCAACAAGATTTGTGATACCATATTGCAAAATATATCCGAAAAGTTTCCTGAATTTGCTTCCTGATCGACGTGTAATGACTTTTTGGGAAAGATAACCGGTAAACATCCCTAAAAAAGTGATGATTATTTTGTTTATCAGATGAGGAGAAGCGGTAATATCTTTCAAGGTGCTCTCAATAAGCTTTGCAGGTTTTAAATTCTCATAAGCCAGATTAAATTGTTCTTTCATTAGTTTCAATTTAACAGCCTGTTCTGCTTCCAGATTTAGGATGGCATTCTGAAGTTCAGCATTGGAAGATATTTTTTCCATTGGATTCTATTTAAGTGCCTGTTTAATCATATAATCCGAAATCTTCTTTTTAATCCGATCGTGAAGAACGAAATATAGTACAAGTCCGACAATGCCGTAAAATGCAGCAACAACAAAAAAACCATAAAACATATTCCCGATAATTTCACCCAACCAAAATGCCAGACCCAAAGTGAGAAAAAGCAGAAATGACATAAAGATTACAAAAACAACAGCATGTGAAATCAACGAGGAAACCACATCTGTTGTTTTATCAATTGTCTTTAGTTTTACAAGATCATAGCTTGTTTTACCATAATCGGCAGCACTTTCCAGTAACGATTCAATTGAATCCACAATGTCTTCCATAACTTCGGGCATGATACTATTATTATAAAAATGTATTCATTTTACTGCTGCTTGCTTCCATTTAAGATTGTTAACAGAAACACTGTTTCTTCCTTTGTTGAAAGGTTGTAATTCGTGTTTTTATGAAGTGAAAAAAACTGGCCTTCATGAAGAATTATTGATTTCTTTCGCGTACGAAGTTTCAATTTTCCCCCAATTACCTGAAAAGTAACTGAATCATCCGATTGATAAGAATCAATTTCTGTATTCTCATGAATAGTGGTTAGCACAATTTGCTTGTCTGCTCTGTTCATAAGAATCTTTGAGTGCAACTCTCCTTTCATCCGACTTCCTGTTTATTTTGCCTTAACAATGCGCTTAAATGTTTTTGTTTAAAATGCTTTAGTTTTTAGTCTATTGCACTTTTACATTAACCTGAAACTTTAGTTAAACTTCCGTTGCTTTAGCGTTTTTTTCTGTTTCTTCGGGTGTTTTAGACATCTTTTTTTCAGCAAAATCCGAAACATCTTCTTTTATTTTTTCAGCATATTCGGTAACATCTTCTTTTACCTCTTCAAATTTGTCGGAAACGGCATCAAGCAATTCATCAAATTTTTCCTTTAACGAATCGTAGTAATCTTCTCCTTTTCTTGCAATCCTTTTCCTGGTTTTCGAACCTTTTGCAGGGGCTAATAAAATACCTGCAAATGCACCGGCGACAGCGCCTGCCAGTAATCCTAGTACAACTTTTCCTGAACTCATAATAATTATTTTAAGTAATTGTTTTAATATTTAACACTTGTAAAGATCAGCCTTCCCCGGGTAAAAGGTATTACACAATTTCGTGAAAGATTTACATCATTCACACTTTTGAAATAGTTTGCCTTTTTTGCCTGCCGGAAGTGGTTTTGATTGAATGGAATTTTGTACAGAAATATCAGTCCCATCAATTGCCCTGTTTATAATATTTCATGGCTTCAGGCATAAATTGATTGAGCTTTCTCATCCTTGTCTCATCCGATGGGTGAGTGCTCAAAAATTCTGGTGGTTTTGCCCCACCTGCATTCGACATTCGTTGCCAGAAAGGTATTGCTTCACGGGGATCGTAGCCAGCCATTGCAGCAAAAATTAACCCGTATTGGTCGGCTTCTGTTTCCTGCTGTCTCGACCACGGTAACACGGCGCCAACTGTGCTTCCAATGCCATAAGCCTGCATAAACAAATTTTGAGTATCCTGCGGTTTTTGCGATAAAGCAACCTCTAAGGCCATTCCACCCAGCTGTTGCATCATTCCCTGGCTCATACGTTCGCTGCCGTGCTTGGCAATGGCATGCGCAATTTCGTGCCCGACAACAATGGCCAGCGCTGTTTCGTTTTGGGTTATTGACAATAAGCCGGTATATACAACCACTTTCCCGCCGGGCATGCACCAGGCATTGGCTTCTTTGCTTTCTATGGTGTTAAATTCCCATTTGTAGCCTTCAGTTACTGATTTTTTCCCCTGGCTATTGTAATATTGTGTAATAGCATTTGAAATACGTGCACCAACCTGGTCAACCATTGCTGCGCTTTTGTTGTTGCGCGGATTTAATACCTTATTTTCTGACAGGAATGTGCTGTATTGGCTGACGGCCATCACTTGCAATTCCGATTCCGGAACAAGACTCAATTGTTTACGACCAGTTACTTTGTTTAAAATACACCCGGTTAGAATAGATGCGATAAATATTGAGATAATAATTTTTTTCATGACTTTTGTTTTTAAGCTATTAATCGTTTGCGCATTAAGAATATTAAAGAAAAAAATGTGGACATAATGCCCACATTTTTAAATTTAACCCAACTATATAAACGGGGCTAAGTTGACCCCAGAAGTCCATAATTATTTGTCTTATTCCCAACATAGAATGAATGATTTTTTACAAAATCCGTCTTCCCTGGATAATTCGAACTATAATTGCAATTACTGCAATTACGAGCAATATATGTATAAGGCCACCGACATTGTAACCTACAAATCCAATAGCCCATGCTATAATCAGTATAACTGCGATAATGTAAAGTAAATTTCCCATGGCATTAAGCTTTAAAGTATCTTGTTTTATTTTTCTAAATGTTTTTGTCTTTTACAAACACTTTTGGATTCAATAATTGTCCATTAATTTAATAATTGCCAAATAGTCCATTTTGTGGTTTCAACATTTGTACTATTCTTTAACCAAACTCCCATAGGCAATTGAATCTGAATTTTCCAAACTTTTGTAGTTGCCTTTATCTTATAGAATCTGAGCACTTTAGGATGATATGATATCGATTTGACAGCCATTTCGTTTATTTATCTATTTCGATATTATTTTGTATTACTCACCGTAAAATCGGAAAATGCTTTTCCCAGTTCATCCATGTCCCGTTTAAACTCCAGCTTGAATGTTTGCCAGTTATCCGTTTCATCTGCTTTGTAGTTAACCAGTTTAACTTTCAAATCGTTGTTTCTTTTCTGCAGTTCGGCCAGTTTTGTTTCGTACAATGCTTTATTCTCCTTGTTTGCACTTACAATTTTTACTTTTAGCTCGTCGATACTTTTTTGGTTTGCAATAATTCTGTTTTCATATTCAATTTTGAATTGCTGGTATGCTGTAATCGAATCCTGATGAGCCTGGTTTAGATCACTCTGCGCATCTAAAACCGCCTTTTTTGCTTCGGTTACATCTTCCTCAGCATTTTCAAGTTTTTGCGAAGGAGTATTGCACCCAGTGAAATTTGAACCAGCTATAAATAGTACAACAGCCAGTGTAAAAAATATTTTTTTCATAATTTTCAGTATTAACTGTGCATATAAATTAATGCACTATCAAAGGTATTTCTCATTCGCTCTGAAATTGTTACACAACTTTAGGATTTAGTTACATTATTCTCACATTTTTACGACCAGGCTAATTGCGAAAATAATTGTTTATCATATTATTTAAATTGGCCCGGTTAATCGGTTTTGAAATGTAATCGTTACATCCTGCTTCAATTGACTTTCCCCTGTCGCCGTTTAATGCAAACGCTGTTTGCGCAATGATAACAATCTCTTTGTTAAACTCGCGAATTTGGCGTGTAGCTTCAAGGCCATTTATTCCGGGCATCTGTATATCCATAAGCACCAAATCAATATCGGGATTTTCACGACAGATCTCAACAGCCTCCTCACCAGTAGTAACCTGGATTATTTCGCCTGTCAAATGCTCAATCATAAAACCTAATAATCGTTGGGAAGTTTTATCGTCTTCAACAACCAGTATTTTTATCTTTCTTATTGAACTGATTTCTTCCTCAGCAACTATTTGATGTGGTTCTTTTTCTTTAATCCCATTAAGATGAGGAAGGGTAAAACGGAATGTTGAACCTTGTCCAATATTATTCTCTGCCCAAATTTCGCCACCCAACATTTCGACGTATGCTTTTGAGATAGATAATCCAAGGCCGGCTCCTTCAACGTTAGATGTTAAGGATTTGTGGCCTTGTCTGAAGCGTTCAAAAATGATTTTTTTCTGTTCATCCGGAATACCGGGTCCACTATCTTTTACATAAAATTCTATGCGTTCACTCTTCAATTCGTAACCCAATTCAATGGAGCCTGTTTGGGTAAACTTTATGGCATTTTTAACCAGGTTGGTAAGAATTGCATACACTTTTTCCCGGTCTGTACGGATTAAAGCATTTTTTGAATTCAGTCCATTTTTGAAGGAAAAATTCAATTTTTTTTGATCTGCTTCGAGCTTGAAAAAATGATAAATGTACTCTACCTGTTCGTTTATGTTTGTGTCGGAAACCAGAACTTCAATTTGTTGCGATTCTATTTTTGAAATGTTAATAATATCGTTTATAATATTGAGCATACGTGTACCGCTTTTCTGAATAATATCAATAAACTCCTGCTGTTTTTCACCGGTCAGCTTTAACGTTTTTAAAAGCTCGGAGAACCCCATAATACCATTCATGGGTGTTCGAATTTCGTGACTCATGTTGGCAAGAAACGCCGACTTTAGCCTTTCACCTTCTTCTGCTTTCTCTTTGGCTTTTATTAATTCGATCTCGATAATTTTACGCTTTGTTATATCAACCAATGATATCAGACATTTTTCATCAATATTACTGACAATACCGTTGACGAGTACATAAGTCACATCGTCGGATTTAGTTTCCAGTTTAAGTTCGCAGCTTTGTTTTAATTGGGTTTTGAATATTTCATCCAGAAAATTAGTATAAATGGTTCTTGTGTCGGAAGAAATAAAAAAGCCAAAACTACTGTTAATCAGCGACGAGCGCTTTTTCCCCAACAAGCGTTCTACATTAAAATTCAAATTCGTAATTTTCCCCGTCTTTGTAAGCGACAGGTATCCTGAAGGGGAAAAGTCATATAATTCCGTGTATCTCTTTTCTGCTCGTTCTGCTTTTTCCTTTGCCAGCCTTAATTCTTCGTTTTGTGCCTCCAATTCTTCCTGATGCACTTCAAGTTCATATATGAGCTTTAAATTATCGGCTTCGGAAAAAGAAAGTTTAGATCCTTTGTCTTTTTTATTTAGGAAGGCTTCTGCTTTTGAATGCAAATTGTCGACTTTATTGAATGTGCTTTTTTGCTTTTTCATATTGGTTTGGCAATAATTTTTCGGTAATACGGCAAAAGAGTATTTGGATTATTTGCGCAGCATCAATTGCTGTTTACGTTCGACCCTATATTTCCATGGCTAATAATATTGTTAAAATCAACCGCTGTCTGATAAATATTAATATAGCCATTATAAACCAGCCAATTATCATAGGTTATTTTCAGGCCTTCGTCCAGTTTTCGGATGTTGGTAAAGCTTTTCCCGGTAGTCCCATTAACATTGTTTAATGTTTTTGTTACAGGTCCGCCTCCAATTGTGGCCACAGAACTCAAGTTAATGGTTGCCGGATACATTTCTTCTGCAATTGCACCGGTTAGCGAAAGGGTTACCAGAGTATTCCCGTTTTCCCTTTTTTCGAAAAGTGCAGTTCCCGAAACGCCAAATGCGCCAATTGTATCCAAAACAAAAGTCGTTTTGTCCCCTGTCAGTACATTTCCGCCAATGTCGCCCTGTACTAAAATGATGTTAGGTTCGTTGCTGCTCTTAATCACTTTTATAAAGCCGTCATAAGCTATCAGCTGATTGTAAGTTAATAAATTTACATCGGTAGAACTGGTGCCTGAAGCATCTACAGGATTGAGCTCCTGAACAATTTCGCCACCCTCGACAACTGAATTCATGTACAAGGCAGCCGGATGAGTTCCTGAAGGAGCGCCATACAGTTTTAACGTTATTGTCGACACGGTAGCGCTTGTTTCAATAAAAGTTGCAGTACCCGTAACTCCAAGAACATCTTGTACTTTCAGATTAAAACTTGTTTCCAGGGGCGGTGTGTCTTCATTTTTACAACCGCTGTTTAGTACCGGTAATATGGCCACCAAAACCATCGCTAAGGCATTGAATACTTTATTTTTTTTTATCATTTTATTCTGAATATTTTTACCGCGTCTGGCGGCACAGTCGTGAAAATATTTTCACTGAGCAAAGGTGAAAACTTTGGGTTCGGAGAATATTACATAATTTTGAATAAGAATTACAATATTCTCACATTTGACCCAATTTTATCCAATTCAAAAAGAAGACAGAAATGATCGCAGATAAAACTAATCCTAAATTTTTATGTTTTGTAAGCTGTCCAAAACACCAAATGCCTTCAGCAGCCAAATCACAAGAATAATTACAACCACCGCATTAAGAATATTTTTAATGGTGCGTTGCATAGGAATGTAGTTATTTACCAACCAGAGAATAACTCCTACAACCAAAATCACAATAATGATCGTTAAAATAGGCATATTTTTAAATTTTAATTTGTTACTAAATCCTTCCTTGCAAAGGTCTGCCAACCTGCCATAGAATTTATTACATTATTTCGTGAAAGAGTTACATCATTCACACATTTGGGAAACGACAAACAGCTATATATTGCCATTTAATCTGAACCTGCTGATTGAATCGATTGAGAAAACAAATCGGATCCTGTTTTTGAAAGTGCTATCGACTGAATCAATATTTTTGGAAACAAGTAAGGGAATATAGATTTCAAAAAAATTCCAAAATCCGGTTTTCAAGCCGGCTTCGTAAAAGATCAGCGAATTTTGGCTGGCTGAAATGCCATGGTCATTCATTAATAAATTAAGAAATGGTTTTACCGGGAATTTGGCAGCTTTGCCGGGCAAATTGCTTGTAAGCGAAAACGAAATAAGCCACCGGCTATATCCCAGGCTATTGTTCAAAGGAGAAACAAGGCCTCCTTCAGTAAGTGTCATTTGCCGGGAGAAAAAGTTCTCGGGAAATACACTGAAACGGTCCGGGTAGTTTCCTTCGTAAAGATATTGTTCCCTTCCGTTTCTTCCGCTTGCTGAAAATGCGTAGAATGGATTATTGGCATCGTTTTTTAGCATCGCCCCGGCAAAAAAACGCATCTCCAGTCCATCCTTTTTTCCTAAGTAACTTAATTTGTAATTTAACTCCAGCGATGTTTTTTTGTACGTTTTTCCGGATTCGAAAGATGTCAGCAAAGTATATGGATTAACAAAACCGGTCTTTTCAAGCAGGTAACCAATTTGGATATATGAATTCAATTTTGCCTTCTCCTGATGATTAATATGAGAAAGATTGGATGCGGCAATGTAATTTCCCAATATGCTCTGTTGGAAAGGGTGAGTCATTTTTTTATTTCGAAAATGAAGTTCCAGTCCTGTTTTAATCCTGTGATAATTGTAATTGCCCGGTGCACCAAATTGTGTTCCTTCAAGCGAGATAGTTGCCAAACGGATTAATTTATCATAAGGGGTAATGTTGTAATTTATTCGACCAAATCCGGCCAAATCCGAATTTCCGAATGCATAAAATGGCATCACAAAATATTCGATTGGTTTGGGAATAATAAAGCCGTTATGAATTGCCATGCCCAGCATAAAACTGTTTTCTCTGGTCCAGTTAATTGCAGGCATATACATAATTGTGTGTGCTTCCGTGTCATCCATTGAAAAGAGGAGCTGAGTTCGAATAGGATCAGCCTTTGGAAAAGTACCGCTTGTTTTGATATTATTGTTGATTCTGAAGATCTCAGGTGTTGTATGTCCGGGATCGATAATTAGTTCTGTATAATCACCCGATGGAAGATCGATCCATTTTTTGCCTTTAAAACCATCTTCCCATTTTTCAAAGAAAATTGAATCTCCGGTTGTACCCGAAATGAAAAGCGGCGAAACCAATTCTCCTTTGTTTTTAATAAGCACCTGCTGATTACTTGTGCGAACCATTTTATAGTCGATTCGTTTGGTAGTGCCCAGTAAATCGGTAAAAAACCAGCTTAAATCCTTTTCTGAATGTGTTTCAATAATTTCGCGTAGGTCTTCGGGTTGTGGATGTTTGAACCTCCATTGGCGAAAATATTCCTGCATTGCCGAATCAAAAACAGCATCACCAAGATAAATCCGCAGATAATTAAAAGAAATTGCGGCTTTGTTGTAAAGCATCAATACGTAATTTAAATCGGTATATTCTGTTGCAGGAATGTTTATCGGTTGTTCCCGGTTGTTACGTGCCTGGAAAAGCCATTCCATTTCCTTTAATCGCTGGATTGGCAATTTGTCGACATGTACAAATTTTGCCAACTTTCTGTTTTTCAGGTACACCTCCCAAAGCTTTTTCTCCGGATATTTTTCCGCCAAATACCGGTCGGTGTAGGCGCTGGTAATGCTTTCATCCATAAATGGGTATCTACGCTCATTCGACCCCAGCGCACTGTAAAACCAGTTGTGGCAAATTTCGTGAGAAAGAACTTCGTCGAGCGCATAGGCATTGTCTGCCAGTCCGACCACGGTAAGTCCCGGATATTCCATTCCGTCGCCCGAAGTGAGCGCGCTTTGAACTGCCGTAAAACTTTGATAGGGATAATCGCCAATTTTATCCGAAAACCAATAAATTGCTTCATCTACATATTGTAAGGCATCTTTCCAAAGTTCAGATTGCTCATTTGTAAACAAAACCATGGTCGTTACTTCTCTGTCGGAGTTTGGAAGTTTCACCTTTCCTCTCTGCACATGGAACCGTTTATCCGCAAACCATGCAAAATCATGAATTTTATCGGCAGTGTAATGGAGTGTTTTAACCTGTTTTGATGAAGCCGGAAAATCAGTATCTGTTAAACTGGCGGTTTTTATCCAGGCAGTGTCGGCTGCAAGTTTATCCAGCATTTCAATTTCGCTGTAGTTTTGTAGGTTTCCCGATGTTCCTACAATGTAATTAGCGGGCAAAGTTATATACACCTCAAAACGGCCAAATTCAGAATAGAATTCTCCTTGATCAAGATACGACATTGGATGCCATCCATTTTTATCATAAACTGCCGGCTTGGGATACCATTGTGAAATTTGATAAGATTCGCCGATGTGACCCAGTCTGGAAGTTACTCCTTTGGGGATTTTTACCCGGAAAGGGGTGGTAATAAGCAGGCTGTCGCCCGGATTTAAGGGAACCTCCAGATATATCCGGCAAATGTCGGGCTGGCCGGATAATAATTCCCAATTAACCTTGCTTCCATTTACTGCAAAATCAAGCGAATCAATAGCTCCTCTTAATTCAGGATTATTGAACAACTTCTCTTTTCCATAAAACTGAAACATTTGACGGGCTAAAGGAGTCGTGTTGTTTGAATAGGCATTGGGCCATAAATGGAAATATAATAGATGAAGCGTGTCCGGTGAGTGGTTGATGTATTCAAGGGTTTCTAATGCACTTAATTTATGAAGCTTATCGTTTAACGAAACCTGAATTTTGTAGTTGACTTCTTGCTGGAAATATTCCTGGGATAAAGTATTGGAGTAAGATGCGAGAAAAAACAGACAGACCAGTATAACGCGAAGTTTTTGAACGAACCAGGGTAATTTTTTATCATTCTTTCGGCATGAATAATTGATTGTATTCCATTTCAATGAAAGCCAGTTTAAGATCTGTATACTACATTCCAATACTGACGTTGGACTGCAAATAACATTTCCTATTTTAACGAGTACTATATTTTCTATTTGTTACGTCTTTCTCTTTGTTTGTCGGGCTCCTGTTGTCTTCTTTCTCCTGTTGTTTTCGATCTTTTTTGCGCATTGACTGGCGGGGCAACATTATTCTTATTGTGGAGGTTCATCGGTTGAAGTAGTTGTTTTTCCTGCGATCGGAACTCAATCTCCTGAATGGATCTAATCCGTCGAATTTTGTATTTGTTTAGTCGTGTTATATACAGGAATTGATTCTGATGCTGTTGGTTTATTCTTTCGGCCTCCAATGGCCTGATTTGTTTTTTATTTCTCAATTCATCTTTGGGCGTTATTGCCCCACGTTGATAAAAATCAACTCGCTCTTGTGGTGATTTTACATACAGGAGGTCTGTTATTTTCGATGGCTCCAACCTTTTGTTCATGCCCGTGTTTTTTTCTATCAATGGTCTGTATAATTGCAATCGATTGTTTTCAAATACTTGTCCGGGCCTGTTGTAATCCGTTATTGCAACCCTCCCCATTTCCCTGCCCGATGTCCGTTGAACCTGTCGTAATGAAGGGCCTGAAATATAACTTACGTTGCGTCTGTTATCGTTGTATGTATTGTTTATTACGGAAGAGCTTCTTATTAAATTGTTATAGGTGGAATTGTCAACAACATAAGTTCCAATATTTGATTTCCCAAAATCGCTGTATTGTACAAAATTCCAATGGATATTATCATCGTATTTGCTACCGAAATTCATGTTGCTGTTCATTCCCGGCCTCAGAGGCGCCCACCCATAATAGCCATGGGCTTTTCTCCAGACAACCCACGATGGCCCCCATTCATTGTCAGGAATCCAAAACCATCCATAATAATCATCGTAATCCCAACGTCCGTAATGAAATGCCGCCCAGCCCCAGGAATAACTCGACACCCAGGTCCAGCCATATTCTGTCATTACCCATTGTCCGGCAGTTGAGTAAGGAGTAAAATGGGCATCTACATTGGGAATCCAAACGTAATTGTAATTCGGATAGTTGACCCAAAATCCATAAGGACTTAATTCATCATAAAAAACCCGGAAACTGACAAATTCCGGTCCTTGCTGTGCTGATAACGATTGAGCTGAAAACAGAGCATAAATGTTTATTAAAAGCAGTACAGCAAGTATTTTTGAAAGAGTTTTCATCTACTCGGATTTTGAATGCATTGTATCTAACTAAACTTTAACTTTTAGATTTATATCCCACGAAATCTTTTCATCAAACAACCCTGCTTTTGAAAATTACTCGTTTTCATTGTCTTGATTGAGGAGCTGATTTCGGGGAAATTCTTATCCTAAGTGAATCCTCTCTAATAAAATAAAGTAGTTATCAGTAACTCAGGTTAAAAAACATTTAATCAAACCAAAAGGATAATCAGAATAATAATTAAAACGAGGGCAGCACCACTAATAACAACGGTTCCTCCGCTATTCTTAACATTCTTCTTAATCTCTTTCAGTTCTTTTCTCAGTTCTTTCCGTTCTTTGGTATTCATTTCTGATTTATCCAAATCCCGGATTTCTTCAACACGTTTTGTCAAACGGGTAATTTCCGCTTCCGACAATTTGTTTTCGGTTTTTACAGGAACAGCAGACTTTTCAGCATCTGTTTTTACATCCTTGGGACTTGCAAATGCCATAGCCGAACTCATTGCCAAAATCATTACGATTACAAAAAAAATTGCCTTTTTCATTTTGTGATTTTTTAAAATTATATAACAGATTATAGTGATTCAATAATTTCTTGAAATTCTGCTTTTGTTAAGCCTAGCTTTATTTGAAGTTTATCATACAGTACTTCAATATTTCCTCCAGCAAACATAAGGTCATCGTGTGTTAATACTTCAAATCTCTGTTTGAGTTTACCCTTCTTTTCTTCCCAGCTTCCTTCTAATTCTATGATACTCATTATTTTTAACTTTATTATACCTAAATCATAGGTACAAGATTGTAACAATTTTATACTTTAATTGCTGTGTACTACTACTACTAATACTACTACTAATACTGAATAATAAATTACATTCTTCACACATTTAGAAACTTCAATTATTACACGGCACTAAATTCGAGCCTTTTTATCGAGTGCAATTACAACGATGCCTCCAACAATAAAAATAACTCCAACAATAGGCGGCCATTTAACGGTATGGCTTTCTTCGGCATTAATTTCAATGGGACCCAAATCCACCACCTTCTCTTTTGTGATGTAGTTAAATCCGGTATACACCATCATTAATAGTCCAATTACAATTAGTATAATTCCCAAAGTTTTTTTCATTGTAATAATTTTTGTGATTAAATTTCCTCATATAATGGTTGGATTTTTATTTGAGATAGTATTACACAAAACTGAAGATGGGCTCATCATCCAACCACTTTACAAACCCCAATCTTTTAAATCCAACGGATATCGATATCTCATGAAAAATTGTCTGAATATTTCAATTATCTATCAGCAGTAGTTTACAGCCTAAGATACTGAAATTGAATTCGGATATTCTTCAAACTATCCAGCACACCAAATTCTTTCAGCAACCATATTACCAGAATAATTACAACCACGGCATTAAGAATATTTTTAATAGTGCGTTGCATCGGAATGTAGTTGTTTATGAGTCATAGGATAACTCCAACAACTCCAACAACAACAAGAATAGTTAAACATAATAATTCATTTAAAATTGCTACTAAATTCTACTTCCCAAAGATCAGGTTCTACCCAATAAAATGTTTTACACAATTTTCGATTTGAGTTACATCATTCTCACATTTTAGCTGAATTGCAAAATGCAAAAAGGCAACCATGTGGCTGCCTTTTGAATTGTTTAATTGTTTGTCGAAGGCATAAATATCTATTTCACAGTAAAATCTTCTGTGGTAAGTACCACCTGCCGGCCCGGATATTGCACGTTTGTTCCATTTTCGGTTGTAATAAATACTTTTACCGGCTTAAAAGAAGATGCCGTTTCCAAAGACGCAGTATGGCGTTTTGATAAAAAACTTGTGGAGCTTTTTAATTGTCCAAGATTTTCGGCATTACCCTCATCGGTTTCCATCCAAACAACATAAGTTGTTTTTGTTGGTTGAACCCTTTCTACTTCAGCTAAATCCGACACTTCTATTTTTACAATATAATTCTTATTCTTATCCTTTTTTACCTTAACATATCCATCAGCTCCCGGTACAACAGTTGAACTTAAAAAAGTGAACTTTTTTGCACACGATGTGAGTGGAACTATCATCATAACCGCAAAAACTACCAAAAAGATACTTTTTATCGGTCGGTTTATATTTTGCATTTTCATAAACTGTTTAAATTAAATTCTCGCAACTGGCGAGACAGTAGTGAATAATTTTTCACAACAACAAGATCATAACTATACTGTTAGGAAGTATTACACAATTCTGAAAAAGAGTTACACTATTCACACATTCTCGCCAAATAGCAACCACATTAAGTAGATATAATACTTTCTTTTTTCAAGCATGACAAAACGTTCGCAGCAGAAATGCACTTGCCTTTAGCCAACTCGCTCAATAACTTTACCGGTGTTGAGTATTTCTCCCATGCCACGGCCATTTCCCCTGATGGTCTCCGATATTCCCTAAACCTGTTCGCTTACTCACGGTAAAAGTGTACTGGTCTCGCACTTACAATGAAAAAAGCCTTTAGGCACTGCACGTCAAAGAGCCATCCTTCTGTTGCACTTCAGTTCTGCACTTGAACCGCCCCGGCACACGTATCGATTTAATTGGTATTAATTTTTAAAAGGTTGAAAACAAAAAAAGACGCCCAAAGATCACCATGCTCCACCAAGGCCAACGCCCGATAAACCGCAAGGCTAAATAAATGTCCCGTCATACTAATCTAAAAGTTTGATTTTAAACGTTAACAGGGACGGGCCAGCCTTGCTTTTTATCCCCGGATGGCGGTTCCCAGGGCTTTCTTCTCTTTTTTTTTCTTCTTTTCTCTTCTTTTTGGGAATATTTTATTTTAACAAATAAAATTAAAACAGCCTGTTTTTAATGGTTGTTATAATAGTTGCAGCCTTTACATCCAAATATAAAATGGCTATGCCAGAATTTTGAAATAGGAACGGGTAAAACCGTTTCTCTTTTTTTTCGCAAGCCCGAAGTCCTTGCTATTGCTGGTGGGGGAGGGGTTGGCAAGATGTGACTTTGTTTCACAAAATCGCTTGTGCCTGTCCGGCAGGGACTTTTAATCTGGCGATTAAAAGCTTGATTAATTCTGCGAATTAAAGTCTTAACAGTTAAAACGTATTATCTATTATGAGGAAGTAGAAACCAATGGGATAATAAAAAAATGATTTTCAACGAATTTACTCACAGGTTATGACAGTTACTTACAAAAGAAAAAATTAGTAATGACTTCTAGTTTGGATCAGAAAGCTGTTAATTATATTTTGGATCATCAGGATTCAAATCCTAAACTGGTGGTACCAGTTTCCACAAAGAAGAAAAGTAAATCAGCTTCTCTTTCCATGAATTTCTATTTATAATGCTAATGAAGCCCCCAAATCTTTTTCCGAAGTATTAAAAATTTATACAATGTTGAACTCGAGTATTCTAAAGCATATTTATTTAATTGTAATTTCAATATTTCTATTTAAATTTTATTCAAAAAATTCCTAACTTAGGAGAAACATTATGGGATATTTCGAAGAGAGACTTAATCGATACCTATAATCATTTGAGATTTTAATTGCCACTAATTGAGTTAGTTATAGAAAATATTCGAATCCCGTCCGGGGTACTTAAAATCAGCTAGCGCACTTTGAAGTGTTTGGCTGATTTTTCTTTTTTACACAGGTTTAACGGAGAATGTAACCCGTTTTATATCCCGATTGCTTCAATTTCAGTCATTTGTTTTAAGTCTAAAAACCTTGCTAATGGCGAGAATCCGCTAATGTTGCAAGTAAACAAAGATGGTAGGCGGAAATACAAAAGTCTGGGTATCTCTGTAAACCAAAGTGACTGGGACTTTAAAAAGAACCGTCCTAAGCCTACTTGTCCTGATGTAAGGTATATTCAGCAAATCATTCTAAACAAGGTAACGGAGTTACAAAAACTACTGTTAAACTTAGGTGCAGACAATCAAAATTTTCCCCTTAACAATCTCAGTAAATTATTAAAGTCAATTTGAGACAAGAAAAGAGTCTGTTCAGTTCGCAAGAGATATTTTCATTTTTAATTAATTATGTAGCGGGATTTCAATGATATTGCAAACCTTCAACTTGAGCATATTAACGGAAATCAAAAGCAATAACTCTGCTTTGGGATATAAAACAATGGAAGAATTTAATCTAATAAATAACAATCAGAGAATTGCAGCATTATACATAACTAATGGTTCAGGTTATTGTTGCATATCCAAAAAGCCTTATATTGCATATTCATTTAAGCGAAACATAAAGTTTTACCCATGCCAATAGTATTTAATCTGAGATAAATTTTCAACTAACAGATTGAATTTCAAATAAAACAAACATGAAAATATGTATCGACTGCGATGATGCAGCAGTAAACCTGAAAAAAGTACTTTTCGAACATCTCAAAAATAAAGGTGTCGATATCACCGATTTGAATTATTCAGAAGGCAAAGAAAATGCCATGTATCCTGAAATTGGTTTTAACCTGGCAAAAGAAGTTGCTACCGGAAATTACGACCGCGGGATTAGCATTTGTGGAACCGGATTGGGTATGGCTATGATTGCCAATAAAGTTGAAGGCGTGTTCGCCGGAACATGCCACGATGTTTTTTCAGCTGAAAGATTACGCAAAAGTAATGATGCTCAGGTTATTACAATGGGTGAAAGGGTGATTGGCCCTGAACTGGCTAAAACCATAATCGATGCATGGCTGGTTTCTGAGTTTGCCGGTGGAGGCTCAACACCAAAAGTGGCACAAATGCGCGAGCTGGAAAAAAAATCATTTCATCCAAAAGTGTAGTAAAAACAAAAGCTTAAATACTGCTAAACTATTCTCCTGTCAAAGAGTCTAATGCTGAAGACAGAGGGATGAGAAAAGAATATGGAAAGCTCAATCAATATGAATTACTCAATCAAAAAATAATATCGTCATGCAAAAGTTTATCAACGACCCGTCAAAAGTAGTGGATGAAATGCTGGAAGCGTATGTAAAAGTACATTCCGATTTGGTTAGACCAACCGAGAACGACCGGGTAATTAAATACAAAGATGCACCCATTGAAGGCAAAGTAGGAATTGTAACCGGAGGAGGATCGGGACATAAACCTGCATTTGTTGGTTATGTGGGGCGAAATATGGTTGATGCTGCTGCCTGTGGTGAAATATTTTCATCGCCTCCTGCACAAATGTTTTACGATGCCATTAAAGCTGCCGATGGAGGAAAAGGAGTCGCGCTGTTATATGGGAATTATGCCGGCGATAATATGAATGTGGCCATGGCAATGGATGAAGCTGAGGACGATGATATTGAGGTTAAAAAAGTAGTAGCCAACGACGATGTACCATCGGCTCCGAAGGGGCAGGAAGCAAAGCGCAGAGGTGTAGCCGGCGAAATTTTGATGTGGAAAGTTGGTGGAGCAAAAGCGGCAATGGGAGCTTCATTGGATGAAGTGATCACAGTTGCACAAAAAGCAATTGATAATACCAGAAGCATGGGAATAGGATTAGCACCATGTGCCATTCCTGAAGTCGGACACCCTAATTTTAAAATTGAAGAAGGGACAATGGAAGTAGGTATTGGGCATCATGGTGAACCGGGTATCGAAGTTTGTAAATTGGAACCTTCAGCAAAAATAGCACAACGTTTTTGCGATGTAATCCTACCGGATCTTCCTTTTAAAAGTGGCGATGAAGTTGTTGTTTTAATATCAGGTTTGGGTTCAACTCCGGTTATGGAGCAGTACATTGTTTTTAACGATGTTGAAAAAATATTGGCAGAAAAGGGAATAAAAGTATATCTGTCGTATGTGGGCAATTATTTTACGTCGCTTGAGATGGCAGGGGTTACCTGTACTTTAATGAAACTGGATGACGAGCTGAAGGAATGTATGGATTATGAATGCGACTCGGTTGGCATGCGTCAGTTCCAACGATAAAATTTGGCAAAAATGAAAACATTCACGAATAAAGAGGGAGCCCTGATCATTGAAAAAATGATTCTGGTCATCAAAGAGAACAAGCAATACCTCAGCGACATCGATGGTCTGATAGGCGATGGCGACCATGGTATCAACATGAACAAAGGATTTCAGATGTGTAAAGAAGAACTGGATAATAATCCCGGTGATCTGGCGCATGCTGCAAAAACCCTTTCAAAAATATTAATGATGAAAATCGGAGGTTCTATGGGGCCGCTTTACGGAAAACTGTATCGTGGTTTTGCCAAAGAACTCACGGGAAAGGAACAAATCGGTATCCAGGAAATGGGTGCAGCTTTGGAGGGGATGTTAAGCTCAATTCAGAGCATATCGCCGGCTAAGCCAGGTGATAAAACATTAATGGATACGCTGGTACCCGCTGTTGAAGCCTACAAAATAGCTCAGGCAGAGGGAAAAGCATTCGACAAGGCATTGGATGAGATGAAAGAAGCAGCCATTATTGGACGCGATTCAACTAAGGATATGATTGCGCAACTGGGGCGTGCCAGTCGTTTGGGAGAGCGCTCACGTGGCGTGTTGGATGCCGGTGCAACATCGTGTTGTTTGCTGCTCGAAACACTGGCCGGTACCACAAAAGAATTACTGAAATAGCGAATAATCAGTACAAGCAAATAGAAGATCGTGTCAGAAATATTCTGGAAAAGCGATGGTTCAACTGTGAGGAGAAAAAGGACAGTAAGTGGAGGTTGAAGCCGGTGATATAATAATTATCCCTGCTGGTGTAGGACATAAAAATTTGGGAAGCAGTAACCTTGGAGTAGTAGGTGCATATCCTCTGGGAAGTTAGGTCGATTTACTGCGTGGAGAAGCAAAAGAAAGGGAGGAAGCAATCAAAAATATTGCTGGTGTCGCTATTCCTGATTAGGACCCTTTTGGGGGGAAATGAAGGTTTGTGTGCGATCTGGAAGTAAACAATAGGCGTTAATCGTGTGAAAGATTAAACCGATAAACATTATGATATGCTGTTAATCATCTTATTACTAGTTAGTGTTTTATTTATAGTTATCTCAACAACTAAATTCAAATTGCATCCGTTTATGGCTTTGTTATTGGCGGCTATAGGATTCGGATTGTTTTCAGGTATGCCTTTACCAGAGATTGTTACATCAGTAAATAACGGGTTTGGAACAACCATTGGGTACATTGGAATTGTGATTGTAGCAGGCTGCATAATTGGTACTTTTTTAGAAGAATCGGGCGGGGCATATATTATGGCTCAGAAACTAATGAAACTGGTGGGCGAGAAACATGTTCCGCTGGCGATGGTAATTCTTGGTTATTTTGTTTCCATCCCTGTTTATGCAGATTCTGGGTTTATAGTATTATCGCCATTAAACAAAGCACTTTCAAAAAAAGCGAAAATTTCGTTGGCTGGTCCTGCAATTGCTCTGGGGCTTGGCCTTACCATAACTCATTGTCTGATACCTCCAACTCCCGGGCCAATTGCAGCAGCAGGGATTTTAGATGCTGATATTGGATTGGTGATTATGGTAGGAGGCGTGGTGAGTTTTTTTGCCGTTATGGCTGCCTGGATATTTGCAACCAAATTTGCCTCAAAAGTGTTTATCGATCCCAATCCTGATAAAAGTGAAGAGGAGATAATTGAACAAGCAAAAGAAGCTCCATCTGCGCTAAAGGCTTTTATTCCGATTGTAATACCGCTATTATTAATTGTTATGAAGTCTCTGTCTGATTTCCCAACAAATCCTCTCGGAACAGGATTTATTAAAACCTTATTTGGATTTATAGGAGAGCCGGTAATCGCGTTAATAATTGGGGTGTTTTTTGCTTTTCGATTACCAAAAAAGTTCGAGCGCTCTATGCTTTCAACCACTGGTTGGGTGGGCAAAGCCTTGTTGTCTTCTGCCGTAATAATACTTATTACAGGAGCAGGGGGAGCATTCGGAATGGTTTTACGAAACTCGGGAATAGCCGATATTTTAGGTAGTTCATTATCTGAGATAAACCTTAGTATATGGTTGCCGTTTATAATAGCAGCCTCGTTAAAAAGTGCTCAAGGATCATCAACAGTTGCCGTTATTACAACTGCCTCAATTATGGCTCCTCTTATGCTTATTTTAGGATTTGATTCTCCATTGGAAAAAGCCCTTGTAATTTCAGCAATTGGTGCAGGTTCAATGGTAGTATCCCAATTAAATGACAGTTTTTTTTGGGTGGTGACACAGTTTTCGAATATGAACGTTAAAACCGGATTAAAACTACATTCCTTAGGAACCCTGGTGTGTGGATGTACTTCAATGCTCGTGGTTTGGATGATCCATTTATTGTTTTGTTAGTAAGTTAAAAATCAAATAAAATGAAAAAGAAAGTTATACTTAATATTGAATCGGTTTATACCGCAAATGCTTTTCAAATTGGTTCAGATTTTTTTGTTGGTGCAGGTTCGGAAACTTTACCCGAGGTTTATCTCTATAATATCACTACAGGTGAATCAAGCCTCGTTAGCGGTTGTCCGGGTGGAGTAATGAGTTTTATTCCAGTGCCCGGAAGCTCCGATCTTTTCTTTTCTATAATGGGATTATTTCCTCCTTTTATTGGAGCCGAAGCCGGTGTTTTTATGCACCGCAAATCGGGTAACGAATGGACTACGAAAAAGGCTTTTGATTTACCTTTTGCACACCGCTGTGAAATTCTTAACCGCGACGGGAAAAATTACCTTTTCGCTGCTTCGGTTAGTAAATACAAAGAAAATCCGGCTGACTGGTCAAAACCCGGAGAAATGCATTTATTTCGTTTGGAAGATGATTTTCAATTGCCCTTACAATCAGAACTTATTGACAATAACCTGACAAGAAATCACGGTATGTTACGTACTAAAATTAACGGATTAGAAACCCTGTGTATTTCGGGAGCTGAAGGGATTTTTTACTTTGAACAAGAAGCGGGCGATAAATGGATTAAAAAGCCTTTGTTTGATAAAGAAGTAAGTGAATTTTGTTTCATTGATTTAGACGGAGACGGACAGGAAGAACTGGTATGTATAGAACCTTTTCACGGGCAAACATTAAATGTTTACAAAAAGACCGCAAACAGTTGGGAATTGAAATACACGAACTCGCTTTCTTTTGGACATGGATTAAGTTGTGGTTTTGTAAATGGTAAGCCAATTATTATGGTAGGAAACCGAAGAGGATCTTTTACGCTTGATCAATTTAAAGTCGTAGATTTAGCTAAGGGAGAGTTCATTCGCGAGGTTCTTGAAGAGGATGCCGGACCTACACAAACACAAGTTTTCTCTGATGGAAAAACAGATTATATATTAAGTGCAAATCAGAAAAAGAACGAGGTTGCATTATATTTTTAGAATAATATAGCTTGTCATTTCGATGAGAGTACGAGGAGAAATCGCTCATAAGAGAACAGATTTCCAAGTCGTACCACCATCGAAATGACAAATATTATTTCTTTTTCACTTCTACATGTGCCAGTTTCTCCCAATACTGGATAATTCCACCGTGATCATCTTCCTGTTTTCCGTCTGCTTTTAAAGCTTTCATAAATTCCATAACCTGGGTTGTTAAAGGAATGGGCGCATCAATTTCGAGTGCAGTATCCCGAACATTTAAAAGATCTTTTGTATGCATTCGGATTGGACCACCTGGTTTAAAATTACGATCAAGAATTAATGGAATTTTGGCATCCAGTACAGTGCTGCCAGCCAAACCTCCACGAATCGCTTGAAAAACTTTTTCAGCATCTACTCCCGCTTTTTCAGCAAAAACCATGGCTTCCGACATCGCCGCTAAATGTAATGCGACCATAATCTGATTGGCAAGTTTGCAAATATTTCCACTTCCAATTTCTCCAATTAGAATTGCCGAAGCTCCCATCGATAAAAGAATATCTTTTATTGAATCAAATACATCTTCTTTTCCACCAGCCATAATAGATAAAGTACCGTCTATTGCTTTGGGCTCGCCACCACTAACGGGTGCGTCTATCATTTCAACTCCCTTTTCGGCTGCAATTGCCGAAATTTTTGTTGCAGTAATCGGCGAAATGGAACTCATGTCAATAATGACAGAACCCGGTTTAGCTCCTTCCATAACACCATTTTCACCGGCAATTACTGTTTCAACCTGAGGTGAGTTTGGAAGCATGGTAATTATTATTTCGCAGCTCTCGCCAATGTGGTTTGGTGAGTTGCCTCGTTCGGCTCCACGCGAAACGACTTCATTTACTGAATCCTGGTTAATGTCAAAGACCATTAATGAATAACCGGCCTTAATTAGATTTAGACTCATTGGTTTACCCATTACTCCAAGACCAATAAATCCGATTTTCTTTTTTTTGTTAAGCATATTTTTGTTGATTTTTTAACGTAAAAACCTATAGGACAAATTTTTCTATAAACTTAAGAGATACTTTTTACAATTAAAATTAATAGTTATGATAATTTTTATGTGCTGTTGAAATTTTTTGAAGATCACTGGAAACAGGATGATTCATATTTAGTTGATTCGCACAGAGCCAAAAACGATGCTTGCTGAGGCCAAAAAATACCAAAATTGAATTGATCTGGGTGATAATTATTATGCAAATATCCCGGTTACAAAAGCAGGCTATAAAATTATGCGTTTCCAGGTTACATCATTCACACATTTAATTGTCACCTTTACAAATGACAGCCTGGTTTGCGATTAATTCATAAATTTGAACAACTAACGGGGAGAATTTAAAATCTAAGATCTACTATTTGGATACTGATAACAGAAATACCGTACCAAATTCGGGCAAATTTTGGTTTGCACTCGATAATGCTGCTAAAATATATCCTGCCATTAGCAACGAAAATAATACTGCCGTTTTCAGGATGACGGCCATCTTGAAAAAATCTGTTAAAATAAAATCCTTTCGAAAAGCAGCTTTGAAGGCTGAAGAACGGTTCCCGTTTTTTAGGGTTCAACTTAAAGAAGGTTTTTTCTGGTATTATCTAGAGCATCTTCCGCAACATATTCCCGTTGAGCCCGATCTGCAACCTCTGTGCAGGAAATTTCAAAAAGGAAGTTTGTTAATTCGAATACTGGTAAAGGACAACAATATCAGTGTTGAATGTTCGCACATTTTAACAGACGGCGCCGGGGCACTTGAGTTTTTCAAAACTATCCTCATTCTTTATTCGGCCGAATGTGGTGCTGAAGTCCCTGCTGAATATCGGATTAGCGGTAAAGATTATCAGATTCCGGAAGAGGAATACGAAGATGCCTACAACCGCTATTTTAAGGCAGAAATTCCGCCGATGGTAAAACGGTCGAAGGCTTTTCACCTGCCTTATCCGTTGAGGTCACGCCCCCGTTTCACACGGCATTACGCAATGGTTCCGCTAAAACAAATAAAGGAGATTGCCCAATATAGAGGAGTAAGCCTAACCGTTTATCTTACATCAGTTTACCTGTATGTTTTACAGGAAATCTATGAAGATATGAATGGCTTGAGTAAATATAAGAAACAAAAAAGGCTTCGTGTGCAGGTTCCTTTAAACTTGCGAAACATTTTTCCGTCGAAAACCAAGCGGAATTTTTCGTTGTTTGTGTTACCTGAAATTGATTTGCGTTTGGGCCATTATTCTTTTGATGAAATAGTTAAAACGGTGTATCACCAGATGAAGCTTGAAACGGATGAAAAGTTGATCAATAAAAATATATCGAGAAATGTGGGAAGCGAAAGGAAACTGTTTATCAGGGGGATACCGTTATTTATTAAAAGTTTGATCCTGCGAATGAAATACTACTCGCTGGGCACAAGCCAGTATAGCGGGGTACTTACCAACCTCGGGAAAATAGATTTACCTGATGAAACCGGTCAAATGATCGATTATTTTGTAATAACACCACCTCCGCCCAACAAAATGCTGAAAATTAATTGTGGCGTGGTCGCGTTTGGAAATATCCTGACGTTGAGTTTTGGCAACATTACACTTTCCGGGGAATTTGAAGAAAAGTTTCTGCAATTTTTGCGACAACAAGAAGTTCCGGTTGAATTAAAAACTAATTAATTAAAGGTTATGGTACAATGTCCGAATTGCGGGGTAGAGACAGAAGAGAATGCCATTTATTGCTCATTATGTGGTGAACCGCTCCTTGATAGTATCACCGATAACAAGACTTTCATAAAATCGGGGAAACAAGGGAGGGGAGAAAAACGGCTCACCGAATACCAGCAGTTAACCGGCCGTCAAAAAAGAATAATTTTTTGGCAAATATCAGGACTAATTCTCATTTCCGGTATAATCATCACGTTGCTTGTTGATTTTATTGGAAATCAAAGTATCACATGGTCGAGATACCCAGCCACCGTGAGTCTTGTTTTAGTTGTTAATTTTACGTTGAACACATTTTTACACAAAAAATTTATACTCGCGGGCGGCATCAGTTTTTTGTCGGCAGCTGGCCTTTTTATGCTGTTCGATGTTTATGCCGGCGGCACTGCCTGGGAGATAAAGTTGGGAATTCCCATCATTTTGGTAGCCTACTTAACTGTTTTTCTGTTGGTATTTTTTATCCGTAAAGCAAAGCAGAAAGGGCTGAATATTATCGCTTACTCGATGATTGCAGCAGGGCTGTTATGTGTTTGTATCGAAGGAATCATATCCGTTTATACACGGGGCTCAATGCTTTTTGGATGGAGCCTGATTGTGATGGTGTCCTTTTTGTTTGTTAGCCTACCTTTGTTCTATATTCACTACCGGTTAAAAAAAGCAACCGATCTGAAACGCTTTTTTCATATCTGAAATTTCATAAAATTGTCCATAGCTCACTCCATAGCTCCCTGCCCAACACGAAAAATAAAAGCAAACTCGCCACCCATCCGTGGTAAAGCCCCAAAGCCCAAAGATTTCGCCACTTAAAAAAAGCAAATGCAAACATCAGTTCCATTAAAAAAGCAAAAACCATTAGCGGGAGGCTGGGATAATGAATCAAGGCAAATAACACGGAAGTGAGCAGGATAATCTGAATTTTACTGCGTTTTATCGTGCTGGTGGACATTAAATTTCCGGCAAACAGCGACAGCATTAAAAACTGCTGAATGAATCCCCACACCGGATAAAAAATAAAAACGGGAATGACATGCCAGTTAAGAAAGACAGCATTGTGAGTAACGCCATACCAAACGATGGCTGCAGTCATCAGTAAGGCGAAAGGTGTAAGAAAAAGAAACGATTGATTAAAATGATTTTTACGAAAGCCCCACTGCTGGAGGATCTGTTTGTTTTTCCGGTATCTTTTGTAAATATATACCGACCAAAAAATACAGGCAACACCAATATAGAATGCCCGCAGGTTTAACCAGTCCATAAAAACATGTTTTAGCAAACCGGTTGCAATTACTGCAGCAATCTCAAGACCCCTCTGCTTGTCAGTTTCTATAGAATTACCCATTTTTCATGAGCTTTTCAATTCATTTAATAGTTCTTGTAAATTGACCGTTGCATAAGTAGATGCATAATCAGACATGGCATAAGGTATAATCAATTCACCGTTATGAATGATCGAACCACAGGAATAAACCACATTGGGTACATATCCTTCGCGTTCTTCGGCATTGGGCATCAGCAAAGGAGATTCCAAACGGCCAATTTCTTTTTCCGGATTTTCAAGATCGAACAGCGATGCCCCGAGCGCATATTCGCGCATCGGACCCACTCCATGGGTTATCACCAACCAGCCCTCGGATGTTTCAATAGGCGAACCGCAATTTCCTATCTGGATAAACTCCCATGGGAATTTAGGTTGTTGCAGCAATTTTGCGTTGCGCCAAACTGAAATATTATCTGAAAAGGCAATGTAATTATTGAAACCATCCAACCTGCAAAGCATGGCATATTTGCCATTCACTTTTCGTGGGAAAAGCGCCATCCCTTTGTTTTGGGCAATTTCTCCATGAAGCGGCAAAATCCGAAAATGGTAAAAATCAGTGGTGTCGATCATTTTTGGCATCACAGTAGTACCGTCATACGCAGTATATGTTGCATAATAACTGATCTTTCCGTCATCATCAACAAATTTTACAAAGCGCGCATCTTCAATCCCATTTCTTTCGTTGGCCGAAACCGGGAAAATTACCCGTTCTGAAATGTTAGTATCCAGCGAAAAGTCCAGTTCGTAATGCGACGAGGCCAACCAAATAATCTGATTAAATAATGCTTCTTTTTCTTCGGTAAGATGCACCGATTTTCTTGCCTCTTGTATACAATCGCGCAGTTCGTCATAGGTAAATGTATCTTTTAGCCTATCAAGAATTAAGTCGGAGGGGATAATCGCATGCACATCCTTCATCTCGCTTAATTTCTTTTTGAATGACTTCTTTTCATAGACATGTCGCCGGATGTGCTCCGCTTCTTCCAACATCTTCCCAACCGGTTCAATGGATAGATTATTGTCTTTATCCAGCACGCCAGTGCGGAAAACAATGGACGATATGTGTCCTTCACCAGTGGCTCTGAAACTAAAGATTACTCTTTTCTCATCCGGGCCGGTTTCCGACTGATCGGGATGTTCGACAATCGAAGGATTAAAAAATGCAGCGGATTCAATCGAATACTCCATGGTAAAATAGGAGCCAATAAGTATTTTTGTGGACGTGCTAAGCGAATCAGTCCCAACATTTAACCGTTCCAGTAGATGAGCGACCCTATTAAAATGCTTCTCAAATATCTTGGAGATATTCCGATGCCGTAGCGAGTAATCTCTCAATACAGGACTTAACACCTGTAATACCGACTTTTCGGACATTTCAATCACTGCGCGAATGGTGTTTAGCGCCCTTTCATCACCGGTATAAAGAAACCGTGCAATTACCCTCGATGAATCCGGTATAAATTTTATGTCCTTCCTGTTTACTGCTACCTTCATAAATTATACATTTTAAACTTTTTAAAGGTAATGTTTAAAGTGGATTAATTGTTATCGTATATTCGACGACCATCATACGAAATATGTCTACACAACATGGATTTTCATTGCTGTAATTTCATGAAACATAATTTATTCTGACTACGGATCAGGAGGTTGGTGCGGTCCTTTCAGATGCACCAGAAAAGCAAAAAGGAGCTACAATTTGTAACACCTTTTTTTATTGCGTATTGTTTGAGGTTTTTCTTTCCCGATTAATAGAATTTTATCACTAAACTTTTATCCTTATTGTCCTCTCTTTTTTTACTGATGCTACAAGGACATAAACCAATAGCGAACCTCCTATTCCAAAGATATTGGCATCCAGTTCCAGCGGAAGTTTTAATCCCGACAGAATGAGGAACAGCGTTAACGAGCCTCCGGTAAGCATGGATAAAAGTGCTGCAACTTTATTCGGATTTTTAGAAAATAAAGCGGCAAGCACCGGAATGATCATTCCTGAAACCATAAACGAGTAGGAGTGGAGCATTAGATCCAGAACACTGGTCATTTTTAAAGCCAGTAACAAGGCGATTGATCCAATTATTAAGGTCAACAACTGCGAAAGAAGTAAGCTTCTTCTTCCGTTGTGCAGGCGAAATACATCGGTTAACAAGTTACCCGATGCAGCCATTAAACAGCTGTCGGCAGTTGACATGATGGCCGAAAAGTAGGCCGATAATACAATTCCCAGAAAACCTACCGGAAGTACGGTTTTTAATAATACCGGAAGTCCCATTTCTGCATCGAGGTTGGCAGCGTTATAGCCTGGTAGCAAATGATTCTCCATTGCCACACGTGCAAACATGCCTAAAACTACTCCGATAAATGCCATTAACGGGTATTCAAACAGCCCGGCAATAAACCAGCCGCGTTGTGCTGTTTGTGTATTTTTTGCTGCGTAAATTCGCTGATAGAGTGTCATCCCGATAAACCATATTGGGATAATGGTAAACATCCAGTTAACAATTTGCTGCCAGCTTACATTGCGCAGCGATAAAAACTCCGCCGGTAGTGTTTCTGCAATGGCTTCGTAACCTCCAATACTGGTATAAGCGAAAGGCAGGCCAACAAATATCAGCCCGGCCATAAGAATTATCCATTGGATAGTATCGGTGTAAATAACCGCTTTTAAACCACCCAGAACGGTGTAAACAATGGCAATCGTTCCCATTATTAACAAGGCGTTGTCGATGCTAAGCCCATCGAAAGTAGAAGATGCCAGTTTGGCTCCAGCCAGAATTTGCGAACTGGTAAAGCCCAGGTACCCGATAGCCGAAATTAATCCGGCAATGAGGGCTACTCTTTTATCGAAAACATGTTCGAGGAACTGGGGAAAAGACAGGAATCCTTTTCGGCGTGCCAGCCCCGAAACCTTAGGAATGAGCAGAACACCACTAAGCCAGGCACCCAGCAAACCGGTAAACAGTAACCAGCTGCCCGATAATCCCATGGTAAAACCCAATCCGCCCAATCCGATGGAAAAACCTCCGCCAACATCGGTAGCTACCACCGATAAGCCAATGTGAATACTACTTAGTTTACGTCCACCAACAAAATAGTCGTCTGTATTTTTGTTTTTGCGCAGAAAATAAACACCTACACCAAGCATTGACAACAGGTATACGCAAAAAATAGAGAGATCAATCCACCCCATTATTTAATATCAACATTAAGTTTAAGGTAAGATGATTGATCAATGCGTTTTACAAAACCCTTATTAATAAGGGAATAAATTAACTCCTGGCCTTTTCTGGCCGAGAGTTTGAGGTCTTTGATGATATCGCCGTAAACGCATTCTTCTTTTTCTTCTAAAAGTTTTAAAATGTCTTTTTCTAATTGGTTACTGATTTCCTGAATTTCAATTGTTTTTCTACTCATAAATTCTTTAAACTGATTATTCTTTCTGATTTTCCTGCTCAGTCAATTCGTTGAATCTGCTACAGTTTTTCCATCCTTTCATTCCACGGTTACAAAACACGTTTCTAAAAAGTAGCAAAGGCATATCCTTTGTTTTCTCCTCTCCTTTGTAGAGCGGGCAGGTTTTAGCAAAATGACATCGGTATCCCAGGTTCATATTAGATATGTTTATATAAAATGTTCAAACTTTCAATTTTTCCGGCAATGTGCGTGTTCTTTATCAATGTTCCCGAATAACAATAATCCATCTTCAGGAAAGTTTTTGTCATTCCTATGGAATTTAGCCGGGCCATTGTATACAAGGTTGTTATTCCCTGTTCTTTCATCGATTTTTCGAGTGCATTTAACAACAGCACCGACAGGTTTTTACCACGCTGGTCGGGTAGGGTGGCAAAGTCGGTCATTTCGGCATTTTTGCCTTCTTCGTCAACCTCGGCCGATGCCAGAGCTACCAGTTTCCCATTCGATTCAGCTCCGAAATACTGAGTTCCGTCCTGAAATGTTTTTAGCACATATCCCGGATTATATATCGGAAAAGGATAAGTTACGAAAACTTCGCGATATATGTCGGTAATTTGCTCATAGTCTTCTTTTTCCAGTTTACGCACTTTTACATCCGAATGGTTGTGACCGTTGGGCGTAATCGAATCCTGTTTTTTTAGCATTTGGCTGAGGTTGTTTAGCTTTTCTGTTTCAATATCTAAAAGCCTGTCGGAGTTTAGAAACTTCGAAACAAAAAATGCGGCAATGCTGTCGTTGTAGAACGATGGTATTTGTGCCTCGGCTAAAAAACCGTTGGATAGAAATACCGGGGCGGCGTGCACCGGTATTTTACAAACTATTTTACTGTACTTGTTTTCTCTTGCGAGCGTATTAATCTCCTCCAAAATTTCCGACGGGTTATCCGTGCTACCCAATTTCATCAGGTAAACACGATCGTTTAATTGCCCGTGTTGAATTATGCTTTCGTTGCCTATTTTTTCAATTTTATCCTGCATCTTCTTCCCTTCTTATCATTCGTTCGTTGTCTTCGGGTATCAACGATATCGCATCGTCGGTATCCGATAATAATTTTTCAATTCCTATTGCATCTTCTTCTGCTCCCTCTTCAATTTGTAAGTCGAGGTTGCAATTCTCACAGTCCCGGTCGCATAATTTTGGCTCGTATGCATCGGGTTCTTTATAGGTTGTTATTACTCCTTCGTAGTTACGCAACACCACTTTGTTGGTCGACCATGAAATAATATAATTGGGCATTACCGGAATTTTACCTCCGCCCCCGGGTGCATCAACCACGTAAGTTGGGCGGGCAAAACCACTAGTGTGCCCGATAAGGCTTTCCATAATTTCAATCCCTTTACCAATTGGTGTTCTGAAATGCGATAATCCTTCAGAAAGGTCGCACTGATAGAGGTAATAAGGACGTACACGGTTTTCCACAAGTTTGTGGAGCAGCGATTTCATAATTCGTGGGCAGTCGTTTACATCGGCTAAAAGAACCGATTGGTTCCCCAACGGAAATCCGCCGTCGGCAAGTTTCGCCAAAGCTTCTTTTGATGAAGCCGTAATTTCTTTTGGGTGATTAAAGTGTGTGTTGATCCAAAGTGGCTGATATTTCTTTAAAATAGAAACCAGATTATCGGTAATTCGGTAGGGAAGTACCACCGGCATTCGTGTACCAATTCTTACGATCTCGACATGTGGTATTTTTGTGATTTCCGACAAAAGCCAGTCGATTTTATCGTCGGGCAACATAAACGGGTCGCCTCCCGATAACAAAACATCGCGTACATGCGGGGTGTTGGCAATATAGTCGAGCCCCTTTTGCAATTGTTCTTTAGATGGAACATAGTCGATATCGCCAACTTTGCGTTTACGAGTGCAGTGTCGGCAATACATCGAGCAAATATTGCTCACATGAAATAATACGCGGTCGGGATAACGATGGGTTATTCCTTCAACCGGACTGTCGCTGTCTTCTGATAGCGGGTCTGCCAATTCTGATTTTAAAGTAGTAAGTTCTTCAATTCCGCCAAACGATTGTTTAAAAACCGGATCGTTTTTGAAATCTTTCTTGTTAATAAGCGAGAGATAATAAGGCGTAATAGACAAGGGAAATTTGTCGAATGTTTCTTTTAGTTTTTCCCGTTCGTCCTCATCAAATTTAACGCCTAATAGTTCTTCAAACTTTTCCAGCGTTTTTATGGAGTGCCTTAGCTGCCACCTCCAGTCTCTCCATTTCGAAAGTTGCGCTTCTGTCTCAATTTTGTGTGCAATTGTCTGCTGTCTGTTATTATAAATCATACATATTTTTTTACTCAAAGGTTGTTTTTGAGTATGTTATGAACTAAAGAGATAAATCGAGTACTATCAGCGAGTTGAGTTAGTTTGGAACATACATCAGCCTAATGTTGCGGATGTCGTTCTCAACGATTACTTTCTCTGCTGCACTTAGGTTGGCCTCGGGTACGATGATGTGAAGTTTTCCGTGTCTTTCTTTTGTGAAATGCGCGAAAAAATTCCATTTCTCTGTATCAATATTACTGGTTAACTGAATTT
This sequence comes from uncultured Draconibacterium sp., assembly GCF_963675065.1. Taxonomy (NCBI): domain Bacteria; kingdom Pseudomonadati; phylum Bacteroidota; class Bacteroidia; order Marinilabiliales; family Prolixibacteraceae; genus Draconibacterium; species uncultured Draconibacterium sp. Next base: position 54,312 of record NZ_OY775905.1, on the reverse strand, counting down.
CGTAAATGTTGGTTTCTCCATTTTTTTCGGTGGTTATAATGTCAGGAATAAAACCATTATCCTCCGTTTGCGTTGTAATAGGATAAGAAGGAATATAGTTTTTTAGTAACCCGGTTTGTAACGACATCTCGTATGCCTGTTCTTCCAACTGGGGAACAATTGACTTTGCTACCTGCTTTTTTGTTAAAGAAGTTATATTCATTTTTGAAAATAGTTTCTATGCGAACAAAAATACAAAAAAAAGTCAGTATGCAAATTCAAACAGCGAACAGATTCATTGTTAATAATGAATTTACATAGGTTAGACAGAACTTTATTCAGATAATAATATATTTGTAAACCAGAAATAATTTCTATAGAAATAATACAGTATGAGTAGATTAATAATTGCCTCAAACAGGCTACCTGTGATGATAAACAGAAGCGCAGACGGAATGACTATAACTCCCAGTGCAGGTGGTTTAGCCACAGGTTTAAAATCATATCACAAAGACAGTAACAGCGTTTGGATAGGCTGGCCGGGCCTTATGCCCGAAACAAAAAAAGAAGAAAAAGAAGTTACCGGTTTGCTGGAAACCGAGCAGTGTTTGCCAGTTTTTTTAAACGAAGAGCTAATTACTAATTACTACGATGGGTTTAGTAATGCAACGCTTTGGCCATTGTTTCACTACTTTGCCGAGTTTACCGAGTTTAACGAATCGTATTGGGAGTCGTACTGCAAAGTGAACGAAATGTTTGCCGATGCCATTATTAAAAATGCGGAAGAAGGCGACGTGGTTTGGGTACACGATTACCAATTGTTACTTGTGCCAAACATTCTTCGGGAAAGACGCCCCGATCTTACCATCGGATTCTTTTTGCACATACCATTTCCTTCGTACGAGTTAATACGAATACTTCCGTGGCGCGAGCAAATTGTGAATGGTTTGCTGGGAGCCGATCTAATTGGTTTTCATACCTACGATTATGCCCGACACTTTATAAGTTCGGTGAAGCGCTTATTAGGCCACGATGTTGATTTTAACCAGATAAAACTGGAAAACCGTCAGGTAATGATCGACGTATTTCCTATGGGTATCGATTATGAGAAGTTTGAATCGCACGCCCTGGAGATACAGAGCAAACCTATTCAGGACCGATCAAAAGAACACCAAGACATTGACCGGTTCTTATTAAGTATGCCAAACCGCAAATTGATTCTGTCAATCGATCGGCTGGATTATACCAAAGGTATTCCGCAGCGTTTAAATGCTTTCCGCGAATTTTTGGTGAAACACCCGGAGTACAACGAAAAAGTTTCGCTTATTATGCTTACGGTTCCATCGCGAACCGATGTGGAGCAGTACCAAAATCTGAAAAACGAGATTGATGTGTTGGTGGGTAATATTAACGGTGAATTTGGAACGCTGAACTGGAACCCGGTAATTTATTTCTATCGTTCGGTTCCGTTCGAGAACCTGATTGAGTTATACAGCTCGGCTGACGTGGCTTTACTAACACCGCTAAGAGACGGAATGAACCTGGTTGCCAAAGAGTATATTGCGTCAAAAGTCAACAAAAAAGGTGTGCTTATTCTGAGTGAAATGGCTGGTGCATCGAAAGAGCTTGGAGAAGCTATTTCGGTAAACCCGAATAATATTCCCGATACGGCCGATGCTATTTACAGGGCGCTTACAAAGCCCGACAAAGAAATGGAGAAAGCCATAACGGCCATGCAACAGCGATTAAAACGTTACGATATTCATAAGTGGGCTTCGGAGTTTATGAAAGCATTACATAAAACTATTGAGAAAAAATCGGAGCATCATGCACGAAAAATTACAGCCCGAATAAAGAATAAGATCTTCTCGGAATACAACGATAAGAAGTCGAAAGTTTTGTTCCTGGATTACGATGGAACTTTACAACGTTTCTTTGCAAATCCACAAGCGGCTAAACCCGATGAGGAGTTGTATGAGTTGCTCGATAAACTGTCAGTCGAAAAGAATACAACGCTGACATTGGTAAGCGGGCGCGACAGAGAGACTTTTGACCGCTGGTTTGGTAAAAGAAAATATAACTTAATTGCCGAACATGGAGCCTGGTTAAAAGAAAAGGGTAAAGGTTGGGTAGAACGTAAACCTGTTCATACCGAGTGGAAAGAGAGTATTTTGCCGGTGCTTGAATCGTATGTCGATCGTACTCCTGGAAGTTTAATCGAAGAGAAAACCTATTCGCTGGTTTGGCATTACCGCAAAGCCGATATTGAATTAGGAGTGTTGCGTGCGCTCGAATTGGTACATGATATATCAAACCTGATCTTTAACCAGGATTTGGAAATTCTGGAAGGAAAAAAGGTTGTTGAAATAAAAGTTTCTGGAATTAATAAAGGCACGGCTGCAACCGACTTTTTGCATACTAATCCTGCTGATTTTGTGTTGGCAATGGGCGACGACTGGACTGATGAATTCTTGTTCAAAGAGTTACCCGAGGAGGCACATACCATTAAAGTAGGTACCGAAAATTCGGCTGCAAAATATTTCGTAAGCAATTATAAGGAAGTACGCGGCTTTTTGAATGATCTTGTAAAATCATAGTTAAAAATAGCTTCGTTTAAATACTTTCTGTTAATACTAATTCAAAAATCGCTAGGTTGCGGCCATGGATAATTTGAACTACTCGATAATCGGAAATTGCAAAAGTGCTGCTTTAATTTCCGAAAAGGGATCGATTGACTGGTGTTGTTTGCCCGACTTTAACTCGTCGTCGGTATTTGCAAAAATACTCGACGAGAAGAAAGGTGGGAGTTTGGAGTTTCTGGTAGACGATAGTTATGAGATTAAACAAACATACATAAGAACAACAAATATTGTTTCTACATTTTTTCAGAATGAAGATTCGTGTTTTGAGGTTGTTGATTTTATGCCTCGCTTTATCACAAACGAGTTTGGGTATTTTACTCCGCCTGATATTATCCGCTATATAAAATACAAATGGGGGAAACCTAAATTTAGGGTTAGATACAATCCAAAAGTGGAATATGCCCGTTTTAATACAAAAACAATAGCCGAGGAGGAGTATATTAAGTGTTACACCACTGAAGGAGATTACGACTCGTTGTACTTGTATACCGATCTCAATAAAGAAGATATTTTGCAGGAAAACGAAATTACCTTAACGGATAATGCGTTTATCCTTGTTTCGTACGATCAGAAATTACTTAACCAAACTTTGGAAAGGCAATACCTGAAACTGCAAAAAACAAAAGTATATTGGCTCGAGTGGGCAAATAAATTGACCTCATTTACAAAATATAATAGCGAAATTGTACGAAGTGCGCTGGTTTTAAAGCTGTTGAGTTACGATAAGTCGGGGGCGGTTTTGGCCGCAGTAACCACTTCGTTGCCCGAAACAATTGGCGAAGAGCGAAACTGGGATTACCGGTTTTGCTGGATACGCGACGCATCGATGGTAATTAAGGTAATGTCGAGTCTGGGGCACCTAAATACCGTTAAACGTTTTATGAAATTCATTATCGATATTATTCCCGATAAGGATGAAAAGATCCAGATCATGTACGGAATAAATCGCGAGAAAGTGCTTAAAGAGGAGACGCTGGAACATCTTAGTGGTTATAAGGATTCGTATCCGGTTCGTATCGGAAATGCGGCCTATGTTCAAAAACAGAATGACATTTACGGAATTCTGATGGATGTAATTTATCAGCAGCTTACTGAGTTTAAAATTTCGCTTGAAGACAGTGAGTCGTTGTGGACAATCGTGCGTAGTATCGTAAAAACGGTAGCTAATAACTGGACAAAACCGGATAAAGGAATTTGGGAGATTAGAACCGATGACCGGCACTTTACCTTCTCGAAGGTACTTTGTTGGGTTGCCATTGACAGAGCTGTTAAAATTGCCCGGTTTATTCACAAAGAAAAATATGTTGAGGAATGGCAACCACTTGCCGACACCATTAAAGAAGATATTTTTACAAATGCCTGGAACGAAGAGGTTGGTGCATTTACACAGGCTTACGGATCGAAGGATCTTGACGCTGCAACGCTGCTGATGCAATCGTACGGTTTTATTGATGGAAAGGACGAGCGCTTTGTAAAAACTGTTTTGGCCACCGAAAGAGAGCTTTGCGAAGATGGATTAATGTACCGGTATAAAAACGAGGATGATTTTGGTTTGCCAAGTTCGTCGTTTACTATTTGTACTTTTTGGCTCATCAATTCGTTATATGCCATTGGGCAACGAAAAAGAGCCAAAAAATTATTCGATCAATTATTGTCATACAGCAACCATGTGGGGCTTTTTAGCGAGGATATCGATTTTAAAACCAAACGTTTGCTCGGGAACTTCCCGCAAGCGTATTCGCATTTGGCCTTAATCGAAACGGCTATAAACTTCGCGAAAGGAGAAACTACCGAGGACGAACAAATCCTTGATGCAATACACTAAAATAATTGGCGTGTTGATGAAAAACTGAATTATTCGCCCAGATCCGAATCGAGTGTGATTAACGGAGAAGCCTCAACTTTTTCGATGTCAAGTATTTTTACCAGCGTATTCAGGCCCGCTTCAACAATCTCCAGTTCATTGTCGCTAAGCTGCAGGAGTTTTTCCGATAATTGTTCATGCAACAACGATGGCATTGTGCTCAGCAGTTTATCGCCCGACGAGGTAAGGGCAATATTTACAACACGCTTATCACCCGTTTTGGGAAGACGGGCAAGGTAGCCTTTCTTCTCAAGCCGGTTAATAATACCGCTAACTGTACTCGGATTCAAGTTTAGAAATTTCCGTAGCTCGCTTTGCGTTGTTTGATAATTATTTGATTCGCGTAGAAAGTTTAAACAAAGAACCTGTGGAATACTTACGCCGTGTTCTTTCTGAATTTTCTTTGACTCAATATCTACCGAGCGCACGATTTTGCGAATTTTAATTAGAATATCTCTTGTTTCCATTTCTTCCGATACAAAAATTTATGCTAATATATTAAGAAATAATTAGCGCCGCTATTTTGCGGAACAACGTTTAAATAATTATAGATTAAAAAATCCAACGACTTAGTTATTTTCGCATCGTATCAGGAAAGACAAAATGCCAGCAGTAAAAAACCGTAAGATAATACATGTTGATATGGATGCATTTTTTGCGTCGGTAGAGCAGTTGGATCATCCTGAGCTGCGCGGAAAGCCCGTTGCTGTTGGTGGGACCAGCGACAGAGGAGTTGTTGCAGCGGCCAGTTACGAAGCCCGGAAGTACGGTGTGCGATCGGCTATGTCGTCGAAGGTGGCTAAACGAAAATGTCCCGACCTGATTTTTGTAAAACATCGTTTTGAGCGGTACAAAGAGATTTCGGCGCAAATACGAAGCATATTTCTGGAGTATACTGATTTGGTTGAACCACTATCGCTCGATGAGGCTTACCTCGATGTTACTTACGCAAAAAAAGGTTTGCCTTCTGCAACATTGATTGCCAGAGAGGTTCGTCAACGCATTTTTGAGGAAACAGGATTAACCGCATCAGCAGGGGTCTCGTACAACAAATTTCTGGCTAAGGTGGCTTCCGATGTCAATAAACCTAACGGAATGTTTGTGGTTACACCTGATAAGGCGCAGGAATTTATCGACCAGCTGGAAATCAGAAAGTTTTTTGGAATTGGAAAAGTAACCGCAAAAAAGTTACATGATATAGGCGTGTGGTATGGCCGTGATCTGAAAATGATCGAAAGACTCGAGCTCACCCGAATGTTTGGCAAAGCGGGTAATTACTATTACGATATTTGCCGGGGTATTGATAATCGCGAGGTGCAGCCATCGCGCGAAAGAAAGTCGGTAGGTGCAGAAAACACTTTTTTGCAGGATTTGTTTTTAGAGGATGAACTGAAAAAAGAACTATTGATAATCGCAGAGAAAGTTTGGGAGCGGGCCGGCCGGTCAGATGTAAAAGCAAAAACGGTGACATTAAAATTTAAATATGCTGATTTTGAGCAACACACCCGAAGTAAAACAATTGAGCCCTACATAAACACCAAAGAGCGGTTTATAACCGAAAGCCTGAAACTGATGAGATCAGAAGGTGGGTTTATAAAAGGAATTCGATTGTTGGGGCTTACACTCTCCAATTTTTTGCACGAGCAAGAGGGTGAAAAGGGTGTTCAGTTGGTGATCGAATTTTGATAAGGTTTGGAGAAAAATTGTAATCTGAATTACATTATTTCCTCTAACTCTCGTATCTTTCCAGCTAATTAGTAACAACACAGCCCGACCGGAACAAATACTTCCGACATCGGGCTTCTGCTAGACTGGCGAACGCTGTCGATGCATCCCGGTGAGCTTTGTCGAATCGGGAGGACTTATAATATTTTATTATGAAACGAGCATGAATTTTTATTCTTCAAATTCACAAACAAGAAGAATTTAAATTCATCGGGAGTTACATCGAATACAAATGAAACGAACAATTTTAATGAGATGAAACGAATAAAACGCTTTTTACTGATAGTAGTTCTTTTGGCGATAATTGCTTACCTTCTTGGGCCAAAACCGCCCAAACCTGAGTTGAATAAAGACCTGCCATCGCTATCGGCAAGTATTTCAAACATCGAGACATTTGTGCAACGAAAAGAAGCAGCCTTTTCGATAAAACCTGATAACGAAAGCCGTATTATTTGGGCAAACGATTCGATAAAAGAACGCACCGATTATTGTGTTTTGTACCTGCACGGTTTCTCGGCATCGTGGTTCGAAGGGCACCCTGCTCACGAGCGTTTTGCGCAACATTTTGGCTACAATTTGTACATTCCACGTTTGCACGATCATGGATTGGTTACCGAAGATCCTTTAATTGATATGACTCCTGACGGATTGTACGCTTCGGCCAAGGAAGCATTAATGATTGCCCGCAGCCTGGGGCGAAAAGTGATCATCATGAGCACTTCAACAGGAGGAACGCTGGGATTAAAACTGGCTGCGGATTTCCCTGAGTATGTGGATGGCTTGATTATGTACTCGCCAAATATAAAAGTGAAAAACGGCTCAATGGTGTTATTGTCGAAACCTTGGGGATTGCAGATCGGGCGAAAAGTAATGGGAGGGAAATACCGTATCTCTGACGATGATCCGGAGTCGGAAGATTGCAAATACTGGAACTGTAAATATCGTGTGGAGGCGCTGGTTTATTTGCAACAACTGCTGGATGCCACCATGACGAAAGAAACGTTTAGCCGTGTAACAGTGCCGGTATTTCTGGGCTACTACTACAAGGATAATGAACATCAGGATCAAACGGTAAGTGTTGATGCCATGCTTGATATGTTTGATGAATTGGGAACTTTACCTAATCAGAAAGTGAAAAAAGCCTTTCCTGAAGCCGGTGATCATGTTATTGCATGCGATATTACTTCCGGTAGCGTGGAAGAAGTAATTGCCGAAACCATCCGTTTTGGAGAAGGGATTTTGGGATTACGCCCAACCCCTTAGCTGTCATTTCGAAGGAGTGACGACTGAGAAATCTGCAAAATCAGTGTAATTTGCGTTCAATTCTATTGAATTTGAGCAGCTGCCTCGTCGTCTAAAAACCAGGTTAATGTACCGTTGGTTGGCGAAATGTAGTAAGCCGGTAACAATTGTGCGGCATCATTATCATTCATAATTTCTGCAACCCGCAAGGCCTTATTCGATCCTGTTACAAGGAAAAATATCTGGTTGGCATTATTCAATACATTTCCGGTAATGGTAATACGTTTTTGCCCGGTAAGCGGATGAGCTGCAACTGCACAGCTTTGTTCGTCTTCAAACAATTCCAGCTGGTCAGGGAAAATTGAGGCAGTATGGCCATCGTCGCCAAGCCCCAGAATGATCAGGTCGAAAACAGGATCTTCACCCCGTAAATTTAAGCTTTGTTCCATCTTTTTTGAATAGCGCAGTGCTTCCTGCTCCGGATCTTCCTCGCCTTTTATACGGTGGATATTTTCTTCCGGGATAGAAATATTTGAAAGCAGATAGTCAACTGTCATTTTATAGTTGCTTTGCTCGTCAGTTGGAGGAACACAGCGCTCGTCGCCCCACCACAAATGAATGCGTTCCCAGGGAATTCGGTCGGCGTATTTTTTACTGATCTTTTTAAAAAGTCCTTTTGGAGAATTTCCGCCAGACAGTGCAATATCGAACACTTCCTGATTCGAATTTTGTACCATCTTTATGATTGCTTTCGCAATGGCTTTGTAAACATCCTTCGGTTTCGAATAGATTTTTACTTCAGTAAAGGTTTCCATTTCAGATAGTTTATGCTGTTAGATAATACAATGCAATATGCAGATTAAAGTTCACAATACAAGCCGTCGTTGTGTAAATTTTTGCAGGGGTAGCGCCAATCACCATTAACGATCAGATTGGCGGACTCTTCAGGTCCCCAACTTCCGGCCGGGTAACCATAAATTGGTATTTCAGGATTGGTTTCCCAGGCGTTAATTATGGGCTGCACAAATTCCCAGGCAGCTTCTACAGCATCGCCGCGCGAATACAGTGTAGCATCTCCCTGCATGCAATCCAGCAGAAGGCGTTCGTAGGCTGCCGGAACCTTTTTGTCGGCCAGATCGGAATAATGGAAATCCATGTTCACCGTTTGCACCTTAAATCCGGCTCCCGGTGTTTTCATGCCAAATTTCAGCAGAATTCCTTCATCAGGCTGAATTCGGATGATAAGCTGGTTATTGCTGTTGGTGCTGGCATTACCAAACAAATGGTGTGGTACTTTCCGAAAATGGATAACAATTTCGGTTACGCGTGTAGGAAGTTTTTTTCCTGTGCGAATGTAAAATGGCACGCCTGCCCATCGCCAGTTGTCGATAAAGAATTTAAGTGCCACAAAAGTTTCGGTGCGCGAAAGCTTGTCCACGCCTGGCTCCTCACGGTAACCGGCTACTTTTTTGCCTCCAATTGTTGAGGTCGTATATTGGCCGCGCATTACGTATCGCGACACTTCATTCTCTTTAATCGGTCGTAACGACTGAAAAACTTTTAGCGTTTCATTTCTTATGGCGTCGGCTTCTACCACTACGGGAGGTTCCATGGCCACAAATCCTGCTACCTGTAACAGGTGATTCTGCAACATATCTCGTAAAGCACCGGAGCTTTCATAATATCCACCACGGCCTTCCACTCCCAGACTCTCGGCTGATGTAATTTCCACCCGCTCGATATAACGTCGGTTCCAAAGCGGCTCAAAAATTCCGTTCGAAAAGCGGGTAACCAACATGTTTTGTACGGTTTCTTTCCCCAGGTAATGATCGATACGGTAGATTTGTTCTTCCTCGAAATAATTAAGTAGCTGTTTGTTTAATTCTTTTGCCGATTTTAAATTCGTTCCAAAAGGTTTTTCAACGATCAACCGTCTGAAATTATTCTCCGATTTTGAAAGACCATTTTGGCAAAGCATTTTCGGAATAACCGGGTACAACGATGGAGGAGTTGATAAATAGAAAACATAATTCTGCTCAATATCCAATGAGCCGGAAAGTTCATCAAGTCGCTCTTTTAGCGGAATAAAATCATCGGCTTCGTTATTCTGAACGGGTTGATAAAACAAAAGCTTTTTAAATTCCTCCCGATTGTCATCATCGGGAATAAATTCATCAGCCCGGTTTCTGAATTCGTCATCAGAAAGTGATGAGCGTGAAGCACCAAGCACTGCAAACTTCTTAGGTAACAGCTTTTGTTTGTAAAGTTCGAAAAGTGCGGGTATTAATTTTCGTTTGGTGAGGTCTCCCGATGCCCCGAATATGATGAGAATTTGATCTTCTACTTTCTTCATGGTTAAATTTTAGTGTTGAACGCAATAAACCAGAATATTGTTCTTGATCATGCGAAAAAACAAATCATAAGCCGCCTCCTTGTCCGGATGCTGCACAACACCGGAAAAGTTGGATTGCGCATTATAATCGAACGGAGTAATTGCAATTTGCCGGTTAAACTGAACACCCTGAACTCCGCAACACTTAAAAATAGCTTCTTTTGCCGACCAAAGCAATATTTTTACCAATTGCGGATCGTTACTTTTTTCAATGAATTCTATTTCTTTAGGGCTTGCAAAACGGGTAACTACTTTATCAATATTCCGCTGTACTTGCTCAATATCAATTCCAATATTTTTTTCGGACAGAATAATTGCCGCTAAATCAGCAGAGTGTGTGATGCTGATGTTTAACCCGGAATCCATTAGCGATGGTTTGCCAAATTCATCCCGGTAAATAACTTCCTCTCTTTCGGGTAACAGCTTTTGAAGAAGTAGGCGAGTAGCCAAAAATTCTTTTCGGCGTTTTTCGGCTTTAAAAGTTACCAAACGCGCTTTATCGACTGAATTTAAATGACATGATTTTAATAAATCATCAGATGTTTCTTTTAACTCCCATACACCGATTGTGCCATTTTGGTTTGCTATTTTTTCAATCAGCGGCATTATTTCCAGCTTGTGGTTTCAATCATATGGATCACATCGGGTTCTATAAAGCTGATTACCGGACTCAACGAATCAATGTCGGGAACTTCGCCAATGTAGAACGCGCCACGTAAAAAATGCCGGGTACTGTCGGTTAAAAAAAACTGCATGGGCGAGGCGGCATTTCCTTCAATGGAATAAATGGTTCCGTACACTTTTTTAGCAGGATTCATAAATAAACGCTCTTCAATTGCGTCGGCTTTTATGGAATGTTTGTAAGCCAGCGTGCGCGTCTCTTCCATTAACTCAGCTAAAAGTTTGTAGTCATCTTTTTGGCTGTTCAGGTCGTAATACGAAATGTGTATTTCCACCTTATTCTCGGGCACTGAAATATTTATCCAGTAGGGTTCGTTGCGGTTTCTTGTGTCTTTTTCAATCTTCGCGTATTCCGGTATTTCAAAATCGTACGGAAATGTTCTGTTCAGATCAGTGTAGCTTTTTTCAGGAAAATCGATGCGGTAGTAACCTCGCGGTTTGGGTGTGTAATTTTCTTTACAACCCACTAAAAATGACAACAATAATAGTGTATATGCGAATCTCATTTCCCTAAAAAATTTGTCACATTTACTACTGATTAACCACCACCTTGATTTGTTTAATCCGGCGGTTATCAACCTCTTCAATGGTAAAAGTGAATGTTTTGCATTTTACTTGTTCTTTTAACGAAGGGATCTCTCCTTTTATTTCAAGAATAAGGCCGGCGAGCGTATCAGCATCACCTTTTACTTCGTCAAAAATGGTATCGTCGCAATTTACAACCCTGTAAAAGTCGCCCAGTAAAACCTTGGCGTCGAACAAGTAAGAGTTTTCCGATAGTTGTGTGAAGAAACTTTCTTCATCATCAAACTCATCGGTAATATCGCCAACAATTTCCTCCAGTATATCTTCCAGCGAAACGATCCCTGAAGTTCCTCCGTACTCATCAACCACAATGGCAATGTGTACTTTGGTTTTCTGAAATTCTTCCAAAAGCGAACTGATCTTTTTGGTGTCGGGCACATAAAATGGTGGCCGAATTAAAGTCTGCCATTTAAACGTTTTGTTTTTATGGCTGTGCTGAAGAATATCTTTAATGTATAACAGACCGCCAATTTCGTCGAACGAATCAATGTAAACCGGAATTCGCGAGTAACCCGAATCGTTTATAATCTCCAGAACCTCTTCAAAATTCGCTTTTATATCGATGGAAACTACATCAACGCGTGGAGTCATAATCTCTTCCACGCTTTTATTTCCGAATTTTACAATTCCTTCCAAAATCTCTTTTTCATCCGAAAGTTCCTGGTCGGATGTTAACTCAAGTGCCTGCGAAATCTCATCCATCGAGATGTTCTTTTTGTGTTTCTGCAAGCGGCGGTTTACAAATCCGGTTGAGTAGATGAGTATCGCATTTATCGGGCGAAACAACTTTTCCAGTGTTTGTAATGGCAATGCCATAAAACGGGCAAAACGCAAGGCAAAGTGTGTTGCATAAACCTTCGGAAATATCTCGCCAAAAAGCAACAGGAAAAAAGTTATGAGCACCACCTGAAAAACAAACTGCAATGTTGGTGCATTAACAAACGATACTAAATTGTTTGAAATAAAGGCCGTTAATATTACAATGCCGATGTTTACAAAATTATTTGTCACCAGTATGGTAGCCAGAAGTTTTTCCGGACTTTTGAGGTTGTGCAATACGCGTTCGTTGTTTTTGCCTTTATGCCTCAGTTTGTGTTTGTCGCTGGCCGACAATGAAAAGTAAGCCACCTCAGATCCACTTATCAGTGCCGAAGTAAATAGTAAAAACAATACGATAATAATTGAAACTATTATTCCGGGACTGATAGGGTGTAGTTGAATTTGCCAGGAGCCGATAGCGGCTATACTTAAAAGCGGTTCTGTTTCCAAATTTAAAGGTTTTGGTTAGAATGGAAGATCCTCGTCTCCCTCCGGTTCTTCAATGTCGGGTTGCGAAACCTGAGGAGTGGATGCAGTACCTGAGTTTTGCATTGCACCGCCCTGGTCTGGTGAGCCCTGGTTGTCAGCGCGGTTGCCAAGCATTGTCATCTGGTCGCCATAAATCTCAGTAACGTAACGTTTATTACCGTCTTTGTCGTCGTACGAGCGGGTTCTTATTCGTCCCTCGATATACAATTGGCGGCCTTTGGTAACATATTTTTCAGCCACTTCGGCTAACCCTCTCCACAATACAATATTGTGCCATTCGGTTGTGGTAACACGCTCACCGCTTTTCGAGTTATAACTCTCTGATGTTGCCAAAGGGAAATTAGCTACTGCAACACCTGAATCAAGGTGACGTACTTCAGGATCTTTTCCTACGTTTCCAATAAGGATTACTTTATTTACTGACATAATATAAAATTTATATGGTTAACATTTTCAGGTTGTTACTACGCTGCAATTATAAACCGGTTTTTTATTTATAGTCCCAATCCGGCCTCATGTAAAAACTGTTCAACCAGTCGGGATACAGCAAATTTAGAAATATCTTTTTTATTTACCCGAATTAGTGGCAACGGATTATTAAAATTGGCCTGAACTTCAAGATATATCAATTTTGCGTGAATAATCTGGTGGCTCAAAATATGTTTTTTTTGCCCGCTTATATATTTAATATTAACCTGCGAATTTTTTGCCGGATGATCTGCATTTAGCAATTCCGAATCAGAAAGTGCTTTTTCGCGCTCAATCAGCGGTAATTGATACAGGTTTTGCCAGATATCGTTGCCCGATCTTTTATCCAGTAATATTGAATCGCCCATGTCATATAAATAATAGTAAAAATAGCGATGGCGCTGTTTGGTCTTTTTTTCTTTTACCGGAAGTTGACTAACAAGCCCTTTCGTATAAGCAAAACAGGAATCAACAAGCGGACAATTTTCGCATTTTGGCGATTTAGGGACACATTGCAAAGCACCAAATTCCATAAGTGCCTGGTTGTGCATGCCCGGATTCTGCCCGCGGATCAATTCTTCAGCCAGTTCATTAAACGCCTTTTTGCCTGCCGACGAGTCAATGGGAGTCTCAATCCCATAATATCTCGACAGTACCCTATATATATTACCATCAACCGCAGGGTAGGGCAGGTTGAATGCAATGGATGCAACAGCAGCAGCCGTATAAGGGCCAACCCCTTTTAGTGCTATAATGCTTTTATAATCGTTGGGGAAAGTTCCGTTGTACTGCGATGCAATAATTTTTGCCGAAGCATGCAGGTTTCGGGCACGCGAATAGTAACCCAGTCCCTGCCAGAGTTTTAGCACCTCGTCTTCGTGGGCATTGGCCAAATCATTTACCGTGGGATAGTTCTCTACAAAGCGGTAAAAGTAGTTTTTGCCCTGCTCAACGCGCGTTTGCTGAAGTATAATCTCTGAAAGCCAAATCTTATAAGGATTTCGGTCTTTTCGCCACGGTAAATCACGCTTATTTATGTTGTACCAATTGTAAATGTTGGTATGAAAATTGTCCATTCTACGCTAACTGGTTAAAAATCTTACAGAAAAACAAAAATAATTTATTTGAAATGCTTTCCCGTTTTATAATATTTTTTATTTTTGCATCCTCGATTAAAAACGATTAATATATTGAAAATTAAATATTTTAAGAGATGACTAAGGCAGATATTGTAAATGAAATTTCGAAAGAAACGGGAATTGAAAAGGTAACTGTTCAGAAAACAGTAGAAGCTTTTATGGAAACTGTAAAAGATTCACTGGTTGATGGCAAAAATGTTTATTTAAGAGGTTTTGGTAGTTTTGTTGTTAAGAAAAGAGCAGAGAAAACTGCCCGTAATATTTCTAAAAATACAACCATTATCATTCCTGCGCACAATATTCCTTCGTTTAAACCAGCGAAAACATTTGTATCAGAAGTTAAGAATCAAGTAAAATAATAGAGTTATGCCAAGCGGTAAAAAAAGAAAGAGACACAAGATGGCCACTCATAAGCGCAAAAAAAGATTGCGTAAAAACAGGCACAAAAAGAAAAAATAAGATTTTAGTGAAATAATTTCTTATAGTTAATGATTAAACCTAAAGCATTATAATGCTTTAGGTTTAGTCTGTTATAACGATTAGTATTAACCAAAAGAAGTAGATGATTAAAAGGTTGTGAGTAGCGATTTAATAATTGATGTAACTCCATCCGAAATTGTTATTGCCTTACAGGAAAAGAAGAAGCTTGCAGAACTATCAAGAGAGAGAAGCGGGGCAAAATTCGCTGTCGGAGATATATACCTCGGCAAAGTAAAAAAAATTATGCCCAGTTTGAACGCTGCTTTTATCGATGTAGGCTACAGTAAAGATGCTTTTTTACATTACCTCGACATGGGGCCACAATTCGCCACACTAAATAAGTTCCTGCGAATTGCCTCATCACGAAAAAACAAAATTTCTTCTATCTCACGGATTCATTCCGAACCCGACATTTATAAAGAAGGTAAAGTAAACGAGCTGCTAAAAGTTGGTCAGAAAATTTTGGTTCAGGTTGCAAAAGAACCAATTAATACAAAAGGCCCGCGGTTAACATCAGAAATCTCCATTGCAGGGAGGAATTTAGTTTTAATGCCATTTAGCGACAAAATATCAGTGTCGCAAAAAATCAGATCGACCGAAGAAAAAAACAGGTTGAAAAAACTGATTCAGAGTATTAAACCACGCAAATATGGAGTAATAATCCGCACTGTAGCAGAAGGTAAAAAAGTAGCAGAACTCGACAAAGAGCTTCGACGTTTGGTAGAAAAGTGGGAAACCACCTTTCAAAAGCTTCGCAGGGCACAGGCACCATCGCTGATAATTGGCGAGATTGACCGAACAACAGCTCTGTTGCGCGATATTTATCATCCCGACTTCAACAGCATTATTGTAAACGAGCAATCGGTAGCGTCAGAAATTGCCGATTACATAGGTAGCATTCAGGCCGACAAGAAAAAGATAGTTAAATACTATAAAGGACGTCAGCCAATTTTCGAACATTACGGCATTGATAAACAAATTAAAGCGTCGTTCGGAAAAACCGTATCATTTAAAGATGGTGCCTATTTAATCGTAGAACACACCGAAGCGTTTCATGTAATTGATGTAAACAGCGGGAATCGCGCAAGAGCCGGAAACGACCAGGAAAAAAATGCACTGGAAGTAAACCTGGCTGCCTGCGACGAAATAGCAAGACAATTACGGTTGCGAGACATGGGAGGAATCATTGTAATTGATTTCATCGACATGCATGTCGCGGCCAATCGCCAGAAAGTGAACGATCACATGAAGGAGATTATGGCCGACGACCGGACCAAGCACAACATTCTTCCACTTAGTAAGTTTTGCCTGATGCAAATTACCAGGCAAAGAGTTCGTCCGGAAGAAAAGGTTGAGACTGCCGAGAGCTGTCCAACTTGTAAAGGAAGTGGAAAAGTTGTGCCTACTGTATTATTTGCCGACGATATCGAAGGTAAAGTAAACTATGCGCTAAAGGAATTGAATAAGAAGAAACTAAATCTGAAAGTTCATCCTTATACAGCTGCTTATCTCACAAAAGGCTGGAAAAGCCCGCAAATGAAGTGGTTTTTCAAGTACCTGAAATGGGTAAGCGTTGAAGCTGTAAATTCATATTCCTATCTGGAATATCATTTTTTTGATGAGAATGAAGAAGAAATTATTTTATAAAAGGAAAGCCGTTCATTATTGAGCGGCTTTTTTTATTTTCGCAGTAAGCAAAAAAATTCTGATGGAGTTTAAAAAACTGGTCTATATTATTCTTTCTCTTTTTATTGCAAGTTCTTCAAGTGCACTGGAAATAAAAGGTACGATCGATTTATCGGAGCAGTGGCAACCAAAGGTTTTTCTGGCTTTGCTAAATTCTCCCAACGATATTTTTGTAGCATCGCCCGATTTTATTATTGCCGAAACATTTATAAATCCTGATGGCAGTTTTGAGATCAATACGCAGTCGGTACCCGACGATGAGCGTTTTTACCGCCTGTATCTGGTACAGGGCGATAATGCCTCGGTAGAGTTTAGTGCCACCCAAAACAAAAACTATTTTCATTTGCTGTTAAACCGGCAGTCGGAAATTGAGCTGAGTGCTACGACTCGCAACAATTCTCTGGAAGTAACAGTGTTAAATGGGAGTGATGACACAAAAGCCATTTTTGATTTTGATGAGAAGTTCCAGGAGCAAAGCAGCGAATTGAGTGGTCAATTGCCAAAGGCTCAAAGTACTTTTCTGTCGCAGGAACTGGAAACTTTTATACATTCTGTAGTTGCCGATGCCAAAAATCCTTATGTTGGACTTTACGCCTTGTATCACATCGAGGATAAAGAGACTGACTTTTTACGAAACAGCGATTTCTATTTCAACTTTCAAAAACGTATGGAAGACGAATTTCCGGTAACGCCATACACCGAAGCCTATTCCGCCTTATTGGATGAATTGATTGGCTTTCGTGAATTCGTTTGCGAAATGCCCGGTGTGCAACCAAAATGGAAAGACTGGGTAATGATAATTGAAGCAGTTATTATTTTGATTCTTATTGTCATTTTGATTGGTTTGTTCCAGCAGTTAAAGAAAATACGAAAGCAGGAAAACGATCCTGCAAACAATTTGAAACCGCTATACGAAGCCCTGACTCTAAAACAACAGGAAATCCTGGGACTCTTAGCAGCCGGAAAGACCAACAAGGAAATTGCCCAGGAACTTTTTGTGGAATTGAGCACCGTAAAAACGCACATTAATAACATCTACAGGCAGTTGGGCGTGTCAACGCGAAAAGAAGCCGTCGACTTTCATAACTCCGTAAAAAACCGGAATCAGGGGGTCTAGACCCTATTTCAAACCCAGTCTATACTTCTTTTGTTAAACAGATTAGGCCCTATTGTTGTTTTCAATCATACATTTGTGCTGTTCCTATAAAACGCAAGAGTCGTGATAAGTGATTCAAGTGTGTAACACAATTTAGATAGTAGATCAAAGTTTATATATAAAACCACAAAAAGAATGAAACGCATACTGTTTACGGTCTTTATACTTGCAACAGCTTCATTGGGCTTTTCACAAATTGTTGAGCCGGTAAAATGGAGTTTTTCTCAAAACAAAATTTCAGACAATGAGTTTGAATTGGTTTTCACCGCAAAAATGGAAGAAGGTTGGCACATGTACTCAACCGATCTGCCGGAAGGTGGTCCCATAAAAACCAGCTTTTATTTCGAAAATTTGGAAAATGCTGAATTGTTAGGAGAGCCAACTCCGAATAAAGCAGTTACTGAAGAGTTCGACCAAAGCTTTCAAATGGACTTACGTTGGTTTGAAGAGGAGGTAACTTTTACGCAAAAAGTAAAAGTATCAGGAACCGGAACTGTTGGTGGTTACGTGGAATTTATGAGTTGTAATGACGAAACCTGCACTCCACCTATGGAAGCTGAGTTTTCATTTGAATTAGAAGGAGGTACGCAAAAAACTGCAGATGTCGCAACAACTGCAGACAGCAGCAACAGAAACTACTGGAGTATTTTCTTTCTGGCATTTTTAGGAGGTTTGGCAGCTTTGCTAACACCTTGTGTTTTCCCCATGATACCAATGACAGTAAGCTTTTTTACCAAACAAAGTAAAACCAAAGCCAAAGGAATCCGAAACGGAATTTGGTACGGAATATCAATCATTCTTATTTATGTAATTCTCGGAACAGTGGTAACTGCCTTGTTTGGTGCGGAGAGTTTAAATAGTCTTTCTACCAATCCGTGGTTTAACCTGTTTTTTGCCTTGCTGCTTTTTGTTTTTGCCTTCTCGTTTATGGGGGCTTTCGAAATTGTTTTGCCCAGCAGCTGGGTAAATGCAGTGGATAAAAAAGCAGACAAAGGTGGCTTACTGGGCATATTCTTTATGGCCTTTGCCTTGGCACTGGTTTCATTCTCGTGTACCGGACCGATTGTTGGCGCCCTGATTGTTGAAGCTGCCCGAAGTGGTGGTTTGGCACCGGTAATTGGAATGTTGGGATTCTCGTTGGCACTGGCCATCCCATTTGCCTTATTCGCGGCTTTCCCGGGATGGTTGAACTCGTTGCCAAAATCAGGTGGCTGGTTAAATTCGGTGAAAGTTGTATTGGGTTTCCTTGAGTTTGCTTTTGCGTTCAAATTCTTATCGATTGCCGATATGGTTCTTGATTTGCATATTTTGGAACGTGAGGTTTACATTGCCATTTGGATTGCCATTTTTATGGGACTGGCATTGTACTTATGGGGAAAAATAAAACTACCGCACGATTCGCCAACAACACATTTACCAGTATCACGTTTTGTTTTAGGAACGATGGTATTTGCTTTTGTAATTTATATGATCCCCGGATTGTGGGGAGCACCGGTGAAACTGATTAGTGGTTTCCCACCGCCGGTTGACTATGCCGAATCGCCACTTGGTGTTGGACGCACACAACCTGCCGGAGCAATTGCTACCGGACATTCATCGGGAACAATGGCAACAGGAATGCACATTGGCCCGCACGGAATTCCATTGTTCGACGATTACGATAAAGCGCTGGTACATGCCCGCGAAACCGGGAAACCGTTACTGATTGATTTTACGGGAAAAGGTTGTACCAACTGCCGGAAAATGGAGGACAACGTATGGGTAAAACAGGAAGTAAAAAACAAGTTTCTGGAAGATTATGTGGTGGTGTCGTTGTATGTTGACTTGAAAACAAAATTACCGGAAGAGGAACAATATGTTTCGGAAACAACCGGAAGAAAAGTGAGGTCGGTAGGAAATAAATGGACCGATTTCCAGATCTCGAGATTTAACAGAAATACGCAGCCATATTACGTTGTATTGGATGAAAACGAAAATCAGATAGGAGAGGGATACAGCTATGATCCGGATCCGGATGATTTTATAGAGTGGCTAAACGAAGGATTAACAGAATTCAAAAAATAAAACAAATGAAGAAGCTAATTTTCGCGCTGGCATTTATTGCCATTGCAGCCTTTGCTCAGGCGCAAATGATCGTGCCTGTGAAATGGGATGTAGAAATTAAACCATTAAAAGGTGGTAATCAGTATGAGATTGTTGCTACGGCAAAAATCGATATGGGCTTTAAACTTTATGGTTTAAACATGGAAGACGGTGGCCCGGTTAAAACCTCGTTTAATTTCGAAACACTGGAGAACTGCAAAGATTTTGGAAAGGCTGTTGAGGTTACGCCTTCGCATACAATGCACGATAAAATTTTTGATATGGAGGTAACATATTTTAAAGACAAGGCTGTTCTTTCGCACAAAGTGTGGGTTACTGAAAAGCCTGCTAAAGTTGCCGGTTATATCCAATGGATGAGCTGCAACGATGAAATGTGTACACCTCCAACCGACGAAGAATTTGAGTTTGTGATCGAGTAATACCAATTGTTTTTCAGAGTGAGCTTTAGGCAAAACTATGAAATTACAGTGGTTAATGCCGATAGAAAAGTAAAAGGTTTCTCGTCGGTATAAATCGTTCGCTATTCAGATAGTTAAAAGTAAAAACTGCACTAAGGCCGGGAACGAAAGTTTCCGGCCTTTTTTGTACCCGTTAAACAGGAAGAATCTTTATGATTAAGGGCTAGCCCGATGTGTTTAGTCTATGCTTGAGCCCTTAATTGTTTTAGCTGTTTTTATTTAGTCCAAAGACGCCAAACTGAAGTATGGCACAATATTTTTGATGTCATTATAACGATCTAATCCGCTAACAAAAGCAATAAAAAAACCGAAGTGAATTACCCCGGTTTTATTTATATGCAGTTTAATCGAAAATCTATTCCGCTTTTTTAGGTAAGAAAACCACGTCTACTACATCAGCATCGGTATAAAATGCTTTTGTAAATTCTTGAATTTGTGCTGTTGTTAAGCCATCCAATATTGCATCGAAGTTTTCTTCAGCATCAGGATTAAATCCATGGTAGTATTTGTTGTACAGCGCGTTCATCCAGTAATTGTTATGTTCTTTGGCTTGTGCACGATCTTTTTTCATATTCAGAATTACTTTATCCAGATCTTCCTGAGTTGGGCCATCGGAAACAATCTTGTCGATTTCGCGGAAGATGATTGATTTCAAATGATCGGCTTTTTCAGGATCGGTATCAAAATTAATTTGTAGTGTTTTACGCTCGTACGGATATTGATTCGATGACGAGCCAACACCAACTCCATAGGTTCCGCCTTCTTTTTCACGAACTTCTTCAGTGTAGCGTAAACGTAAAACAGCTTGCAATACACTTAGCTCAACATTGCTTTCAGGAGTATAAGCCAGTTCTTTGCGGATAAGAATATTAACCGTCCCTTTTTCTGTTTGTAAAGGCACTTCAATTTTCTTTTCCGTGGTACCTTTTGGCATTCTTACTTTATGGTCAACCCACTGTTCTTCACCCGGAAGGTCTTTTAACGAACCGATATATTTTACCGCCATTTCTCTTGCCAGCTCTTGGTCGATATTTCCAACAATAAAGAAGGTGAAATCGCCGGCATCTTTAAAACGGTCATGATAAAGCTTTTCCATTTGAGCAAAGTTGATCTCATCAAACATTGAGGCAGACATCAGCTTGATGCGCTCGTCGTAATTAGTTGCAATCAGCGATAATGAATCGCTCATTATCTTTTGTGGATTATTGGCCATGTTTTGCAGGTAGGCAACGTAGCGGCTTTTTAAGGCTTCGTAGGCTTCTTCGTCAAAACGCGGATTATTAAATTGCAGGTAAAGCAGCTGCATCATTGTTTCAAAATCTTTGGGAGTACTGCTGCCGTTAAATCCTTCGGTAAGACCTCCCAGGCTGGTTGCTACAGATGCCGTTTTCCCGGTTAATACTTTGCGTAAGGCAATGGCATCAAAATCTCCAACACCAAACGATCCGATAAACTGAGGAAGCATTGTGGCAGCCTGAAGATCGTCGGTGCCCAGTAGCGAGTTTCCTCCCGGACTGTAAGCGCGCAGTGTAACTTGATCCTTTTCGTAGTCGGCATGTTTAAATACCACTGTGGCGTTATTGCTCAGTTTCCATTCTACAGCGTCAAGGTCTTCCAGTTTTTTTGTTGAAATCACTTTTGCTCCCGGTAATTCACCTTCAATTAGTGAGGCGGCTTCGGCTGTATCTTCGTACGGATCGATTGTTGAATTCTCAACTTCTGCTAAAATAGCAAATGCTTCCTCTTTTGTGAGGTGTTTAACTCCACTGTCGGGGCCGGTAATAACCATTGCCCGGTTTTTATCCACAAACATGTCGGTGGCCATTTTATTTACGTCTGCCAGGGTGATTGTTTCCAGAATTGCTTGCCCAAATTGCCAGTCAAATTCTGCATCAGTAAGCGGTTCACCTTCCAAAAAGTAGTTTTGAATACCTCTAACATATTGATCGTTGCTAATTTTATCGCGTTGTTTGTAGGCACTTTCCATCGAGGTAAGTAGATTTACTTTTGCACGGTTTAGTTCACCCTCCGTAAATCCATGGCGAACGATACGCTGTGCCTCTGTGTAGATGGCCTTCAGGCTTTCGTCCTCTTTATTAGGATTGGCAGTTGCTGTAATAAATGCTGCATCGTAACCTCTCACAAAACCTCCAACCTGGGCGCTTCCGTTAATAAACGGAGGATTACCTTTTTGAAGCAGCTCCGAAATACGTTCGCGGCTCATTTGATTTAGAAGAGTCACAATATAATCTTCGCGTAAGTACCCGATGTTCTTGTCTTCACGTGGAGTTGCTTTATGTTTGATATAAATTGAGATGCTTGAGTTGGTAGCTTCCTCGTCGGTTGCCAAAACAAACTTAGTTTCATCGTGCTCCGGAATTTCAAATTTCGGGCGTGGTTGTGGATTTTCAACAGCCGGTATTTTCGAGAACAAGTCTTTAACTTTTGCTTCAACCTGTTCAACATCAATATCACCAACAATGGCAATGGCCTGCAAATCGGTGCGGTACCAGTCGTGATAGAAACTACGCAACGTTTCTGGTTCAAAGTTTTTTATGATATCCAAGTCGCCAATTACATCACGTTCGGCCCATTTCGATCCTTCAAAAACTACAGGAAACCATTGATTGCGCATTCTAAAACTTGCATTACGTCGTGTTCTCCACTCTTCCGAGATAACACCACGTTCGGCATCTATTTCTTCTTCGCTTAGCAACAAGTAATTCGACCAGTCGTTTAGCACCAAAAGGCACGAATCAATCAGTCCCTCTCGGGTAGCAGGTACATCGCTCAGGTTGTAAACCGTTTCGTTAAAAGCAGTGTATGCGTTAATATTGCGACCAAAAGCCACGCCGTTTTTTTCCAGGTAATCTAAAAATCCTTTTCCGGGATAGTGTTTTGTACCGTTAAAAGCCATGTGCTCAAGAAAGTGCGCTAACCCGTTCTGGTTATCGTTTTCGAGTAGGGCGCCAACATTTTGTATCATGTAAAAACTTACCCGTTCTTTCGGCTCTTCATTATGACGTATAAAATAGGTCATTCCGTTTTCAAGTTTTCCTGTTCTGATAGCAGGATCAACCGGTACTGCCTGTTTGAGCATGTCTTGCGCTGACACAAAAATTGGGGCAATTACTAAAAATGCCAGCATAGATAAAACAAATCTTTTCATATTTTCTTTTTTGTAGTTCGTTGTTGAACTGTGTTTGAATTTAAGTATTACTCTGTGAGTATTGCATTAACATCTGAAATTACAGAAGGCATGAAAATAGTGATTAATTTTTTTGTTTTAGTAATTTTAAAAGATTTTAACAGCGAAGTTGAGGCTAAAATTGCATATGGTACTTAAAAGAGAAAAGATGGAAAAAGAGAAACTTATATTTTGGAACGTTGACACGCAGATAGATTTTGTGGAACCCGAAGGCAAGTTATATGTACAGGGAGCTGAAAAACTAAAACCATTGTGGCAACAAATAACTGCTTTTGCAAAGCAAAAAAATATACGGGTGATAAACACGGCTGATTTTCATTATCCTGAGTCGGTAGAACTTTCAGATGAACCGGACTTTGTAAATACTTTTCCGCAACATTGTATGGCCAATACTTCGGGGGCTGAGTATGTACCTGAAACACAACCTGACGATGCGGTGGAGTTTGACTGGAACAAAGAATGCGAAACGTTTGAATCGGTAAAATTCGCACGGAATATCATCATTCGAAAAGATGCTTTTGACGTATTTGCCGGAAATCCGTATACCGATAATATTTTGCAAATACTCAGTCCCGAAACCGTTGTGGTTTATGGTGTTACAACCAATGTTTGTGTAAACGATGCGGTTGTTGGCCTGTCGAAAAGGGTGAAACGGGTTATTGTTTTAAAGGATGCGATAAAAGAACTACCGAACATTCCTTTGCCTTTTGATGATTGGGAAAAACTGGAAGTTGAAATGATAGCTTTCGAGGATTTAGCAGCTAAACTTTAAACTGTCATTTCGAAGGAGGAACGACTGAGAAATCTGAAGCATTCTTGATGGAAAAGATTTCTCACTTGTTCGAAATGACAATAAAAAAAGCCGCATCAAAAAAATGAAGCGGCTTTTCCGGGTTGTGACTAATCACAGTTGTTATTTCTTACAGTCTTTACAAGCGTTGTAAATCCCGTCGAACATTTCTTTTACATCAGAAGCGGCTACTGCCGAGAAAGCAACTCGTAATACGTTACCTAAAGCAATTAACCCGATTCCGTATTTTTTAATCAGCAACTGGCGAACTTCGTCTCCAACCAGTCCATCTGCCAGCTGAACACACATAAAATACCCCGAGTTATAAGGAATAGCCTCGAAACACTCTTTGTATTTTTCATCGCTTAAAGCTTCTTTTACCGCATCGTAACGTTTTTGCATAATGTGGTATTTCGCTTCTTTTTGCTGCGCATATTCTTCACTTTCGAAAGCTGAAAGCAGCAACGATTGCGAAATATTGGCTGCATTCGAAATGTTTCCACGGATAGCTCCGGCAGTTTTGGCTTCCAAAGCGCTGTATAATTCAGCGTCGCCACCTTTAATTCCGTAGGTGATAAATCCAACGCGGAATCCCCAAACGTAATCTTCTTTTGTAGCACCATCAACTTTTACGGCCAACACATTTTCGTGTAACTGGTTCAATGGCGAGAAAATACTTTCGGTAGCAATTCCTTCTTCATAAACCAAACCGAAGTAAGCATCGTCGGTGATTGTAACGATTTTGTTACCCGCCTCAGCAGCTTTTTTTATGATGGCAACGATAGCATCCTGCTCTTCTTCGGTTGGTGTATAACCCGATGGGTTATTCGGAAAATTCAG
Source organism: uncultured Draconibacterium sp. (assembly GCF_963675065.1). Taxonomy (NCBI): domain Bacteria; kingdom Pseudomonadati; phylum Bacteroidota; class Bacteroidia; order Marinilabiliales; family Prolixibacteraceae; genus Draconibacterium; species uncultured Draconibacterium sp. The sequence goes on along the minus strand of NZ_OY775905.1, from coordinate 29,566 downwards.
AATAACGATCTTTTTGCCGATTCCACCTTCGTTCAATTTGGCTTCAAATGATTCCAAATCGAAACCACCGTCTTTAAACAAATTGAATTTGCCTAGCGAACAACCGTAAGCATTGGTAAGTGTTAAATTGTAGTTCCCCCAGAAAAGGTCGGGAACAATAATTTCGTCTTCAGGATTCGCAAACATATAACCTGCCATGCTAATACCATGCGTAAGTGCGTTGGTAACAACCGGCAAACTCAGCTCAACACCATCGAGTGATGGGTTTTTCTCGTAGATCATACTTTTCCATTTTGCCCTGATGTCTGGACGGCCAAAACTTGGAGCATACGGAAAAACCAACGATGGATCCATATTGATCTTTGAAGCCACAGCTTCCAGTCGCATAGGTGTTCCGTCGTCCTCAATTGCGGCTCCAATGGTTGCATTAATCTTAGTTCCTTTAGCTTCAGCGGTTTGTCCCAGAATTCCTTTTTTGGGGAAGAAAATATTCTTACCTCTTTCAGAAAGCAGTTCAAAAACGGGTGTGCTTTTTGCTTGAATTACGCTGTTAAGTTCAGCAGCCTGTGGATTCATAATCAATAAAATTTGTCTGTTATTATTTTGCTGCAAGATAGGAAAACCCCTAATGAAAAGCGAGGTTTTTTTAACAAGTTAAATTGATTTTTTATATATAGCTAACATATTGAAAGTAGCGGGTGGAGAATAATTTGAATATGCCTAAATAAAGCTTAACGAAACTATACCGAACGAACGGCTCCAACTACGATAAAAAAGCCAAGTAAAGCCACCAAACCTGTCAGAACGGTGAATAAACGATATTGTTTTTTATTCAGCCAATCGAGAACGAAAGCTGCCAATGCCAATACCGCTGAACCAATAAAACTTAGATAAGCCGGCAAGAGTTGTGCTTCAATGGGGGCTTCATTGATAATTTCGTCATGCAGTTCTTCGTGCATTATTTCTTCGGGAGTTAAAAGTTGTCCCGGCGCTAGGAAGTCGCCTATAAAAACGTATATGGAAAACAAGCCCAAGGCGATAAACGCTGCCAGGCCTATTAAACGAAAGGCTTTTTTGTTTTCAACCCAGCCGTAAACTATGCCAAACAATGCGGCGAAAATTATCCACTGAGGAAATGTGTAAAGAAATACTTCTGTCATTGATTCTTAAATTACGGGAAACAAAGGTTAAAATTTTTCTTAAATGTAGAAAGCCTTTTCACAAAGCAATTATTAAAAGCTTATTTTCGCGATTATAAAATGAAAACAATGAAGAAATTAGAAATAGATCCGAAAGCAAAAGGTTTAATATTTGATTTAGACGGAACATTGGCCGATACCATGCCCGTACACTTTGTTGCTTACCAGAAAATCCTTAAAAAGTATGGTATTGATTATTCAGCAAAAATGTTTTTGGCACTGGCAGGTGTTCCGGTAGTGGAAACCATTATTAAAATTAACGAGGTTTTTGGTTCTTCGCTGAATCCTGAGGAAGTAGGAAATGAAAAGGAAGCAGAATACGAGCGTATGATGCACAAAATTAAACCAATTGATGCGGTAATTGATTTGGTAAAACAATACCACGGAAAGTTACCAATTGCTGTGGGAACCGGTGGGTATACCCGTCTCTCCTGGAAATCGCTTGAGATTATCGGGTTAAAAGATTATATCGAAATACTGGTTTCTGCCAACGATGTGCAAAACCCAAAACCGCACCCGGAGACTTTTTTACGTTGTGCCGAACAGATGGGCGTAAAACCCGAAGATTGTCAGGTTTTTGAGGACGGTGAACCGGGAATGAAAGCCGCTTATGCAGCCGGAATGATGGCTACCCTGGTAACTGATTATTATGATGTTTTTAAAGCATAACCTTTAGTGATGGACAGGATGTAATTAGCTTTCAGTCTAATTCGTCGTACGCAAAAAATCGGGAAAAAGAATATGTAGGTCGTTATTTTAGGACTAAATTTGGAGTGAATAATACTTAAGAAGTCGAATGGATTTTAATGTAGTATCAGAATATAAACCTACCGGAGATCAGCCCGAGGCCATAAAGCAACTAACCGAAGGAATAGAGAACGGAGAGCGTTTTCAAACCTTACTTGGAGTAACCGGCTCGGGAAAGACCTTTACAATGGCAAATGTTATAAAAGAGGTGCAGCGCCCTACTTTGTTGCTGAGCCATAACAAAACGCTGGCGGCCCAGTTGTATAGCGAGATGAAACAGTTTTTCCCGAATAATGCCGTGGAGTATTTTGTTTCGTATTACGACTATTACCAGCCCGAAGCGTATTTGCCCACTACCGGTACTTATATCGAAAAAGACTTATCGATAAACAAAGACATCGAAAAACTCCGGCTGAGTACCACTTCGGCTTTGCTATCGGGCAGGCGCGATGTTTTAGTGGTTTCGTCTGTTTCCTGTCTTTACGGAATCGGTAATCCAAAGGATTTTCACGAAAATGTAACTAAAATTAAAGTGGGCGACGAAATGTCGCGCAATGTCTTGTTGTATAAGTTTGTAGAGGCGTTGTACAGCAGGAGTGAGGTGGAGTTTGAGCGTGGTAATTTCAGGGTGAAAGGCGACACCGTTGATATTTTTCCGGCATATGCCGATATGGCTTACCGCATAACTTTTTGGGGCGATGAAATTGAAGAATTGTCAAGTTTTGATCCTGAAGACGGACTTACAATCGAAACGCTGGATGAGATTGTAATTTATCCGGCCAATATTTTCGTTACCACAAAAGACCGCATGAAATCGGCCATTCATCAAATACAAGATGATTTGGTAAAGCAGGTGGACTTTTTTAAAGAAATTGGTAAGCCGCTGGAAGCAAAACGTATTTTGGAGCGTACAGAATACGATATGGAAATGATGCGTGAACTGGGTTATTGCCCGGGAGTCGAAAATTATTCGCGTTATTTCGACGGGCGCGCACCCGGAACAAGACCGTTCTGTTTGATGGATTATTTCCCCGATGATTTTCTGGTGGTAATTGACGAAAGCCATGTTACCATTCCGCAAATACGCGCCATGTATGGCGGCGATAATTCGCGGAAAGTAAACCTTGTGGAATTCGGATTTCGTTTACCCGCAGCCATTGATAACCGCCCGCTAAAATTTGAAGAATTTGAGCAGCTGGTTAACCAGGTGGTGTATGTAAGTGCCACGCCAGCCGACTACGAGTTGGTAAAATCCGAGGGTGTTGTGGTTGAGCAGATCATTCGCCCAACGGGTTTATTGGATCCTATAATTGATGTGCGACCAAGCACCAACCAGATTGATGATCTATTGCACGAGATTCATCTTCGTATCGATAAAAACGAGCGCGTATTGGTTACCACCCTAACAAAAAGGATGGCTGAGGAGCTTTCGAAATACCTGGTAAATATGGGTGTAAAAACACGTTATATTCACTCCGATGTGGATACCATGGAGCGCATTGAAATAATGGAACAACTGCGAAAAGGAGAGTTTGATGTGCTCGTGGGGATTAACTTATTGCGTGAAGGACTGGATTTACCCGAGGTTTCATTGGTCGCAATTTTGGATGCTGACAAAGAAGGCTTTTTACGTTCTGAAAGATCGCTGACACAAACCGCAGGACGTGCAGCGCGTAACCTGAACGGAATGGTAATTATGTATGCAGATAAAGTTACCAATTCCATGCAAAAAACCATCGACTCGACCAATTACCGCCGTGAAAAGCAGCTAAAGTACAATGAAGAGAACAACATTGTACCAAAAGCAATTGTAAAACCAACCCGCGAAATTATAGGTTATCAATACCGGAGCGACAAAACTCAGGAATACGAAGGAGGAATGGGGCAACCGGATATTGCTGCCGATCCTGTTGTTCAGTATATGAGTGTTGAAGGCCTGGAGAAAGCTGTCGAGAAAACGAAAAAACAAATGCAGGCATCAGCTAAAGATCTTGATTTTATTGAAGCAGCAAGATTGCGCGACGAGATGTTTGCTCTGCAGGCGTTGATTCAGGAACGTAAGCAGGGGAAAAAGAAATGATCATATTCGGATGCTGGCATAATAGCTGATTAAGCTATTTAAAATTACAGGTAAAGTGATTCGAAACCGCAGAAATAGCATGTTCTTTAAAAAAGTGTATTTTTGCGGCAAAATTGTGAGGGATGAAGTTTTCATTTTCAAAATTGATAAATGACGTTAAGCTAATACTTGTAAATCCGAATGGATTTTGGGTGGAGCAAAAAGAAACGGTCGACAGTAAAAAACTTTGGCTGATTTACTTGTTGCCAATAGCATTGGCCGGGGCAGTTGCGGTTTTTATTGGCGAGTTTTTCAAACGTACCGACTTTTTTATTCAGTTTCCTTTGTTAAAGGCAGCTCGCGAAATTTTACTCTTTGTTTTACAATACTTTATCAGTGTGTTTTTTACCAAAGAACTGATGAAAACTTTTGGAGCAGAAAAGAATGTTGATCTGGCGCGTATTCTGGTTGTTTATTCGATGACACCAATGCTTTTGGTTTCGGTGATTACCGGTTTGTTCCCGTTTTTGTACGTGGTTGATATCTTTGGAATTTACAGCTTTTACCTGTTTTGGATTGGTGCAAAAGAGTTGCTAACTTTTCCTGAGAATAAGGAACAGAGTTATATTATAATCACAATTGTAGTTAACTTTTTTATATTTAGTTTTTTAAGCGTATTCTTGTCGAAAGTGCTGCTGATTTTTTAATTTAAACGCCGGAAATATGTCACATAAGCCACAACAAAATATTAGTATTAAAAACCGTAAAGTCTCGTTTAATTATGAGCTTGTCGAGCGTTTTGTGGCCGGAATTAAATTGGTTGGAACCGAGATTAAATCTATCCGCAACGGAAAGGTGAATCTTACCGATGCTTACTGTACGCTTATAAGAGGCGAAATGTATGTGATTAATTTACACATTGCCGAATACGAAATGGGCACAGTCAATAATCATATTGCCAAACGCGACCGGAAATTATTGCTCAACAAAAAGGAAATTGAAAAACTCGATAAAAAGTTAAAAGAATCGGGACTAACAATTGTTCCTACAAAACTGTTTGTTAACGACCGCGGATTGGCAAAACTCGAGATTGCACTGGCACGAGGTAAAAAAACATACGATAAGCGCGAAACCTTGAAAAGTAAAGATGCGAAACGCGACATGGATCGTGCGATGAAGTTTTAGCATACTCAAGGCAAAAGTAAAAAGTGTAAAGTTGAGCTTAGCAAAATCCCGACCGTAGCGTCGGGAGCAAAAGTTGAGAAGAGCAGCTGCAAGTTACAAGTTACAAGTGTCCAGCTGCGAGCCACTAGCTACTAGTATCATCCAGCATCCAAACAATTTATCAGTTTGTCAATCTTTTATTCAGAGAAGTAAACCACAGAGATTCACGGAGAAGTCACGGAGTTACACAGAGAATCGAGAATCCAGCATCCAGTATCCAGCATCCAGAATCACTCCCTCAATCCTTCAGCCTTTCAATCCTAAACACTTTCCAAATTCTCAAACGGAATAATTTTATCGCCTTTATATTTTAGCAGCAGATTCGCAACGGCCATGGTGTCCTTTTCGCAATATTTTACAATGCGGTCAATATCGTTTTCTTCCCAGTAAACTTTGGCAACCTGGCTACCGTCAATGTCGTCTTTAGGAGTAGGAATATTAAACAGTTCGCACAACAGCGACAATGAGGTGTAGTGTTTGTAATCACCAAATTTCCAGAGTTGCAGGGTGTCGATCAAAATATCTTTTACCTCCCAGGGTTTGGCTCCGGCAATGTCGAGTACTTTAGGAAGCGTTAAGTTATTCACCAAAGCTCTTCTCGAAATGTAGGGGAAGTCGAATTCCTGACCGTTGTGTGCACACAACCTGCGTTTTCCGGCTCTACCAAAACCATCAAGTGCATTAAAGAAATTCTGAATCAGTGTTTTCTCATCATCATCGTAAAACGATTTCACACGAAAATAGGGTTCTCCATTTTTCTGAACAACGTAACCGGCCGAGATGCAGGCAATCTTACCAAATTCGGCGTAGATACCGGCGCGCTCATATAGCTCGTGCGGTAACTTGCCGTCGTTGATTTGGAATTGCATTTTGCGCTCCCAAAGTTGTTGCCATTTTTCGTTTAGCTCGGTATATTCCGGTGCAATCGGAACAGTTTCAATGTCGAGAAAAAGAATCTCTTCGATGTTTAAGTTTTTAAGCATCATGTTTTGTTTAAAGTTTGTAGTATGTGGTTGGTTAAAATCTGGATGGCAATTTTGTTTTTGCCGCCCTGTGGCACAATAATATCGGCGTACCGTTTTGTTGGTTCTATAAACTGGATATGACTTGGGCGAACCGTTTTTTTGTAGCGTTTCAATACCTGCTCAACATCTCTGCCGCGCTCTTGTATATCGCGTTGTATCACGCGTGCCAGCCGAACATCCGAGTCGCAATCAACATAAACTTTTATATCCATTAAATCGCGTAACGCTGCATTTGTCAGACACAAAATTCCTTCAATTATCAACACTTGTTTTGGCTCAACAATATTTGTTTCTTCCTGTCTGGTACAGCTAATAAATGAATACACCGGTTCTTCAATAGATAATCCTTGTTTCAGTTTTTTTACGTGATCGATCATTAAATCGAACTCAATAGAATCGGGGTGGTCGAAGTTTTTCAGTCTCCTTTCTTCCAGCGAAAGATCGCTGTTATCGTAGTAATACGAGTCGTGCGAAAGTATTGCTACTTCGTTATCACAGAACTTCTCGCTAATTTTTTTTACAACCGTGGTTTTTCCTGAACCGGTGCCGCCTGCAATGCCAATTACCAGCATACTGTCCAATTTATTTGTTAAATGATAATTGAAGATTAAAATTAAACGCTAAGAAAACACTATTTTCGCAGCCATAAAAGCACAAGTTACAAAAAATAGACAGCAATGATTAATCACGTCGTTCTTTTTAAATTGAAGGATTATCCGGCCGAAGAAAAAACGGAAATAATAGCCGAACTAAAAGTAATGCTTTTGGGTTTAAAAGATAAAATCGCTGAGCTTAAGCACATTGAGGTAGGCGAGAATTATGAATTAAATTCAAAAAGTTACGATATGGCCTTACTTTCGCATTTCGAAAGTGTTGAAGATCTGGATGTATACCGTGTGCATCCCGAACATTTAAAAGTGGTAAAACGCATTGGTGAAACTACCGACGCTCGTGCTGCTGTAGATTTTAACTTTTAACTTATCTAAATAATTATCGATAATCTGTACCAATTATGAGTAACCTATATCCCATAAAGTTTAGACCAATTTTTCATGAGAAGATTTGGGGTGGAAACCGAATGAAAACCATCCTGAACAAAGATTTTGGCGATATGCCCAATTGTGGCGAAAGCTGGGAACTTTCGGGTGTTAACGGAAACATTTCGGTGGTAAGCAATGGCTTTTTGGCCGGCAACGACCTGAACGAGTTGATTGAAATATATATGGGAGATTTGGTGGGCGACAAAGTCTACGAAAAGTTTGGAAATGAATTTCCACTGCTCATAAAATTTATCGATGCGCAGGACGATCTGTCCATTCAGGTTCATCCCAACGATAAATTATCGAAGGAAAGGCACAATGCCTACGGTAAAACCGAAATGTGGTATGTGGCCGGAGCTGAAAAAGGAGCGCTGATCAACTCGGGTTTTAACCAGGAAGTTGATCGCGAGAAATACCTTGAATATTTTAATTCGGGTAAGTTAACCGATTTGCTGCATTATGATGAGGCACAGGTTGGCGATGTTTTCTTTATTCCAGCCGGTCGTGTTCATGCTATTGGTAAAGGTTGTTTGGTAGCCGAAATTCAGCAAACATCGGATGTTACATATCGTATTTTCGATTACAACCGCAAAGATGATAAAGGTAACGAACGCGAATTGCATACCGATCTGGCTTTGGACGCCGTAGATTTTTCGTATTCGAGCCAATATAAAACAGACTACAGCACCGAGGAAAATAAAGCGGTAGAAATTGTAAGCTGTCCGTATTTTACCACCAATATTATTGAATTCAATAAAGAGTTGGATAAAGATTACAATCAACTCGATTCGTTTGTTATTTATATGACATTGGAAGGCGATTTTGAAATTATTACTGAAGAAGGTACCGAAAAAGTGGCAATGGGAGAAACGATTCTCTTGCCTGCCAGCCTGGAATCAGTTCAGTTGAAACCAAAAAATGAATCGGTAAAAATCCTCGAGGTTTTTATCAAATAAGAGAATATTTCTTACCTTAAGAAATCATTCTAAAAACGCACCTTTTATGGAGATAAAAGAAGCTCAGTTTGTGATGAGCAATACTGCAGTAGACAAATGTCCGGCAGCCGATCGGCCGGAGTATGCATTTATAGGCCGGTCGAATGTGGGCAAGTCATCGTTAATAAATATGCTCACCAACAAAAGATCGTTGGCAAAAATTTCGGGCAAACCCGGGAAAACGCGCCTGATCAATCATTTTCTCATAAACAAAGAATGGTACTTGGTTGATTTGCCCGGTTACGGTTACGCGCAAGTTCCGAAAGCCGAGCGCTTGAAATGGGAGAAAATGCTCAAAAATTATATCCTGAAACGAGAAAATCTTTATTGCCTGTTCGTATTGATCGATTCGCGCCATGAGGCACAAAAAGTTGATCTTGAATTTATGGAATGGCTGGGCATTAGTGAAATTCCTTTCAATATAGTTTTTACCAAAACAGATAAGCTGAAACCAAAGGAGTTGGAAAACAACTTGAAAGCCTACGAAGAAAAGATGTTTCAAATTTGGGAAACAATGCCCGGGTATTTTATATCTTCGGCTGAAAAGGGAATTGGAAAAGACGAAATTCTGGGAATGATAGACGAGGTGAATAAAGCCCACTAGATTTTCGTTGAATTGAACAAACTAAATGAACTTACAATTATTTAAGAAACATGTAAAGTTGTTAACTTTGCAAATCTTTAATATTCAAATAAATCAAGATGGCGAAACATAAAGTAATGCTGAATTTTACTTCTGAAATGTGGTCAAAGCAGCTCGCCATTTTTACTCCAACACAATTTGTTGAAACAAAAAATCATTAAATAAATGGAGATGAAAACTCACCCACTTAAAATTTTTACCGGACGAGCAACGCGACATTTAACTGAAAAAATTTGCGATAGTCTGGACGTTGATTTGGGGCATTCGTCGTGCCCGGTTTTTGCCGACGGCGAATTTGAACCCTGTTACGAAGAGACGATTCGTGGCTCGCATATTTTTATTGTGCAATCCACACCGCCATCAGCCGATAACCTTTTGGAGCTGTTGCTGATGGTTGATGCGGCTAAACGCGCCAGTGCCTATAAAGTTATTGCTGTAATTCCGTATTTTGGTTATGCGCGTCAGGATCGTAAGGATAAACCCCGGGTTTCTATTGGTGCCAAACTGGTGGCCGATTTGCTTTCAGTTTCAGGAGTCGACCGATTAATAACGATGGACCTGCACGCCGATCAAATCCAGGGATTCTTTAATGTTCCGGTTGACCATCTATATGCTTCAACCCTTTTTGTCCCATTTATAGAAAAAATGGGATTGGATAATGTAATTATCGCGTCGCCGGATGTGGGTGGTACAAAGCGTGCCAATACCTATGCAAAAATGCTGAATACCGGTATCGTTATTTGTCATAAAACAAGAGCGCGTCCGAATGAAGTGGGTAACATGACCGTTATTGGTGATGTTGAAAATAAAGACGTGATTATAGTTGACGATATGATTGACACTGCAGGAACAATAACCAAAGCTGCCAATCTGATGAAGAAAAAGGGGGCAAGAAGTGTTCGCGCTTTTGCTGCACACGGTGTATTGTCGGGGCCGGCGTTGGAACGAATTGAAAAATCGGAATTGGAAGAAGTGTATTTTACCGATTCGATTAAACCCAAAACGGGCTGCGATAAAATTAAATATATCTGTACGGCCGAGGCTTTTGGCGAAGCCATTCGCAGAGTTTATAAAAATCAGTCAATAAGTTCGTTATATTATAAATAATTTCTATTTTTGCACCGCTTTTTCCATAAGCAGACGCATTAATGATGTGCATGCTGTTTGCCCGACCCACAGGAAGGGAGGACTGAGTACCATATTTATTAACGTAAATTATTTAAAATGAAATCAGTAGTAGTTAAAGGAGAATTAAGAAGTTCTCTTGGTAAGAAAGACGCAAAAAAACTTCGTGCAGAAGAAAAAGCTCCTGCAGTATTGTACGGTGGCGTTGAGCCAATTCACTTTTCAGTTTCTTTTGCCGAATTAAGACAATTAGTTTATACTCCAAGTGTATATTTGATTGATCTTGATCTTGAAGGAAAAGTTTATAAAGCAATTATGCAGGACATACAATGGCACCCGGTTGATGAGGTTGTGCTTCATGTTGACTTCCTTCAAATTAGAGATGATAAACCTGTAAAAATCAACATTCCTGTAAAAGTTGATGGTTTTGCAAAAGGTATAAAGAAAGGTGGTAAATTGAATACTACTCTTCGTCGTTTGAGTGTAAGAGCATTGGCAACAAATTTACCTGATACAATTGATGTTGATGTAACAAAACTTGATATTGGTCAAAGTATTAAAGTGGCTGACCTGGATATTCCTGGAATTGAGTTGTTGGATCCTAAATCAAACGTTATCGTTGGTGTTAGTATTACAAGGGCTGCCAGATCTGCTGCTGGTGCCATCGGTGATGAAGAAGAAGAAGAAGAGTCAGCTGAAGGAGCTGAAGCTTCAGAAGAATAAATTATATTCAAGTGAAATAAGTCTTGCTTAAGCAGGGCGAATCATCTGAAATAAAACTAAAAACAGATGAAATACTTAATTGCCGGACTCGGTAATATAGGACCAGAATATAAAAATACTCGCCATAATATTGGCTTTCAAATATTGGACGCACTCGCTGAGGCGTCCAATATTAGTTTTAGCGATAAGCGTTACGGCTTTGTGGCTGAATGTAAATTCAAAGGCCGAACGTTTATTTTGCTAAAGCCAACCACCTACATGAACCTGAGTGGGCGGGCAGTAAATTACTGGTTACAAAAAGAAAAGATAGATATAAAAAATATGCTCGTGCTGGTTGACGACCTGGCATTGCCGTTTGGTACGCTCAGGGTACGTGCAAAAGGCGGTGCCGGCGGACACAATGGGCTCGAAAACATTAACCAGGTGCTGGGACGAAACGATTATGCCCGTTTGCGTTTTGGTATTGGCGACGATTTCCATAAAGGGCACCAGGTAAACTATGTGTTGGGCGAGTGGTCGAAAGATGAGCAAAAGGAATTGCCTTTTAAGATCGACGATTCCATTGAAATAATAAAAAGCTTTGGAACGATTGGTGTCCACCGAACAATGAATTTTCATAACAAGAAATAGATGGCTGGAGGAGTTCGCATTGATAAATGGTTGTGGGCCGTGCGGATTTTTAAAACCCGCAGTCAGGCAACCGAAGCGTGCAAAAAAGGGCATGTTACTATTGGCGATTCCATCGTAAAAGCCTCGCGCGAAATACATGTGGGCGAGGTTATAAAAGTGCGGAAATCGCCAATTACCAAAAGTTTTAAAGTGCTGGCGCTTTCGGGAAAAAGAATGGGAGCCAAATTGGTTACTGATTTTGCTGAGGATGTAACGCCGCCTGAGGAAATAGAATTGCTCGAGATGCAAAAACACATGCGCTGGAGTGTACGTGAAAAAGGCACCGGGCGCCCAACCAAAAAAGATCGCCGTGATATGGATGACTTTTTTGAGTGGTGAGAATGAACAAGAGTGAGTTTAAGATTGACAAGAGAATTTGAGCACTTAGACTTTGTGAAGGTGAAATTGATGGAGATTGATACTGGATACTTGATTTTAGATACTCGTAACTCGCGGCTCGCAGCTCGAAACAAAAAACAATAATTATGCTTGTAGCAAAACAAAAACGAAAAGAGAATATTGCCGAATACATTTTGTATTTGTATCAAATTGAAGACATGATCAGGGCTTTTAAAATGGATATGGAGCTTATTGAAGAGCGTTTGGTATCCAGCTACAAAGCCGATGATAAAACAAAAGCTACCATAACCGACTGGTATGCCAATTTGGTGCTAATGATGGATAAAGAACAGATCAGGGAGAAAGGGCATCTTCAGTTTCTTACAAACCTGGTTTCGGATGTGAACGATTTTCATTTAAAGCTGATGGAAACCTCGAAAGACGGAATGTACGTGCAAACTTATAAAACCGTTGCGGGGCTGGTGTCGGAATTGAAAGAGAAAAACCCGGAGGCTAAAAACGATGTCGACCTGGGAATTACCGCTGTTTACGGTTTTCTGCTGCTTAAAATGCAACAAAAAGATATTTCAATTGATACCCTGGAGGCCATAAAACGAATCAGTAAATGGTTAGGTGATCTGTCGAAACTGTACCGCGATTTCGAAAACGGCGATTTTGATTTCTAAACAAGCTTTTCGTTCATTCCCCCAACACATAGTAGCCAATCTTTTTTGATTTTCAGATACTCCTGCTATAAAAACAGGGCTGCGAGCTAGTGAAAATGCCTTGCGAGTATAAAATATAAGCACGCGAGGTACAAATAATAGCGTGCGAGCAATAAATAAACACATGCGAGCCGCAATAAAACGGTAGCGAGCTAGACTCGCACGTCGATATTATATACTCGCACCCTTATAATTATAGCTCGCACCCTGGTAAACATAGCTCGCAAGCTATTAATTATAGCTCGCAGGGCAATATATTATACTCGCGAGGTAATTATAGATGCAGGGAAGGAGTTTATGCGTTAGAAACTACGGCAGCTGGTTCGTTTCCCAAACCATTTGTAACGGTTATTGGCCACAAAACGATATAATTTGTCGCGCCAGCTTTTTGGTAGCATTTTAAATACTGCCAGCCAGCTCCACGGAGCTTTTAGGTGCGTGCAGATTTCAAGTATTGCTTCCGATTCAGAAAATACCTGATTGTTTTGAATGAGCACCACGGTGTTAATCTCAAGCGGCAAATCAAACTCCTTTAACAATTGTTGTCCTTCATCCGATTGCAGCGGAATAAGCTTAAAATGGCTCTCACGGGCTTTTTTAAGTATTAGATCAACGGCTGAATTGCAGAGATTACAAACACCGTCGAAAAGCAGTATCATTTGTTTTTGCTTCACACAAGCATAACAAATGGTTGGGATTTAAGTTGAGTAGGAAAAAGCGGGTTTATTTATTGGTTTTATAGTCGGTTATTAAACCAAATGTTAACCAGTTGGCGACCGCTTGACGATTACTGGGGATTACCAAACGTTTTACATCGCGCTGGTGATTCATGTTGCCCAATTCAATAAAAACGGCAGTAGGCCAGGTATTTCTCACCACGTATAAATTTCGGGTTGATACAGTTCCGGTGTAACCGCGATTGGGCTGATGTTCATGGTATTTTTTCTCAATCGTGTCTCGAAGAATTTTACATGCTTTTTCTCCGGTTTCGCTGCGTTTGTCGTGATAAAAAAAGATATCAATATTTTCGTTTCTCGATCTTGAATCGACATGTACAGCAATCATTCGCTGAAAGGATCCTTTATGCTTTTTGTAGAGATTATTAACCGCTTCGGTGCGTTGGCGGAGGCGCCGGGTTTGATTCAACGGAATCTGTAAGTTCGGATAACAAACTTCGTCTTTATCGGCTTTTAGGCTGTAGTCATCACGAATTCCGTCGTTTTTGTCACGGGTGATTAAGTAAACCGTGGCTCCCTCGGCAATGAGATTCTTTGCCAGGCGCAAGGTAACATCATAAGCATATTCATCTTCATAAACGTGGTAGCCATTATATTTTCCAACAGCACCGGGGTCAGGGCCACCATGTCCGCCAACCAGGTAGTACACAGCTCCTTTTAGGTCGTTACTTTTAATTTCAATATCGGCATATTTGCTGCCAAATATATCGTAGTGAACCATTTTTCCGGTTCCTTTTGATGGGGTAATACTTGTAGCAGCGCTGGTGGCCGGTAATTTTGCCGTATCAGGAAGTTTATATTTTACACCTGCCAGTAAGGAATTATTCCTTCCCAGATTACTTTTGTTTAAAGCTATAAAATCATCCATATATTGAGCCGATGACAAACCGTATCGGGTTAGCAAACGATAAATTCCATCACCTTTAAGTGCAACAACCTCTTTTGATTGCGACCAACTGTTTACAGGAACAAGAAATGTTACTAAAAAAAATATTAAAAATATTTTGATAAATGATTTTATATGTAAGTTTGACACGAACATGTTTTCTACTATTTTGTTTCCTTGTACAACATTAATGCTAAAATAGGATTAACGGAAAAAATTATAATTTATTTATGCGACAAACTATCAGCTACCTGTTGTTAATAACTTGCCTCTTATTCACTTTTTCGTGTAAAACACAGTTTGTTCAAAAAAGTTATGAAATCGAGAATGTTTCTGTCTCAGAAGAGGTTGGAACAATGGATAGTACTATTGTAAAGCTTTATGCTCCATATAAAAACATACTTGAAAAAGATATGAACCGGGTGCTTGCCATCTCTGATAATGAATTGGGTAAAGGCAAACCGGAAAGTCTGTTGACTAACTTTTTGGCCGACTTATTACTGGAGCAAGGAGCAGTAGTGGCCAACGATCATCAATTGAATCTTACGCCTGCCGTGTCATTTTTTAATTACGGCGGCATACGTTCAACACTTCCGAAAGGGGAAATTACCGTTGGAAATATTTTTGAGTTAATGCCTTTCGAGAATGAATTGGTATTTTTAGAGTTGAAAGGCGAAAAAATGAAGGCTTTTTTGGATTATGTTGCCGATCATGGAGGTGGAAGTGTTGGAGGAACACAAATGGTTATTGCCAACGATATAGCCACTGAGGTGAAAATAGGAGGAGAGAAACTGGATTTTAATAAAAACTACTGGTTAGTGACAAACGATTATGTGGCAGCAGGTGGAGATGGACTTGAAATGTTGGCAGAAAACGAGCAGTTTATAAACAGTGGAGAAAAAATACGTGATGTGATAATTGATTATCTGGAAGAATTGGCTGCCAATAATCAGCATGTTAATCCAAAGCTGGATGGGAGGATAAAATAATGAACAGAAGAAGATTTATAAGAAACGTTGCCGCCGGAACAGCCGGGATTACTTTAGGAGCGGTACCCTACGAATTATTTGCACACGAAGATTTTACCACAATATCGATATTGCACACCAACGATATTCACTGCCATATTGAGCCATTTAGCGGTACCAACGAACGATATGCCAACAAAGGAGGTTTAGCACGAATTGCAAAATTAGCCACCCTTGAGCGTCAAAAAAATCCAAATACTTTGTTGCTCGACGCCGGCGATATGTTTCAGGGAACGCCCTACTTTAACTACTTTAAAGGGGAGTTGATGTTGAAGGTGATGAGCGAGGCCGGTTACGATGCAAGCACAATTGGGAACCACGAATTTGATAATGGGTTGCAGGGTATAAAAGATCCGCTGCCAAATGCCGAATTCCCAATCATTTCATCGAATTACGATTTTTCTGATACCATTTTATCAGGAAGTTTTCCGGAGTATAAGATTTTTAAGCGCGACGGAGTAAAAATCGGAATTTACGGAGTAGGTATCGAATTAGAAAATCTTGTTGGGAAGAAGAATTACGGAGCAACAGTTTATAACGATCCGCTGGTTGTTGCACAGAGAATGGAAAGTTTCCTGCGAAATGACAAGAAGTGCGATTTGGTAATTTGTCTTTCTCATTTAGGATTACGCTACCGCGAAAACAAGGTAAGCGATATGGATCTTGCTGCTGAAACATCGTACACCGATTTGATTATCGGCGGACACACACACTCGTACCTTGAAAAACCGTTGGAAGAAAAGAATAAACTCGGACAACCTGTAATCGTAAATCAAGCCTGGTGGGGTGGTCTTGTGGTTGGAAAGGTTGATTTTGTTTTCGAAAAATCAAAAAGGAATAAAAAAGCTGTTTATTCCGATCTGCTATAAAAATTCATTTGCCTATGAAACGATTTCACAGGCTGTTACTTTCTGTTAGTGGCGGTGTATTATTAAGTTTGCCCTGGCTTGGATTTCCCGGGTGGGTACTTTTTGTTGCGTTTATTCCGCTGCTTTACCTCGAAAATTTCTTTTTCAAATATAAAGAAGGTTTTCCGCCCGTGTCGTTGTGGGGCCATGTATTTCTTGCTGCTCTCATTTGGAATGTTTTGGCTTCGTGGTGGATGACAAAAGTTTCGTTGGTTGGAGTGGGATCTGCCATGATTTTCAACGCTTTTTTGATGTCGTTGGTCTGGTGGGCGGCTCATTCTATTCGAGGAAAATTATCGTCGCCGCTGGGTTATATTTCGCTGGTAGTATTTATAATTTCACTCGAATACCTGCAGTTTAAATGGGACATTGAATGGCCTTGCCTGCAATTGGGAAGTGTATTGGCCAATCCTGTAAAAATCATTCAGTGGTATGAATATTCGGGAACTTTTGGCGGGTCTTTATGGATTCTGCTGTTGAATCTCTTCCTGTTTCAGCTTTTGCAGAATATTCAGCTAAAAAGTCCATTGAAAAAAACGATTACCAGTTCAACTGTATTACTGGTATTATTGGTCGTTCCGTTAATCATTTCGTTTCAGTTGTATTCTTCATACAAGGAAAAAGAAAATCCAATAAACGTTGCCATCGTACAGCCCAATGTCGATCCGTATAATGAAAAGTTTGACATGGAAGCAGAAACTCAAAAACTGGATGATTTTCTGCGTTTGGCCGCCGAAGTAACAACCGATAGTACTGACTTTATTGTTGGCCCGGAAACCTTGTTTGAACATCAAACGCTTTGGAATGAAGCGACACTTGATTCGAACGTATTTTTAAATCGTCTGCAGAACTTTCTTCAGCAATACGAAAACACTGAAATGGTGTTCGGGGTTTCATCGTATGAAGTGTACGACAATGAAGAAGATATCACTTACACGGCACAGCATAACAATGGCATAATTTACGACCGCTACAACACGGCAATGCTTTTAAGCCAAGCCAGAGAGGTGCAGATTTACCATAAATCGAAATTGGTTGCCGGAGTTGAAAAGGTGCCATTTCAAAAGTATTTCTCCTTTCTGAAAAACAACTACATTGATTTGGGAGGTGCTTCCGGATCGCTGGGGAGACAAATTGAAGCCTCAAACCTGGTAGCCGAAAAAGCGGTGATAGCGCCGGTAATTTGTTTCGAATCGGTGTTTGGCGAAGATGTGGCTGATTACGTAAAAAAAGGGGCCGATGTAATTTTTGTAATCACTAACGATGGCTGGTGGAAAAATTCACGCGGCTATAAACAGCACCTGTTGTTTTCGCAATTGCGGGCAGTTGAAACGCGGCGCAGTATTGCACGGTCGGCAAACACCGGAACGTCGTGTTTTATTAACCAGCGTGGCGATGTTTTGCAAGCAACAAACTGGTGGCAGGAAGCTGCAATTGCCGGATCGATCAACAAAAATGAGGCACTTACTTTCTATGTAAAACATGGCGATTATATCGCTCGTACTTCGGTGTTTATAAGTGTATTAATGGTATTGTTGGTGTTTGTGAGAAGGTTCGCGTAAAGACAAAAAAAATCCGCACTAATCCATTGTGAAAACCCCTGTATAACAGGATTTGAGCGCCCGGCTGATCAAACTTCCACCGGTCCGAAGACTCATCCCGATAAATCGGGACTACAAGGCCTGCTTTTACAACCATAAAGAGCTTACTCGGTTAAATTTTTTCTGTTGAGTTTACCAATTTATTGATTAATGCGGAAAATATTTTTTCTCTCTCAATGAACTCGTTTTTGTATAACCCAAATGTAGCTGTAAGCTTTGTTATATGCAAATCTTACGAGTTAATTTTGATGAACGAAAAGGTAATGTATTGTTGGTTAGATTTTTAAATAGTGGCGATTTTCGACTAAATTCAATGTAAAAAACATATTGTTTTACCGGTTGCAAATTTATGATAGATATTAACTGCTGCATTTGCAGATAAGGCCAAATGTTTTTGAGCAAACAAAATTATTGTTAGTTATTCACCTGGAAATTCACTTACAAATCCTTGTTTAAATGGATAGAATCCTGGCATAATAAAAGAAGACACTCAGCTTTAGACTTTCAAACAATGGAAGAATTTAAAATAAATAATAACAATCAAAAATTAGCAGCATGATACTTAACTATTCATTCAGTTTTTTGTAGCATATTCAGTAAAAAGGTTTTTAGAATTCGATATTTCTGAAAGGAATCTACTAGAACCTAAAAACAGACCACGCTCGAAACACAAAGATAAATTCTTTTTCTCCAACCCCATAAATAGCGTAGGCTCTGGACGGAAATAAAAAAGGGATTCCATCATTTCTGATAAAATCCCTGCTTTGGTGATCCCAAGCGGAGAGGTGTCGAACTTTTTGATTGAAGATTATGATGCTGTGTTTGAGTTTATGAGTGCCGATACACAAAAAAAACGGCTTAAATTATAATACAATCGCAGTTAATTTTTTTTTAAATTTTAAAGCCATAAATCTTTAGTTGATAAATGGAACTTAAAAAAAGAGTAAAACAATATAATTGGCAGTGTTGCCTATTGATCGTCTAAAACCGATAAACGGTAGTTAATTTTTTATTAAATGCCCCAATCCCGGATCGTTTTTAATCCTTTCCAATTCATCCACAACAATCTGCGCTGTTTCGCTTTTGATGCGTGAATAATTGAAATTAATTTCCTGTTGAAGCTGGCTTTTCCCTTCTTTATCGGTAAAATTTGTGATAACCGGGATCGGCTTATAGTTCTTTGTTTCTCTGGCAACTTTCTCGTTGTCAACTACAATTTCTGCATGGAAAATCTTTTGCTCAATACGTTCGTCAAAGTTATCCGAAACGGCACCTACAAAAGTTCCCTGTGTAAGGTTACTTATTTTCGAAGCTGGAATTAAGGTATCCATTTGAGTGTTAATAGAGGTGGATTTATCCTGCCGGTTAATGGTCATAGACTGGCGTTTTTGAAGGACTTTACCAAACCGTTCCGACAAGGTTTTGGCAGTCTCACCAACCACCTGGCCGCTAAAAATATTTCCCACGGTATTCATCACTACTTTAGCTTCCTTGTCGCCATAATCCCGGTTTAGCTGCGAAAAATCCTGAAATCCCAAACATACCGCAACTTTATTGCTTCTTGCTGTCGCAATTAGGTTGTCCAATCCACGGAAATAAATGGTTGGAAGCTCATCTATAATTACGGAACTTTTTAACTGTCCCTTTTTATTGATGAGTTTTACGATGCGGGAATTATATAATCCCAGTGCTGCAGAGTAAATGTTCTGGCGGTCCGGATTATTACCAACGCAAAGAATCTTTGGTTCTTTTGGATTATTAATATCTAAAGTAAAATCGTTGCCAGACATCACCCAGTAGAGTTGTGGTGAGATCATCCTCGATAATGGGATTTTAGCACTGGCAATCTGCCCCTGCAATTGGTCTTGTGCTCCGCCTTCCCAGGCATCCATAAAAGGCGAGAGGTAATTTTCCAACTCTGGATAAGAAGTCAGAATGGTAAAAATGTCAGCATACTTCTTATTCAAAAATTCCACTGCATGGGGAAAAGTGCAATACTTCCCGTTTTTATAAATCTTCAGGTACCAGATAATAGCAGCCAAAAGAATAATTGGCGATTCAACAAAGAAATCCCCTTGTTTCTGAATCCAGGTTTTATTCAGGTTAAGCATTATTGTGTAAGCTGATTCATAAGCATCCGCAATATCAGTCATAAATTCAGGAGCAATGGGATTACAGCGGTGACTACGTTCCGGGTTATCAAAATTTATTACATAAAATTTCGGAGGTACGTCGTATCTGTTTATGTTTTTCAATAGTGTATTGTAAGCAATTACGCTCAGATCGTCAAACTTAAAATCGTAAATGTACATGCTAAAACCCTTTTGAATTTGCTGCCTGATGTAGTTATTTACAATAGCATAAGATTTACCGCTTCCCGGAGTACCCAAGACAATACTTGCCCGGAAAGGATTCACCACATTAATCCAGCCATCGTAGTTCGTCCCCTTATGTTTAAACCGTGTGGGGAGGTTTACTGAGTATTCGTTCTCCATTAATTGCATTTCCTGCATAAATGATTCGTTTTCGTCGTTAAAAACATCCTGCATCAGGTTATTTTTTAATAAGCGACTCATCCATAATCCCGATTTCAAAAGTAGGACATACCCAATTGACAACGATAAAATGTAAAGAATACTTTTAGCCAATAATGAAGTTTGAAGTTTCAGCATAAAACCATTTAAGAAATAGAAACCTAATCCGAAAACGAGAAATATCGTAATCTTGGTCCAGGTTACCTTCTCCGTTTTTACACCTCGTATGCCCAGACAGGAAATCGCTAATAAAACAAAACTTGCCAGCTTCGACCAGATTGGCATTGAAAAGATTTCGGTATATTTCTGAAAATTCAGCAGAATTTTATCGATGATGCCAACTGTTGCATGAAACTCAACTAGGATCTCGTAACAAAACCAGTAAATATGAAATATTGAAATGAGGATACTCACTGCCCTGATTAGCTCAATAATTTTGGCGAGGGCTCTTACATCATCTTCGTTTTGCATAGCTTAGCTTTTTCGTTTTTTTCTTTTCTTTCGTTTCATTCTTCTAATGAAAGCTTCCTCTTGGTAGTCTTCGCCAAGAGCCTCAATGCCGAACAATCCGGCCAGATTTTCGATGCTTGAGTCTTTGTTGTCTGGAAATTCTGAATGGCCCTGGTCTGGTGACTTGAATTGTGCATCCGTTTTGTTTTCTACGCCAAATCGTTCATTAAAAACATTGGCAGAAAATTCTTTACCCAGACGAGAACCGTTGAACACAAACTTTTGCTTGTGATCGATAAAAGTTGCTCCATAAATCCGCCCCGAATCATTCGCACGAAACAGCACAGAAATACCTTGTTTGAATAACTGGTTCTCGAAGTCTTTTCGATTCTCACTCTTATGAAATACCTTGGAAATAACTTCCCTGGGTCGATCTTTTAGTTTTTTATTTTTGATCTGTTCTTTTGATTTTTCAATTTGAGCAAGAAGAGCTTCATGCCCCGTGGATTTGCCAAATTTTGATGACTTGATTGGATTGCCAGCTACTTTACCGTTATTATCCAATGCCGCGTAAACAATTCCATGAAAAGCTTTCCCATTCTTTTCTCCTCTTACTTCGGTAGCATGAACATTATAGAATGAAAGCAAGGCCTTGTATTCATTAAACGATTGAAAGTTCAACGTTCTCGATACAGGACGAACTACATTGGCAATTTGCTGTTTTAGATTTCCCTTTTCGAATTCAACCGGCTTTAAGTTATAAACTCCTTTCTTTTCTTTTTCATCGGCGGGTGTTAATCCAAAATTCTGTTCCAGTTCCCGACAAATACGCATGGATAGCCGGTGTTGAAAATTGTCCCGAATCATTTTCCCTGTCTCGTCAATTTTTACTGAAACAATATGCAAATGATGGCGGTCAATGTCTTCATGCTTGTACACTATGTATGGTTGATTACCGTAGCCCAGTTTTGCCATGTATTGCTCAGCCATCCGTGAGAATTGTTCATCGTTTAGTTTATCCTTTGGATCAGGATTTAACGAAATATGAATAACCGGATTTTCGGTTCGTTTATTGGCGCTTAAATACGGTTCAAAAGAACTCGTGCATAAGCCAATAGAATACTCTCCATTGAGAGGTTCAATCATTTTGTTGACCATTAAAACAGAAGCAGCATCCTTTTTTAGCTTATCGTGATTGTACGCCAATGCACTATAAATCGAACTTCCTGAGCTTATTTTTGCAACCATCTTTTTTCAAATTCTTTGGTTAAATCCAATATCTTCTGGTTTATCGCAACCAATTGAAAAGTTGCTTTCTGTATTTGGGAAAGAAAAGCCAGTGCCTTTTTCTCCGAAAAGTTGTTTTTTATTGCTTTGGTAACCTGGTTGTAATTGACTCCAATCGCCCTGAATTGTGAATAAAATGAGGTCAGGCGCATATAATAATCCATCGATCCCTTATCGATTTTTACCACTTTAACAGGCTTGTCAAAAATGCAGGCAGTAATAAAATGTGCTTTAACTTCCATTCCCGATGCCTCGAAAAGAGCAAGAAATCGTGCATTGTCAACATCATTTAAGCTTATGGCATAACGATGTATACATGGATCTTTTTTTGGTTTACGTCCCCCTTTGTGTTTATTTTTTCTTTTTCCTACTCCCATTTTGTTGTTTTTAAAGCATTAATCATTACCAGAATTCTTATAAAAAATCACACGACTTCGGAGTGATGATTTTCCCCAACGGGGCAAGTGGTTTCGTGTAACACGAAACGTTTTGAGTTACTCAAAACACAACTTGCCGTGTGCCAGTGCACACCTTGTAGCGTTACAATAAAAGTTATAGGGCGTAGCCGTTTTATCGATCATATTTTTACTCTTGAAAATTGTTGGAAACAAAGGTAAAATGGGCGTTTTGAATTCTAATCATACAGAAATAAGCCAAATGCTGCCAGAGAAGGCCAAGTACTTCCTGCTCTTTAAAAAGCACGGTTTTAAAAGCTTTTTATTTGTTCATTTGATCGGGGAAATAATGGATTATTTAATGGTTGGTGTAAGCAGAGATATGTTAGTCGGAATAAATAAAATGGGAATGAAACATGTTGCAAACGAAATATTTAAAAACTGATTTTGGCAAAGAACTGAGTAGTTAAATTATACAACAACGAAGAGCTTAAGGATTTCAACGTTGAAACGATGCAACACTTCATTAATTAAACATTGCAACATAAACTGATTTACAGAGCTCATTAATCGAATAATGATTCAGATATTATTCTATTTGATTGAATAACTATAGAAATAATTTGCTCATCAAAAAAACAAAGGTCATGGAAAAAGAAACATTATTTATTGCGTTCAGCACACAAAAAGGAGGTGTTGGGAAAACAGCTTTTACCGTTTTAATGTCGAGTTACCTGCACTATGTAAAAGGCCTGGAAATTGCAGTGGTGGATTGTGATTATCCGCAGCACAGTATTGCTGAAATACGCCAGCGCGATATGGAACAGGTGATGAAAGATAACTATTACAAGCAATTGGCCTATAAACAATTTACCGCGCTTGAACGAAAGGCATACCAGGTTGAAAAAAGTATGCCCGAAGATGCCATTGATGTAGCGGAAAATCTGATCGACGGAGCAACAACTCAACCCGACATAATATTTTTCGATCTCCCTGGAACATTAAACAGCAGAGGTGTGGTAAAAACATTGGGCGGAATGGATTATATCTTTTCGCCGGTAAGTGCCGACCGTGTGGTTATGGAAAGCACGCTGAAATTTGCCACCATGTTGAATGAAAATCTGATTAGTGTAGGGAAAAGTGATATCAAAGGTTTGTACCTGATTTGGAATATGGTTGATGGTAGGGAGAAAAACGAACTGTATGATGTGTATGAAAATGTAATCGGCGAGTTAGGCTTAAATATTCTAAAAACATTTGTGCCCGATTCAAAACGTTTTCGCAGGGAACTGACTTCCGGCCACAAGCCTGTATTTCGCTCAACACTTTTTCCTGCTCACAACAGTCTTTTAAAAGGAAGCAACCTGATTGCGCTGGCTGATGAAATCCTAGAAACCATTAAGCAATAAACGACATGGCACGAAAAAAATACAATCCGGACGAAATCGATGAAGAATTTATCATTTCAACCATTCAGAATGAAAAACCGGAGGCCGGAAAGACAAAGGAGAAAAAGCCAGCAACAGTTACAAAATGGAAACAGGCAAATCAAGCTTATGATGAGCTTTTCCTTTCAGATTCCAAAACGAAAGCACGTTTTGGAAAGAATGTTCCCATCCGGCAGGAATACCACAAACGGATTCAGCAAATTATTCGAGTAATCGGTAAGGACGAGATCTCAATTTATAATTACATCGATAATGTGCTGACCCATCATTTTGACGAATTTCAGGAGGAAATTGTCAAGCGATATAACGAAAACAACGAAGACATTTTTTAACCCAAACCGGAAGTTATGATTGAATTTGTTGTAATCGTTGGGATAATTATTCTGCTAAGTATTTTCTTCCAATATTGGAGGCGTTTTTCTGCTCCTGTCGCCAATGGCGAAAGAAAAAGTAATTTATCGGATGAAAGTGGAATAATCGGAAAAAGCACCTTCGTTTTGAATACGGACAGAAAGAGTCAATCCCATTCAAATTCCACAGGTAAGCTAGATATTGAAGTTGCTCTGGATTATGAGGATGTTGAGCTCGATGAAGAATTGGAAGAACTTGGCATTGCCAACGGTTCTTCGGTAGATATAACTTTTGAAGAAATGATGGAGGTAGTTACCGAGGTTGAAAATGAGCACCCGGAAAGACCATCCCAAACGGGGAAACTGCTCTATGAAAATGAAAATACCGATTGGGTTGAACAATTGGCAGCAACCTCCGAAAGCTATCAAAAACGTATCTCCGGTTTAATTGATTTGCATTTGGGGAGTTTAGGACGAAATGATATTCTCATTTATGAGGATGGAATAAGTGGATTTGATATTGGGGAGTATATTACTTAAATTAAGTCGTTGCTCCCTAAAGTAAATTCTTTTGTGTTAATCTCAAAACCCCATGAACATAGACGTTTTTTTTTATATTACAGTTTTCATATTTGGAGGTATAAATTATTAATATGCATCTTTTAATTTGAAGTATATGTCTTTTGCATTATTCCAAAATTCTGATCTAAAATTTAAATCCTCATTATTTGATAATGTGGAGGGAAAGAAAGTTCCCTTTAAACCAGCCCAATTTCCATAAAGAGGTATGCTTACTTCAAATACTTTAGGATTGCCTTTAAATTCTGCTTTTACTTGAATGCTCGAATTTTCTTTTTTAGACCTAAATTCATATGTCATTGCCGTAAATCTATAACCTTCATTTTCTGAGTCTTTAACAAATTTGTTTTCTCTTAAATTTTTACCATCTAGGATTGCTTTACTGATGCCAGCAAGCTCCGCTTCATTAGCTTCACTATCAGGGTCTTCATCTGTCTCCTGATCCTTATCTTTTTTAAAGCTTAATTGAACTACATCAGAAAATTCCCAAATATTGGTATTCATTCCTTGTTTGGCTAGAGCATCGAAAAATAAAATTGTTTTTTCTGTTGTCAGCATATCCCTAATCTCTTCAATTTCGATCTTTCTTCTTAAATGCTTGCCCAGCAAATCCCTTATAATAGATGGATCCTTCGATCTTTTGCTGTCAACCTCAATTAACCATTCGTCATTTTTTTTCTTAATATAAAAATCGAATTCCGTATTCTCACTTTGCAAAAACTCCATTCTGCCAAGGCGTCTTCTATTATACGTAATACTAGACTTGTATATTTCTGGTTCATTTCTCTTAGAAATTAATCTAGGTGTGACTATTGTCATGTCTTTTGCAGCACCATCACTGATTAGGGCTTCAACTGAGTTTATAAGTTCAAAATCAGATTCTGTGTTATTCACAATAAATCCTGCTAATGTGTTTTTGTAATTTTTCTGATAAGCTTCATTATGTATTCGTGAAATGTCGTCTTTGTCAAAAAAGAAAAAAGATAACTCCTTAGCAAGAACTGCTTTCGGTGCATTAGGCATAAAAATACCTTTTTCTTTTGCGAAATTTCTTACAAAGGTTGTAGAAGAAAAGTTGGCGAAAACCTCTTCCAATTCGTATGGTTCGGGATGTTTGTATTTTTCCATATTATTCGAGATTATGATCGAGTATCCAGTCAGGTAGTCCTTTATTTAGTGACATTGACAAAAACTCAACATCTATTCGATCATTTTTGAATTCATTTATAATTGAGTCTTTTATTTTGCGGAACTCCTGTATGTTTCTGTGATAGTTATATATCGCAAGTTTATTGCCTGTTTGAGCAATATGTTGCAGCAAAGCATTTTTTAATAACTGCATACTCTTAAAATCAGTATTGCCAAAATAAAAAACTACTTGTTTATTTAATACCCGATTCTTATCACGAATTTCCGCATATATAAATTTAGAGAACATACTTTCCAAAGACAATATTTTAGTTGAGTTTGCTGCACCTTTACCTAAAAATGGATAGTGAAATTCAAAAATACAGGTAGGATCTTTTAGTCTAAATGAATGTATTTTATCGACAACCGAAGTTAGTCGTAAAATATCTTCATTAGACATTATAAAAATACGATTAGGTATCGTGACACCTCTTCCATTCTTTTGAAAATCGATGGACGTTAGGTCTTTTTTTAATTTCTCTGTAATAGTTGGATCTGTCTCATAATCTGAAAACCAAATAACAATTAATCCATTTCGAAGAATCGTATTCTCCATCTTCGGAAATAACTCATACAATTCGTCAGAGTTTCTAAGATTTACTATTTTATCATAAAGGTCACAAATCCATTTTTCTAATTTACTTCTTGAATAACTAGATAGTTTGTAATGCTTTGCTTCGAGAAGAATGCCTTGAAATCCATTGGTTGTTGGATTCTCATATTGAAAAAGAGCATCAACGCCTCTTTCTTTGTTTTCAATATCAGGAATATCAATATTTTTATCAGCAACTAATTCCCATCCTAATTTCCGAAGAAGAATTGTTGCTTCATTATTCCAAATATCTCCATTTACTCCTTGGTCTTCTGCCATTAGTTTTATGAATTTAAAAAGGATGTTTTAATAAATTGTAAATTTGAATCGAGTTTGTTCTCTTCACATTTTAATGTTAAGCCTCCAAAATCGCTTAGTGAAAATTCTGATTTCGAATGATCTTCAAAGTCAACTTCAAATGTAATTTTGTTTATATCAGTTTTATACTTGTTAATTAATTCTATTGCTCTTCGATTACTATTGAGTACAGTGTAAAAAGTACCTGAGACATTTTTATCGTATTGAAAATTAGAAATTTTCATTTTCGTTATTATTAAATGTCCGTGGCCTTTTTCCATGATAGGTACTATGTCAGATGCTTTAAATACATAATTATTAATACTGTACTCGGAACCTAGTATATTTCGGAGTACACTTCTCAATTTATTTGCATCCTTTTGTGAACTGATTATTTCAAGGGTTCCAAAATCGCAATCCAATAAAAATTCAGTTTCTGATATATGAACAATATTTTCTTTATAGACTTGATTACTGGATACATCATATCTATATAAATATGATGGGGTACGCTTTAATAGTTTTGCAACTAAATAAGAACTATTAATATCAATGTCTTTAAAACCAAAACCAAGTTCATCAGAATATGGAAATTGTTTTAGTACTCTATAAATTTTAGAAATATCTGCTTTACTAAAAGGTTTTATAGTACATAGTATGATCGAAGTCTTAATTTGCATAATATGCTATGTTTCTTGATTTATAAAGTCGGTGAGGATGAACATTTTATTATAATTATTATAAACTTTGACCTGCCTTAATTCATCAATTTCTCTTTAAAAATACTCAACTTATGTTAGTATGCAAATTGTAAATAGAATTTGCGAAAATCTTTGAAAAATATATCTTATAGAAATATTCCTGATAATCATAAGCAACGCCAAACACAGCCACAAACAACCACTTACATCCAACTTTATTTCCCCCAGCTTTTAAGCCCATACATTTGGTTCAAATGCAGCAAAACTGCTGTCTGAATACGAACTAAATGGTATGCTCATGAAAGAAAAAGATTACGGGTAGAATTTGATCAATCCCAGAGTGGAATTCACTACACATCATTCAAAAAATCAAAGTAAAACAGTCTCTGGTCCGGGGGACCGGGGAGCAAAATCAAAATGCTATGAAACAAATCAATTCATATAAAATATTCATCACCTTATTCTTCACCTTTCTGGCAACTGCCATCTTTGCCCAGGGCGATGGCTCGGCCGGAATCACCGAAGCCACCAATATGGTTACCTCTTATTTCGATCCGGCAACAAAACTGATTTATGCCATCGGTGCCATTGTGGGACTGATTGGTGGCGTAAAAGTGTATAGTAAATTTTCAAGTGGCGATCCCGATACCGGAAAAACTGCAGCCGCCTGGTTTGGTGCCTGTATTTTCCTGATTGTTGCCGCCACTATTTTACGTTCCTTCTTTCTGTAAACTATGGCGATATATTCCATTAATAAAGGGGTAAATAAACCCGCCGAGTTTAAAGGCCTGCAAAGCCAGTATCTGTTTGTTTTTGCAGGGGGACTGCTGGGGACGTTCGTGGTTTTCATTGTAATGTACCTGGCCGGTATCAACCAATGGGCCTGTATTTTTACAGGTCTTATTCTTGCATTTGTGGTTGTCTGGCTCACATTTTCTTTAAATAGAAAATTCGGGCGTTACGGATTAATGAAATTGCAGGCAAGGCATAATTTCCCACGCCGGATAATCAACCGCCGAAGTATTCCCCGTTTGTTCAAAACCAACAGAAAGGAGGCAGTATGAGAAACACATTTAAAGCTGCTACTTTGGAGAGTCGGTTCCCGTTACTTGCAGTGGAGCAGGGATGTATTATCAGCAAAGATGCCGATATAACCATTGCTTTTGAGGTAAAGCTCCCAGAGCTATTTACGGTTACAACG
Source organism: uncultured Draconibacterium sp. (assembly GCF_963675065.1). NCBI lineage: Bacteria > Pseudomonadati > Bacteroidota > Bacteroidia > Marinilabiliales > Prolixibacteraceae > Draconibacterium > uncultured Draconibacterium sp. The sequence goes on along the minus strand of NZ_OY775905.1, from coordinate 871 downwards.
GAAGAATACGAAGCCATGCATTCAGTATGGAATAAGGCAATAAAGGTTTTACCCGACTATTCCATCGTGCATAAACAGGACTGGTACATCAAAGAGAACTACAAAACCGAAAAGCCTCAACAGGATTTAAGCTTTTTAAGTTCTTCGTTTGAACGGCACTTTAACGAGCGTCCGTATTTAAACCACACCTGTTATCTATATCTGACAAAGACAACAAAGGAACGCAGCAAACAACAAAGCACTTTTAGCACACTGGGCAGGGGATTTATCGTGCCCAAAGAGATAAAAAATAAGGAAACAGTTCTGCGTTTTGTGGAGGCCGCTAACCAGTTTGAGCAAATCGTTAACGACAGTGATTTTATAAAACTCAGGCGTTTAACAGCCGACCAGATTACCGGGACAGATGCCCATGAGGGAATAGTGGAAAAGTATTTTTCACTTTCCCATGGGCATAATAATACGCTGCAGGATCTTAGTTTAAATCCGGGAGAAATGAAAATCGGCGACAACTCGCTGATACTTCATACGCTTTCTGATTTGGATGATCTGCCGGCTAAAGTATCAACCGAAAGCCGTTATGAAAAACTTTCGACTGACCGGAGTTCCTGTTTACTATCCTATGCCGCTCCAATAGGATTGTTGTTGCCATGCAACCATATCTACAACCAGTACATTTTTATCGACGACCATACTGCCAATCTTGCCCGTTTTGAGAAAATGGCGCGTAATATGCTTTCGCTTTCCAGGTACAGCCGTGCCAACCAGATTAACAAACAATGGCTGGACGAATACCTGAACGAAGCACACAGCAAAGGTTTGGTTTCGGTACGAATGCATTGCAATGTAATGGCATGGAGCGACAGATCTGAAG